>DATFNZ010000081.1:0-13288 GCA_035266085.1 Thermoanaerobaculia bacterium
GATCGCGCATCTCTCCCATAGCGGTGACTCCTTTCGGGAAGTTAGACCCGAAAGGGTACCCGGAATGGGGAACTACTGCCTCGAAGATGGTAAAGTCAACGTTTTGGCGGAGAGATCTACCGCGTAGCGGTTTTGTTCAACGTTCCTTTCGCGGTGGCGGAAGGGCAGTTTCTCTCTTAAAATCAATAGGATAAGGATTTTCGGGCCGGGCGGCTTATCCGACACGATCTGTCGGATAACAGTCCGCAGCCAAGACGACAAAGCTCCCCCCAGTGCCCCTGGACAGCCTCCGAGCCGGCACCAAGCGCGAAAAGAGAAGGACAGCGAGCCCCGGCTCCAAATCAGGAGCTTGGAGGAAGATGAGCTCGGGAGAATCCCTACAGCAGATCGACCGGACTCTTCACTCCCCGGCCACCCCGGTTGAGCACGTGCGTGTAGATCATCGTCGTTTTCACGCTCTGATGACCCAGTAGCTCCTGGACCGTCCGGATGTCGTAGCCGTTCATCAAGACGTGGGTCGCAAAGGAATGGCGGAGGGTATGACAGGTCGCCAGCTTGGTAATCGAGGCCTGCCGGACCGCCAGGTGGAAGGCACGCTGGATTCCTCTCTCGTGCAAGTGATGCCGCCGCCGCTCTCCCGACCGCGGGTCCCGCGACAGCCCCGGCGCGGGAAACACGTACTGCCAGCCCCACTCGGCGGCGGCGCCGGGATACTTCCGAGACAGCGCGTTTGGCAGGTAGACCCGGCCGTTGCCCGCTCGGAGATCCCCCTCGTGCAGCTTCTTGACGCTCTCAGGTGCTCCCGCAGGTCCGCCTTGAGGGACGACGGGAGCATCGTCACCCGGTCCTTGGCTCCCTTGCCGTCCCGGATGGTGATCTGGTCGTAGGAGAAGTCGACCTCCTTCACCCGCAGACGCAGTCCCTCCGCCAGACGCATACCGGTGCCGTAAAGGAGCGAGAGGAAGAGCCGCTCGGTCCCCTGAAGATGGGAGAGCACGCGTTTGACCTCCTCCACCGTCAGCACGACCGATAGCTTCCGCTTCCTTCGAGCCCGGACGAGGCCTTCCAACTCTCTCGCCCATGCAACTCGTCGTTTCCATGGGATAAAGCACAGGCGGGCACCAGCCGCCCCCTGGCGCCCGCCTGATCAAGATTCAGTTGTCAATGAGCCCAGAGCACGGCGCCGTGTCCTGTCCGGATTATCCGGAATCAGAGACATCGGGTTTCAAATCAAGATTCCAGAATCCCTCAATGGAGATCTCCTTATTCTTGACTCGGTTGTGTCCTACGTGAAGCGGGGCGGAAGATAGCTCCGCGGATTGGCGTCTGTCAAGATCCAATTTCGCTAAAGACTCCCCTATCTTTTCAAATGAGTCTTTAGCCGCGGGAAAAGATCCTTTGCTCCCGAGCCAAGGTCAATTGGGCGACGACATGAGTAAATCTTCTCGGAAGGATTGCGCTTCGACGGACAAGAGGACTATGCTCCCGCCCCTCGGCAATCGGGACGGGAAAAGAGTGGCGGGCCGCCAATTGATCTGAGCGGATTTGGGCGTTCTTTGAAAACTGAATCAAGGCTTTCTGCCTTGAAAAGAGGGTCTGCCGCCCCTGGCGGGGCTCCGGAGAGGGGTGGATCCGCGATTCCAGGGCTGTCGCCCTGGGCTATGAGTCTGACGCCCTCCGGACTCGCGGTGAGGTTGAGGTCGAGGCTCGGAGTGAAGCCTGAGCGGAACGAGCGGCTCGCCAGTGCCAAAAGTTGGCTCGCCGGACCCTAAAGTTCGTCCGCCGACCGGAACGAGCGGCTCGCCGGACCTTAAAGTTCGTCCGCCGACCGGAACGAGCGGCTCGCCGGACCTTAAAGTTCGTCCGCCGGCCGGAACGAGTCGCTCGCCGGAGTCAAAAGTTGGTTCGCCGGCCGGAACGAGTCGCTCGCCGGTCGGAACGAGTCGCTCGCCGGAGTCAAAAGTTGACTCGCCGGCCGGAACGGGCCGCTCGCCGGAGCCGGCGGACGGACCTCTAGTGCGTGTGCACCGGAATCTCGTGCCAGTAGGCGGGACCTCCGACGTTGACGACCAGCACGAGCGAGGGCTGCTCCCCCGCTGGGAAGAGGCCGCCGACGCCGGAAAGGGAGAGGGATTCGACGCCGCCGGCGGCGACCGCGGCGAGCAGGGCCGGATCGCGGGAGCCGTCGAAGGCGTAGACGGACTTGCCGACGCGCAGGAAGACCGCGACCAGGGTCATCTGGGACGGCAGGGCGCCCGAGAAGGAGAGATCGATCAGGACCGTCCCCGAGGACTGCGTGCCTCCCGGCGGTCCCATGCCGCGGCACGGCAGGCAGGGATCGATCCCCGGGAGCGGGCCGTGGCGGGCCTCAGCATTTCGCCCGGCAGCAGACGGCCGCACGCCCTGCTCTGCTGCCACCCCTGACCCCTGCCGCCCCTGACCCAGATACCCCCCGCAAAAAACAAAAAGGCGGGCTCGTAGAGCCCGCCTCGTAACCTGCCCCTCAGGAACCTTCCTTTAGGGACTGACGCCGCTCCAGGCGCTGGTGTTGCCGCTCTCGAAGCCGTCGCTGAAGATCGCGTTCGCCGTGCAGACGCCGACGTCGGAGACGGTCACGGAGTCGACGAACCAGCCGGTCGCCTCGGCGCTGCTGTCATCGCCTTCCAGCCACCGCAGCTTGGTGTTCGGACCGGCGAAGGCGCCGAGGTTGACGTTGACCTGGGTCATCGCACCGATCGTGCCGCTGCACCAGGCGCGCCGGCCGCCGAGCGGGTTCATGAAGTCGGCCCGGACCGTGCCGTTGTAGCCGCCCGCCGTGAACGCCGCGTCCGGCACCGGCGACCACGCACCGCCGCCGTTGGTCGAAACCTCGAGCACGCCGGCGTCGAAGCAGTTGGCGGCGCTCTCGAAGGCGAAGGTGTGCCAGAACGAGAGGAGGGTGCTGGTACCCGTCACGAACGTCGGGGTAACCAGGGCCCGCGAGGAGACGGAGGTCTGGCTGTCGGAGAACCAGGAGTGCGTGGGCGTCTGCGACTGTGCCGTCGACAACGCCCAGTCGTTGACCCCCGAGACCACGTTGTGCGTCCAGCCCGGATTGTCGAAGCCGCCGGCGCCCTCGAAGGTCTCGGTCAGGAGGCTGCTGACCGGGCCGGTGGGCGTGGCGCTGCGCTGGACGGTGTTGGTGTCCTCGGACGCGTTCGAGCTGTCGACCGCCCGCACGATGTAGAAGTAGGTCGTGCCGTTCACCAGCGTCACCGAGGTGTCGGTGTAGCTCGTGCCGGTGACTCCGGTGGCGATCAGGTTGCCGATGCTCGGCGTGAAGCCGGTGGTCGTCGAACGGTAGACGTTGTAGGTGACCGGGCCGGCGCAATTCGCCGTGGCGGCCACCCAGGACAGGTTGATGCCGCAGGAGCTCACCGCCTGGTTGGTGGCGCTCACCAGCCCCGCGAAGGTCGGCGGCAGCGTGCAGGCGCCGGTCGCCGTGGCCTGGACGCAGGCCGACGCCGGGGACTCGCAGTTGCCGGTGACGTCGAGGCCATGGACCCGGTAGGCGTAGGTGATGCTGCCCGAGACCGTGCTGTCGGTGTACGGGGAGCCCGCGACTCCGGGGGCGATGTTGGTGAAGGTGCCGGGCGAGGCGCAGGTGCCGACCGCGCGGTAGACGTTGAAGGACGTCGAGGAGGGCGAGCCGTTGCCCCAGGTGACCTGGATCTGGTTCGGCGCGATGGCCGAAGCGGTGCCGATGGCCGGCGCGCCCGGAGGCGTGCAGGAGAGGTCGGTGATCTTCGCCGTCCAGATCTCCTCGCGGGCGTTGTTCCGCCGGTCGGTCCAGGACGGGAAGTAGATGCCGGCGATGCCCGACATGCCGTTGTAGTCGCCGTACTGGTTGCCCGAGTCGGCGCCCGCGATCGTCTCGTCCGTCTGGGCGGAGGTCACCTTGACCGGCGTCGACCAGGTGACGCCGTCGTTGAAGGAGGACTGATGCCAGATGTCGGACTTCTTGCGGCCCGCATCGCCGACCGTGTCGTAGTAGACGATCTGGAGCGCGCCGGTCGTCTCGTCGACCACCATCCACTGGTTGTACTGGTCGTTGAGCGAGGCCTGGTTGTTGATCATGACCGGCGCCGACCATGCAGCGCCGCCGTTGGTGGAGCGGGAGAACCAGATGCGGGTCTTGCAGGTGGACGCCGCGTTGGTGCCCGGCTCGTTGGCCGCCGCGGTGCATCCGGCGGCGCCCGTCAGGTCGGTCCAGGTGGCGTAGACCAGATCCTTGCCCGCGGTACGGTAGGCACCGGCGGAGACATAGATGAGCGCCCGGCGGCCGGCGAAGGACGGCACGCCGATGTCGAAGCCGTCGAACATCTGGGCGATCTGGACCGGCGCGCCGAAGGAGACGCCGCCGTTGGTCGACTTGGTGACGAAGACCCGGCGGTTCGTCGTGGTCGGCCAGAAGCCGAACACGTCGCCGAAGGCGTTGGTCTTGATGTCGCTGCCGATCGCCGTGCCCGTCGACTCCGCGCCGCTCACCTGGAGGGGCGTCTGCCAGGAGCCGGCCGGGCCCGTGCGCCGGTTGACGAAGGCCGGCTGGCCGTTGTGCCAGATGACGTAGATGTTGTCCTTGAAAGGCGACGTCGCGCTGTGGTCCACCCACATGATCTGCTTGTCGGCGCTCGACTGGGCGCCGGAGAACGTGGCGTCGAAGGTCCAGGAGGCGCCGTTGTCGACCGACTTGTAGGACCGCATCTGGAGCACTGTGACGGCGCTGTTGATGCCGATCGTGGTCGACCAGGCGGTGCCGTCCGACGTCCAATCGACGGTCGGGTCGGAGTGGAAGGCGTCGGTCCCCTGGAGCAGCAGGCTGGTCTGGCTCCAGGTCGCGCCGCCGTCGAGCGAGAAGAACTGGGACTGCTGGCCGCTCGCCGAGATGTTGTTCGAGGCGCCGATGATCTTCATCGTGTCCCAATAGTTGACGCGGATGTCCGACTCGCTCCGGGGCGCGGTCTGGGCGCCCGAGATCCGCTGCTCGCCGGAGATCGTGGCCGCCCGGTCGGGATCGTCGTCATCCCTCCCCTCGGGCCCCGAGTCCCTTTCCGGCAGGCCGGGCAAGAGGTTCTGGTGGGTCACCATCCACTCGTGCGCCTCCTTGAGGACGAACGGATAGCCGCCCGTCGGATCGTCCGCGCGGTAGACCATGTCGGGATGAGCCTTGCGCCAGATCACCCGCAGCCAGAGCGGGATGCGGATCTGGTCCTTGGCTTCCTCGGGCCGCAGCAGCAAGAAATCCTGGTTGGCCGCAATCAGCGCCTCGAGAGCGCTGCGCGGCTCCACGGCGTCAGCTCGGAGCTGGCTCGCGAGCGACGGCCAGTCGACCGCGGCGTTCGCCACGGCGGCAGGTAGTAAGAGGATGGAGAGGGCCAACACGAGGAACCACCGCTTCGTCATAGGCTTTTTTCCCGCAGAAAAAGTTTCGCCCAGGGTACCACATCCGAGGGTTGGCGGGGCTGCCCCGGAAAGCAAAAGGCGGGCTCGTCGAGCCCGCCTCGCAACCTGCCCCCCCCCCTCGGGAAGCGTTCCTCGGGGAACCTTCCTTTAGGGACTGACGCCGCTCCAGGCGCTGGTGTTGCCGCTCTCGAAGCCGTCGCTGAAGATGCCGGTCGCCGTGCAGACGCCGACGTCGGCGACGGTCACGGAGTCGACGAACCAGCCGGTCGCCTCGGCGCTGCTGTCATCGCCTTCCAGCCACCGCAGCTTGGTGTTCGGACCGGCGAAGGCGCCAAGGTTGACGTTGACCTGCGTCATCGCGCCGATCGTGCCGTTGCACCAGGCGCGCCGGCCGCCGAGCGGGTTCATGAAGTCGGCCCGGACCGTGCCCGTGTAGCCGCCCGCCGTGAAGGCCGCGTCCGGCACCGGCGTCCACGCACCGCCGCCGTTAGTCGAAACTTCGAGCACGCCGGCGTCGAAGCAGTTGGCGGAGCTCTCGAACGCGAAGGTGTGCCAGAACGAGAGGAGGGTGCTGGCACCGGTCGCGAACGTCGGCGTCACCAGGGCCCTCTGGGAGACCGAGGTCTGGCTGTCGGAGAACCAGGAGTGCGTGGGCGTCTGCGACTGGGCCGTCGACAGCGCCCAGTCGTTGGTGCCCGAGAGCACGGGGTGCGTCCAGCCCGGGTTGTCGAAGCCGCCGGCGCCCTCGAACGTCTCGGCCAGAAGGCTGGTGACCGGACCGGTGGGCGCGGTGCTGCGCTGGACGGTGTTGGCATCCTCGACGGTGTTCGAGCCGTCGACCGCCCGCACGATGTAGAAGAAGGTCGTGCCGTTCACCAGCGCCACCGAGCTGTCGGTGTAGCTCGTGCCGGTGACGCCGGTGGCGATCCGGTTCCCGAGGCTCGGCGTGAAGCCGGTCGTCGTCGAACGGTAGACGTTGTAGGTGATCGGGCCGCCGCAGTTGGCGGTGGCGGCCGCCCAGGACAAGCCGATGCCGCAGGAATTCGCCGCCTGGTTGGTGGCGCTCACCAGCCCCGCGAAGGTCGGCGGCAGCGTGCAAGACCCGGTGGCCGTGGCTTGGACGCAGGCCGACGGGGGGGATTCGCAGGAGCCGGTGACATCGCGGCCGGTGACCTGGAACGCATAGGTCGTACTGCCGGAAACGGTGTTGTCGTTGAACGGCGAGCCGGCGACGCCGGGGCCCACGACGGTGAAGGGACCGGGCGAGGCGCAGGTGCCCTGAGCGCGGTAGACGTTGAAATCCGTCGAGGAGGGCGAGCCGTCGCTCCAGGTGACCTGGATCTGGTTCGGCCCGGTAGCCGAGGCCGTGCCGATGGCCGGCGCGCCCGTAGGCGTGCAGGCGCGGACGCCGTCGATGGCCATGGCGCCGGTGTTGCCGGCGTCGAGCCAGTTGGAGACGCGGGTGCTGTTGGTGCCGCCGCCGGTCCAGGAGACGCTGAAGCGGCCATAGATGTCGGAGAGGTTATCGCCGGTGGCGCCGCAGGCGGAGGCGCCGCCGTGGAGCTGGCCGATGAAGCGGCCGGCGCCGTTGTAGAGCGGCGAGCCCGAGGAGCCGGGCTCGGTCACGCCCGGCACGGTGAACGGTCCGGGGGGATCGGTCGCCCAGTGCACCCAGACATGGGTGCCGTCGCCCGGGGTGGGCGGCGGAGTGTTGGCCCAACTGCTGGACACCATGTTGGTCAACGAGTAGGTGATGCGCTTCTCGTCCGTGTCCGGGTGATGGATCGCGGCGCAAGGGGCCCCGGCGCTGCAGGCGATGTCGCCGGGCGAGCGGTCCCAGCCTTCCCAGAAGTGGTTGAAAGCGGGCACCGGCGGATCGTCGAGCTCGACCAGGGTGAAGTCGGACGCCGAGGAGGAGGCGCGGAAGAAGGAGCCGGTATGGAACTGGGTGAGCTGGCCGTCACCCGCCTGTCCGCTCTGGGCGCTGCCGGGCGTCCGGCAGAACGAGTTCTGGAAGTTCCAGAAGGCCACCAGCGAGGCGGCGTTGCCGGCGCCGATGCCGCAGTGGTTGGCGGTGATGAAGTACATCTTGTGGTCGTTGGCGGTGTCGTTGATCAGCGACCCGGTGCAGAAGGTCCCGCCGCCGGTCGAGATCACCGCCACCGCGGCCATCTGCTCGCGCCAGGGGTCGTCGGCGGCAAGGCACTCGACGTCCAGGTTGCAGCTTCCGGACTTGACCAGCGGGGTGGTGCCGAAGCCCCGGTAGCCCCGGTTGATGGAGGTCAGCTCGAGCTCCACCTTCTCCCTCTCGCTCGCCGGCACCGTAAGCTCGACGATCAGGTCGTCGGTGAGCACCGGCGGCGTCCACAACTGGCCGTGCACCTCGTTGTCGTCGGCGGTGAAAGGCCGCAGCCTGTTCTCCTTGCCGTCGGTCGAGTAGAGGAGCAGGCGGCCGTGCGCCGGCATCTGGAAGCGCGAGAAGCCGAGGTTGAGGGAGGTCGTCCCCTCGCGGCCGAGGATGCGCAGCCGCCACAGCATCCTGCCGTCGGGCAGGCTCTCCCAGGTGCCGCGGGTGGCGGGCGTGATCGAGACCGCCTCAGGGATGGCAAAACGCGGCGGCAGGCCCTGGCTGTCGCGTACCTCGTCCTCCTTGGCGATCGCCACCAGGTCCATCTGCGACGCCAGCACGGAGTCGATCTGGTCGACGTCCTTCACCACATACTGGCTCGCAGTGGGAGTGACGTTCTGGGCCGCCAGTCCGGCGGCGGTGCCCAGCAGCGTCAAGGCGAGAACGATCCGCGGCGCATGCATCTTCATCGAGGAGCCTCCTTGTCAGATTCCGGTCGCCGTCCGCTCCGGCGGACCGCGCCAGCCAGCCGCATCCGCGGTCTACACCCACAAGTTGCGGGGGCACTAAAAAGAGGATTCCATTATAGGCGCCCTCTTCTCTGACTACAATCCCGGGCTCGCCTGAACGCCTGAGTCCTGGCCAAAGGGAGAACGAGAATCACCGATCTCGAGACCAGATCAAGGTCAGATACCGAGCGCTGAGAAGGGATTCTCGACGGTGATCCCGCCGTAAGACTGTCCGTCGCCGAGATCTTCCGAGAGCACCCTCTTGCACCCGGCCTGGCGTGCCGCCTCGAGGATGGCGGCATCCCAGGGAGATATCTGCGAACGCTGAGCAAGGCCGAGCGCTGCCAAGACCAACTCGGGGGTCATCTCGATGACGGGCCACTCCGCGAAGGCGCGGACATACTCGAGAGCCTCACGGGGAGGGAGGCCGATCTTCGCCTTCCGGGTGACGTTGACGTACACCTCCAACATCACCTGTGTACTGATAGCGAAGCACCCCTCGGTGAAGCCGCGAGCTACGATCTCTCGCGCTCTACCCTGCTTCTCCGGCTCGTCGTTGCTGACAGCGTAGACGAGCACGTTGGAATCAACGAAAGCCGCGGGCTCAGCGCTCATGCAACTCGTCTCTGGAAGGGCGGGGACTGCCGAGATGAACGGAGGGGCGGTCGAGAAGAGGCTGAATCCGCTCCAACGCCGCGAGCCGCCGGCTCTCCTGGCTCACCATATCCCTCAGAAACTGGCGCACCATCTCGTTGATGGAGGTGTGCCGCTGGGCTGCCACGGCCCGGGCCTCTCGCAGGAGGTCTTCTTCGACGACAAGGGTTACGTTCAGTCTCTTCACTGCCATAGCTTGAATCCTCCAGAGACCAGAGTAGCACGGGTTCCGTGCAGCCATACAGTGTAGGCGGCTGGCACGAGCACTCGAGGAGTCCCACTTCGGACGGCATGTTGGACGACCTTGCGGCGCCTCGGACCTGACTACCCCTCGGCTCAGGCTCGCCCAACCCGCGTTCGAGAGAGCCTACATAGGATCTGGCAACCGAACCACGCTGCTCCTTGCCGGGAGCAATGGGAGGAGCCCGACGCTAACTAAGACAGGTTACAATCCATGGCGAGAGGGGATGGGACATGATGAAACTGCCGGCAGCGACTCTCGAAGACGCCTTCAATGCCTGCGATCCTGCCCAGCCACTTGCGGCAGGCGACGAACGTTATGTAGATCTCGCTCTTGGACGTGGAAACGACGGCAACGCGGTAATACAATGCTGCCGAAGGATTACCCGGTCCGAACGGCCCTTGGTCCAGCTTTTCGCCGGACATCGTGGCTGTGGGAAATCGACCGAGTTACGGCGACTACAGAAAGCATTGGAAGAAGCCGGTTACTTAGTTGCCTACATTGAAGCGGATACTGATATTGACCTAGAGGATACAGAGCCGACCGACATTCTGCTGTCCCTAATCCGTAGCCTGGATCTTTCCCTACGCAAATTAGAGATAGAAGTCAGCGACAAACATCTCGAGGATTTCATGCAATGGTTTGCCGAAGTGGTCCTCGAAAAAACTGACCGAACCGAAATAGAAGCCGAGGTTCGTTCAGAGGCCGAAGTTTCGGGAGGATTTCCACTTTTTGCGAAGCTTTTGGCACGATTTTCAGGTTGGATAAAAACAGGCACGGAATCGAAGAAGCAGGTACGACAGAACCTGGACCCACAGCTATCCCAACTCCTTTCGCGCGGCAAGCTCTTTGTCGAAAACGCTCGACTAGAGGTCCAGAAAAAGAAAAAAAAGGATCTTGTACTGATCGTCGATTCTCTCGACAGGATTGCTCTCAGGAATCTTAATGATGGTCGCACCTCGCATGAAGTCTTGTTCATCGAACGAGGGAACCTGCTTTATGGCCTGGGTTGTCATATGGTTGTGACCGTTCCGATTTCTCTTCTCTTTTCGTCCAAGGCCTCCAATCTCGGAGCAATCTTCCCGGACCGCCACATTCTGCCGATGGTCAAAATCGCTGAGCGTCAGACGCGCGCGGCATGGAGTACCGGGAGAGAACTTCTAAAGGAACTCTTAAGTCATCGCCTCGAACTAATTACCGTATTCACGGAGAACGCCTTAGACAAGCTCATTGAGGCGAGTGGAGGTCATCCTCGCTACCTGATGACCCTAGTGCGTTATGCGCTCGACTTCGTAGACGAATTGCCGGTTACCAATTCGGCGGTCGAAAGGGCAATCCTGCGACTAATTAATGACTTCGACCGTTCTATTCCACACGACCACTGGCCACTTCTCGTCCAAGTCCACGAGCAACAAACCGTAAAAAACGATGCTCAACACCAGCTTATGTTATTCAATCTCAGCGTACTAGAGTACCAGAACGACGAGCGATGGTGCGATGTTCATCCAGTGGTACTTCTCATTCGGGCTTTCAGGGAATCCTCAAAACCTTCCCTATTGACAAAGTTATGAACGCGATGACACTCCCAGAGATTCTTCAGCCTGCGCCGAAGCTCGACCCTGAACTCATACCGCTGCTGCGGCTTCTTCAGCGCGCAAAGAGCTTTGCTCTCGCTTTCGTTAAGTGCAATGTGCCAACGAAACGAGAGCGACTAGTAGAAATCTTTGGCCCGAGATTAGAAGCTCATGGAAAGTTCGCCCGGCTGTTGCACCTTCATAATCCCATTACAGACATTTTAGAAAATATCCATCAACTCAGGCCCCTGCTGAGTTCGAAAGACGTACTCTTCATCCTTGGCCTTGAACATTCAATTCCTGCTGAGGAGGAGTTTCCGCCAGCACTAGTCAAACTTAACTTGGCCCGGGAACGTTTCCGAGATTTACCCTGCCCTCTTGTAATGATTTTGCCGGACTACGCCCTTACTCAGCTCGCCAGACAAGCCCCCGATTTCTGGGCGTGGAGGTCCGGCGTATTCGAAATCGAGGTGCCCTTAGAAGATCTCACCACGATTATGCACAGAGATGTGCAGGTAGCCGGTCGGGATCTCCTAAGTCTATCTCCGGAGAGAATCAAGGGCCACCTAAACATCTTACAAGAAGTTCTAGCCGAGTACGAGGCGCGTGGTAACTTTGATCGGGAGAGACTCGATCTCTCTAGGCAGATATCCAACAATTTGATAGTCCTTGGCGACCTAAAAAGAGCGCAAATTTATGCCGCAAGATCTATCGATCTGGCAAGGCGCTTGGGAGATCTTCCCGTAGAATTAGAGGCTCTAAATATGCTGGCGGTCGTCTTAGCAGACCTCGGTAATTATCAAGAGGCTTTGATATCTGCCCAAAAAGCCGTAGATATTGGTCGCGCCCTCGCAAAGGTAGAAACTGAAAAATCCCAAGAAAACTTGGCAGCAAGCTTGAGCAATTTGGGTGCCATACTTGGCCGCCTTCGCTCTTCAAAAGAAGCATATGAAGCTCTTGAAGAAGCGGTAGAGCTTCGTCGGCACTTAGCATTAAGACTCCCAGATCAATTCTTACCAGAACTGGCCAGTGCTTTAAATAATCTGGGAATTGCTTTGGGAGATCTAGGGCGCCGAGAGGAAGCGCTGGCCGCCATAGAGGAATCGGTTGCGATTCGCAGACGTCTCTCCTCAGGGAACTCGGACCACTTCCTGCCGGACCTAGCGTCTAGCTTAAATAATTTCGGTAGTAATCTGCGTGATCTTGGCCGGCCAGAGGAATCGCTCGCCGTGACTAAGGAAGCGGTGGATATCTACCGTGCCCTCTCTGCGAGGAATCCTGAAGCGTTTGCTCCATTTCTTGTGGCCAGTTTGAACAATTTAGGAGCCATTCTCAGTGATCTGGGCAGACGAGAAGAGGCGTTACGAGCCACAGAGGAAGCTCTTGAGCTGTATCGGAATTTAGCACGATCTCGCCCGACGTTGTTTCTGCCGGACTTGGCAACTAACCTAGACAACTTAGGAACCATGTTGACTGCTCTGGGTCGCCCGGAGGAGGCACTCCGGGCTGTCCTGGAAGCTGTGGAGATTCTACAGCGGCTAGGGGTAGAACACGGAGAAACCTTCTTGCCTCAGTTGGCAAAAAGCTTCGATACTCTTGGAAGCATACTATCAGCTCTCGGCCGCGACAATGATGCTCTGCAAGCTTCCCAGCAAGCCGTGGAACATTACCGTACTCTGTCTTTGAGCAACTCCGGTGCCTTTCTGCCCAATTTAGCAAAAGCACTGAGCAATCTTGGGAACCGTTTGAATCGTGAGAACTTTCGGGAAGACGCGCTTGCAGTCATCCAGGAAGGTGTGCAGTATCTCCGTAAGCTAGCATCGGAAAGCCCAGAATCCTTTGAGCGGTGGCTAGCTCTAAGCCTGAACAATATGGCCAACAGCTTAAATGCTCTTGGTCGTCGCAATGAAGCGCTTGGATTAATGGAAGAAGCCATAGGTCTATTCCGGCATCTCTCGTCACTCTATCCAGAAGCATTTCTGCCGTATCTGGGGTCTAGCTTGGGCAATTTTGGAGAGATTCTGAGTGAATCAGCCCATAGAGAAGAGGCACTCCAAATGATAGAGGAAGGGATCAGTATTTTAACCCCCTTCTTTCTTCGTGATCCTTCAGCTTTCCAGAAGTGGATGGACAATAGCGTGACAAGATATATATCTCTCTGCACTGAGATGGGGCGTGAGCCTAGCCCGGAGCTTCTCCGCTTTGTCCGCCCCACTGTTCAGTCATGAGACTGACCTAGGACAGCAAACTTCAAGGCTGACTCCCGGTTGTTCCTCAAGAACACGAACGAGGCTCACTAGTACCTCGTCACCGCAGATGTGATGGGTATCGGTGCCCTCCTGACTCCTGGAGAGACTACAATTTCTCTCCAGGAGGAAACCGATGCGGAAACTCTATGTGGTCACCCTCAGCCCCGAGGAGCGATCGAGCTTGGAAAAGTTGGTGTCGACAGGGCGCGTTAGCGCCAAACGGCAAATCCATGGCCGGATTCTCTTGAAGGCCGATACCAGTCCGGCGGGGC
>DATFNZ010000082.1:0-43305 GCA_035266085.1 Thermoanaerobaculia bacterium
AAGCGTTCGAGACGAGGTTGAGAACGATCTTCTCCCACATGTCGTGATCGACGAAGACCGGCTCTCCGAGATCCTCGATGCCGAGCGTGAGCCGCAGCCCGGCGTCCTCGACGGCGGAGCGAAAGACGCTCGCGAGATCCCGCGTCAGGGACGCGAGGTCGGTGGGCTCGTACGACGCCTGTACGCGGCCGGCCTCGATGCGGGAGAAGTCGAGGAGCGTGTTGACCAGCTTGAGCAGCCGGAGCCCGTTGCGGTGCACGAGCTGCCAGCGCTCGACATCGGCGGGCGGCAGCTTGTCCGCCTGGCGGAGCGCGTCCTGCGCCGGCCCCAGCAGGAGGGTCAGAGGGGTCCGGAACTCGTGGCTGACGTTGCTGAAGAACGCCGTCTTGGCGCGGTCGATCTCCGCCAGCGCCTCGGCGCGGGCCTTGGCCTCAGCTAGCGCCCGCGCATTGGAGATGGCGGTGGCGATCTGGCCGGCGACCAGCTCGAAGAAGCTTCGATACTTGTCGTCGAAGATGAGCCGCGGACTGATCGCGGCGACCAGCACGCCGGCCGGCCGGCCTTCTCCCGGCTGTGCGATGGGGAGCACCGCCACCCGCCGTGCCGTCAGGGGGCTCCCCTCGGCCGCGGGCGCCTCGAGGATCCGCGCCTCGCCGGTCCGGATCACCTCCGCCAACGGCCAGAGCGGGCCGCCCGTGGCCAGGTCGATCCACGGCGGGCCCACGAGGGCTCCCGGTTCCATGCCCGCGGCGCCGGCGAGCGTCGCCTGCCGTCCCTCGGCATCGAGGAGGTACAGCAGGCCGAACGGCAGGTCGTCCGGATACCCCCCGAGGACGTTGGCCGCGGCCTCGCAGGCCGCCTCGGCCGTGGCGGCCTGCTGCGTCCGCGCGGAGAGCTCCTGCAGCGCCTTGAGCCGGCGGGCGCCGAGGACCCGCTCGGTCGTCTCCGTGACGGTGACGAGGACCCCGCCGACTTCGCCGCCCTCCTCGCGGATGGGGCTGTAGGAGAAGATGAAATAGCACTCCTCTATGAAGCCGTGGCGGTCGAGCGGCAGCAGGAAGTCGACCACCGTCGTGGCGGTGCCCTGCATCACGCCAAGGAACATCGGTCCGATGATGTCCCAGATCTCCGCGAAGGTGACCCGGGTGCTGAGCCCCATGGCGGCCGGATGCTTGGTCGAGCCGAGGATCGGCCGGTAGCCGTCGTTGTAGAACTGGGTGAACTCCGGCCCCCAGGCGATGTACATGGGGAAGCCGGTATCGAGCAGGATGCTGAGCGCCGTGCGCAGGCTCTGCGGCCAAGTCGAGACGGGGCCGACGGCGGTCTTGGACCAGTCGATCGAGCGCATCAGGACGCCCATCTCGCCACCGCCCACGAGGGGGTCGGTCGCGCGTGCCTGGCCCGGCCGGCCTTCGGCCAGGAGATCTGATGCGTCGAGCGTCATGGGGTCCATCGACGTTCATGGGCGTGCACGGCCCATGCCTGCGCCGGTGATTTTAATTCTACTTCGTCAGATTGCCCCTACATACCACGGCTCCTTCGGAGCCGGCCCTCATAACCCCCTACCCCCTTCTCTCCCCGCCTCCCTCCCCGGCCGCCGGGAGAGAAGGGGAATGAAACAGCTTAAAAACTCTCTCCGACAAACTTCTCCCTCTTCTCCCGGCGGCTGGGAGGGAGGCGGGGAGAAGAGGGCCGGGGTGATGAGGGCGCCCACGGGACGACTGCCTCTATCCGGCAAGTAGAGTTAACCTGCTCGCCGCATCTATCGCTGTAGAATCAAGTCATAACCCAAGCGGCCCAGGGGGCCGCAGAGCCTGAGGAGGTTCGGCCATGTTTCAACCCCGATCGGCAGTGATCGCGGGGCTCCTGTGGATCGCCGCAGGGGCTTCCGCGTTCGCCCAGCCACCACAGATCACCCCACAACCGCCGGCCGTCACGCAGGCCCCGGCCGATCCGCTGGCGGCCGCCCGCCGCATCTCCGGCGCCGAAGCCGTGCAGGCCGTCGCCAAGGGCGAGGCCGTGCTGGTGGATGTTCGGCCCACGGAGTCCTACGACATCGAGCACGCGAAGGGAGCGATTTCTCTGCCTACGTGGGAGCTTCCCTCTCGTGCCGGCGAGCTCCCGAAGGACAAGCTGGTCATCACGTACTGCACGTGAGGGGCCGAGCACACGAGCGCCCGTGCGGTGCTCGATCTGCAGGCGCAAGGTTTCAAGAATGTCGCATGCCTCCTCGGCGGACTGAACGCATGGAAGCAGGCTGGAGGTGGGATGGCGTCCCACCCGTAGCCAGCTTCTGAGAAGAAAAAGCAAGGCGGGGGGCGGCCACCTCCCGGTACCCCATGGCTCGGGTGTCCTGTGGATGGGCTACCCGCGCCAGCGCTCTCGGCTTTGTCCCCTATACAGGCGGACGAGACACCTGTAGTGGAGTCTGAAGTCTAAGGAGACGAGCCCATGAAGAGCAGGAAAATTGTTTCAGCCGTTGCGATGATGTTGTTGTTGGCTTGGGATGTGCTGATCGGATCCGCGGTGGCGGTTTTGGCCCAAGCACCACCAGGTGGCACCATACCCCGTGTGCCGAATCCGCCGCTGAGCACGGACCTGGCCAACCTTCCCGGCGACTTGCGGGCGGTGGCCGTGCCGGGCCCGTCGAACCTGGCCGACTTCGTCGCGGATCCGGCGATGGCGCTCGCGTTGGGGAAAGCGCTCTTTTGGGACATGCAGGTAGGAAGCGACGATGTGCAGTCCTGTGCGAGCTGCCACTTTCGCGCAGGGGCCGATCCCCGGTCGAAGAATCAGGTGAGCCCGGGCCTGAAGCAAATGCACGCGCCGGATCTGACCTACTCGACCGCAGACGGTCCCAATTTCCAGCTCCTGGCCTCGCACTTCCCGCTGACGCGGCTTGCGACTCCCGGCACCCGCGGCGCCCTCGACCCTGCCACGGACAGCAACGACGCCGTGGCCTCGCAGGGAATCCATCATCCCGGCAATGAGCTGGACCCCCTGGGCTTTTCTATCGGAGGGTCGAACACGCGCCGGGTCGAACCGCGGAACACTCCCTCCACGATCAATGCGGTCTTCAACCACCGGCAGTTCTGGGATGGGCGCGCCGAGAACGTGTTCAATGGCGTGAACCATCTTGGCCAGCGTGATCCGGCCGCCAAGGTCTTTCGATCCGACGATCCCAGGCAGGCGCCGGTCGCGGTGCGGGTCGAGCTGGTGAACTCCAGCCTCGCGTCGCAGGCCCTGGCCCCGATCGTGAGCGACCTCGAGATGTCGGCGCCGGGCCGGACGCCCGCCGACGTGGGACGTGAGCTGGCCCGAGGCAAGCGCAATCAGGGCAAGAAGCTCGCGAAAGTACGGCCGTTGGGGAAGCAGAAGGTGGCGCTGACGGACAGCGTGCTCGGAGCGGTGAGCCGCTGGCCGGACAAGGGGCTCACTTTCAACCGCTACGACAAGATGATCAAGGCAGCCTTCCACGAGAAGTGGTGGAAATCGAAGAAACTGATCCGGGTCAACCCGGACGGGACCACGACCGTGGTGGACAAGAACGGTGGCTCGTACGATGGCTCGTACGATGAACCGATCGAGGATCCCCTGCCCGAAAACGACTACGCTCTCATCCAGTACAACTTCCCGCTCTTCTTCGGGATCGCGGTCCAGATGTACGAGGCGACTCTGGTGTCCGACGACACGCCCTGGGACCGGTTCCGCCGGGAGAACCCCACCGCGACCGACCCGGATTTGAACCCGTGGAACAACACCAACCCGAATCACATCAGCCGCCTTGCGCTCTTCGGCGCGCATCTTTTCAACGACCGCACCCGCAGCGCCGTGAACATCCGCTGCTCGAACTGCCACGAGCAGAACGAGATGACGGACGCGTCGGCGCGCCGCGTCGCGGCCGCGGCCAACGGACCGGTGCGCAACCGCGACGGCAACGTGATCGACAAGGGCTTCAACAACATCGGCTTGCGGCCCACCGACAACGACCTCGGCGTTGGCGCCGACGACGTGTTTGGCCCGCTGTCCTTCTCGAAACGGCTTTTCCCAGGAGCCCTGCCCGCGACCTTCGACGGCGCTGCCGTGAGCAAGGGTTTGGGAATCCAGGGAGCGTTCAAGGTTCCGTCACTGCGCAACGTGGCCCTCACGGCGCCCTACTTTCACAACGGCGATGCGCGCACGTTGCGCGAGGTCGTCGAGTTTTACAGCCGCGGCGGCAACGTGTTTCCCGTCAGCGAGCTCGACGGCACGCCGATCGAGCCGCTGGGCGTTCCCACGCTGACCTCCGATGAAATCGACGCGCTGGTGGCGTTTCTCGAAACCCTCACCGACGAGCGCGTCGTGAATCAACGCGCCCCGTTCGACCACCCGCAACTGTTCGTTACGAATGGTCACCCCGGGAGCTCCGGCTCGACCGTCGACGCCAACGGAGACGGACTGGCCGACGATGTGATGATCGAGATTCCCGCGGTCGGAGCCGAGGGAGGCAGTCCGTTGCCGGGTTTCCTGGAAGGTGTGTTCGGGCCGGGAAACTGAGTGCTGCGAAGTGCCGGCGCTTCGGAACCAATGAAGCGCCGGTGTTTTCCTCCGCGGAGTGACCTGTGGATGGGGTGTCCCTGGAGGAGCTA
Organism: Thermoanaerobaculia bacterium; assembly: GCA_035266085.1. GTDB lineage: Bacteria > Acidobacteriota > Thermoanaerobaculia > Multivoradales > UBA5704 > DATARR01. The sequence goes on from DATFNZ010000082.1 coordinate 4,629, forward strand.
TCCGCGCCAGCCCAGGATCTCGTCCAGCGTCCCCTGGGACACGGAGTGGTATCCCGGCCTCGCCTTCTCGTAGATGCGCAGCGCCATCTCGGCTCCCTCGGGGGTCTTCGCCATCTCCATGTAGAGCGGCCGCAGGAACTTCCGCCGTCCGACGGTGGTGAGGAAGCGCTCGAGGGCGGGGTAGGCGGGCTCGTACTTGCTGTCGATCACCTTCATCAGCCAGGCGCTCAGGATCTCGGAGTTGCCGGAGTCGCTGAAGTGGAAGGCGGCGTCGAGGTCCGCCATCTTCTGCGCGTCGAGTTGGGCGGGGAGGTTGCGGATGAAGTGGAGCCAGTGGTGGGTCGACCAGCCGGTGGTGGCGAGCTGGGCGGCGGCGGTGCCGGCGGTGAAGCCCTGGACGGCCTGGTCCACGCTCACGAAGGCCTCGGAGCGGGGCTGCGGCGCGTTCGCGGGGATGCCCGGGCTGTAGATCCAGGCGTCGGTCTGGAGCTTCTGCGCCAGGGACTCGTCGCCGCCCAGGAGCTGCTGCTTCAGATACGGGACGAAGTGGGCCGTGTCCATCGACTGGAAGGCGAAGGTTTCGAAGTAGGTGCGGAGGAAGCGGTCGAACTTCTCGCGGCCGATGTTCTGCTCGAGCGTGCGCAGGAAGAGCGCGCCTTTCTCGTAGGCGACGTCGGTCATGCCGTCGTCGGGGTCGCGGGCTTCGAGGGTCAGGTAGAGGCGGGTGTCGGGGCTGTCCGGCCCCAGCTCCTTGAGGACGTCCTCGAGGTCCTGCCGTCCCAGCACGGCCAGCATGTCGGAATAGGGACGGCCGTAGACCGCCTCCATGATCCGGCCTTCGAAATAGGTGGTGAAGCCCTCGTTGAGCCAGAAGTCATTCCAGGTGGCGTTGGTCACCAGGTTGCCCGACCAGGAGTGGGCGAGCTCGTGGGCTACCAGGGAGACGAGGGAGCGGTCGCCGGCCAGGATGGTCGGCGTGGCGAAGGTCAGCCGCGGGTTCTCCATGCCGCCGTAGGGGTACGAGGCGGGCAGGACGAGGATGTCGTACCGCCCCCACTTGTAGGGGCCGTAGAGCTTTTCGGCGGCGTCGATCATCTTCGGCGTGTCGGCCAGCTCCCAGGCGGCGCGCTCGACGACAGTGGGCAGGGCGTAGACGCCGCTGTTCGAGCCCAGGGGCCGGAAGGCCAGGTCGCCAACACTCAGCGCCAGGAGATAGGAGGGGATGCGCTGCGGCATCTTGAAGCGGTAGACGCCGTCGGCGCTCTTCTGGGTCGGGTTCTCGGCGCTCATCACGGCCATGAGCTCGCGCGGCGCGTGGATGGTGGCCTCGTAGGTCATGCGCACGCCGGGGGTGTCCTGGCAGGGGACCCAGGTGCGGGCGAGGATGGCCTGCGACTGGGTATAGAGGAACGGGTGGGGGCTGCCAGCCTGCTCGGGGGTGAGCCACTGCAGGGCCGCCGCCTGGGGCTTCGTGGTGTAGTCGACGTTCACCCAGGTGGTGCCGGGGGCGATCTCGATCTCCAGCGGACGGCCCAGGAACTTCTGCTCATCGCCCAGCTTGAAGCGGGCCTCGGTCTTGCCGTCGTCGAGCGTCACCCGCCGGACGTCGAGGTCGCGGGTGTCGAGGATGACGCGGCTGGCGCCCAGGTGGTTCTTCAGGCGCAGGCTGGCCCGGCCGGCGAGCTGCTTCCGGGTGAAGTCCACGGAGAGGTCCAGCACCAGGTGCTCGACCGATACCTCCTCGGGGCGCGCGAAGGAGTGGACGTCCCGCTGCGCCTCGGGCAGCACCGTGACCGCGGGCGCCGGAGCGGGGGCCGGAGCCTTCGGCGGGCTCGCCTGGGGAGTACCCGCGCAGGCGGCGAGCAGCGGCAGGAGGAGGAGGAACGGGGCTGGCGGACGGTGGCAGGGCTTCATCGTGGCGATTTCCTCAAAGTGATCTCGCAGGGGAGAACAAGGCCGGAGCGGGGGAAAATCCGGGGCGGCTTCACCCGGCAGGGAGCATCTCGACCGCCGGCTCGCCCTGGTCGAGGGCGCGGTTCATTCGCTGGACGATGGCGTAGACCTCGGGCCGCGTCAGCTTCGAGCCCGGGCCCGCCTGCTCGACGCGGTCGAGGGTGGCGAGGGCGAGGCGCACGGGCAGGGCGTTGAAGGCCACGAGGCCCCGCTCGGCGCCGGCGTCCTGCAGGGCGAGGACGTACTCGCGCGCCGCCTGGAGGTCGCGGCGGGCGAGGGCCAGCACCGTCGCGCGCTCGACTCCGTCGGGCAGGTAGCGCCGGCCCTCGGTGGCGTCCGAGGCCGAGTCCTTGAGGATGTTGACGAGCTGGAGACCCTCGCCGAAGACGCGCGAGCGTTCGCGCAGCCAGGGAGCGGCCGGGGCGAGCTGGGGGCGGCCGAGCAGGAACAGCTCGGTGAGCAGCTCGCCGACGATGCCGGCCACCACGTAGCAGTAGGCCTGGAGGTCCGCCACGTCGCGCAGCCGCAACTCGCCGTCGTCGCCGGTGCGAGCCACGAAACCGGCCATGCCGTCCGCCGTACGCACGGTGTGCTCGCGGATCAGCCGGACGGCGTCGGGGGAGAGGGCGAAGAAGTTGTCGAGGACGAAGGGGAGCTCGGCCAGCAGGTCCTGGTAGCCGGGCTGCTCGCAGGGCACCTCCGCGGCCCAGCGCCGGGAGACCTCCTCGATCTCCTCGCGGCGCGGGTTCTCGAGCAGGCGGCCGAAGCGCTCGAGGGCCTCGATCCGCTGGGCGCGCGGCCAGCTCGCGGCGTCCTCGAAGGTGTCGGCCACGCGGAAGAGGAGGTAGGAGATGGTGACCTCCCGGCGCGTGGGCTCCGGCAGAAGGGGTATCGCCAGGGCGAAGGTCCGGCTGGAGGCGATCAGGAGCTCTTCCAGATCGGCCATGCGCCACCCCCGCTGTTCGGTCTCCGCCGGCACGGGGGAGAGGATAGCAGAGCCCTCGCCTGCCCGGCCCGCCGCGAGTTTGTCCCGCCGTCAGGGAGACGCGGCACTGGTAGGATTAGCGCCTCTTGGTCAGAGGCCATCCCCCCCTAGGAGAATCGATATGCGCCGCTACACTGCCCGCCGTACGCTTTCCGTCGCCCTGGCCGCCTTGGCGGCGGTCTGGTGCGCGGCTCCGAACGCCGCGTTCGGCTCGGATCACGCCGACACTCCGTTGCTCGTCTCCACGGGCCGCCATGACGCCCGGATCACCGACCTCTTCGCGTTCACGCGCAACAACCGGCTCGTGCTCATCCTGGACACGAACCCCGCGATCCCGGGCAGTGTGACCACGTACGCGTGGCCGAGCGACCTGAAGCTTCAGATCCTGATCGACAACGACAGCGAGGTTTCGTTCGATCATGCCAAGTCGAACTCGGCCTACGGCGGCAGCATCGTGCGCCCCCGTGGCATCAGCGAGGACGTGAGGTTCGATATCGATTTTCCCAACGGCACCCCGCGCCTGAAGGTGAAGGGGATCCAGGGCGGCACGAAGCAGATCCGGTTCTTTGCCGGGCTGCGCGACGACCCGTTCATCCGTGGACCGCAGATCGGCAAGAACATAGCGTCGATCGTGATCGAGCTCCCGCTCAGAGCCGTCCTCAAGGACAGTCCCACCATCCTCCTCTGGGGCGCGTCGAGGGTGGGTGATGTCGGGGGGCCGATCCTCGATCTGGTGGGCCGCTCCCTGCGCAGCCAGCTCGGCGAGAACCTCCGGCTGAACGAGTTCCACCCGAAACTACACCGTTTGAAGCTGGGCATGGCGCCCGACGTCATGATCTACGACACGACGTTCCGGGCCGATTTCCCGAATGGGCGCGAGTTGACCGACGACGTCATCGATCTCGTCGCCGAGATCGATCCCGGCCCTGGCGCTCAGAACGTGCTCAACACCGACGCGCCGTTCCCGTCCGCGAACGACAAGCCGTTCCTCTCCACGTTTCCGTATCTGGCGGAGCCGCACAAGCCCTGACTATGCGACTGACCGTTCGCCTCACCTTGGCGCTCGGTCTGGTGCTGGCGCTCGCCTGTGCCTCGGGAGCGCCGACGCCTGATCCGGAAACGCGCATCCGCTACTACTCGAAGCGCGTCAAGGAGGACCCGCGCCTCTACCCGGCCCATGCCCTTCTGGGCGAGGCGTACCTTGCGCGCGCGCGGGTCACGCACGATCCCGGCGACCTGGCGCGGGCGCGGGCCGCGTTCGAACGGTCGATGGCGATCCAGCCCAACGGCGAGTCGCTCACCGGCCTGACCGCGCTTTGCGGGTTCAGCCACCGGTTCGAAGACGCGCTGTCGTGGGGACGCCAGGCCGCGGACGCCAACCGGGAGGATCCTCACGTCCGTGCCCTTCTGGTCGAGGTTCTTCTGGGACTGGGCCGAGACGACGAGGCACGCGCGCTGCTGCCGGGCAACGGCGCCGCGCCGGCAGACTTCTACACCGCCACCGCCCTCGGCGCCTGGATGAAAACGAACGGCCGCCTCGATGAAGCGGCGAAGGCCTACGAAGCCGCCGCGCGGTTTGCGTCACAACAGGGTGTGAAGCCGCTCGCCGTCTGGGCGCGGGTGAGCGAAGCGGGGGTCTGGCTCGATGCGGGGGACCTCGCCAGGGCTCGACCTCTCCTCGCGGCCGTTCGACGCGACGCACCCGAGGATCCATTCCTGCGGGAGCACGAGGCGGAGCTCGCCGCGAAGGCAGGCCGCCTCGCGGAGGCGCTCGCTATCTACGAGAAGCAGATCGAGACCGGCGGCAGCCCCGAGGCGCACAGCGCGGCCGCCTCGCTGGCCCGCCGGCTGGGTCGGACAGCGGAGGCCAAGCGCCATTTCGAAGCCGCCGAGCGTTTCTACCGGCGCATTCTCGATGCCGGGGAGATCTACTCGCTCGAGTCGCTGGCCCGGCTCTATCTGGACGCCGGCGCGAACCTCGAGGAGGCAAGGGCGCTCGCCCGCCGCAACCTCGAATTCAAGCGGGACCGGAGCGCCATCGGGCTGGCTCGGGACCTCTCCGTGCCGGTACCCGCCCGGTGAGCCCCGCCTAGAAAACCTCCGTCCCCGGCACTTCCTCCCCCAGCAGGGCCGCTTCCAGCACGTCCGGCCTCAGGCCGTTCAGGAGCAGGGAGGGAATGCCGAGCCGCGCCAAGCCGAGGGCGGTCTCGACCCGGTGGAGCATGCCGCCCGTGACGTCCGTGCCGGCGGGCTCGCCGATGGCCTCGGCGGCCTGGCCGAAATTGGCGGCGGAGAGGCGGGGGACGGTGCGGCCCTCGGCGTCCCAGAGCCCGTCGGTCTCGCCGAGCCAGAGGATGCGGCGGATCGTCCAGCCGCGGTCGAGGAGGCTCTGGGTCACCATCTCGAAGACCCGCTCGGTGGAGCAGATGGCAACGCCCTGCTCGCGGTCCATCACCACGTCGCCGTAGAGCACGGGCAGGAGGCCGTTCTTGAGCGCCAGGAAGAGCGGCTCCTCCGCGAAGGCGACGGGCCGGCCGGCGGCGGCGACGATCGAGCTCGACGGCGCGAGGGAGTAGGGAGTGGCGCCGGCCGTGAACAGCTCCTTGACGACCAGGCGGTGGAGCGCGGCGGCCTGCTGCTGGGTGAGCGACAGGCCGGTGAGCTGCTCGGGGTACTGAAGCCCCTCCGCGATGCCGGAATGACGGGCCGCGAAGTGCCCGAACGAGCCGCTGCCGTGCCCGACGATCAGATGGAAAGGGCACTTCGGCGCCGCCCGGGCGATCTCCCTGGCCAGGCGGGTGATGACCTGGCGGCGCGGTTTCTCCGCCCTCGTCTTGTCGGTGATCAGGCTGCCACCAAGCTTGATGAGGACGACTTCAGAAGAGATGCTCGGTCTCCTCGTCCGGTCCGGGGCCGATGCCGTCGCGGATCACGAAGCCGACGGCGGGCAGATCTTCCAGACGCTCGGCCACTTCGTCCTCGGAGTCGGCGTCGCAGATGACGTGGACGTTGGCGCCGGCATCCATGGTCACGTAGGCCGAGAGGCCCTCCTGCCGCAGCTCGCGCACGGCCCGCAGCACGGCGATGCTGCCCGGGCTCCAGTAGAAGATCGGCGGATGGGAGGACATGGAGATCAGGTGCAGATCGACCGCCTCCTCCTCGATCACCGGCCCGAGGGCTCCGAGGTCGCGGTCCTTAATGGCCCGGCGCACCCGGTCCAGCCGCTCGGGGAGCAGCTCCTGCCGCTTGGTGTAGTAGGGGCTGGTGGTGGCGCGGCGGTGCCCCTCGATCGACGACACCGTCTTGGGGCCGATCTCGACCACGGCGATGACGTTGCGCAGGTCCCAGTGGTCGGCGTCGGCGATCTGGCGGGCGTAGCTGTCGTCGTCGCCGTCGCCGTTGCCCTTGGACACGGCCCATTCGACGAAGCCGCCGAGGACCGAGCGGCAGGCGGAGCCGGAGCCGCTGCGGCGGGCGAGGAGGGAGAGCTCCTTGCTGGAGGCCTTCTTGCCGAACGCGCCGACGGCGGCGAGGGTCAGGGCCGCGAAGCCGGACGCGGAGGAGGCGAGGCCGCCGGCGGTGGGGAAGGTGTTGCGCGTTGCCACCCGCAGGGACTCGGTGCGGCCGGCCCACTTGCGGATGCGGTCGAGTTGCTGCCGCATGCGCTTGGCGAACTCGGGATCGGGCATGCCGAAGCCGCCGTCCGGCTCGGCGAGCCAGACCTCGTCCTCTCCGGCATGGTCCAGGAGGTCCGCGGTGCACTGGGTCACGCAGTGCTCCAGGGTCATCGAGATGGAGGAGTTCATGGGCAGCGCACGGTCGAGGTCGCGGGCGCCCCAGTACTTGACGAAGGCGATGTTGGCCGGCGCGGAAACGGTCGTCTTGCTCATGCGTCGGTCTCCAATCGGAGCCCCTCGGCTCCGAGATGCACAGGGTGGAAGGGAAAAGGCTGTAAAAAAGGCCAGCCGGCAATCTTCTTGGGTTCTGGATGATAGACCAGGAGAGACCCCGCTCCGGGGCCCGCGAGTGAGCCCGCGCCCGAAATCTTCGCGGCTCCGCCCTCGGTTTCGATCTGACGAACTACGCTACGGACCGCCTCCGGCACGACTCCCAGCCCCTCCAGGCACACCTCACACTCGCGAAGCAACTGCACGATGCGCGCCGGATCTTCCCCGTCCCGGGCCAGCTCGCCCCGGAAGGCGCGGGCGGCTTCCTCGATACGGTCGAGGAGCCGCTCGTGGCGGGCGGGGTCGGCGTCGCGGCGGCCGCGCACGGCGGCCACCACCGCGCCCGTGGATTCGGGAGGCGTGCCCGTGTCGTAGACCCGGAGGCTGGCGAGCAGGGGGGAGCGGACCACGGCCCGCTCGATCTCGAGCCCGCCCGCCGGCAGCCTGCAAGCCCAGAGCAGGCCCCCGCGGAGCACCGTGGCGGTGTCGATCCCTGAGGGCAGGCCGTGCTGCCGCCGTTCGGCTTCCAGGGCGAGCCGCTCGACGAGGTCGAGGTCGGGAGCCAGGCGGCGAAACGCGAGGTAGCCCGCGATCACCGCCACGGCCGTGGCCGCGGAGCTGCCGAACCCCGAGCCGATCGGCAGGCTCGACTCGACGCACACCTTGACCCCTGTGGGCTCAGCCTCGCCAAGGAATTCCGCGGCCTCGCCGAGGGCGGCCTTGACGATATGGGCGGGATCGTCGCCGCGCACGGCGCGGAACCGCTCCGTCCCCGGCTGGCGGGAGTACTCGCACCAGCTCTCGCGGGCGGCCCGGGCGTAGCCGCGGACGGCGCTCCAGGAGAGCTCCTCGGCGTGGGGGAGACAGGGGAGATCGAGCCTGACGCCTCCCTCGGTCACTGGCGAGACATGGACGGTCAACCGCAGGTCCACGGCGGCGGCGAGGGCGGGCCGGCCGTAGACCACGGCGTGCTCGCCCATCAGGATGAGCTTGCCGGGGGCCGAGACCGCGACGGAAGCCGCCGCCGGTTCGCCCCCAGGAAACCGCTGGAGAGGGAGGGTACGGGAGATCAGCCCGGCCTCCGCGCTCAGGTGGGAAGCGTGGGCCGGGTGGGGATCTCGCCGCGCCCCAGCTTCTCGTGGGCCCGGGCCAGATCGTTGGAGGTGAAAGCCGCCATCAGCGACAGCTCGCCGGCGAGCACGACGGCGCCCAGGATCTCGGCCAGGCGGGTGACCGCCTCGCCGCGGCGCTCGGGATCGGGGGAGACGCCGAGCACGGCAAGGGTCTCGCGCTGGGTGTCGAGAGAGGTGCCGCCGCCCACCGCGCCGAGCGGCACGTCGGGCATGAAGATGGAGGCGAAGACCGAGTCCGGCCCCCGCGACTCGATGCAGGTGATGCCCATGGAGCTCTCGACGACGTGCGCCGGGTCCTGGCCCGTGGCGATGAAGAAGGCCGCGCAGACGTTGGCGTAGTGGGCGTTGAAGCCCATCGAGCCGGCGGCGATCGAGCCCAGGAGGTTCTTGCGGTACTGCACCTCGACCAGGCTGCGGGCGTCGGTCTTCAGGATGTGGTGGAGGATCGGGGCGTCGAGCAGGACCTCGGCGTAGATGCGCTTGCCGCGCCCCTCCTGGAAGTTGATGTGGGCCGGCTTCTTGTCCACGCAGTAATTGCCGGACAGGCCGATGCAGGGGACGCCGGTGGCGGGCTCGATGAGGGCGTTGACCACCCGGTCGCAGGCGATGGTGGCCATGTTCATGCCCATGGCATCGCCGGTGTCGAAGCGGAAGCGCAGGAAGACGGTGGTGCCGAAGGCGAAGGGGCGCACCTCGATCAGCCGCAGGAACCGGCTGGTGGCCTCGGTGACCTGCCGGATCTCCTCCTCGTTCTCCTGGATCCACTGCAGGAACTGCTGGGTCTGGACGATGCCGGAGGTGCGGAACACGGGGGCGCGGGTCATGCCCACGTCCTCGACCCGCACCACGGCGCCGCCGGCCTCGCGCAGGGCCGCGCAGCCGCGGTTGGTGCTCGCGACCAGCGCCGCCTCGGTGGTGGCGAGCGGCACGTAGACGTCGCCGTCGGCGTGCAGGCCGCGCACCCTCAGCGGGCCGACGACCCCCATGGGGATCTGGGCCACGCCGATGAAGTTCTCGCAGTTGCGGTGGGAGGCGCGCTGGACGTCCAGCGAGTGATGGCCGATGTTGGCCAGCGGCGGCGTGCTCGTCATCTCCGCCAGGGCCTGGCGGCGGATCTCCGCGGCCTGCTCGGCGGGCAGATCCTTGGGCAGCTCGTGGAACCGGCGCTCGCCCCCGACCAGGGAGCGGACGAGCTCCTCGCGGGTCAGGGGAACCGGGGCCGGGGACAAGGACTTGGCTAATTTGCTCATCTCACAACCCTTTTAGGAGCTTCGTGCGTTGGAGCTCCGGGATAGATTTCACGCCGAGGCAGAACATACAGATCTTGAGCTCGCGCACGGTGCGCCGTATCTTCTCCGCCACCCGCTCGGGCGACTCGGTGGCCGGCTCGAGGAAGGGGTACGCCATTCCCACGAGGTCGGCTCCGAGGGCGATCGCCTTGGCGGCGTCCAAGCCGTTGCGGATGCCGCCGCTGGCGATGACCGTCAGGCCTCCGACCCGGCGGGCCTGCACGATTGATTCCGGAGTGGGGAGGCCCCAGCCGGCGAAGAGCTCGCCGATCTCCAGGTCCCCGGCACGCTCGGCCTCGATGCGGGCCCAACTCGTGCCGCCCACCCCCGCCGTATCGACGATCCGCACCCCCTGGCCCGCCAGGGCGCGCGCCGTGGCCTCCGAGAGGCCGCAGCCGATCTCTTTGACCACGACCGGCACGCCCACCTCCCGCACCACCTCGCCGATCTTCGGCAGCAGCCCCGAAAAATTGCACTGTCCTTCGGGCTGGATCGCTTCCTGGAGCGGATTCAGATGCAGGACCAGGGCGTCCGCACCGATCATGTCCACGGCCTGCCGGCACTCCCGGACGCCCATGCCGTAATTGAGCTGGACGGCGCCCAGATTGGCCAGCAACGGCACCGAGGGAGCGACCTCGCGGACCCGAAAGGTATCAGCTTTGGCGGGATCTTCCAATGCTTTACGCTGCGACCCCACCCCCACGGCGACGCCCGTCCGCTCGGCTCCCGCCGCCAGGTTGCGGTTGATCCGGCCGGCCGTCTCCGTGCCGCCGGTCATGCAGGAGACGAGCAGGGGAGCCGCCATGCGCCGGCCCAGGAACTCCGTCGCGAGGTCGATCTCCTCGGCGTCGATCTCGGGCAGCGCCTCGTGCTCGAAGCGGTAGTCGTCGAAGAAGCTGTGGCCGAGCTGCATGCGCTGGTCGAGCGCCAGGCGGATGTGCTCCGCCTTGCGGTCCCGCTCCGCCGGGAAGGCGACGGCGGCGGCCTCGGCACGGCTCAACGCTCGCGCTCCCGCAGGTAGTCGATCAGGCCTTTGAGGAAGAGGCGGCCCTCGGGGGCGAGGCCCGCGAGCTCGTCCAGGGCGGCGCGGGCGGTGCGCAGCCGCTCGTCGATCATGGCCGTGACGGCGGTGTGCGCCCCCGTCTCCTCCAGCACGCGCACGGCGGCCGCCACCTCCCGCCCGGTCGCGACGGCATTGCCGAGGGCGGATTCCAGGGTCTGCCGCTGCTCGGGTGTGGCCGCCGCCAGGGCATGATGGATGAGGAAGGTGAACTTCCCCTCCCGCAGGTCGGACTCCACCGGCTTGCCCACGGTGCCCGGGTCGCCGAACATCCCCAGCAGGTCGTCCTGGAGCTGGAAGGCCTCGCCCATCGCCGTGCCGTAGCGGGAGAGGGGGGCCAGCGTCTCGCGGGAGGCTCCGGCGAGCAGGGCGCCGAGCTGGATCGGCCGCTCCGCCGTGTAGCGCCCGGACTTCAGGCGCAGCACCCGCAGCAGCTCCTCCTCGCTGGCCTGCCGCCGCTGGGCCACCAGCAGCTCCAGGAACTGGCCGCCGATGACCTCCTGGCACATGGCGGCGAAGCAGCGGGCCAGCTCGCGCGAGCCGCGGACCACGGCGACCCCCATCGCGAGGTCCACCGCCCAGCTCTGGGCGAGGTCGCCCAAGAGGATCGCCACCGACTGTCCGTAGTCCACGGGGTCGCCGTGCAGGTGGTTCGCCTGGTGCTCGTCGCGGAAGCGCACGTGCGCCGCCGGCAGTCCGCGCCGGGTCTCGGCGTGGTCCATGATGTCGTCGTGGATCAGCAGATAGGTGTGGAGCAGCTCGGTCGCCAGGGCGAGAGGGAGGGCCTCCTCGTCGGACGTGCCGCCGCAGGCGCGGTAGGTGTAGTAGACCAGCGCCGGGCGCAGGCGCTTGCCGCCCTGGGTGGCGAGCAGGCCGACGCCGTCGATCAGGTCGAGCGTCTCGGGCGAGCCGGCGGCGGCCGCCTCCTGGCGCTTCTCCTCCAGCCAGTCCGTCAGGACCCGGTCGAGCTTGTCGCGGAATCCGGCGAGCAGGCCGCTGAAGTCTTCAGGAAGCACTCCCAGGGGGGCGGTTTCAGGAGCCTCGGTGGATAGTCCCATTCCTTGTCTCTGACCTGCTCGCGTCTGTTTTGGCTGTGAGGGTGGGTACGATCCCGACCCCGCAAAGTGTAACCGAAAACTCTCCGGAGAAAGTTCCTGCCGGGTACAAGCTGGGATTGTAGCTGAAAGCGCTTTGCGGTGTAAAGTTGGATCTCTTGAAGCTCGGCGGTCAGGCCGTCACGGTGCTGCGCGGCCGGCTGGCGGCCTGACGTCTTCTCTTCGTCAGATTTTCACCAGACTCCTGAGGAAGAGGGCCAAATTCGACCTGCGATCCGGCCCCGCCCGGGCATCAATGCCCGGGCTAGGTAAAACAAGCCGGCTAAAGCCGACTGAGTCCCCTTCAGGGGGCTCTTTCGAGTAGCCCGGGCATTGATGCCCGGGCGGGGCCGGCGTCCTGTTCCTCGCCCCCCATGTGCTCACTTGCCGAGCTGACAGACTAAGAGTAGAAAAAAAGAGGCGCGGAGATCCGCGCCTTTACGAGGAGATGTCATCGGCAGGCTCGTCGCGGCGCCGGAGCGCCTGCTCGATGGTGCCGTGCAGATAACGGAGGAACTTGTGGAAGCCGTCCAGCATCTCGCCGAGCGCCTTCTCTTCGGCGGCCGGCAGGCTCCGGCCAATGACCCGCTGGACCTCGGATCGGCCGGCGCCGCCTTCCGCTGCCGGCGGTGACGGCTCGGCGGCTTCCTCGCCGACGCCCTCGCCCCGCCGCCGCATGCCTTCCGGATGACCGTTGATGATCTGGATGGCATTGTGCAAATCGTTCAAGTCGCACCCGAGGGTGCCCAGGATCTTCTCCAGGGTCTCGAGCGACGGGCGCTGGCGGCCCGTCTCGTAGGCGGACAGCATGCCCTTGGTGATGCCGGCGGAATCCGCCACCTGGTACTGCTTCTTTTCCTGCCTTTCGCGCAGCCAGCGAAGCGCCTGGCCGAGGCCGTTCAAAATGGGTGTGCGCACGATCGCTATCTCCTACTGAGATCCCTTGCCGGGTTCTCCGTCAAAGCCGTTGTCCCTCCATGCCGGTTCGTCTTCAGAGCTGAAATCATCATGGGCGTAGTTTAGGCGTAACAAGGGCGTAAGTCAAGCGGATCTGAAGGCGGAACTTACGCCTCCTTCACCGCAATTCCGCCCCCCGGTGCGATAGCATTCGCCCCATGATTCCTCTCGCCATTTCCCTTGCCGACCTTCAAGCCGCCGGCCGCCGTATCGCCCCGCACTTACGCCATACGCCGCTGCTGGACGCCGGTCCGCTGCCCGGAGGCGAGCCGGGAAGCCGTCTCACCCTCAAGCTCGAGAACCTGCAGGTCACGGGCTCGTTCAAGGCGCGGGGGGCGACCAACAAGGTCCTGTCGCTGCCGCCGGAGCAGGCGGCGCGGGGGCTGGTCACGGCCTCGGGCGGCAACCACGGGCTGGGCGTGGCCTTCGCCGGCCGCTTGGCGGGGAGCTCGGTGACGATCTACCTGCCGGCCAACGTGCCGCCGGCCAAGGCGGCGAAGCTAGAGCGCTGGGGCGCTCGGGTCGTCTGGGAGGGCGAGGTCTGGGACGACGCCAACCGGGCCGCCCTGGAGGCGGCCAGCCGGGAAGGGCTGACCTACGTGCACCCGTTCGCCGACCGCGAGGTGATCGCCGGCCAGGGCACGGTAGGCCTGGAGATCCTGGCGGACGCTCCCGAGACCGACCTGGCGGTGGTGGCCATCGGCGGGGGAGGGCTGATTTCCGGCGTCGCCACGACCATCCGGCACCTCCGCCCCGGCACCCGGGTGGTGGGGGTCGAGCCCACCGGAGCGGCCAAGATCCACGACAGCCTGCGGGCCGGCCGGGTGGTCGAGCTCGCCGCCGTCTCGACCGCCGCCAACACCCTCGCCCCCCGGCGCAGCGACGAGATGAACTTCGAGATCATCCGCGAGACGGTCGAGGGGGTCGTCCTGGTCACCGACGAGGAGATGCGGGAGGCCGCGCGGTGGCTCTGGTTCGAGGCGGGCATCGCCGCCGAGCTGTCCGGCGCCGCCGCCATCGCGGCCCTGTTCTCGGGCCGCATGTCCCTCTCGGGCATCCGCTCCGCCTGCGCCATCGTCTGCGGCGCGGGGACGGACGGACTGGTTTGAGAGAGGAACCAAGGACCGCAAGGACTGCATGGACAGCAAAGACGGCAAGAGGAGGTGGACCTGTTCCGGCAGTCTTTGCAGTCCTTGCAGTCCTTGCGGTCCTTGCAGTCTTTGGTTTTCTCGGGCCCCCCGCGCCAGTCCTCCCGTCTTCGCTTTCCTAAGGTGTCCCGCTTTTGCTGGGCGTGGCCACTTTTACTAGCAACGTAGCCTGTAGTTCGTTCGTGTCGTGAGGCGCTCAGGTGCCTTGGGAGGGGTGCGTTTCTTTGTTATTCCATGCTGTTTCTGCTGTTGTTCCATCGGAGGGCTTTCCATGATTTCTGAAGCCGATTCTCTGCAGGTAGAGAACCGAAGGGGGGCTCCTTCGGTCGCCCCCGGACCCCGGGGCTATCCCATCCTCGGCGCCCTGCCCCAGGTGATGAAGGACCCCCTCCAGGTCTTGTCGCGAATGGTCCGCGAGTACGGCGACGTGGTCTGCCTGGGCGGCTTCGGGTCCCAGAAGTTCTACCTCGTCACCCATCCGCGGGACATCGAGCACGTCTGGAAGACCCACCACCGCAACTACGTCAAGGGCGCCAACTTCCAGCTCCTCCGGCCCCTGGCGGGCAACGGCCTGTTCCTCAACGAGGGGGATTCCTGGCGCACCCAGAGGAAGCTCCTGCAGCCGGCCTTCCACCTGCCCCGCCTGACGGCCATGGCGGAGACCATCACCGCTTCGACGGCCGCCATGCTCGAACGCTGGCAACGCGAGATGGTGCCGGGCACGCCCTTCAACCTCGAGCACGAGATGATGGACATCCTGGTCGACATCTCGACCCGGACGCTGTTCGGCTCCGAGGTGGCCGGCGACGCCGAGACGGTGCACCAGACCATCACCACCGCATTCTCCATTCTCCACCGCCGGGTCCTGTCCCCCATACCGCTGCCCTGGTGGGTGCCGTTTCCCAGCCACGTCCGCTTCCTGCGGGCCGTCGCCAGCCTGGAGGAGGTGGTCTACCGGCTCATCGCCGAGCGCCGCAGGAGCGGCGCCGAGGGGAACGACGTGCTCTCGACGCTCCTCTCCGTGCGCGACGAGGCGGGGGAGCCGATGCCCGACAAGCAGATCCGAGACGAGGTGATCACCATGCTGGTCGCCGGCCACGAATCGACCGGCACCAGCCTGACGTGGACCCTCTGGCTCCTCTCCCGGTATCCGGTGGTGGCCCGCCGGGTACAGGACGAGCTGATGGAAGTGCTGGGCGGCCGGCCGCCGGGTTTCGCGGACCTGCCGCGCCTGCCGTACCTCTCGATGGTGCTCAAGGAGAGCCTGCGGCTCTATCCGCCCTTCTGGCTGCTCACGCGCACGCCGCTGGCGGACGACGAGCTCGCCGGACACCGCATCCCCGCCGGCTCGATCCTCATGTTCTCCCCCTACGTCACCCACCGGCGGCCGGACTTCTGGCCGAATCCGGAGGCCTTCGATCCCGAGCGCTTCACGCCGGAGCGGTCGGAGGGGCGCCCGCAGTTCGCCTACTACCCCTTTGGCGGCGGCCCGCGGGTCTGCATCGGCGCCCGGCTGGCGGAGATGCAGTCCATGCTGGTGCTCGCGAGCGTCCTGCAGCGCTTCGACTTCCACGCCGTGTCGGGGCAGCGGGTGGAGCCGGCGGCCATGCTGTCGCTGCGGCCCAAGGGCGGGCTGTGGATGACGCTGCACGAGCGGCCAGGCGCGTCGTAGAAGATCTCGGGCAGGGGAACGAGGGGGACGACTTGTGCTAACGTCGCCCCTCACTTCCAAGAGGTACCGCTGTAGATGTCGCATCCCCTCCTCCCTGGCCCCGGGCCCGAGGAATTCCTCTGGGCCACGGGGATCGAAGACACGTTCGTCCCTCAGACGCGCCCCGGCCACCGCGCCCTCGACGAGTACCAGCTCATGGGGCATTACGACCACTGGCGCGAGGACCTGGCGCTCGCGGGCGACCTGGGCGTCAAGGCGATCCGCTGGGGCGTTCCCTGGTATCGGGTCGAGCCTTTCCCCGGCGAGTTCGACTGGAGCTGGACGGACCAGGTCATCCCGTATCTCGTCGAGGAGCTGAAGATCACGCCCATCCTCGACCTCATGCACTACGGCTGCCCCTTCTGGCTGCGCCGCGAGTTCGCCAGCGACGACTATCCCAAGGCGGTCGCCGCCTACGCCGGGGCCTTCGCCCGCCGCTACGCCGGCCTGGTCCGCTGGTACACGCCCCTCAACGAGCCCATCGTCAACGCCCTGTTCTGCGGCAAGAAGGGGCTCTGGCCGCCGTACCTGCGGGGGGACGCCGGATACCTCCGCCTCATGATGCAGCTCGTGCAGGGCATCCAGCGCACGGTCGAGGCCCTCAAGGAGGCCGATTCCGGATCGCTGATGGTCCACGTCGAGGCCACCGGCCTGGCGCGGGCCGCCCGCTCGGACCTCGAGGCGCTGGCGATCGAGGACCAGCGGCGCGGCTTCCTCGCCTACGACCTGATGACGGGCCGCATGGCGCCCGACCATCCTCTGTTCACCTGGCTGCTGCGCAACGGCGTCAGCCCCAACGAGCTGGCGGCGGTCCGCCGGGCCGCCATCCCTCTCGACGTGATCGGCATGAACTTCTATCCCCAGTGGTCCACCCAGCAGGTGACGGTGAACCGCCGCGGCCGTCTCGCCTGGAAAGCGGTCGAGCAGGACGGCGCGGGCTTCGTGCACCTGATCGAGGACTACTGGCGGCGCTACAACGCGCCCATCATGGTCACGGAGACCAGCGCCAAGGGGGACGTCGAGGTCCGCTCGCGCTGGCTCGAAACCTCCGTCGCCGCCATCCGGACCCTGCGCGAAGAGGGCGTGCCCGTGCTCGGCTACACCTGGTTCCCCCTCTTCACGATGATCGACTGGCGCTACCGATACGGCAAGAAGCCGGTGAACGATTACCTCCTGGACCTCGGGCTCTACACCCTCGCCGGGGGGGGCTCCGGCCGGCGGTGGGAAGCGACGCCTCTCGTCGAGCAGTTCCAAAGGCATATGGCGGACCCTGAGGCGTCGGTGGGGTTGTTGGCGGTTTAGGGATGTACCAGAACCCCGTCTACCCCCAATCGTTCCCCGATCCCTTCGTCCTGAAGTTCCGGGGGGAGTACTGGGGGTACTGCACCGGCTTCTGGCACGACGGGCGGGCCTTTGGCATCGCCCGCTCGCGCGACCTCGTCGAGTGGCAGCCACTGGCCGGAGCTCTCGAGCCGCTCCCCGGCGGCCACACCTGCTACTGGGCGCCCGAGGTGGTCTACGACGCCGGCCGCTTCCATCTCTATTACAGCGTCGGCAACGAGGAGCGGATGGAGATCCGCGTGGCGGTGGCGGACCATCCGGCCGGTCCCTTCACGGACTCCGGCCGGCGGCTCACCTCGGAGCCGTTCGCCATCGACGCCCACGTGTTCGTGGACGGGGACGGCTCGCGCTGGCTGTTCTACGCCACCGACTTCCTGGACGCCGCCCACGTCGGCACCGGCACCGTGCGCGACCGCATGCTCGATCCGTACACCCTGGAGGGCGATCCCCGTCCCGTGGCCCTGCCGCGCTTCGACTGGCACGTCTACCACCCGAACCGGCCCGAAAAAGGGTTCGTCCGCTGGCACACCGTCGAGGGGCCTTTCGTCCTCCAGCGCAAGGGCGTTTATTACGAGATGTTCAGCGGCGGCAACTGGCAGAACCCGACCTACGGCGTGAGCTACGCCACTACGCAAAGCCTGGAGGATCCGAGCGAATGGAGGCAGGCCTCGGACGGCGAGCGGGTTCTGCCCATCCTGCGCACGGCGGGCGAGGTCGTCGGCCCCGGCCACAACTCCGTGGTGCGCGGGCCGGACAACCGGCAGCTCTACTGCGTCTACCACCGCTGGTCGCCGGACCTGGGCGCCCGGGTGATGGCGATCGATCCCCTCGACTGGGCCGGCGAGCGGATGATCGTGCTCGGCCCCACGACCGCTCCCCAGCCGGGTCCCGTCCCGCCCACGATCTCGGACCTCCTCGACGCCCCCGCCGTCCTCGGCCCGGGAGAGGAGCTCCGGTACGAGACGGGCGCGCCGTCCTTCCTGGTCGAGGTGAGCGTCCGGGGGCTGGAGAAGGATGCCGGACTGGCGGTCGTTCTGGGAGGGGAGGTGCTCAGGACGGAGAAGGAGCTGGCTCCCGGCGTCACCCGCCTCCTTCGCTTCGAGGTGGAGGGGGCCGCCGCCAGCAGCCTGGCCTTCGTGGCGCAGGGTGGGGCCGTCGAGCTTTCCGGCTTCGCCCTGACCGTCGGGTGGGAGGATCTATATATAAAGGATGGGGACCTCGCGGGTTGGGACGTCCTGGAAGGCGTGGGCGGTTGGCGGATCGGGGAGGGGAGGCTGCACGGCGAGGGCTGGATCGCCAAGGGCCCCGCGCTCGAAGCTTGGCTGGCGGTGGTGAACGTTCGCCTGGAGGGGGAGGGCTGGCTCGGTTTCGGAGCGGATCCGGGGCCGCGCCTGATCCTGTCGAGGCGAGGAAAGGACTGGATTCTTGGCACGGGTGAGCAGATTTTTCCACTCCCCGGCGCTTTCGACCCGTCGATCGATCAGCAGTTCAGGCTGCGGAAGAGCGGCAACCGTCTGGAGATCGCCTGGGAAACGCTCGACCTGGGAAGCCTCGAGATCCCGGCGGGACCGGCCCGGCTGGCCATAGGAGCCGCAGGCAGGTACGCTTCATTCGAAGCTACCCGCCTGACGGCGATTTGAGAAAAGGAATAGAAGGGGCGAGATCCGGCGTCGGAAACTATCGTCGTGGGAACTGCTCAGGGAGAATGACCAGAGAGCCTCCTCGGCTGAAGGCCGGCAGCGAAGGAGGATCGTCCCCTCTCGAATCGCCGACCGGCCAGAGGCCGGATGCGGACCCCGCCCGCTATTGCTTAGAGCAAGGATCGCGCCAGGATTGTTTTTATCGAGCACGGAGGGGCCACGGAATACCGGCCCGGCCGGGCGTGATTTAGAGTAACCGCCGTGGAGCGCTACTTCGTCAACGAGATCTTTTACAGCCTGCAGGGCGAGGGCGTCCGCGCGGGCACGCCCAACCTGTTCCTGCGGCTGTCACGCTGCAACCTGACCTGCAAGGTGGAGACGCACGGGTTCGACTGCGACACCGAGTTCGAGTCCGGACGGTGGATGACCCCGGGGGAGATCGTGGACGAGCTCCGCCAGCTCTCCGCGAGCTGCGGCTGGGTGATCCTCACCGGCGGCGAGCCGGCCCTGCAGGTGGACGCCGAGCTGATCGACGGGCTCCACGAGGCGGGGTACAAGCTCGCCATCGAGACCAACGGCAGCCTTGCGCTGCCGCCCGGGATCGACTGGATCACCGTCAGCCCCAAGGTGGCCGAGCACGCCATCCGTCAGCGCACGGCCCACGAGGTCAAGTACGTCCGCGGCCACGGCCAGGGGATCCCCCGGACCGTGGTCGAGGCCGAGCACTACCTGATCTCGCCGGCCTTCGACGGCGCCGAGCTCGACCCCCGGACGCTCGACTGGTGCATCCGGCTGTGCAGGGACAACCCCCCCTGGCGGCTGTCCCTGCAGCAGCACAAGACCTGGAAGGTGAGATAGAGGCCCCCCGCGGTAAGTCGCCAAGACTAAATTGGGCCCTAAATTGGGTCCGGAGGCGGCGGCTGGATGAACCGGCAGATGCGAGGAGCTATGATACCGGGATCTGCCGACGCGAGGGTTTCGGGTGGACCGGTGACGGCGCCGGCCACCCGGTGACAAGGAGCAATAGGATGGAATCGAAACAGAGCTCTCTGGCGAAGTGGACGGCGGTCCTCTTCGTCGTGCTGCTGGTGAACACCGCGTATATCGCGGCGTACGCCTCGCCGACGGTCTTCTACATGGGGAACGTCCTTCTTCATCTGGTCCTGGGGGTCGTCCTGGCGGTGGCGTTCGCCCTCCTGCTGGCGCGCCGGCCGGACCTGCGGAGCGGCCTGCTGCCGGCGGCCGTGCTGTTCCTCCTGGCCCTGCTGGCGGGCGTCTGGCTGGCGTGGGCGGGGAACGTCCTGCAGAACCGGGGCGTCTTCTGGGCCCACGTGGTGACGGCCGCCCTCGGCGTGGCCGCCCTGGGCGCCTGGCTGTGGCGCCGCGGCGCCGGCAATCCCGGGTTCCGCAAGGCCTTCGCGGCCGCCGCGGTCCTGCTGGTGGTGTGGCCTGCCGCCGCGGCCCTCTACCGCAAGGCGAACCCGAAGCCGCAGGACCGCATCCGCAATCCCCTGATCGTCCCGACCGCCATGCAGGAGGAGGGGGGCGGACCGAAGTCGCCGTTCTTCCCATCCTCGGCCAAGACCAACGTCGGCGGCATCATCCCGTCCAACTTCTTCATGGACTCGGCCACCTGCGGCGAGTGCCACAAGGACATCTACGATCAGTGGAACAGCTCGGCCCACCACTTCGCCTCGTTCAATAACCAGTTCTACCGGAAGTCGATCGAGTACATGCAGGACGTGGTGGGCACCCAGCCGACCAAATGGTGCGCCGGGTGCCATGATCACGCGGTGTTCTTCAACGGCCGGTTCGAGCGCCCGATCAAGGAGCAGATCGACACGCCGGAGGCCCACGCCGGCCTCGCCTGCACCTCGTGCCACGCCATCACCCACGTCGACAGCTCGATGGGCAACGGCGGCTTCACGATCGAGTACCCGGCCCTCCACGAGCTGATGAGCAGCCGGAACCCGTTCATCCGCAAGGCGGACCACTTCCTGACCTACCTGGATCCGGAGCCGCACAAGAAGACCTTCATGAAGCCCTTCATGCGCGCGGACTCGGCGGAGTTCTGCTCGTCGTGCCACAAGGTGCACCTGGACGTGCCGGTGAACTCCTACCGCTGGTTCCGCGGCTTCAACGACTACGACAACTGGCAGGCGAGCGGCGTCTCCGGCCAGGGCGCCCGCTCGTTCTACTACCCGGCGGAATCGAAGACCTGCGCCAACTGCCACATGCCGCTCGTCGACTCCAAGGACCCGGGCAACGTCGACGGCAAGGTCCACTCCCACCGCTTCCCGGCCGCCAACACGGCCCTGCCCTTCGTCAACCAGGACAAGGAGCAGATGGACGTCACCGAGAAGTTCCTCAAGTCGGGCTTCATCACCGTGGACATCTTCGCCGTCTCGCCGGTCGATGAGAACAAGGGCGAGACAGCCATGGTGCGGCGGGCCACCCCGGCGAGCGGACCGCAGCTCATGACCTCCTTCGCCGTCGGCGAAGAGGCGGAGCAGCAGGGTCCGGTGGTGATCCGCGAGGTGGGCAAGCTGGCGGCGCCGTTCGACAAGGCGGCTCCGGCGGTGCGGCCGGGCTCCACGGTGAAGGTGGACGTGGTGGTGCGCACCCGCGCCATCGGCCACTTCTTCCCGGGCGGCACGGTCGACGCCTTCGACGTCTGGCTGGAGCTCCAGGGGCGCGACGCGGACGGCAGGGTCGTCTTCTGGAGCGGCCAGGTGGAGGACGACGGCAAGGGTCCGGTGGAGCCGGGCGCCCACTTCTACCGCGCCTACCAGCTCGACGGCGAGGGCAACATGATCGACAAGCGCAACGCCTGGCAGGCCCGCAGCGTGCTCTACGTGCGCCTGATCCCGCCCGGCGCCGCCGACGTGGCCCACTACCGGGTGCGCGTGCCCGAGGAGGCCAAGGGGCCGATCACCTTCACCGCGAAGCTCAACTACCGGAAGTTCGCCCACTCCTATACGAAGTTCGCCTATGCCGGCCAGCCGAAGCCGGGGCAGGCGGCCCTCATCAGCCCGCACCACAACAGCGCCGAATGGTCGTTCGATCCCGCCAACATCCCGGCCAACGTGTCGGGCAAAATCAAGGGCGAGATCCCCAACCTGCCGATCGTCACGATCGCGACGGCCGAGGCCAAGCTGCCCCTCGGCTCCGGGCCGGGCGAGCCGGCGTGGCGGCCCATCGCCGGCAAGGAGGAGCGCGAGCGCTGGAACGACTACGGCATCGGCCTGCTGCTCCAGGGCGACCTCAAGGGGGCGGAGCACGCCTTCAAGAAGGTCACCGAGGCGGAGCCGGGTTACGCCGACGGCTGGCTGAACGTCGCCCGCGCGCTGATCCGCGAGGGCGAGGTCGAGGCCGCCAAGCCCTACATCAAGAAGGCGTTGGCGATCGACTCGAGCCTGGCTCGCGTCCACTTCTTCAACGCCATGATCCAGAAGGCCCAGGGCGACTACGACGGCGCCCTGGCCTCGCTCCGCACCGTCCGGGACAAGTACCCGCGCGACCGCGTGGCGCTCAACCAGATGGCCCGCGTCCTGTTCCTGAAGCGGCAGTACAAGGAGGCGCTCGAGGTGCTCGAGCAGGTCGGGCAGGTCGATCCCGAGGACGTGCAGATGCACTACACGGCCATGCTCTGCTGGCGTGCCCTGGGCGACAAGGAGAAGACGGCGCGCGAGGCCAAGCTCTTCCGGCGCTTCAAGGCCGAGGAGTCCGCCCAGGCGATCACCGCCAAGCGGCGCATGGTCAGCCCGGAGGACAACAACGAGCGCCAGCCGATCCACGAGCATGAAAGCGCTCCCGTGATCCCCATTCCGAAGACGGCGGACTCCGCCATCGCAGGAGGTTGACGATTTGAAGCGTTCAGTTGCCGCTCTGCTCGCCGCCGCCGTTCCCGCAGCCTGGGTCGCGGCGGCTCCCGCCCCGGCTCCAGCCCCGGCCCAGAATCGGGTGGCGTTCAAGGACGTCACCGCCGCTTCCGGGGTCAAGTTCACCCACAACAGCGGCCGGGCGGGGAAGAAGTACATGCCGGAGACCCTGGGCTCCGGGGTTCTCCTGTTCGACGCCGACGGCGACGGCTGGCTCGACCTGCTGCTCGTCAACAGCCACGACTGGCAGCCGGGGAAGAGGCGGTCGACCCAGGCCTTCTACCGCAACAACGGCAACGGCACCTTCCGCGACGCGACCAAGGGGAGCGGCCTCGACGTCTCGCTGTACGGCATGGGCGCTTCCGCCGCCGACTACGACAACGACGGCCGCATGGACGTCTACCTCACGGCCCTCGAAGGCGACCGCCTGTTCCACAACGAGGGGAACGGCAAGTTCAAGGACGTGACGGCGGCCTCCGGGATCAAGAACGCCAGCTTCGGCACCGGCTCCGCCTGGTTCGACTACGACCGCGACGGCAAGACGGACCTGTTCGTCGCCAACTACGTGCAGTGGAGCCAGGACAAGGACCTCTGGTGCTCGCTCGACGGCGCCACCAAGTCCTACTGCACCCCCGAGTCGTACAAGGGCACCTCCTCGAAGCTCTACCGCAACCTGGGCGGCGGCAAGTTCCAGGACGTCAGCCAGAAGGCGGGCGTCGCCGATCCCAACGGCAAGTCGCTGGGCATCGCCGTGCTCGACTTCAACGGCGACGGCTGGCCCGACCTGTTCGTAGCCAACGACACCCAGCCCAACAAGCTCTACCGCAACCAGAAGAACGGCACGTTCACCGACG
Organism: Thermoanaerobaculia bacterium; assembly: GCA_035266085.1. Lineage (GTDB taxonomy): Bacteria > Acidobacteriota > Thermoanaerobaculia > Multivoradales > UBA5704 > DATARR01. The sequence goes on from DATFNZ010000082.1 coordinate 27,622, forward strand.
AGGCGGTGGAGGCGGGGGTCGCCTTCTCCGAGGAGGGGACGGCCCGCGGCGCCATGGGCGCGGACGCCGGCGATTACGACCGCTCGGGCCGGCCCCACCTGCTGGTGGGCAACTTCACCAACGAGATGCTGGCGCTCTACCACAACGAGGGGAGCGGCGTCTTCGTGGACGAGGCGCCGGCCTCGGCGGTGGGGCAGTCGAGCCTGCTGACCCTCACCTTCGGCGCCTTCTTCTTCGACTACGACCTCGACGGCCACCTCGACATCCTGGCCGCCAACGGCCACCTCGAGGAGGAGATCAACCGGGTGCAGCCGCGGGTCACCTACAAGCAGGCGCCGCTGCTGTTCCGCAACCGGGGCAACGGCAAGTTCGAGTCCGTGGCCGCCGCCATGGGGCCGGAGTTCAGCCGTCCCATCGTGGCCCGCGGCGCCGCCTACGGGGACCTCGACCGCGACGGCGACCTCGACGTCGTCTTCACCACCAACCACGGCCCCGCCTACGTGTTCCGCAACGAGGGCGGCAACCGCAACCGCTGGCTGCGGGTCAAGACCGTGGGCGCGAAGTCCAACCGCGACGGCCTCGGCGCCATCGTGCGGGTGACCAGCCCCTCCGGCAAGCAGTGGACCATGGTGCGCACCGGCTCCTCCTACTGCTCGCAGAGCGACATCGCCCCCACCTTCGGTCTCGGCCAGGACAAGGCCGTGCAGTCGCTGGAGATCGAGTGGCCGAGCGGCACGAAGCAGAAGTTCGCCAACGTCCCCACCAACCAGGTGGTCACGGTCGACGAGGCGCGGGGGATCGTGCCGGGGGCTCCATCACCAAAACCTCCAGCCCCAGCCCCTCGAACGGCCGCCGGCGGCTCACCCGCCAAGCCGGGTCCCTCTCCAGGGCGCCGATGACGGAGAGTTGCCAGGCGTTGTAGAGCTGGAAGTCCTTTCCCCGATAGAACCGGCTCGACGGCAGGAGCCGGATCGCCAGGATGCGGTCCGGCTTCTCCTTGTCGAGCCAGCTCCCGACCTCCGGCGCCGGTCCGCCCTGGGGGCGTGACCGATTGGGGCGTGGTCGATTGGAGCGCGACGGCGGCTTCACGACCTCGACGTCCCGCGTCTCCCCATCCAGGGCCAACCACCAACGGACGAGGCTGTCGCTCAGCTCGTTGAAGGTGCCGATCACGGCCAGCCGGCGGGATCCCGCGGCGTGGTTGGCGAGGAACGCCAGCGGTCTCCAGAAGCCGGGCCGGCCCGAGTAGAGCTTGTAGTCCCGTGCCAGACGGGCCTCCAGGTGCGCGTCCGGCACTGTCGAGACGAGCCCCGCGAGGGCCAGGGCGCAGAGCAGACCGCCCAGGACGGCCCCGCGCTCGGGGGCGAGATGGGCGAAACGGCTGAAGGCGATGCCCGCCAGGAGCATCGCGAACGGCGCCGTGGTGGCGAAGAAGCGGGGCTCCTTGAAGGGGTGCAGGGTCGCGAGGATCAGGCCGAGGAAGGCCATCAGGAAGAGGACGCGGAACGGCCCGTCGTCCTGCCGGTCCCAGAGCCAGACCAGCGAGGCGAGCAGGCAGACGACCAGGAGGCCGCCGACCGCGGGAGCGGCCGCGTAGTCCCGCGCCAGCGAACGGAGATAGAACAGCAGCGAGCCCGAGGAGAGGAGCGGCGGCCCGGCGGCCCGGTTGCGCAGAAAGGCGATGATGCTCTTGGGATGGATCGGGCTGGGGCTCAGGCACCACAGCCAGAGGGGGATCACCACCGTGGCGAGAGCGGCGCGGACCTCGACGGGCAGCGCGCGCCAGCGGCTCCGCAAGGCCTCCGGATGGCGCCAGAACCGGACCGCCACGACGGCGGCCCCGACCACCAGCCCGACGTAGATCCCCACGCCGGGGTTGACCCCTGAGAGCGCCGCCGCGATCAGCAGGCCGAGCCAAACGGCGAGGACGATTCTCCGCCGGAGGAGGCGGACCGCCGCCAGGCCCAGCTCGCGGCGGCGCTCCGGAGCCATTCTCCAGACCTCGTTGACCAGGACGGCGAGGGCCCAGATCAGCGCGTAGTTGTACTTGACCAGGAACAGCGCGAGGAAGGCCAGGCCGGCCAGGCGCCACGCCCAGGACGTGCCGAGGCGGCGGGCGCGCAGGTACAGGCCGAGGGCGAGCAGGGAGAAGGCGATCCCCGCCATCTCGCGCATGATGAGGATGCCGAACACCCGCGGCAGGGGGCTGGCGAGGAACAGCGCGCCGCCGATCAGCCCGCCCCAGAGCCCCGCCGAACGGCCGTCCACTTCCCTCGCCACCCAGAGCATCAGGAGCGGCACGAGGGCGAACAGCACGGCCGAGAGCAGGGTCGCGGAGGCGAAGCCGGCTTTGCCGGCGGCCAGGAAGGGGAGGAGCAGCAGGGATAAGCCGAACGGCCACTTGTCCTGGCGGTTCAGGAGGTCCAGGAAGTGGAGGGGCCGTCCCGCGGCGAGGGCCCGCAGCAGCTCGACCCCGCCCCAGCCATGGCCCGCCATGTCCCACAGGGGGAGGCGGGTCTGGGTGAGATAGAAACGGTAGAGGGCTGCGGCCTCGAGGATGGAGACGGCGAGGAGGGCGAGAGCGGCGAGGGCCCATGCCACCCGCGGTCTCACGGCGCCGGCGCCAGGATCGCCAGCACCAGCAGGCGCTCCGTCCCGGTGTTGCGGATGCCGTGCAGGATGCCCTCGGGTGCGATGAGCATCTTGCCCGCCTCCATGGGCTCCTCCCGTCCTTCGAGCAGGAAGACGCCGCTGCCGGCGAGCACGTGGTAGACCTTGTCCATCCCTGAGTGGGCGTGCAGCTTGTGCTCCTGGCCGGGCTCGAAGGTGTTCAGGCCCACCAGGAGGCGTTCGGATTCGAAGAGGGTGCTCTTGCCCATCCTGCCGGAGTCGTAGACGGCATGATCCTCGGGGCGGAACGGCGCGGGATGGTCCATGGAGATCTCCTGGGAGTGAGGAATGGGGGATTCTATCTCACAGTGAGGGCGTAGAATCCCACCCGGACCGACCAAGGAGACACGACGCGATGCGAAAGATCTTTTGGCTGGGAGCCCTCGCCCTCGGCCTGACGCTGTCCGGAGCCGCGCCCGCGAGGGCGGCGGAGCCGGTGCCCGATCCTGCCCTGGTCGAACGGGCGCGCAAGCTGCTCGACCAGGTGCCGCTCATCGACGGCCACAACGACCTGCCCTGGGAGTACCGCCAGCGGGTCAAGAACCACCTCGACAAGATCGACCTCCGGAGCGACACCTCGAAGCTCGAGAAGCCTCTGCACACCGACATCCCGCGCCTGCGCAAGGGCGGCGTCGGCGGGCAGTTCTGGTCGGTCTACATCCCGGTCGAGATCACGGGGGCCGACGCCGTGCAGGCCGTGATGGAGCAGATCGACGACGTCCACCGCCTGGCCGCGCGCTACCCCGACACTTTCGAGATGGCTCTGACGGCCGACGACGTGGTGCGCATCCACAAGGCGGGCCGCATCGCCTCGCTGATCGGCATGGAGGGCGGCCACTCGATCCACAACTCGCTGGCGGCCCTGCGCCAGCTCTACGAGGCCGGCGCCCGCTACATGACGATCACCCATTCGAAGAACACCGACTGGGCGGACTCGGCCACCGACGCCCCCAAGCATGGCGGCCTCACCCGCTTCGGCGAGGAGGTTGTGAAGGAGATGAACCGGCTCGGCATGCTGGTCGACCTCTCCCACGTCTCGCCGGAGACGATGAAGAAGGCCCTCGCCGTGGCCCAGGCGCCGGCGATTTTCTCCCACTCCTCGGCGCGGGCCTTGAACGCCCACCCCCGCAACGTGCCGGACGACGTGCTCCAGCTCCTGGCGAAGAACGGCGGCCTGGTGATGGTGACCTTCGTGCCGTCCTTCGTCTCCGAGGAGGTGCGGGCCTGGAACTCCGTGCAGGACGCCGAGGAGGCGCGGCTCAAGGCCCTCCATCCCGGCGATCCGGAGCGGGTGAAGCGCGAGCTGGAGGCCTGGGAGAAAGCCCACCCCGTGCCGCGGGCCACCCTGGCGCAGGTGGCCGACCACGTCGAGCACGTCCGCAAGGTGGCGGGGATCGACCACGTGGGGATCGGCTCGGACTTCGACGGCATCACCAGCGTGCCCCTGGGCCTCGAAGGGGTCGGCGACTATCCGGCCCTCCTCGGCGAGCTGCTGCGCCGCGGCTGGACCGACGCCGAGGTGAAGAAGCTGGCGGGCGAGAACGCCCTGCGCGTCTTCCGCGAAGCCGAGGACGCCGCGAAGCGCCTCAAAAAGGAGCGTCCGGCGTCGGACGCGCTCATCGAGGAGCTGGACGGTGGGATGAAGGAGACGGCCGCGGCAGGGAAGTAGGGGAGGCTGGATTCCGCATCCCCCAATGTAGAGACGCCCTGCGGGCGTCTCCGAGGCGGGAAAGCGGTCGATTCAAGAGAGCTTCCCCCGGGGCGTACCTCCGCCGCGGCATATTCCGCAACGGAGCCGCCGCCCCTCTCCAGGAGACGCCTGCAAGGCGTCTCTACATCGGGGGGAGAACGTAGTCTGCGATTCACATAGGAGGGCATCGACGAATGGAAAACACCACGCGAGAGATCCGAGGTCCCATCAAGACCAAGCCGCAGCTCATTGCCCACCTCCAGGAGGCGGCGGAGATCGAGCAGCAGCTCATGGTGCAGTACCTGTACGCCGCCTTCTCGATGAAGAAGCGGCCGGACGAGCGGTGCAACGCGGCGCAGTTCGAGGCCGTGCGCCGCTGGGGCTCGACGCTCCTCATGGTGGCGCGCCAGGAGATGGAGCACCTCGCCCTGGTCAACGGCCTGCTCTCGGCGATCGGGGCCGAGCCCTACTTCGCGCGCGAGAACATCCCCCTGCAGTCGCCCTATTACCTGGGCGCCAGGCTCGGGGCGGAGCGGGGGCAGTCGGAGGAGGTCCAGCCGTGCGACATCCCGTTCGTCTTCGAGCGCTTCAACCTCGCCACCATCGGCCGCTTCGTCTGCGCCGAGAGCCCCGGCTACGACACGCTGGTGAAGTCCGGCGACCCTATCCCTACCTGGTGCTTCAGCGCTCCCGGGCAGCCCTGCCCGGGCTCGGCGGCCAATGACCGGGGCCAAAGTCTGAAGCAGGCCCGTACCCATCTCACGGGCGAGCTCCTCGAAGCCCCGCTCCATCCGGGCAGCATTCAGGAGCTCTACGACAACATCCAGACCGCCTTCGACGAGCTGCCGGACCTGTTCACGGGCAATCCCTCGCGCCAGGTGTTCGTGCCCGTCGAGTACCAGATCAACATCTTCCCCATTGTCGACCTGGCCAGCGCCACCACGGCGATCTCCCTGATCGTCGAGGAGGGCGAGGGGATCGACGCGCCGCCGGGCTATCAGAGCCATTTCCGGCGTTTCTTCGACGTCCGCGACGAGTACGAGGCGATGCTCGCCCGGGATCCGAGCTTCGATCCCTCGCTGCCGCTCCTCCTCAACCCCTCGGGAGAGGAGATCACCAACCCGTTCGCCCGGCGCACCTTCGACCTCTTCAACTACAGCTACGCGACGCTCCTCTTCGTGCTCTCGGGGCTCTACCGCTACTACGTGCCGCAGTCGAGCCAGTCCTATCCCTTCTTCAGCTCGGCGCTCCAGGAGACGGCCTTCGGGCCGGCGATGACGATGCTGCTGCGGCCCATCGCCGAGGTCCTGGCCCACACTCAATCGGGCGACGGCGAGCACACCACGGGTCCCAACTATCATTTGAGCCCGGAGGACGAGGCCCTGCTGCTCGATCCGGACCGCCTCGACAACATCGATTTCTTCCTCGACCGTTTCACGCACATCATCTCCGAGCTCGGCGCTCTCTCCGCGGCGGACCTGGCGGCGAACGCGCGCAGCGAGGACGACGTGCCCTTCCTCAAGCGCCAGCTCGCCTTCGTCCACGAGAGCGCCACCGCCATGAGCAACAACATGCGCCGGATCTATCAGATCGGCCAGCTTCCGCAGTTCGTGGTCACCTAGGAGGGGGATGCGATGACTTTCGCCAAGCTGCTAGAGATCAATTTCCAGGGTTACTTCCTCTGCCGCATCGCGACCGATCCCGATCCCACCAACGAGGAGAGGGGAGTCAGCGGCTACACCATGGCCCTGGTGCAGGAGGATCCGCTCGACCAGGTGATCCGCACCCAGATCACGCCCGAGTTCGCGGCCAGGAACCTCCGCGAGCCGGCCGAACGGATGGGCATCCGCATCGGCGTGGACGTGACGAGCGTGCTCTTCGACGGCCAGCCGTACGACCACGGGACGGCGGTGCTCAAGGGCGCCAAGGTCTTCCTGGAGGGGCGCGACGACCCCTTCCCGGGCCCCATCTACGACAGCCGCAACAACATCGTCGGCTCGGACGACAACATGGCGTTCGTGGTCAACCCGTTCGAGCTGGCGATCCGCAATGAAAAGGTTTCAATCCGCGCCGTCGACTACCTCAACCCCAGCGATCCGGGACAGAAGATCTGGCAGATCGAGGATCCCGCCACCTACGCGCGGCGTTTCCCCGCCTTCACCCCCGGCTCGCAGGCGGCGCAGGAGGCGATCCGGGTGTTCGACTGGTACGCCTACTTCCTCGACCGCCGGCGCTACCTCACCGGGCGCATCGCGGAGCTGGAGCGGGAGCTCCAGGAAGGAAGGGGGGATCCCGCGGAGCTCGAGGCCCGGATCCAGGGCCTGAAGACCCGGATTTACCAGATCGAGTTCTGGGGCGACCGGTTCACCAACAAGCTGGCCTTCCAGCTCACCTACGGCTTCAACGTCAACGGCCCGCAGAGCTTCGAAGGGCAGGAGCTGCTGGGCGGCCAGGTGGATACGACGCACCCATGGCCCGTGACTTTCTGGTTCGGCGCCTGGGACGGCGACCTGCTGACCGGCTGGATGCAGGGGACGCTCTCGGTGCCGTTCCTGCCTGGCTAGGGGGGCTGCGGGTTCGAGGACTGCCGGGGCACGTCTCTTGCTAAGCCCATCCCTCCTGGCGGGCGGTGAGAACAGGAAGGTCTGTCATCTCTCGGCCACCCGCCGCGGAGGTGTGGGCGATGCGCGGTTTCCTTCCTTTCGTCCTTTTCGCTCTCCTCGCCCCCGAGGCGCTCCCGGCCCAGGATGGCCGGGCCTGGCTGGACGAGGTGGCTCCCCTGATCACGGCCCGTGAACGCGAGGCCTTCCTCGGGCTCGGCAACGAGGCCGACCGCCAGGCGTTCATTCAGCGCTTCTGGCAGGTGCGCGACCTCTACCCGGATACGCCCCGCAACGAGGCGCGGGAGCGCTGGGAGACGCGGCTTCAGGAAGCCCGGCGGCGCTGGCGCGATCCGCTCGACGAGCGGGCGCGGATCTACCTCGTCGCCGGCGAGCCGAGCGCCGTCTTCGAGACCCGGTGCGCCGGAGCTCCCCTGGAGGTCTGGACCTACGAGCCCCGGTTCCAGGTGAAGGACCGGATGGTCCTCTTCTTCCTTTCCGGCGGTGAAGGAGGTCCGGCCCGCCTCTGGCACCCGGGTGACGTTCCCGACCTCAAGACGGTGGCCGGGGATCCCTGCGCCGCCGAGCCCGCGATGGAGAAGGCCGTCCTCTGGGTTCGCCTCGAGGGCCGGGAAGGCTATGAGATTCTGGCCAAGCGCGCCCTCACTAGTCCCAAGCCGCGGGAGTGGGTCTCGAGCTTCCGGCCGCCCTCGGCCGAGGTCCGGCGGGAGAGGCCCTCCCGCGAAGCCCGCCTCGCCTTCGATTTCCCCGGCCGCCTGGGCGAGGGCCTCGTGCGCGTGATGGTCGAGCCCATCTTCCTGCCGGACGACGCCCCGGTTCCCAACATGGCCCGCGAGGTCACCTTGACCGGGCGGGTGATGAGCGGCGATGCGACGGTCGACTCCTTCCGCTACCGTTTCGAAGCGCTCCCCACGGCGGCGAGGCGGGCCCTGCCGTTGGCCTTCGAACGGCGACTGCGGCCGGGACGTTACAGGCTCGAGGTGGAGCTCGAATCTCCCGCCCTCGGCCATGCTTTCGTGGCCAGGCGCGATCTGGCCGTGCCAGGCACGGGAGCGATGGCGTCCGCCCCGGCCGCCGCTCCCGTCCCGGCCGGAGCTCCCGCGGACGCTTTGCCCGATTTTCCTGAGAGATCGCCTGAGATATCGCCAGAGGTATCGCCGGAGGTCCGGAGCCTCTTCGTCGAGGCCGATGCCGCGCTCGCGGCGCCTCACCCCGGTCTGCGCATCCTCTCGCCCGGCAGTCAGATGCTCGCGGGCGACCAGCGTTTCGAGGTGCGGGTGGACCGGGCCGAGGGCCTGCCCGACGAGGAGCAGATCGAGCGCGTGGCCTTCTCCCTTGACGGCAAGCCCGTGCTGACGCGTACCCGGCCGCCCTACGTGGTGCAGCTCGACCTCGGGCACGCGCCGCGGCCGCACCAACTCACGGTCGAGGGGCTGAACCGCCGGGGGGAGGTCCTGGCTACCGACAAGCTGGCCGTCAACGCCGGGGGCCAGAGGTTCGCCGTACGGCTTCTGGAGCCTCGGCCGGGCCGCATCTACCGCACCAGCTTGCGGGCTCAGGTCCAGGTCGAGGCGCCGCAGGACCGCGTCGAACGAGTCGAGCTCTACGTCGGGGATTCACGGGTGGCGACCCTCTATCAGCCCCCCTACGCCCAGCCCCTCGCGCTGCCCGGGGAGGCGCAGGCCGGGTATGTCCGCGCCGTGGCGTACCTGACCGACGGCACGTCGGCCGAGGACGTCGTCCTGCTCAATACCCAGGCGGCGGCGGTGGAGAAGATGGATGTTCGCCTGGTCGAGCTGTACACCAACGTGGTGGATAAGGCCGGACGGCTGATCGACGGGGTCGGCGCCGGCGAGATCCAGGTCTTCGAGGACGGCGTGCGGCAGCCGCTCCGCCTGGTCGAGCGGGTCACGGAGACCCCCCTGCGCCTGGTGACCCTGATCGACAACTCGTCCTCCATGCGGCCGCGGCTGGAAGCCACGCGGCAGGCGGCCCTCCAGTTCCTGCGCCGCACCTTGAGGCCGGGCGATCAGGCGGCCGCCATCACCTTCAACCGCAAGCCGCGGGTGGCGGTGGGCCTCACGGGAGACTTGGCGGTCCTGGAGGACGGCCTCTCCGGGCTGGTGGCGGAGGAGCAGACCTCGCTCTACGACAGCCTGATCTTCTCCCTCGACTATCTCGGCGGAGCGTCGGGGCAGAGGGCCGTCCTCCTGCTCTCCGACGGCGAGGACCGCACCAGCGCCTTCCGCTTCGAGGACGCCCTGGAGAGCGCCCGGCGGGCCGGCATCGCCGTCTACGCCATCGGCATCGGCCTGCCGAAAGGCGAGGCCTCACAGCGGCTCGCCCGGCTGGCCGCCGAGACGGGAGGCCGGAGCTTCTTCCTGAAGCAAACGGGGGAGTTGGAGAAGGCCTACGGCGACATCGAGCACGACCTGCGGGCGCGCTACCGCATCTCCTATCAATCCTCCAACACGCGTCCGGGCGACGCCTTCCGCGTCGTGCAGGTGAAGGTGGCGAGGCCTGGGGCCGAGGCACGGACGATCAGCGGCTACTATCCGTGAGGACCGATTTGCGGCAGACCCCCCGAGTTCGCAATGCAAATTCGCGAATGCGCAACGCAAATTCGCGGGAGCGCAACGAGAATTCGCGAATGCGCAACGCAAATTCGCGGGGGCGCAATGCAAATTCGCGAGGGCGCAACGAGAATTCGCGAGGGCGCCATGAAAATTCGCGGGGGCGGAAGGAAAATTCGCGAGGGCTGAGTGCGCCCCCGCGAATTTGCGTTGCGCATTCGCGAGGGCTGAAGATCCCTTCCTAGGCCCCGACGTGGACCAGCAGGTGGCGCGCGCCGGCGTGGCGGCGGTGCTCCCAGACGTAGATCCCCTGCCAGGTGCCCAGCCCGAGCTCGCCGTCGAGGATGGGGATCGAGAGCGAGGTGGCCGTCAGCGCGGCCTTGATGTGCGAGGGCATGTCGTCCGGCCCCTCGCTGGTGTGAGTGTAGATGGGATCGCGCTCGGGCACCAGCCGGTTGAGCCAGCTCTCCAGGTCCCGGCGGGCCGACGGGTCCGCGTTCTCCTGGATCGTCAGGCTCGCCGAGGTGTGCTGGATGAAGACGGTGCAGAGCCCGTCGCGGACCTCGCTGTCGCTCACGACGGTCCGGACCTGATCCGTGACGTCATGAAGCCCCTGGCCGGGGATGCGGAGGGAGAGGCGCTTGACCATAGCGGGCGAACGATAGCATGGGGTGGCTAGAGTTCCTGAGCAACAGAAAGTTGGTTCACCGTGAGATTTCCCGCCTCAGGACACCGTACCGGTAGAGACGGCCCATCCCCGTTACGACACCTTCCGCAGGCCACGGGGACGTCGGGCCGTCTCTTCGGAGGGCACGCCGCTCCCAGATCCCATGCCTGATCCGGTCGGGTCCAATCCAAACGTCACGGTAACGTCACGGTAGAAGCCCGGTGGTCTCGGTGGTTCCTCCCTGCTGGTTCTTCCACCTCCACCACGAATCTCACGCCTTCCGTACGCACATGTACCCGTCTGACCAGGGTGGGCGGCGCCTTCTCGCGGCCTTCTGCCTTCTCGACGATCGTGGCAGGGCGACGGTATGCCCTTCGAGAGAGACGCCCCGTCGTCCCCGTGGTCGCCGAAACAGTGTCGTAACGGGGGTGGGGCGTCTCTACGGGAGAGGTGCCGCCAGAGGGGAGGTCTCGCTGGCGAACTCCCTACTCGTTCCCAATCTCGATCTCCGCCTCCAGCCTCTCCAGAACCTCCCTGGGGGACATCACGGTCCCGGCGTCGCCCGGCGCCGGGAAGACCGCGACGAGGAGGCCGTCTTCTTCCAGAAGGGGCAGGAGCTCGACCATCAGGTCGTCGACCGGGATGGGCTCGGGAACCGTTCCCTCCCAGGCCCCCTGGGCACAGGCCGCCGCGAAGGTGGAGTGGGGCCAGAGGGGGAGAGCGTCGGTGTCCTTGGCGACCACCCAGCCCTCCTCGTCCCTGAGGCCCCAGGCTTCCTCCCAGTCGGCGACCAGTTGGAAGAAGGGGAGGGTACGGTCGCCGGCCGGCAGCGCGAGGAGCTGCCGGACCTCGCTCTCCTCAATCTCCCAGGTCATGACTTCCCCACGTCATAAAGCGCCCAGGTCATGCCGTTTCCGCTCCGCCCCCCATGACCTTCCCTCCGGCCCCGACGCCGACCGGCTCGCCGGCCTCTTCAACGGTCGGCCTGCCCCCCAGCGCGGCCTCGGACGCCGTGGCTTCCTGCTGCTCCCGGCGGGTCTCGCCCAGGATCCAGTCGGAGAGCACCTCGACCTCCTGCTCGTTCAGCGAGATGCCCGCGCTGTCGCACAGGCTCACCACGTTGCGGAAGAAGCAGGTGCCCAGGTCGAGCGGGATCTCGGTGCCGTTCTGGCCGAAGCGGTGGCCGCCGAAGGTGATGCCGCGCAGGATGAAGTTGACGCTGGCGCGGGCGATGGGCGAGCCCTCCTCGATGCAGCGGTCGCGCACCGCCTTGGAGGTGCGGGTGAGGAAGTAGCCATGGACGTTCACCTCCTCGGCGGTGAGGCGGAACACCCGGCAGTAGTCGCCGCGCGTGAGGTAGGGCGTGTCCGTGAGCTGATGGACCCGGTAGGCGAGCGCGTTCAGCTCGGGATCGCCGACCAGCTCCTCGGGCCGGCCGTCGATCGGGAGCTGATGCCGGGCCGGATCGTAGATGTATCCCGGCTTCAGGGCCGAGATGGCGAATCCCGGGTTCTCCCGCCCCTCCAGGAGGTCGCGGAAGGTGCCCGCGCCCGCCCAGCGGGTGGCTAGCACCTGGTCGCCGAAGCGGCTGATCACCATCTGCGCCGCCCGGGCCATCGGCACCGCCGAGTCGGAGCCGTCCACCACCGACCTGACGTAGCCAAGGATCTCCTCGATCAGGCGGCTGCGGTCCGCGGCGGCCAACGAGCGGGGCACCACCGCCGGCCGGCCAGCCTCCGGGCTCTGCTCGGGGACGTCACCCTCGGCCAGGAGCCCCACCCGCCAGGGATCGCCGTCGATCATCCCCAGGTCCTGGCGGGTCGCCACCACTCCCATCGTCATGTTCCGCAGGCTGTTGAAGCCCAGCCAGTTGGTGCTGGCGGTGAACTCCGGGAACTCGCGGAAGATCGGCGGCAGCTCCGTCGCCACCAGCTCGCCGCTGGCGCTCGCCCGCTCATAGACCTTGTCGGCGATCCTGCGCAGCAGGTCGTCCATCACCGAGTTGCTGGGCCCGGCGCTCGCCCGCGTGGTCTGGCTCAGCGTCGCCCCGATCGCCTCCTCGAGGAAGGTGTCCTGATCGATCTGCAGGTCGCAGGCGGCCTTGTAGGCCACCGAGGCGGGGCCGATCGCCAGCACGGCGCTGCGGCGGTCGTGTTTGGAGAGGCGCAGCAGGACCGGCGTGAAGTCAGCGTCGCCGGAGAGGAGGATGAACTCGTCGAACCGGGTGACGTGGCCCAGGGTGTCCAGCAGGTCCATCACCATGTGGATGTCCGCGCTGGTCTTGCCGCCGCTGGTCAGGGGCGGGCAGTCCACCACCTCGAAGGCGGAGCGGGTGAAGTAGGGGCGGAAGCGGCCGAACTGCGAGGGGTTCAGATAGCAGCGGCGGAACAGGATCTTGCGCGGCCGGCCGTCGCCGTCGTGATGGGGGAGCTTGTCCTGCAGCCAGAGCAGCCAGCGCGAGGGATCGGTGGCGAACTGCTCTGCCGCCGAGGGGTCTTCGCGCTGAAGCCCCAGGTAGATGTTGTCGAAATCGACGAAGAGCGCCGATCTCAAATGAGTCGGGCTGGGATTGGAATCCGGCATTCGTAGCCTCCATGAAAACTGCCTGAATCGCTTCGGGCCCGCTTCGGCACAAGCCGGAGCGGGGTCCGCCAAAGATATCAGGAGGCTGCCGGGCGTCAACTTGGGCCGCGGAGCCTGCCAGCCTCAGCTCCGTAACATTTCAGCGTTCGCCGCGCCTCTATGAAAGCAAGGAGGCCGAAATGATCCTGATCCTCGCAGAAACCCATGACCCTCTCGCCGGAATCCTTCAGACGCGGATCGAAGAGCGCGGCCAGCCCGTACGGCGTCTGTCCGAGCGGGAGCTGATGGAAGAGACCCCGATCGCCGTCGAGCGCGACGGCCGCCGGTTCGGCGGCTTCCTCCGCCTGCCCGGCGGCGACGTCGGCGTGAACGACCTGTCCGGCGTCCTGGTGAGGATCTCCCGCCGGTGGTGGCCCTCGCCGGCGTTCGATCCCCCCGACCAGATGTTCGTCTACCACGAGACCACGGCGGCCCTGTTCTGCCTGCTGGCCGGGCTGAGCTGCCCCGTGGTCAACCGCTTCGATCTGGGCTGGTGGCTCTGCGACCGGGCCTATCCCGAGCTGCTGCGCGAAGAGCTCGGGGAGCGGCTGGGGCTCCGGCTGGACGGCATGGACGGCGCGGGCTCCGCCGGCCTTGCCGCGAGCGTCTACGCGGTCGACGGCCGGCTGATCCCGGCTTCCGTGGCCGCGGCGCCGCTGGCGGACCACCTCGCCGGCCGGTCCGCCGCCCTGGCCGCTTGGCAGGCGAGCTCGGGCCTGCGGATCTGCCGGCTCGACCTGCTGGCCGGCGAGGAGCCGTTCCTGGAGAGGCTGGACCCTTGTCCTTCTCTGGCGGACGAAGCCCCGGACGTCACCGAACGGGTCGCGGCGGCGGCCCTGGAGATGCTCTCATGATCCTCGTCGTCGGCTCGTGCAGCGATACCGTCTCCTCGGCCCTCGTCCGCCACCTCGGGGCGAGCGGGCAGCCCTTCCAGGTGGTCGACGAGGACCACCCCGACCGCTACTCGGTGCGCCGGGACTGGCTGGAGGGACGGGCGGGCTACCGGGTCCTCGGCGGCGGCTGCGACGGCGCGTCCCCCGTGGGCTCCATCTTCGTGCGCCATGCCGCCCCCCGGCACCTCGATCCCGGGCGTCTCGCCGCGCTGGGCGATCTCCAGAGGGATCTCAACCGCATGCTGACGGCGGCGCGCTGCCCCACCGTCAACCTGCCGGCCAACGCCGGCTCGAACTACTCGAAGCCGTTCCAGGTCGGGCTGCTGGCGGAAGCCGGATTCGACGTGCCGAGAAGCCTGGTGACCAGCATCCCGGAAGAGGCGCGCCGCTTCTACGACGACCTCGGCGGCCGGGTGATCTTCAAGGGGATCAGCAACGTCGCCACTTTCGCCCAGGTGCTCACTCCGGACAAGCTGGACGGCCTCGCCAAGCTCCCTCACTGCCCGGCGCTCTTCCAGGAGTACGTGGCCGGCGTGGACTACCGCGTCCACGTGGTGGGCGACGAGGCCTTCGTCACCCGCCTGAGCTCGCGCGACGAGGACTACCGCCGCGGCGCCCGGGCCGGCGACGCGGACCTGGTCATCGAGCCCGCCTTCCTCGGCGACGAGGTGACCGCCCGCTGCATCGATTTCACCCGCCAGCTCGGCCTGGTCGTCAGCGGCGTCGATTTCAAGGAAAGCCCCGAAGGACGGCTCGTGGCCCTGGAGCTGAACCCGTACCCGCAATTCACCTTCTACGAGGGGCGTAGCGGCCAGCCGATCACAAGTGCGGTGGCCGCCTATCTCGCCCGGCATCCCGTGGACCTCAGCAACGTTTTCGCCTGATCGAGAGCGATGCAACAGAAAGGAGCTTTTCATGGCTGATGAGAAGAAAGAACCGATGATCGGACAGGACCAGCGTCCCGGCCAGATCGACCTTGACCGCCCCCTGGCCGACATGAAGCTGCGCGACCTGATCACCATCCTGGGCGGCGCCCAGGCGCTCCCGGAGTGGCTCAAGCCGGAGCGCATCAAGCCCGAGCAGCTCAAGCCTGAAACCTTCAAGCCCGAGCAGCTCAAGCCCGAGCTGATCAAGCCGGAATGGTGGAAGCCGGAATGGATCAAGCCGGAAGCCTTCAAGCCGGAGTCCTTCAAGGAGCTCTCCAAGCCGGAGCTCTCCAAGCCGTTCGATATCGACCAGATCTTCGACCCGGTTCTCGACGCGCTCTCCAAGGATCAGCTCAAGCAACTGAGCGAAAAGGTCCAGCGGAAGCTCGGCTAGCCCTTCCCCCGCGGCGTCCGGGGCCTTGCCCCGGCGCCGCCCTTTTTCGCCCGCCCGCCTGCCTGGAACGTCGTCTGGAACTAAAAGCGAGCATCCCCCCTCTAATCTATATAGGAGCGCTCCTGAAGTTGCCCCCCGCCTCGGGGACCGAGGCGAGGACGATCAACGAAGGCTCTTCGGAGGGTAAAACGATGTTCGAGAACTCACTGATCGATCTGGAAGCGAAAAAGCAGCCCCGCGGACGCCGCTGGATGTCTCTGCCGATCGCAATCGTCCTGCACGTGGTGGGATTGACGGCTTTCGCTTTCGCCAGCTACTGGACGGTGACCCCCGTGCAGGAGCCCAGCCTGAACGTCGTCTTCCTCAGCCTGGCGCCCCCGCCGGCTCCTGCCGGTGGCGGTGGCGGCAGCCGTCCGAAGCCCCTCGACGTCAAGCCGGTGGACGCGCCGAAGCCTGCTGCTGAGCCCGTGCAGCCTACGACCGAGACCATACCGGACACGGTGCCGGAGGCCACGACGCCCGCTCAGGACGACGTCGTCTCGGATCTGGTTCCCGGCAACGATTCCGGCAGCAATGATCTGCCCGTGGGGCCGGGGTACGGCCCGGGGCCCGTGGGCCCCGGCCTGGG
>DATFNZ010000083.1:0-43091 GCA_035266085.1 Thermoanaerobaculia bacterium
ACTTCCTGCACATGATGTTCGCGGTGCCGTCCGAGGAGTACAAGGTGTCGCCGGTGCTGGAGCGCGCCCTCGACCTGCTGCTCATCCTCCACGCCGACCACGAGCAGAACTGCAGCACCTCGACGGTGCGCATGGTGGGGAGCAGCCAGGCCAACCTGTTCGCCTCGATCTCGGCCGGCATCTGCGCCCTCTGGGGCCCGCTCCACGGCGGCGCCAACCAGGCGGTCATCGAGATGCTGGAGCGCATCCGCGACGACGGCGGCGACTACAAGAAGTACGTCGACATGGCGAAGGCCAAGGGCTCGGGCTTCCGGCTCATGGGCTTCGGCCACCGGGTGTACAAGAACTTCGATCCGCGGGCGCGGATCCTCAAGGAGACGGCGGACGAGGTGCTCGCCGAGCTGGGCGTCCAGGACCCGCTGCTCGACATCGCCAAGTCGCTCGAGGAGGTCGCCCTGCACGACGAGTTCTTCATCTCCCGCAAGCTCTATCCGAACGTGGACTTCTACAGCGGCATCATCTACCGGGCCATGGGCATACCGACCAACATGTTCACGGTGATGTTCGCTCTCGGCCGCATGCCGGGCTGGATCGCCCACTGGAAGGAGATGCTGGACGACCCCAAGACCCGCATCAACCGGCCGCGCCAGATCTACGTCGGCGCCACCCAGCGGCCGTACGTGCCTCTCGATCGGCGGTAAGACCCTCACCGCCCGGCCCTCCTCTCCCTGGGGGAGAGGAGGGAGGACCCTTCCTGGCCTGTCTTCAGCTTTTCCGGTGGAACATGCGGTGGATCCGGTCGTGGGCCTTCTCGCGGAAGTTCTCGACCCGGTCCCAGAGGTGGGGCCAGCGGGTGAACAGCCGGCGCAGCCCCCGGTAGACCAGCTCGTTGTCCAGCGAGAGCAGGGCCGCGCCCAGGAGGATGGTGACGATACCCGGCAAGGCCGGTAGTACCAGGCCGGCCACCCCGACCAGGATCAGCAGCCAGCCGACGATGAAAATGCCGACCCGGACGAACAGGCGGAGCGGTGGGCGGGGCTCAATCCGGATCTCCAGGGGAAAGTGCGCGCTCTCAGGCATCCCAACATCGGAGGGCTTCATGTCCTGAGCTTCGGGAGGGCGCCTGGGGGTCAAAACGGCATTATCCTTCATTGCTCCCCAGCTCCCTGCAGTATTCGTACCGGCACGCCCAGGCTGAACGCCAGGTTGACAAACAGGACCGCTGCGGTCCAGAATACTTATGGTTATTGAGACACTATCTCAAAAGGGTGGAGCGGACGGCAACGAATATGGCAAACGCCCGCGAGAAAGAGCAGTTCCTGCAGTTCCTGCGCGGCCGGGGACAGCGCGTGACCGGCGAGCGGCTGGCGCTGTTCGACGAGATCTTCTGCCAGCACGGTCACATCGACGCCGAGGAACTGCTCGGCGCCATGAAGACGCGCGGCCTCAAGATCTCACGGGCCACGGTCTATCGCAATCTCGACCTGCTGGTGGAGTGCGGGCTCGCCCGCAAGCAGCGGCTGGGCAGCCGGGGCTTCCTCTACGAGCACATCCACGCCGGGCAGCAGCACGACCACCTGGTGTGCATGGGTTGCGGGCGCGTCGTCGAGTTCGTCAGCGCGGGCATCGCGGCGCTGCAGTCGGAGATCTGCCGCGCTCACGGTTTTGTGCCAACGCGGCACACGCTGCAGATCACGGGCCTCTGCAACCGTTGCGCGGAAGCCGCCAAGGGCCAGGGCAGTGGTTTGCCGTCGGCGGTGCATCCGGCGGTGGGGAGGCCGGTCCATGTTTGAAGCGCTGATCGTCACCCTGCGCGAGGGGGTCGAGGCGGCCCTGGTGGTGGGCATCATCGTGGCCTTCCTGCGCCGCGAAGGGTACGAGCGCAACCTGGGCGCCATCTGGGGAGGCATCGTGGCCGCGGTGGCCGCCAGCCTTCTGGGCGCCTTCCTGCTCTACCGGTGGGCGGTCAACGAGGAGGTCTTCGAGGGGCTGCTGTACCTGGGCTCGGCCGTGATCGTCGGCTCGATGATGGTGTGGATGTGGCGGCACTCCCAATCGCTGTCGGGAGAGATGAAGGGCTCGCTGTCGCGCATTCTCGCCCGCGAGCGGGCCGGGTCGGTGACCCTGGGGCTCTTCCTCTTCACCTTCCTGATGATCTTCCGCGAGGGTTTGGAGACGGTCCTGTTCCTCTCCGCCCTGTCGCTCACCACGAACGGCTTGATGGCGGCACTGGGGGTCCTGATCGGGCTCGGCGCGGCGGTCGCCTTCGGCGTGCTGTTCGTGCGCGGCAGCCTGCGCATCGACCTCGCCCGCTTCTTCAAGATCACCGGCATCGCCTTGGGGATCTTCGTCCTGCAGCTCCTGATCAACGGCTACCACGAGCTGTCGGAGGCCGGCTGGCTGCCGGCGAACGCGACTACGATGGCGACGGTGGGCCCGCTGGTCAGGAACGAGTTTTTCTTCGTCACGGCCGTTCTCTTGCTTCCCTTGCTGATGCTGCTGATCCCGGGCCGGCAGCGAGGGGAGGCGGAGACCTCCGGCGCGGCGGCGCGGCTGGAGCGGGCGGGGAGCCGCCGGCAGTCGCGCGCCCGGGTGCTCGGTTCGGTGCTGGGGCTGGTCATCCTGGCATCCCTGGGCCTCGGGTGGGTCTACGCCCAGCCGCCGGCCGCGCTCTCCCCGGCGACGCCGGTGGCAGTCGCCGCCGACGGCACGGTGCGCATCCCGCTCTCGACTTTTCAGGGCACCGCCCTCCACCGCTTCCAGGTCACGATCGGCGGCCATCCGGTGCGCTTCTTCGCCGTGCCCGTCGAGGCGGGCGGACCGTTCGCCACCGCCTTCGACGCCTGCCTCATCTGCGGCCCGCGAGGCTATTACCAGGACGGCCCCAACATCACCTGTCTGCACTGCGGCTCCGCGATCTATCCGCCGAGCATCGGCCAGGCGGGAGGGTGCAATCCCGTTCCCCTCACCTCCCGAGTCGAGGGGGGCGAGCTCGTGCTCGCGGCGTCGGACCTCGCCGGCGGCGGTCACCTCTTCACGACCGGAGCCGGGGCCCACGCCGGGCACGCTGGCGGATAACAGGGTCAAACCGGGCCACCCAGGATGTACGCCCGCCTGCTCATCGAGTCTTTGCGCCGGGGCACCCGGCGCAAGCTGCTGGCGGTCACCGCCGTGGCCCTCGGCACCCTTGGCGCGACGGCGCTCGCGGAGGTGGTGCTGGCCTCGGGCGACCGGCTGGCAGCGGAGTTGGGCTCCTATGGCGCCAACCTCGTGATGGTGCCGGTTCGCGAAGGGGAGACCCTCCCCGTCGACGACCTCGCCACGGTGCGCAAGATCTTCTGGCGTAACAACATCGTCGCTCTCGCCCCGTTCCATGCCCCACGCGTGCGAATGGAGCCAGGCGGAATGGTGGCGCCGCTGGTGGGCACCTGGTTCGATCACGCCCTCGAGCCCGGGTGGCGGACGGGGCTCCCCCGGACCCGGCCGACGCTGAAGGTGGAGGGGCGCTGGCCACGGGAGGACGCGGGCGAGGTGGTGCTCGGCCGCCGACTGGCCGAGGGCTTGAGTCTGCGCGCCGGGAGCGAGCTGCGGGCGGCTCTGGGCACCCGCAAGGAGAGCCTGCGGGTCGTCGGGGTGGTGACCAGCGGCGGCGAGGAGGACGATCAGGCCTTTGCGCCGCTCGGCATCGTGCAGCGGCTCACCGGCCAGCCCGGGCGCTTTACCCGCGCCGAGATCTTCGCCCTGACGTCGCCGGAGAGCCGCAACACGAATTCCGATCCGGAGCGTATGAGCCCCGAGGAGTACGAGGCCTGGTACTGCACGGCCTACCCATCCTCGATCGCCTTCCAGATCAACCGGGCGCTGCCGCGGGCGCGGACGAGCATCGTCTACGGGGTCACCAACGCCACGTCGGACGTGCTCGGACGGCTGCGTTGGGTGCTGGCCGCGCTGGCCGGCGTGGCGCTCGCCGGGGCCGCCGTGGGCGTGACCGCCGCCATGACCGCCACCGTCATCGAGCGCCGGCTGGAGGCGGGACTGCTGGTGGCGATCGGCACTCCACGCAGCCGGGTGGTGTTGTTTTTCCTCAGCGAGGCGGCGCTCCTCGGCGTGCTCGGAGGGCTCACCGGCGGTGCGGCCGGGCTGGTCGCCGGCCGGCTGCTGGGGAGCGGCGTGCTCGGGGTGACGGTGCCCTGGATGCCGGTCCTGCTGCCGTTCGCGGCCCTGCTCGGGATCGCCGTCGCCGTCGTGGCGAGCGCGGCTCCCGTGGCGCGGGCCCTGGAGCGCTATCCGGCCGAAATCCTCAAGAGAGCGACCGCCTGATGATTCTCCGCCTGGTCCTGGCCAGCCTCCGCCGCCGCTTCCGGCAACTCGCGCTCATCCTCGCCGCGGTGACGGTGGCCGCGGCCACCGTGGCGACTTTGGCAGGGTTCTCCAGCCGGGCGGAGAAGCGTCTGGGGGAGAGCCTGGCGGCCTTCGGGCCGAACCTCACCGTCCGTCCGCAGGTCGGCGTGCCGGCGGGGATCTCCCCGGAGGTCCTGTCGCGAGTGCGCGAGGTCCCCGGAGTGAACGCCGCCAACGGGGTGGCGCCGGCCGTGCCGGCGAGCTTCGGCCAGAAGGCCGGCTTCGGGCTGGACCGCATCGAGGTCCGGGCAGACCCCGGCCGTCTCGCGGAGGTGGCGCGCGGCATCGAGTCGAAGGTCGAAGGAGTCGAGGCGGTGCCTCTGCTGCGGGTCAGCGAGTCGGATGCCCGCCTCACGAAGCGGCTGACCCTGGTGCTGCTGGCGGTGAGCGCCGTGTCTTTCCTGCTGGCGCTGCTCTCCGTGGGCGCCGCGACCACGGCCCTGATCGGCGAGCGCCGGGTCGAGATCGGCCTCCTCCTGGCCCTCGGCTACACCGGCCGGCGGGTCGGCGGTTTCCTCGCGGCGGAGCTGCTGGTGGCGGCCCTTCTGGCAGGCGCTCTGGGCGAGCTGGTGGGCGAGCTGGCGGCGGGCAGGCTGGCCGAGCGGATGCTGGGAGCCGGCGGCGGCCTCTCGCTGACCTGGGGCGGTTTCGCCGCCGCGGGCGCCGCCGCCATGCTGGTGGTGGGCGCCTCGATGCTGGTGGCGCTGCGGCGGATCGAGCGGCTGGACGCCGCACGGGTCCTGCGGGGCGAGTGAGACGGCCATGCCCTTCGTCGAAGTCGAGGCCCTGAGCCGCCGTTTCGGTTCTTTGCGTGCCCTGGACGATCTCACCCTGTCGATCGGCGAGGGCGAGTGGGTGGCGGTGACCGGACCCTCGGGCTCGGGCAAGACCACCCTGCTCAACATCCTCTCCGGCCTCGACCGCCCGACCTCGGGGGCTGCACGGGTCGGCGGCGTCGATCTCGCCGGGCTCACCGCCCGCGAGCTGGCGCTCTACCGTCAGCGGACGGTTGGCCTGGTGTTCCAGCAGTTCCACCTGATCCCCTACCTGACCGCCCTTGAGAACGTCATGCTGGCCCAGTACGTCCACAGCATGACCGATCGCGGCGAGGCCGAGGAGGCCCTGCGCAAGGTCGGGCTGGGAGAGCGCCTGAGCCATCTGCCGAGCCAGCTCTCCGGCGGCGAGCAGCAGCGGGTGTGCCTCGCCCGGGCGCTGATCAACCAGCCGCCGCTGATCCTCGCCGACGAGCCCACGGGCAACCTCGACGCCGTCAACGAGGCGGTCGTGATGTCGCTGCTGGCCGAGCTCCACCAGCGCGGGCACACCCTCATCCTGGTCACCCACGCCCCCTCGATCGCGGCCCGGGCCGGCCGCGAGGTCCGGCTCGAACATGGCCGCCTGGCCCAGCTCGAGCAGCCCGGGGGGAGCGAGCTGCAAAGCGTGCTGGCGGAGCTCTGGCAGCTCATCGAGGAGGACCGGGCGGGGGTCTCGATCGCCCGCCGCGGTGTCGCGGAGCTGATCGCCGACGGCCTGCTCACCTTCGTGGACGGCAAGATCGCCTTCACCGAGCGCGGGCACGCGCAGGCTCTGGCGGTGGTCCGGCGGGTGCGGCTCGCCGAGGTTCTGCTCGCGCGGACCCTCGACCGCGGCTCGGAGTGCGGGCGGGAGACGCCCGTCGCCGCGGGCTTCGAGGACCAGGTCTGCGCCTTCCTCGACCATCCTGCCGCCTGCCCCCATGGCCGGCCCATCCCCGCGGGTGGCGCCTGTTGCGCCCCGGCCTCCGCTGCCGTGCCCGAGGCGGTGGAGATGAACGCTTGAAGGCTCTCCTCGCTCCCTTGGTCCTCCTGGCAGCCTGCGCCGGCGCGCAGCCCCGGCCGGCGCCGATGGAACGGATCGAGCGGCGGGTGATGCTCATGGGCACCTTGCTCGAGATCGCGGTCGAGGCCGCGAGCCGGGAGCAGGGGCTCGCGGCGAGCGAGCGGGCCGTCGAGGCGCTGGAAGCCGCGGAGGCTCGCCTCTCCACGTGGCGAGACGACACCGAGCTGGCCCGCCTCAATCAAGCCCCTTCCGGCGAGCCCCGCTCCCTCTCGCCGGCCCTGGCCAGCGATCTCGGCGCGGCGCGGCGCTGCTGGGAGGAGACGGAGCGGGCCTTCAACCCCGCCGTCGGGCCGCTCGTCCGGGTCTGGGGACTGCGGACGGGAGGGCAGTCACCCAGCGCCGAGGAGCGGAGCGCCGCCGTGGCGGACAGCCGACTGGAGGATCTCCGTCTGGAGGGTGGCATCGCGGTCCGCGAGCGGCCGGGGCTGACTCTCGAGGAAGGCGGTTTCGGCAAGGGCGCGGGATTGGGGGACGCGATGGCCGCCCTGGCGGTTGCCGGCGTCACCCGCGCCTCGCTCGATCTTGGCGGCCAGGTGGCGGTGCTCGGCGGTGGCTGGACCGTGCCCGTGGCCGATCCGCGCCAGCGTGACCGCCAGGCCGTGGCGCTCGCGATCGACGGCGGATCGGTCTCGACCTCCGGCAACAGCGAGCGCCCCGGCCACCTCCTCGATCCTCGGACGGGGGAGCCCGTTCCAGACTTCGGCAGCGTGACCGTATGGACGGCCGATCCGCTGCGGGCGGACTGTCTGTCCACGGGGCTCTACGTCCTCGGGCCGGAGGGGGCCCTGCGATGGGCGGCGGCCCACCCTGGAGTCGAGGTGCTGGTGCTGCGGGTCGACGGGGACCGCCTGCGGGCCCTGGCGAGCCCGGGCCTGAAGGGAAAGTTGAAAGCGCTGGATCCGAAGGTGGAGATCGAGTTCGACGTTTGAGTTGAAGAGGAGACGATAGATGCCTTTTTCATTCCGCAGGATCGGGACGGCTCTGCTGGCGCTCACCCTGGCGCTCGCACTGACGCCGGCCCTTTTTTCACAGTCGACGGAGGAGCGGGTGCGCGACCTGGAACGGCAGGTCGAGCAGCTCAAGGCGGAGACCGCCGCCATGAAGGGCGGCGGGGAGCAGGGCTCTGACGCCGGGCGGATCACCGAGCTGGAGCGGCGGCTGGAGGTGCTGGCCGGCGAGATCGAGAAGATGAAGATCGGCGAGGCTGCGGTCTCCGCCGAGGCCAGCGAGAACGGGTTCGGCCCCGCCGCCTCCAAGGTCTACCGCTCGGAGCGGGGGCTTTCGATCGGCGGCTACGGCGAGGTGCGGTACCAGGACTTCGACTCCGACGAGAGCGCCGAGCTGGACCTGCTGCGCGCCGTCCTCTACTTCGGCTACAAATGGAACGACCGTTGGCTGTTCAACAGCGAGATCGAGTACGAGCACGCGGGTGAGGAGGTGGCGGTGGAGTTCGCCTACATCGACTACCTCTGGCGTCCGCAGGCGAGCTTTCGGGCCGGCCTCGTGCTGGTGCCCATGGGCTTCATCAACGAGCTCCACGAGCCCACCGTGTTCCTCGGCGCCAACCGGCCGGAGCTCGAGCGGCGCATCATTCCCAGCACCTGGAAAGAGAACGGCTTCGGCCTCTTCGGCGAGGCGGGGCCCTTCACCTACCGGACCTATCTCGTCAACGGCTTCGATGCCACCGGCTTCTCCGCCGCCGGCTTGCGAGGCGGCCGCCAGGAGGGGATCGAGGCCAAGGCGGACGACTTCGCCTGGGTGGGACGGCTCGACTACACGGGAGCTCCCGGTCTGCTCGTGGGCGGCTCGGCGTACCTGGGAAATTCGGGACAGGACCTCGAGTCGGCCACCGGCCAGGCGATCGACGTCGGGACCACGATCTTCGAGGGGCACCTGGAGTGGCGGTGGCGGGGGCTGGAGCTCCGCGCCCTGGGCGTGCAGGCGAGCCTCGATGACGTCGCCGGCCTGAACCGGGCCCTGGACCTCACGGGGGACGAGTCGGTCGGCGAGGAGCTCAAGGGCTACTATCTCCAGCTCGGGTATGACGTCCTCTCCGGCCGCGGGGCGGGCAAGGCGCTCATTCCCTACGCCCGCTGGGAAACCTATAACACCCAGGATGGAGTGCCCGCGGGCTTCCGCGCCAATCCGGCCAACGACGTCGAGACCCTCACGCTGGGCCTGGCGTTCAAGCCGCTGGAGCAGCTCATCCTCAAGGCGGACTTTCAGAACATCGACAACGAGGCCGGGACGGGCGTAGATCAGCTCAATGTGGTGCTCGGCTACGTTTTCTAGAGGCCGCCGGCTGCTCCTGGCCGTGCTGCTCCTGGCCGCCGCTCCGGCGGCGGCCAGGGTGTTCGTGACCGTGGACGAGGCGCTGAAGCTGGCCTTTCCCGGCTGCGAGGTGACGCGGCGTACGGCCTACCTCACTCCGGAGCAGGTGAAGAGGGCCCGCGGGTTGGCGGCGGCTGAGGTGCCGAGCGCGCTGATCAACTATTACGTGGCGGCGCGGAGCGGTCAGCCGGCCGGCACCGCCTACTTCGATACCCACCGCGTGCGCACCCTGCCGGAGACGCTGATGATCGTCGTCGATCCCCAGGGCAGGGTGGGGCGCATCGAGGTGCTCTCCTTCCGCGAGCCGGAGGAGTACAAGCCGCGGGGGGCCTGGTACCAGCAGTTCCTGGGCAAGACGCTGGACCCCGACCTCCAGCTCAAGCGGGACATCCGGCCGGTGACCGGGGCCACCCTCACGGCCCGCGCCACCACCGACGCCGTCCGCCGGGTGCTGGCGCTGCACCGGATCCTCGGCGAGGAGCGCAAGCCGTGAGCCGGTTCGAAGCCTGGACGCTCCACCTTGCCAACTTCCTGGTGGGGGGGACGGGACTGGTCTACGCCTGGATGGTCTTCCTGATGAAGCCGGCCGATCCGTACGCCGTGGTCAACCACCCCCTGCAGCCCGCGATGCAGCACCTCCACATCCTGGTCGCGCCGCTGCTGGTCTTCGCCACCGGCCTGGTCTGGCGGCGGCACGTCTGGTCACACTTCCGCGCGGGGGTGCGGCAGGGCCGGCGGAGCGGCCTGTCGCTGATCCTCACGCTGGTGCCGATGGTGATCTCGGGCTACCTGATCCAGACCGCGGTGGACGGCGGCTGGCGGCAGGCCTGGGTGTGGGTCCACCTCGTCACCTCAGGGCTCTGGCTGCTCGGCTATCTCGCCCATCAGATCCCGGCGGCCTGGACATGGCTGCGCCGGCGGCTCACCGGTCACCTCCGGTTGACGGCCGACCAGCGGTAGTCGACCAGCAGCGGCGCGCCCGTGCCGCTCCCCATGAACCAGAGGACGGAAGGACGGGGGCGCAGCGAGCCCAGGCGGAGCTGCCCTTCCCGGGGGCCGGCGATGATCAGGGCAGCCGCGAGCCCCTGGGCATCCACGGCCAGCTCCGTCACCGCGGCGATCACCAGCACGCCTTGCGCGGGGCGGCCCGTCCGCTGATTGACGTAAGGGGCGTTGCCGCCTTGCAGCGGATGGTCCGACTGGGCGGCCACGGAGAGCGACTGGTCGCGCAGGTAGATGCGGCCGGTGAGATCCTCCTGCCCGGGAACCTGGGGCAGCAGGACGGGCCAGCCCTTGCCGTCGGGCCCGCCGCCGGCTCCCCGCTGGACGGAGCCGAGGAGGATCAGGGAGTTGGCGGCTCCGCCCTGCCGCAGGACCTCTGCGGCGCGGTCCACGGCGTAGCCCTCCGCGAAGCCCCAGAGCTCCACTCCGCTCCCTTCCGCCAGCGCCGCGGTGCCTTTCACGGGATCGAGGGTCAGCCGGTCGCAGGCCGCAACGCTCACGGCTGTCTCCAGGCGCTCGGGCGCGGGCGGGTCCGGCACCGGCGTGCGCAGGCCCCAGAGCGAATAGAGGTCGCGGCCCATGGGGCCGTGCGCGCCCTCCGACCAGAAGCAGAAGTCGCGGGCGACGGCGAGCAGTGAAAGCAGGCGCGGGTCCACGGGTTGGGGACCCTTCCCGGCGGCGGCGTTCAGGGCCGTGAGGCCGCCATCGGGCCCTCCCCCGCTGGTCAGCCGCTCGATTTCCGCGACCTCCGCTAGAGCCTTCTGGATGACCTCCCGGGCCGCCTCTGCGGGCAGGTCCCGGACCTCGATCTGCACCGGCTTCCCGAAAGCCATGGCGGCCAGGCGGACGGGAGCGGGAAGGGAGGCAGCGGGGGGCGGGGCCCCGAGGAGCAACGCGAGCAGGAGCGGCAGCATGAGGAGATGATAGCTGGAACTACGAGCCGTCGCTTTGCAGGAAGCACTCGAGCACGGCCTTGAAGGCGGCCCGCAGCTCCGCCCCGTCGTAGCGGGCCGGGTAGCCGGCCCGCTCGGCCAGGAGCTGGTCTCGCAGAAGGCCCTCGAAAGCGCCGATCAGGGCCGAGCGGACGGCCTCGGGATGGAGGTCCTGCCGCAGCAGCTTCTGCTCGCGCATCTCCAGCAGCACCCCGTCGATCACCCCCAGCACCTGCTGGAAGCCGCGGGTCAGGAGCACCTGGTGGCCGTGCTTGCGGATGCGGCGCCCCTCGAGGAGCATGAGCGTGCTGATCTCCTTGTCCCTCTCGAGTGCGCCGATCATCAGCTCCGTCAGTGCCCGCAGCTTGTCGAGTGGAGAGCTCGGCGTCTCCTGCGCATGCCGCAGGCCCTGGGCCATCCTCTGCCAGGCATGATCGTAGATGGCTTCCAGGAGCCCCTCTTTGCTGCCGAAGTGCTTGATGAGCTGCGACTCGCTGGTGCCCGCCTTGCGGGCGATCGCCGAGGTCGTGGTGTTCTCGTAGCCGTCGACCGAGAAAAGCTCCCGGCCCGACCGGAGGATGCGGTCGTGCGACGACAGCTCCACGGCGGGCTCCTCCGCGGGTCCGATGGAAAATCGACTCTTCTTCATAAGCTTAAACCTATCGTAGTACGGACCCTCGGGAGAGGCAACAGTGGTAGCACCACTATTGACAAGGATGTTACATGAGAGGATACTCAAAAAGAATCACAATCCCCTCGGGAGCGCTTGGAGTCAACCCTTCGACTCGGGCGCTCCATCTTTTTGTTCAGGGCTGCGCAGCTAAGGGGCCGTCAGCCGGATGCGCGCGAAGCGCCGCTTGCCGACCTTGAAAAGGTAGGGCTCCGGCCGGGGGGAAAGCTCCAGGAACGGGTCGTCCGCCCGCTCGCCGTCGATCGCCACCGCTCCCTGCTGGATCAGTCGGCGCGCCTCGCCGTTGCTCGGGGCGAGGTCGGCGGCGGTGAGCAGCTTGGTAAGGGTCCAGGAGCCCGCCAGGTCCTTCTCCGGCACCTCGTCGGGCACGCCGCCGGACGCGAAGACGGCCTCGAACTCGGCCTCGGCCTGGCTCGCCGCCTCCTCGCCGTGGAACTGGGCGACCAGCCGCCGGGCGAGCTCCTGCTTGACCCCCTTCGGGTGGAGCTCCCCCGCTTCCACCCGGGCGCGGCGGCCGGCGATCTCGGACGCGGGGAGGTCCGTCAGGAGCAGGTACCAGTCCCACATCAGGGAGTCGGGAATGGACATCGTCTTGCCGTAGATCTCCTTCGGGGGATCCTCGACGGCGATGGCGTTGCCCAGGCTCTTCGACATCTTCTCGTGGCCGTCGAGGCCCACGAGCAGCGGCACGGTGAGCACGACTTGGGGCTCGAGCCCCTCCTCCTTCATGAGGTCGCGCCCCACCAGCAGGTTGAAGATCTGGTCGTGCCCGCCGAGCTCCACGTCGGCCTTGAGGAAGACCGAGTCGTACCCCTGAGCGAGCGGGTAGAGGAGCTCGTGGAGGTGGATGGGCCGGTTCTCCTGATAGCGGGTCTTGAAGTCTTCCCGCTCCATCATGCGGGCCAGGGTGTAGCGGCCGGCCAGCCGCACGAGCCCATGGGAGCCCAGGGCTCCCAGCCAGCGGTCGTTGTCGTCGATCACGGTCTCTGCTTCGTCCAGCACGTGGAACACCTGGCGCTGGTAGGTGAGGGCGTTGGCCGCCACCTCCTCCGAGGTGAGCTGGGGACGGGTGGTCTTCTTGCCGGTGGGATCGCCGATGCGGGCCGTGAAGCCGCCGATCAGGAAGATCACGCGATGGCCGAGCTGCTGGAAGTGGCGCATCTTGCGCAGCAGCACGGTGTGGCCGATGTGGAGGTCCGGAGAGGACGGGTCGAAGCCGGTCTTCACCGTCAGCGGCACGCCGGTCTGCCGCGACTTCTCCAGCTTGGCGCGCAGGTGGGCTTCGCTCACCAGGTCCACGGCTCCGCGCCGGAGCAGCTCCATCTGCTCTTCGACGGGAGGAAACTCTTTGCCGGCCATCAGAAGTTGATGTACTCGAGCTCGGGTTTGAGGGCGGGCCGCACCGGAACGTCCTCGGTGCGAAGCGCCGGCTGCTTGAGCTGCAGCACCAGGTAGGCGCCGAAGACGGCCCCGAACATCTCGAAGCGGGCGCGGAAGCCCTTGACCAGGCCTCGCTTCTTCTCTTTCACCAGGTGCTTGAGGTTGTACATCACGGTCGTGGTGGTGCGGAGCCCGAGCTGGCGGCACGCCCAGTTGAGGCCGGTCTCGATGGCGAAGCCCTCCAGGTGGCTCTCGGGAACGGCCTCGAAGATCTCCCGCCGCAGGCAGCGGATCCCCGACAGCAGGGGGCCCGTGCGGTCCTGGATGGCGTTGATCGGCCGGCCGCGGTGGCGGATCCCCACGTTCATGCCCGACTCGCCCGCTAGCACCGGCTCGATCAGCCGGCTCATGAGGTCGACCGTCAGGTTCAGGATGTCGCCGTCGACAAAGAGCAGCGTCTCCGCGTCCGTGTGGGCGACGCCGATGGCCATCGCCCGTCCCTTGCCCTGATTCTGCCGCAGATGGATGGTGCGCAGCCCCATCGAGCGGGCGATGTCGACGGTGCGGTCCGTGGAGCCGTCGGAGACGACCAGGATCTCGTCGATCTTCGGGGTGGCCTTGAGGACCGACAGCACCTCGATCAGCGTGGCCTCCTCGTTGTACGCCGGCACGATGGCTGCGACGCGGACCTCTCCCTCATCGGATTTCATCATTTCAGCCCTCCCGCTCCGACTGACGTGCAAGAACGTGGCCCGCGAACGGCGTGGGTATTGTCAGGGCTCCCGGCAGCAGATCGCCCTCGGCGACCGCGCGGGCGTCGCCGGAGAGCGACCAGAGCCCCGTGGAGGCGTCGCCGGCGACCTCGAGCTCGAAGCCGCCTCGAGTCTCGACGCGCAGCGGCAGCCGGGCCCGGCCCGCCGCCAGCCCGGCGGCGGCGGCGGCCAGCACGCCGGTGCCGCAGGAGAGCGTCTCGTCTTCCACGCCGCGCTCGAACGTCCGGATCTCCATACGGTCCGGTGCGGGAAAGCGGACGAAGTTGACGTTGGTCCCCGGCGGACCGAAGGCGGCATGATGGCGGATCTCCCGCCCCAGCTCGCGGACGGGAGCCTGCTCCAGCCCCTCGGGCCAGAGCAGCACGAAGTGGGGAACGCCCAGGAGAATGCGGTGGCCCGCGTACGTCGAGCCCGCGGCGTCCACCGCGAGCTCTTGCGGCGGCTCGGCGGGGGCGGGCAGATCGACGGCGACGCGCGAGCCGTCCAGCCAGCGGGCCTGGAAGTCGCCGGCCGCCGTCCCCACCCGCACGGTGCTCTCCGCCCATCCGAGATGGAAGGCGAGCTGGGCGGCGCAGCGGGTGCCGTTCAGGCAGAGGTCCGCCGGCAGGCCGTCGGCGTTGAAGTAGTCCATGGCCACGCCGCCCCCTGCGCGCCGCAGCATGAAGAGGCCGTCAGCGCCCAGCGAGACGCCGCGCCGGCACCAGGCGCGGATCGTCTCGGGGGCGGGGATCTCGAAGGGCTCAGCCAGAGCCAGGAAGTCGTTGCCGCTGCCGGAGACCTTGTAGAAGTGGGTCATGGCACCACGGCCCGGACCTCGCCTCCGGGCGCGCTCTCGTTGCCGCTCTGATCGACCGCCGTCACGCGGTAGCTGAAGCTCTGGCCGGAGCGGACGGCGGTGTCGGCGAATTCGGCGGCCTCGACCGGCTGGGCCGTGACGCGCTCGAAGGCGCCGCCGTCGCCCGCGCGGCGGTAAACGTTGTAGCCGGCGATGTCCTCGGCGTCGCTCGCCTGCCAGACCAGGCGCACCCGGCCCGCTTCGGCCAGCGCGACGAGGTCGCCGGGGGAGGGCGGCGCGAAGCGGTCCTGGTAGCGCACCTCGTGGTCGCTGGCGATGCCGCTCTCGACCACCGGCTCCTGCTGAGCCAGGGCCGTCACCGTGTAGATGTAGCTCTGGCCGAAGCGGGCGGTGGCGTCGAGCCAGCTCGTCTCCTGCGCTCCGGCGGTGTGGACCGGCCGTCCGTAGGCGCGTTCCTGGGCGCCCCGGCGGTAGACGTTGTACCCCGCCGTGGCTCCCTGGACAGGGGACCATTCCACCATCACCCCGTCGGCGCGGGCGGTGACGGTGACCCGCTCGGGCGCCGGCGGCGGCGCCTTGGGTACCAGCGCGGCCACGTTCGAGAGCTCGGACTTGTCGCCGTCCTTGCCGTAGGTGCGGATGGCGAAGTACTGGGCCTGCGGAGTCGGTGCCGTGGCCGCTGTTCCCGTGGTGGTCGTTCCCGTAGCCGTCGAGCCCGCCGCGGCCTCGGGCAAGGGGAGGAGGACGCTAATGCGCGTGCCCTCGGTCGCCGCCGTCAGATCGGCGCCCGAGAGCTTCTGCTGCGGCCTGGCGGCGGCGTTGAACTCCCGCGGGTCCATGGGATTGGCCTTGCCGTCCGCCGCCGGCCGCGCGGCCTGGAAGATCTCGACCGCCGAGATCCCCTGGAGTGCGGTGCCGGCCGGCGTGACCGTCGGATAGCTGAAGCTCAGCAGGAGCCGAGGGCCCTGCTGGACCACGGCCAGGTCCTTGGTGGGAGCCGGGATGGCCCTCAGGGGAGGCGAGGGCGGCCCCTGCTTGCCGCAGCCCACGGTCCAGAGAAGCGCCGCGATCGCGAGGACTGTAGGGGCGCCCCTCTGTGGGCGCCCTGCCTTCGGCGGACTAGAGGACATAGCGCGAGAGGTCCTGATCCTTGACGATGTCGGAGAGCACCCGGCGCACGTACTCGCCGTCCACGCTCTCGGGCTGTCCGGACCTGTCGGGGGCCTCGAAGGAGACTTCGTCGAGCAGGCGCTCCATGAGGGTGGAGAGGCGGCGCGCGCCGATGTTCTCGGTCGAGGAGTTGACCTCGACGGCGAGGCGGGCGATCTCGGCCACGGCGTCCGGGCTGAACTCGAGCTCGACGCCCTCGGTGGAGAGGAGGGCGGTGTACTGCTTGGTGAGGGCCGTCTCGGGCTCGGTCAGGATGCGCACGAAGTCCTGCTCGGTCAGCGCGTCGAGCTCGACGCGGATGGGGAAGCGCCCCTGCAGCTCCGGGATCAGGTCCGAGGGCTTGCTGACGTGGAACGCGCCCGCCGCGATGAACAGGATGTGGTCGGTCTTCACGGTGCCGTACTTGGTCGAGACGTTCGTCCCTTCGACGATGGGCAGCAGGTCGCGCTGCACGCCCTCGCGGGAGATGTCGGGGCCGCGGCCGCCCTCGCGGCCGGCGATCTTGTCGATCTCGTCGAGGAAGATCAGACCGCCCTGCTCGACCCTCTCGCGCGCCTCGCGGGCGACGGCGGCGCGGTCGATCAGCTTCTCGGCCTCCTGCTGCACGAGGATCTCGCGGGCCTCGGCCACCGTGACCTGCTGCTTCTTCTTGCGGCCGAAGAGGCCGGGCAGCATCTCCTTGATGTTGATGCCCACCTCCTCGACGCCCTGCGGGGTGAACATCTCGAGGCTCGGGTAGGCGGACTCGTCGACCTCGATCTCGACCCGCCGGTTGTCGAGGCTGCCGGCGCGCAGCTTCTCGCGGAACTTCTCCCGCGTGGCCGCCAGCTCGTCCTCGTTCTCCTCCTCGTGGCGGAGGTAGGCGTTGATCGGCCGGGGCGGCACCAGGAGCTGGAGCAGGCGGTCCTCGGCGCGGGCCGCGGCGGCCTCGCGGACGGCCTCCCGCTTCTCCTCCTTGACCATGGTGACGGCGATCTCGACCAGGTCGCGAACCATCGACTCGACGTCGCGTCCCACGTAGCCCACCTCGGTGAACTTGCTCGCCTCCACCTTGAGGAAGGGGGCCTTGGCCAGCCGCGCCAGGCGGCGGGCGATCTCGGTCTTGCCGACGCCGGTGGGACCGATCATCAGGATGTTCTTGGGCGCGATCTCCTCGCCGAGGTCCGGCGGGAGCTGCTGGCGCCGCCAGCGGTTGCGCAGCGCGATCGCCACGGCGCGTTTGGCCTGCCGCTGCCCGACGACGTACTTGTCGAGCTCGCCGACGATCTGCCGCGGCGTCATATTCTCGATCGCGAGGCCCGTCTGGGTCTCGCCGGAAAGCTGAATGGACATGGCGTCTCTTTAGAGTTCCTCTAGGATCAGGCGGTCGTTGGTGAAGATGCAGATCTCCGAGGCGATCCTCATCGCCTCGCGCACGACTTCCGAAGCCGGCATCGTGGTGTGCCGCAGCAGGGCGCGCGCGGCGGACAGAGCGTAGTTGGCTCCCGAGCCGATGGCCAGCACGGGCTCGTCGTCGTCGGGCTGCATCAGCTCGCCCGCGCCCGAGACGAAGAAGCTCTTTTCTTTATCGGTGACGATGATCATGGCCTGGAGCTGGCGCAGCGCGCGGTCGGTCCGCCAGTCCTTGGCCAGCTCGACCACCGCCCTCTCGAGATTGCCGTTGAACTCCTCGAGCTTCTCCTCGAGCCGGCCGAGCAGCGCCAGGGCATCCGCCCCGCCGCCGGCGAAACCCACCAGCACCTTGCCCTTGCCGACGCGGCGGACCTTCTTCGCGCCGCCCTTGACGATGGTGCTCTGATTCATCGTGACCTGCCCGTCGCTCGCCATGCAGACCTTGCCGTCGCGGCGCACGAGCAGGACGGTCGTAGACTTGAAAGTATCCATGGGAGGGGGATTGTATATCAGGGGGAGGAAAGGGCCTCCAGGAACCCCGCCGGGTCGTCCGGAGTGACGATCAGGCGCGTCTCCCCCAGGTCCACCAGCACCGCGTTGCCGAGGTCGCTGGCGTAGAGGTCGAACTCCCCCAGCCGGTGCGACTCGAAGCCGCCGGTGCCGGCCGACACCCCGCCCGAGCTGGTCAGCGTCTCGAGATGGGCGACCTCCTCCGCCGTCAGGCGCCGGGCCTCCGCCCCCCCTGCGGCGAAGCGCTCGCGGCGGCGGCGCATCTGCACCGTCAGCCTGCCGCCCCCAACCTCCAGCCAGAACGGGTCGAGGTCGCCGCTCATCCGCCAGGCCGTCCAGGGGATCATGGCGACGGCCAGGGCCAGAAGGCCGGGACCGACCCGGCCCGCCGTCAGGGTGAGCCCCCCGACGACCAGCATCAGCGCCGTGAGCCCCAGGAGCAGGTTGCGCAGCCTTCTGCGGCCTTGCAGGATGGCGCCGCCCGGCGTGCACGGGAATTGCCCTTCCATCATCAGGTTCCCTCTCGCCGCGCCCGCGGATGGGCGTCGCGGTAGACCGAGAGCAGCCGGTCGACTTCCAGGTGGGTGTACTTCTGGGTGGTGGAGAGCGAGCTGTGCCCCAGGAGCTCCTGGATCGCCCGCAGGTCCGCGCCGCTCTCCAGCAGATGGGTGGCGAAAGTGTGCCGCAGCGTGTGGGGGTGGACCCCGCGGGCCACGGCGGCGGCGTCCACCCAGCGGTCGATCACCCGCCGCACCGAGCGGTCGGTCAGGCGGCCGCCGGCATGGTTGAGGAACACCGGCTCGCCCCCGCCGCTCCCCACGCGAACGTTCTCCCAGACGTCCAGCCAGCGCCGCAGGGCCTCCGCCGCCGGCCGGCCGAAGGGGACCATCCTCTCCTTGCTCCCCTTGCCCATCACCCGCAGCACGCGGGCGGAGAGGTCGACGTCCGGCCAGTCGAGCCCCACCAGCTCGGAGACCCGCAGGCCCGCCGCGTAGAGGAGCTCCAGGATCGCCCGGTCGCGCCGCACCAGGGGCTCGTCGCCTTGCGGCGCCTCGATCAGGTTCTCGACCTCGCCCGGCCGCAGGTGGCGGGGGAGCGTCTTGGGCGCCTTTGGCGTCTTGACCCCCTGAGCCGGGTTGGCCGGCACCACCCCTTCGAGGCAGGCGAAGCGGAACAGGCTGCGCACGGCCGACAGGGCCCGCCCCTGGCTGCGCTTGCCCAACCCCGAGCGGGTGAGCGCCGCCAGGAACGAGCGCACGGCGAGGGGATCGACGTCCGACGGCCGCACCGCCTCCGGGTCTTTGCCCAGGAAGTCGCGGGCGAGGAACTCGTGGAAGGTCACCAGGTCGTGCTCGTAGGCGCGCAGGGTCTGGGGCGAGAGCTGCCTCTCCCCTTGAAGATGCTCGAGGTAGCGGTGGATCAGGCGGCGCACGGTCAGGAAGCCACCGCCGCGGTAGCCGCAGTAACCGGCAAATCGGCGGGCACCCCGTTGAGCTCCGCCCAGGAGGCCAGCTCCGCATGGGCCCGCTCGACGTAGGCAGCCCGGCGCTCCGCTTTGCGGATCCGGCCCTCCAGCTCCTCGAACAGGCCATAGTTGATGTTGGCCGGCTGGAAGTGCCTGGGGTCCGATTCCGTGAGGTGCCGCGCGAGGGCGCCGAGCGCCGTGGTGCCGGGGAAGGGCTCCGGCTCGCGGCCCGCTCGCTCCAGAGATGCGTAGAGGCCGATGGCGAGGCCCGTGGCCGCCGATTCGAGGTACCCCTCGACGCCGGTGATCTGCCCCGCCAGCCGCACCCGGGGCGCCGCCTTCACCCGGTAGTGCTTGTCGAGATGGGTGGGGGCGTTGACGAAGGTGTTGCGGTGGATCTGCCCGAAGCGGACGAAGCGGGCGCTCTCCAGGCCCGGGATCATCCGCAGCACCCGCTCCTGCTCGCCCCACTTCATGCGCGACTGGAAGCCCACCAGGTTGAACTGGCTCTTGGCGAGGTTCTCCTGCCGGAGCTGCACCACGGCCCAGGGACGCCGCCCGTCGGGCGTCCTGAGGCCCACGGGCTTCATCGGACCGTAGCGGAGGGTGTCGACTCCCCGCCGGGCCAGCTCCTCGATGGGCAGGCACCCTTCGAAGAAGACGGCCTTCTCGAAGTCGTGGGGAACCACCACCTCGGCCTCCGTGATCGCCTGGTGGAAGGCGAGGTACTGCTCGCCGTCCATGGGAGCGTTGAGGTAGTCCTCGCCCTCTCCCTTGCCCCAGCGCGACTGCCAGAAGAGCTTCGAAAGGTCGAGGCTCTCCGCCTCCACGATGGGGGCGATGGCGTCGTAGAAGTAGAGGTACTCGCTGCCCAGGAGCTCCTGCAGACGGGCGGACATGGCCTCCGAGGTGAGGGGGCCGGTCGCGATCACCACTTCGGCACCCTCTGGGATCTCCGTCACCTCCTCGCGCCGCAGCTCGATCCGCGAATGGCCGGCGATCGCCGCCGTCACCAAGGCTCCGAAGCGGTCGCGGTCGAGGGCCAGCGCGCTCCCGGCCGGCACGGACGCCTCCCGCGCTTTGCCGATGATCAGCGATCCGAAGGCCTCCATCTCCCGTTTGAGGAGACCGGCGGCATGGAAGGGGTCGTCGCTGCGCAGCGAGTTGCTGCACACCAGCTCCGCGAGGTCGCCCGTCTTGTGCGCGGGAGTCCCCCTGACCGGCCGCATCTCGTGGAGCACCACCGGCACGCCGCGTTCCGCGAGCTGCCAGGCGCATTCCGATCCGGCGAGTCCGCCGCCGATGATGTGGACGGGTGAGGGCATGCGAGGGGATTATAGGCTGGTAGCTCTAAGATGGCTGGGCGATGACGCTCCTGGTCATAGAATAGGTCGAAGGAGGAACTCCATGGCCACTCGTGCAGAACGCTTTCTGATCGATGAAGAGGGGCACCGCGTTGGAGTGCTGTTGGACATCGCCGACTATCAGCAGATGCTAGAGGATCTTGAGGATCTCGCGTCCATCCGGGCCTACGATGCCGCCAAAGAGAGCGGTGATGAGGCGATTCCTTTCGAGCAGGCGCTTCGGGAAATCGAAAGTTCTCGGGAATGACCACGGTCAGCGCCTTGTGACGATCCTCCACGTCGGGCATCGACGCGATGTCTACCGCTGAGGGACCTCCTCCACAGATCCTCATCGACACCGACAACGCCGCCGGCTCACCCCGTGGAGACGTCGACGACGCCTTCGCCCTCGCCGCCCTGTTGAAGAGCGGGCTGCCGGTCGCGGCGGTCACGGCCGTCGCCGGCAATACCTCGAAGGAGATGGCGGACCGCAACAACCGCGCTCTCGGGGCTCTCTGCGGGTATGCGGGACCGTGGGACGCCGAGGGTCTCAGCGGACCGCTACGCTTCCTCGCCCTGGGCCCCCTGACGAACCTCGCTGCCGTCCTGGGGAAGCTCGAGATCAAGGAGGCCTTTCTCGTCGGCGGCAACCTGACATCCCGGGGGCGTTTCCCTCCCTGGTGGCCCCACGAGTTCAACCTGACCAAGGATGGGGAGGCGACGCGGGCCGTCTTCGCCTCCGGACTGCCGCTCACGATCGTGCCGCTCGACATTGCCCGCCGGCTCCGGATCGGTCCCCGGGAGATGAGGGAATGGCAGGGAGAGCTGGGGGAGTTCCTGCGCCGCCGAGCCGTCCGGTGGTCCCGGCGCTCGCTCCTGCTCCGGGGCTCGCGGCGCTTCCCGGTCTTCGACCTTGCGGCCGCGGCCTGCCTGATCGACCCGTCTCTGGTGACCCTGGGGGAGACCTCGGCGCACCTTCATGCCAACCTCTGGCTGGAATTCGGCCGGGGCGGGCGGCGGATCAGGATCGTCCGCGACCTCGATCCCGAAGCGATCCGGCGGCTCTGCGCCGCTCTCGTCAATGGACCACGGGCAGGAGGCGCCGCTGCTCCGGCTCGCCCCCCTCGATGATCTCCGCGTAGAACCGCTCGCGCACGCCGTCGGCGTTCATCTGGCACATCGGCACCATCTCTCCTTTGTAGGGAAGACGGAAGACGCAGGCCGCGAGCCGGTCCTGGCCCACCGGGGTGTGCAACTCGTCGGGGCTCATGAAGTGATGGCTGGTGAGAGTGAGACCGTCGATCCGCAGCCGCCCGCGGAGGCCGTCGGCGAGGAGCCGGGAGAGCGGCATCCCGGCCTCGGCGCGGACGCGGGCGCCAATCCAGCGGCGGACGCGGCCGAGCATCCAGCCCGGGGCGGTGCGGAGCATGCCGAGCCCCCGGGCCGCCATCTCCAGCGGCCGGTCGTCCCGGAAGGCCATGCCGCCCAGGCCCAGCTCGAAGAACTCCCTCATCACGGCCACGTCCTCGGGCACGTCGCGGATGCCCTGGAAGAGCCGCGGCCCCTCGCCCGGGCGCTCCAGCGCCAGCAGCGGCACGAAACGCGTGCACTCCGTGTGGCCGAAGTGCATGGGGCCCGTCCCCTCGAGCTCCAGCCCGTAATCCGCCGTGGCGAGGCCGACCTCGCGCCACAGGTCGGTGGCGGTGACGCCCCGCTGGCTCTTGCGCGTCCGCCCCACCTGGGCCAGGGGCTGGAAGCTGACCAGGCTGAAGGCGTCGCGGTTCTTCACCAGCCAGCGCACCACGTCGGAGATCTGGGGGAGGTTGTCCTGGGTGACCGTGAGCGTCATGGCGGCCCGCAAGGCGCGGCCCGTCCGCCGGCGCGCCTCGCGCACCATGGCCGCGAATTCGTCCCGCAGGGGCATCAGCTCCAGCTCCGATTTCGGCGCCCGGTAGCCGTCCCGCCCCCGCTGGGTGATGTCGACGTGGATCGAGACCTCGGTGAGCCCGCCCTCCGTCATCAGACGCTCCAGCAGGCCCGGCCGGCGGCGGAAGTTGTCGCCGTGGGTCATCACCATGGGGATGACGCCGATCGACCGCGCGTAGCGCAGGATCTCCGTCAGCTCCTCGACGGGGCGCAACGTCACCTCGCCGTCGGTGATCTGGACGTTGCTCTTGGGCCCCAGCCAGCGGCGCATGTCGTCGATCTGCCGCAGGATGGCGGCGGTCGGCAGGGCGGGGATGTCGTTGGCCTCGGCGCCCAGGTAGCAGCCGGTGCAGGAGAAGTCGCAGCGGGGCTGGATGCCGATCGTGGCGCCGCAGCCGGTGGCCTTCTGGCCCAGTCCCTGCCCGGGAAGGCGAAGGGCGGGGTCGAGCTCCGCCCAGCGTTCCGACAGGATCTTGCTCTTCTCGTCCGTCGCCGGATTCCGGAACAGCTCGATCACGCTCTTGAGAGACCCCGGCTGCCCGATCATCCGCACCTCTCGACTTTGTCGGATCTATTTGGAAGCGTCGTTCAGCTTCCAACTGTAATCGTCGAACGCCAGCTTCACCTGGTTCCCCGCGGCATCGATCTGCTTGCGCTTGTCGGAGCTCACGTAGCGGGTGATGAAGGGGATCTGACCGCCGCCCCACTTCACGAAGTCGTCTTCGAACCAGTCCATGATCTTCGTCGTATGCAAGACCAGCGCCCCGCCGCTCTTCTCCGGCCGGACGCCGTTCGGACCGTTGAGGAACTGCCGCACCTGGTCGTCGAGCTGCTCGGAGATCCGGGAGCCGATGTAGGGCTCGGGCCGGATCGGCGGGCAGCTCTTGGCGGCGCAGTTGATGGCGAAGTGGATGCGGGGGTCCTTGAAACCCTCGCGGACCTTGGTGTTCTCGACGTCGTTGAGGGAGATCGCACCCTTCTTTGTCTGCACCGAAGGCTTCTTGAAGACGTTCAGGCGGACGATCGGGTCCGTCGAGATGTCGCGGATCGATTCGATCGGGTAGTTGTCCACCACGACGCCCACGACGTTGATGTTGTAGAGGTTGATCCAGTAGGCGAGCTGGTCCGGGCGGGTCAGCGACTGGACGTCGACCGTGCCCATCTGGCGGCGCAGGTCGTCCAGGGTCTTCTTGTCCTGGGCCTTGAGGGCCTTGTAGTCCATCCCCTTGGCGGGGTCGTAGTACTTGGCGAGCAGATCTCCCCAGACCTTGTAGTCCGGCGGCGCCGCGGCGCCGGCCGGGATCGCCATCGCCAGCAGGCCGAGGAGGATCAGGGTGAGGTTCGACTTCTTCATGCTCATGCCCTTTCTACGCGGCGGAACGCCGGGGCGGATGAGCCCGCCGGCGGCAAGACCTTCAAGTTGCTCAGATAGGCACCATAGGTCCACAGGGGGACGAAGCGCAAGCAGGCGAGCAGCTCCCGGGTCATCGACAAGTGCGAGGGGAGCCCCAGCCGCCAGCCCACCTTCTGGACCTTGGACCGGTGCCGCAGCCCGGGGAGCACGCGGATGGTGCTCGGCAACCCGCGCCGGGCGATCACCTCGTTGATCATGATCTCGATCTGGAAGCCGTTCCGCTTCGAGTCCGGGATGGCCTCGAAGACCTCCCGGCGGATCGCCCGCAGGCCGGTGATGGGCGGCAGGCGGAGGAAGAAGGGGTCGCGGAGGGGGCCGTAGCTGATCATGCCGCAGGAGAGCCAGGCCTCCCCGCCCAGGACCGGTGCGGCCAGGGCCTCGAAATGCTCCGGACGGACCTCCAGGATGTCGGCGTCGAAGAAGACCAGCACGGGGGCCGTGCTGGCCTCGACTCCCAGGGCGAGCGCCTTGGCCTTGCTCCCCGGCTCCCCTCTGGGACGGGAAAGCACGACGGCTCCGGCCCGCCCCGCCTCCTCCGCCGTGCCGTCGGACGATCCGTCGTCGATCACGAAGACCCGCCCCGCTCCCTGAGCGGCCCGGGCCGCCGTCACCACGCCCGCGACGGTAGTTTCCTCGTTCCGCGCGGGGATGACCACGTCGAAGGCTGCCACGGGGTGCGCCCTACCCCCGCTCCGCCAGCCGCAATCCGATCACCCCGAGCACGATCAGGGCGATCGAGACCAGCCGCAGGGAGCTTCGGGTCTCGCCGAGGAAGAAGACCCCCACCAGGGCCGTGCCCACGGCCCCGATCCCCACCCAGACGGCGTAGCTGGTGCTGGTCGGCAGGTCCCGCATCGCGATGCCGAGGAGATAGAAGCTCGCCACCATCAGGGACACGGTGACGAGGCTTGGGACGAGCCGGGTGAAGCCCTCCGTGTTCTTCATGGTGGCCGCCCAGGCGATCTCCAGCAGGCCGGCGATGATCAGGAAGATCCAGCTCACGGGGCGGCTTCCCCTTCCTCCCAGCGGAACTCAGTCTCGTCCTGGGGATTGACCCGCCAGGCCACCCGGTAGAGCGGCGCGGGCCTGAGGCTCCCCTCGACGGCTGAGCGCACCTCCCGGGCCGAGGGCAGGAGGTGGACCGGGGCCGCCTGCAGCGACTTCTTGAGGAAGGCGTCGAGATCGATCTCGTTCTTCCCTTCCTGCCCTTCCTGGCGCGCGCTCTCGACATAGAAGAGGACGGGGTCCGGCGAGAGCCAGCGCCCCTCCAGCGAGCGGAGCGCCTCCCAGAGGCCCGGGCTGGGCACGGTCAAGACACCTTCATCGCCCGGGACAAACCCCGTGACCTCCAGCGGCTTTCCCGGTGTCTTGACCGTCAGCCGGGCGGGGAAGGGGTCGTAGACCAGGTGGGAGACCTCGTCCGGCGAGTAGGCCTCCCCGGCAGGCACGGCCAGAACTTCCAGCACCTTGCGCATGGCCTCGTCCAGCCGGGCGACGTGCTTCTCGTCCTCAGGCGTCAGCTCTTCCAGCCGCCGCGCCTCCTCCTCGCCCAGCCGCTCGGCGAAGAGCGTGCCCATGCAGGCGCGGGAGCGCTCCGGATGGTCGGCGAGATAGGCGTAGAGGGATTCCCCGGCCTGGAGGTACTCGGCGATGGCGGTGGTCCAGGCCTCGAGCGTTTTCTCCGTTTCCTCCCACTGCCGGCGGGTGGCGCGGGTGGAGACGCCGGGCACGATCGCGAGCTCGGCCGTGCCCCGCTCGGGATCGATCGAGTAGGTGACGGAGACGGAGGTGTCACGGAAGAACGCCTCCAGGCCCGCGGGCTCCGCGAAGGCGGCGGAGCGCGTGGCCGACCGCAGGCTGCCCAGCCGCTTCTCCCAGGAGAACCGCTCGGCGGCGGCCTCCGCGGCGGCGAACCGCGCGCTCCAGGGGTCCGAGCCGTCGAGGATTGCCCGCCGGGTCTCGGCGAGCCGCCGCGCGAGAGCCGGGTTGCTCTCCTGCGGATCGGCGATCCGGACGGTGCTGGTCGCCACCACGGCGCCATTGGGTAGGAAGCGCAGCCGCAGATCCTCGCGGACCGGCGGCTCGAAGCAGGAGGAGAGGAACAGGAGGACGATTCCGGCGAGGACCAGACGGACGGGTTGCATGACGGGATTATCTCCCGTTCCCGTCATGCGAGAGTCCGTCAGGCCAGGGCTTCGACCTCCGCGGCGTCCGTGGCGTCCGTGGCGTCTTCCACGTGGCCGCAGCCTTCGGTGTTGCAGACGTACTGGGCGCCGGCTTTCTTGGTGACCTTCTCGAGGAGGAAGTTGGCGCCGCAGTCGGGGCAGTCGCGGATGACCGGCTTCTTCCAGAGGGAGAACTTGCAGTCCGGGTAGCGGTTGCAGGACCAGAAGGTCTTGCCGCGGTGCGAGCGCTTCTCCACGATCTCGCCCTTGCCGCACTCCGGGCAGGGGACGCCGGTCGGCTTCGGCGGCGCCGGCTTGGGGCCGGTCTTGCGGATGCCCTTGCACTCCGGGTAGCCGGTGCAGCCGTAGAAGGTGCCGAAGCGGCTGCGCTTGAGCGCCATCGGCTTGCCGCACAGCTCGCAGGGCGGGATCTCCTCCTCCGCGGCGCCGTTGGCGCCGTCGGCGGAAGTCTCCGAGGGCGCCACCTCCTCAAGGTTGCGGGTGTACTTGCAGTCCGGGTAGTTGCTGCAGGCGACGAACGGCCCGTAGCGGCCGAAGCGCATGATCAGGGGCGAGCCGTCCTCGGGGCAGACCTCGTCGAGCGGCACGCCGTCCTTCTTGACGTTGGGCATCTGCTCGCCGGCCGTCTCGAGGTCCTTCGAGAACTTCAGGTCGAAGTCGGCGACCGCCTGCTTCCACGGGATCTCACCTTCTTCGATCCGGTCGAGCTGGCCCTCGAGGGCGGCGGTGTAGCCCTCGTTGAGGATGTCGTGGAACCCCGTCTGGAGCATGCCGTTGACCAGCCGGCCGAGGGTGGTGGGCCGGAAGCGCCCCTCCAGCCGCTCGACGTAGTCGCGGTCGGTCAGCACGGAGAGGATGGTGGCGTAGGTCGAGGGTCGGCCGATGCCGTTCTCCTCGAGCGCCTTGACCAGCGTCGCCTCGCTGAACTGGGCCGGCGGCTGGGTGAACTTCTGCTCGGAGAGGATCTTGAGCTTCTCCAAAGTCTCGCCCTCGCGCAGGGCGGGGAGCACGCCCTCGGCGTCCTCGGCGGCGGGAGCGGCATCCTCGTCCGGCGTCTCGCGATAGACCGCCAGGAAACCCGGGCGGCGCAGCACCTTGCCCGAGGCGCGCAGCACGTAGCGGCCGTTCTCGATGTCCGCCTGGGTGACGTCGAAGATGGCGGGCTCCATCTGGGAGGCGATGAAGCGGTCCCAGATCAGCTTGTAGAGCTTCCACTCGTCCTCTTTGAGGAACTCCCGGACGGCGTCCGGCGGCAGGTCGAAGCTGGTCGGGCGGATCGCCTCGTGGGCGTCCTGCGCCCCTGACTTGGACGGGTAGACGTTCGGCTTCTCGGGCATCGAGTCGGCCCCGTAGGTGGCGCCGATGAACTCGCGTCCGCCCTCCAGCGCCTCGTCGGCCACGCGGGTGGAGTCCGTGCGCATGTAGGTGATGAGACCGAGTTGGCCACGGTCGCCGACCTCGCGCCCCTCGTAGAGCCCTTGAGCGAGCGCCATGGTGCGCTTCACCGAGAAGCCGTACCGCCGCGCCGCTTCCTGCTGGAGACGGCTGGTGATGAACGGGGCCGCCGGCCGCTGCCGCGACTCCTTGCGCTCCACCTTGCCGACGACGAACTTGCCGCTCTCCAGGTCGCGGACGATGCGCCCCGCGTCCTCGCCGTTGCCGACCTCGGCCTTGCGTCCGTCGATGCGGTGCAGGCGGGCGTTGAACGGCGGCGGCACGCTGGCTCTGAGGTCGGCGCCGAGGTTCCAGTACTCCTCGGGCTTGAAGGCCTCGATCTCGGCCTGGCGGTCGCAGACCATCTTCAGGGCGACGGACTGGACGCGGCCGGCGGAGAGGCCCTGCTTGACCTTCTCCCAGAGGAGCGGCGAGAGGCGGAAGCCCATCATGCGGTCGAGCACGCGCCGGGCCTGCTGGGCATCCACTTTCTGGAGGTCGATGGTGCCGGGGTTCTCGAGCGCCTTGAGCACGGCCCTCTTGGTGATCTCGTTGAAGGTCACCCGCCGCACGTCCTTGGAGTCCTTGAGGACCTCGGCGATGTGCCAGGCGATGGCCTCTCCCTCGCGGTCCGGATCGGGGGCGAGGTAGATGGTGTCGGCCAGCTTGGCGGCGTCCCGAAGCTTCTTGACGACGTCCTTCTTGGCTGCCAGCACTTCGTAGCGCGGCTCGTAGTCGGGACCGATGCCCATGTCCTTCTTGACGAGGTCGCGGATATGCCCGACCGAAGCCTCGACGGCGTACTGCTTGCCGAGGAACTTCTTCAAGGTCCGGGTCTTGGCGGGACTTTCGACGATCAGTAGGTTCTTAGCCATAAGCGCTTCTGAAACGCCACGAGGCGCCGGGATTATTTCTGGTGAACGGCTACCAAGGGCAGGGCCGGGACAGTACCACCGGGGTCGGCTCGCCTGCAAGCCGGGGGCTCACAGATGCGCTCACCGCCCGTACGCCATCCCCGGAAACCGCTTGACCCAGCCCTCCAGCTCCAGCCCGAGCAGCGTCCCCAGAACCTGGTCGACGGGGACGTCGAGACGGATGGCGATCTCCTCCGCGATGCGGGGCGCGCC
Source organism: Thermoanaerobaculia bacterium (assembly GCA_035266085.1). Taxonomy (GTDB): domain Bacteria; phylum Acidobacteriota; class Thermoanaerobaculia; order Multivoradales; family UBA5704; genus DATARR01. Next base: position 28,152 of record DATFNZ010000083.1, read on the forward strand.
GTGGGGGATCTCGGCCAGGACCTGGCCGGGGAAGCCGGCCGGCGGCTCCCCTCTGGGGTCCTCGGCCGGATGGAGGGGCAGGGAAATCTGGCCGCCGGCGGAGTTGGGGAGGAGCATTTCCAGGAGGTCGGAGGGGTGCTGGGCGAGCTGCGCCCCCTCGCGGATCAGGCCGTTGGCGCCCAGCGAGGTCTCGTCGAAGATCCGCCCCGGCACCGCCCAGACCTCCCGTCCGAGGTCGAGGGCGTGGCGGGCCGTGATCAGCGAGCCCGAGCGGAGGGCTGCCTGCACCACCAGGGTGCAGGCGCCGAGCGCGGCGATCGAGCGGTTGCGCAGGGGGAAATGCCAGGCCCGCGGGATCACGGCGCAGGGGAACTCGGCGACCAGAGCGCCGCGGGCGGCGATCTCGTCGGCCAGGCGGCCGTGCCCCCTGGGGTAATCGACTCCCAGGCCGCAGCCCAGCACGGCGACCGTCCGGCCGCCCGCGGCCGCGAGGGCTCCGCGGTGGGCCACCGCGTCGATCCCGCGGGCGAAGCCGGAGACCACGGTAACGCCGGCAGCGGCCAGGGTGCGGGCGAAGAGATCGGCCGCCTCCTGGCCATAGGCGTCCGGCCGGCGGGAGCCGACGATGGCGGCGGCGGGGCCGGCCGGCATTTCGCCGCGTATATAGAGGACGGGCGGCGGCGGGGAGAGCTGGCGCAGGCCGGCAGGGTAGCCGGGATCTTCCAGGGTGACGATCCTCGCGCCCAGCCGCTCCGCCTCGCCGGTCTCGCGGAGCGCGGCCTCGGCGGCCGTGCCGATCACGGCCAGCGCCTTGCGCATCTGGCGCAGGGGCACGCCGGCGGCGGCGGCCAGGCGCTCGGGCGGTTCAGGGGGACGGTCTTCGCGATCCTCGCCGAACCAGCGGTCCAGCTCTTCGGCCAGCCGGTAGACGGCCGGTCGGGAGATCTCGGGGGCGGCGTTCAGGGCAATCAACAGCTCGCGTCGGGTCGGAATGGGCATGGGCGTCAGGGTCTCCTTTGGGTCTCACCCTTATAAGACGGAAAAAAGGTCTCCCATCGCTCCACTTTTTTCGTTTGCCCGGATTTTCGTTCCCCGGGGAAGCCCTGAGCAGCCCCTGAGATCGATCCAGAGCCGGACCCATTGCGTAGGAGGGTAGGAAGGCAGGAGGGGCGCGCCGGGCTCCTCGGGAACCCCCGGCACGTGTTGTGTATACTTCCCCTTCGGAAATTTCGGGCGATGACGTCCTACCAACCATTCACGCGAGGGCCGGAGCCCATGCTGAGGTCCCTTTCGATGCGTTCGCGCGCCGCTGCCGTCTGTCTCCTCTCCGTCCTTTTCCCGCTGGCCGCCTGCGGTGGCTACGGGCGGCCGAACCAGTCTTCCGCGCAGCTCGCCTTCGGCGTCGACATGGCGCGCCGGGGGTTGTGGGACGAAGCCCTCTTCCGCTTCGCGGAGGCGGAGAGGCTCGATCCCCAGAACCCGCGCATCCAGAGCAACCTGGGAGTCGCCTACGAGGCTTCGGGGCAGTTCGACAAGGCCCTGGAGTCCTACCAGAAGGCCCTCAGGCTGTCCCCCAACGACAAAGAGATCCGTGCCAATTACAGCCGCTTCGTAGAGTTCTACCAGGGCTTCAAGGGGGAGAAGACGGCGAAGACGGGCGACAAGGCCACGGCGCCCAAGCCGGCGGTCCAGCCGGGGGCTCAAACTCCAGGCGACCAGCCCGGGGCCGTTCCCGCGCCGGGGACGCTTCCCGGGCAACCGGAACCGTCCACGCCCGAGGACACGCCGCCCCCGCCGGCGGACGATCGTCCGCCCAGTTGAGCCTGCCCGGAACCGGACGGGCCGATCAAGGAGGAATCGACATGAACCGCAACCGCACGCTCATCCTCGCGACCCTCCTCGCGTTCGCCTCCCTGCCCGCCTTCGGCGCGGTGGAGGTCAAGCTGACGCTGCCCCAGCGCGCCAAGCTCGACCTGCAGGGGCGCAAGTCGCTGGCCGTCGCGCCCTTCCTGGTGGTGAGCCAGGAGGGAGCGGAGAAGATCAAGGGCCGCGACATCGACGTCCAGAAGGAGTTCAACCGTTACCTGCTCAAGGTCCTGCGGCGGGAGACCGAGCTCAAGGTCATCGAGCCCGGGCCCATCGACTATCCGACCTACGACCTGGACCAGCTCTCCAAGCAGAGCGACTTCTGGCGCGCCCTGGGCGAGAGGACGCAGGCGGACCTGGTGCTCACCGGCGGCCTCGACTTCGACATCCAGGACCGCACCGGCTACCGGACGGAGGAGTACGTCTCCCCCTACAACGGCCGCACCTACCTGCGCCAGGTGCTCGTCGAGCAGACCGGGTTCCAGTACGACATCCTGATGCAGGTGCACGACGGCAAGACCGGCGACCTGCTGTACCAGGACAACTTCAAGGACTTCCAGAGCTTCGAAGGCGAGAACACCGATCCCCTGGCGGGCATGTTCGAGAACCTGCTCTCGCTCGAGGACCGTATCGTCAACGTGTTCACGCAGAAAGAGGTCGAGGCCAGCCGTATCCTCTTCACGCAGTAGTGTGAAGCAGTAAAAAGGAAAAGGAGATCTCGTTGACCCGCTCATTCCATCGGCCGTTCCTGGCGGGCCTGCTGGCCGCTGGCTCGCTGCTGCTCTTCCTGTCGCCGCTCGAGGCTCAATACGGGTCCTCGTTCTCCGGCGACAGGTTCGGCAAGAACAAGATCCAGTACCGGGACTTCGATTGGCAGATATACCACTCGCCGCACTTCAACCTCCACTTCTACAAGGAGGAGGAGCCCCAGCTCCAGAAGGTGGTCTCGATCGCCGAGAGCGCCTATGACCAGCTCGCACGGGAGTTCAATTTTCAGATCAAGGACCCGGTGCCGCTGATCTACTACTCCACCCACTCGGCGTTCGAGCAGAACAACATCATCCTGAACTTCATCCCCGAGGGGGTCGGCGCCTTCGCCAGCCCGGCCCGTTTCCGCATGGTCCTGCCGATCGACCTGCCGGACGCCGAGCTGATGCAGCTAGTGCTCCACGAGCTGACCCACATCTTCCAGTACCACATGCTGTTCCAGGGCAGCCTCGCCAAGGCGGTGGCCTCGACGCCTCCCACCTGGTTCATGGAGGGCATGGCGAGCTACATGGCGAAGGACGAGACCGAGCGCGACAAGATGTACCTGCGCGACGCGGTGGTCAACGACCGCATCCCCTCGGTCAGCCGGGCGAACTTCGGTGGCTTCTTCGCCTACCGCTTCGGCCACGCCGTGTTCGACTTCGTCGAGGAGAGGTGGGGCAAGGAGGGCTTCCTCGACTTCATCTACGAGGTGCGCAACACCATCGGCTCGCGGGTGGACCGGGCGGTCAAGCGGGCCTTCAAGCTGGAGCCCGAGGACTTCGACCTCGAGTTCCGGCGCTGGCTGCGCAAGAAGTACCTGCCGCAGCTCGTCGAGACCGGCGAGCCCTCGGACTTCGGGCGGGTCTTCCGCATCGAGGAGGAGCGCAGCGGCAGCCAGGCGACCTCGCCGGTGGCCTCGCCGTCCGGCGACCTGGTGGCCGCCCTGACGGTCTACAAGGGCGACGTGGACATCGTCCTCTTCGACACCAAGAACCGCAAGCTGTTCCGCAACCTGACCCGCGGCTTCTCCCGCGAGTACCAGTACCTGGTGGCCCAGGAGCTCACCCTCGGCCGCCGGTTGGGTCGGGACATCTCCTTCTCCCCGGACGGCAACACCATCGCCGTCTTCGCCAAGCGTGAGAAGGGCCGGAGCCTGCTGCTGATCGACGTCCTGAACAGCAGCCTGCGCGAGATCATCGACATGGACCAGCTCGAGCAGCAGAGCTCGCCGGCCTTCTCCCCCGACGGCAAGACGATCGCCTTCTCCGGCTGGCGCAACAACCAGTTCGACATCTTCCTCCTCGACGTCGAGTCGCGGACGATCCGCAACCTGACCAACGACGAGCTCTACGACGGCGCGCCCGTCTTCTCGCCGGACGGCCGGTCGCTGACGTTCGTCTCGGCGGTCGGCACCGGCTACTCCAAGCTCTTCCGCGTCGACCTCGGCCAGGCGGACCGCCGGCTGCCGCTGACCACCGGCGAGTCGAACGAGAACGATCCGGTCTACTCGCCCGACGGCAAGCGGATCTACTTCACCTCGGACCGCAAGGGGCCGGAGAACATCTTCAGCCTCGATACCGCGACGGGCCAGCTCCTCCAGTTCACCAACGTGGTGACCGGCGCCTACATGCCGACCGTGCTGCGCGAGCCGGAGGGCAAGGAGCGGCTGGTCTACGACGGTTTCTGGAAGGGCAGCTTCGACCTCTACGTCACAGAAACCGACGAGCCGGTGGTGGACCCGCAGACGGTCGAGGTGCCAGTGGAGCCCGTGGTGGCCCAGGACCTGCCGCGCTTCGAGCCGGACATCCAGGTGAGCATCGACCCCGCCAACATGGACAAGTACCGGGGGCACAAGTTCTTCCTCGAGAACGCCGAGACCTACATCGGCGTCAACAGCGACCAGAGCTACCTCGGCCGCATCCTGCTGAGCTTCTCGGACTACCTGGGCGACCGCCGGATCTTCGCCAACCTGAGCTCGATCGACAGCTTCTCGAACTTCAACGTCCTCTACGCCGACTTGTCCAGGCGCTGGAACTGGCAGGTCCAACTGTTCGACGACCGGACCTTCTACTCCACGGGCGATCCCATCCGGGACCGCATCGACCGCGGACGGGTCGCGGACCAGCAGAGCGGGGCCATCGCCTCGCTCCTCTTCCCGTTCACCTTCTACCAGCGCGCCGAGATCGGGGCCGGGTACATCTACCGCCGGATCGCCTTGCCGTTCCAGGACCCGCAGACCGGGTTCGTCGACTACCGCGAGTTCTCGGACGACTTCCCGCTCGTCCGCGGCGCCCTGGTGGGCGACTCGGTCGTCTTCGCCAACTACGGGGGCGTCTCGGGCCGCCGCTGGCGCTTCGACCTCTCCTACGCCCCTGACCTGGAAAACTCCGGCACCCTGTTCGAGTCCGGCACCCTCGACTACCGGCAGTACATCCCGGTGACGCAGCGCAGCAACATCGCTTTCCGCGCCTTCGCCGCGGCGTCGGACGGCAACGCGCCGAGCCCGTTCTACTTCGGCGGCCTCGACACCGTGCGCGGCGTCAATTTCCGCTCGCTCTCCGGCGACCGGGCGTTCTTCACCAACCTCGAGTTCCGCTTCCCTCTGCTCGACGTCGTCGCCACCCCGTTCCTGGCCTTCCAGGGGATTCGTGGCGCGCTGTTCGTCGACATCGGCGGCGCCTGGTACAGCGACTTCGAGAGCTTCGACTTCTACAACGAGGACACCAAGCGGCTCCAGGACGGCGTCGCCTCCTACGGCTGGGGCATCACCACCAACCTCTACGGCCTGGACTTCAACTGGGACTTCGCGAAGCTCTACAAGCCGGCGGTGGAAGGGGATAGCGGCTTCCAGACGGAGTTCTGGATCGGCACGCGGTTTTGACCCCCCCGACGGGGCCTCCTCAGGGAGGCTCCGTCAGCTCTTTCTTGTCCCCCAGGCCGATCGGGGGATACAATCCCTGCTATATATGCTGATCCAGGTCCTCGGGGGGTATGGAGGCGAAAGCCTGGAGTGCCGCATGACCTGCCTTCTGGTCAACGGCACCATCGCGCTGGATGCGGGGTCCCTGTCGCAGGCCCTGCCCATCGAGCGCCAGGTGGGGGTGCGCTCGATCCTCCTCAGCCACTCCCACATGGACCACACCAACTCGCTGCCGTTCTTCATCGAGAACGTCTACGGCAGGAGCGACGGGGCGGTCGACATCTACGCCTCCTCGGCGACCATCTATGCCCTGCGCAAGTACCTGTTCAACAACGCCACCTGGCCGGACTTCACCCGCCTGCCCAACCACCTGGTGCCGGCGGTGCGCTTCCATGAGCTCGAGAGCGAGGTGCCGGTCGTCATCGACGGCGTGAAGTTCACGCCCATTCCCGTGGACCACCCGGTGCCCACCCACGGCTTCCTGATCGAGTCCAACGGCGCGGCCATGCTCTGGTCGAGCGACACCGGACCCACCCAGCGATTCTGGGAGATCGCCAACCGCACCCCGAACCTGAGGGCGCTGTGCATCGACACCAGCTTCGACAACTCCCTCCAGCCGGTGGCGGACCTCTCGCTGCACCTGACCCCGAAGACGCTCGAGGCCGAGCTGCGCAAGCTGCAGAAGAAAGTCCCCGTCCTCATCCACCATCTGAAGCCGCCTTGCGTGGCCCGCATCAAGGAGGAGGTCCGGCAGCTCAACAACCCGGACCTGGAGTTCCTGGAGCAGGGCAAGGAATACAAGTTCTAGTGGATCGGGGGGCAAGGCCCCCTGAATGTGGTACCTTTTCTCCTGGGTGGACCTCCCGTTGAACAACCGATTCACCAGACGCCGGCACGCTCCGGAATCCTCCGGCCAGCAGAGCTTCTTCGACTTCTTCGCCCCCAGTGCCCCCGGGGCGGAACCGGTTCCGGAACCGGTCCGCTGCGCGCCGCGTCTGCCGGGGCCGCCGATGCGCATCGGCGTCCTGGGCTCGGGCAGCGGCGGCAACGCCGTCGTCGTCGAGAGCGGTCCCCACCGGCTGCTGATCGACGCCGGGTTCTCCTGCAAGGAGCTGGTCAAGCGCATGGCGCGCCTGGACTTCGATCCCGCCACCCTGGGCGGCCTGGTGCTCACCCACGAGCACCAGGACCACCGCAAGGGAGCGCAGCGCTTCTCGCGCCGGTTCAAGCTTCCCGTCTTCGGCACCGCCGGCACCCTGGACGGCGCCGGCCTGCGCGGCGCGGCCGTGCCCAAGGCGGTCGAGATCCGCTCCGGCGAGCCCTGCGAGATCGCGGGCTTCGTCGTCGAGCCGTTCCTGATCCCTCACGACGCCGCCGAGCCCGTCGGCCTGGTCGTCCAGGATCCCCTGGGCCGGCGGATCGGCCTGGTGGCCGACGTCGGCTGCCGCACCAGCCTCGCCTGGGGGCGTCTCTGCGACCTCGACGTCCTGATCCTGGAGACCAACCACGATCTCGACATGCTGCGCAACGGCCCCTATCCTTGGAGCCTGAAGCAGCGGGTGGCCGGGCGGCACGGCCACCTTTCGAACCGGGAGGCCGCCGAAGGCCTCCCCGAGCTGATCTGCGACCGGCTGCGCTGGGTGGCCCTCTACCACCTCTCCCGCACCAACAACCTGCCCGCCCTGGCGGCCGCCGCCGTCGGCGAGGCGCTGGACCGGGAGGGCTGTGCCGCGAGCGTGGTCCTGACCGAGCAGGATCATCCGACCCAATGGCTGGAGGTAACGTAAGTGAAGGCAAGAGTTACGGTCTATCCGCGCCGCGAGATCCTGGACCCGCAGGGCAAGGCGATCCGCGACGCGCTCAACCGCGTCGGCTTCCCGGGCGTCGAGGACGTGCGCGCCGGCAAGAGCTTCGAGATCTCCCTGGGCGCCTCCGACCCCGAGGCCGCCGGCCGCGAGCTGCGCGCCATGTGCGAGAAGCTCCTCGCCAACACGGTGGTCGAGGACTACTCGGTGGAGCTCCTCGGGGGCGACGGGATCCAGCCATGAAGTGCGGCGTCGTCGTCTTCCCCGGCAGCAACTGCGACCACGACGTCTACCACGTCCTGAAGCACGTGCTGGACCAGGAGGTCAGCTTCCTCTGGCACCAGGACGACACCCTCAAGGGCTGCGAGCTGATCGTCCTGCCCGGCGGCTTCGCCTACGGCGACTACCTGCGGGCCGGCGCCCTGGCCGCCCTCTCGCCGGTGATGGGGGCCGTCAAGCGTCACGTCGAGGCCGGCGGCCTGGTGCTGGGGGTGTGCAACGGCTTCCAGGTGCTGCTCGAGGCCGGGCTGCTCCCCGGCGCCATGCGCCGTAACGAGAACCTACGCTTCCAGTGCCTCGACGTCCACCTGCTCGCCGAGCGCACCGACCTGCCGTTCACCCGCGGCCTGAAGCCGGGACAGGTGCTGCGCCTGCCCATCGCCCACGCCGAGGGGAACTACGAGGACTCGCCCGCGAGCCTCGACGCCCTGGAGGCCAACGGCCAGGTCGTCTTCCGCTACTGCGAGCCGGACGGCCGCGTCACCCCCGAGAGCAACCCCAACGGCGCGGCGCGCAACATCGCGGGCGTCTGCAACGCCAAGGGCAACGTGCTGGGCCTGATGCCCCATCCCGAGCGCGCCTCGGAGCAGATCCTGGGCAACACGGACGGCCTCGCGATCTTCGCCAGCGCCGTCCAGGCCGGGAGCCGGATGGCGGGGGCTCGCCGGTGACCGTTTCCCAGGAACGAGTCCAGGAGCCGGAGGTCAACGCGGAGACCGCCCGCTCGATCGGCCTGACCGGCGAGGAGCTCGAGCGGCTGAAGAAGATCCTCGGCCGCGATCCCAACTGGACCGAGCTCGGCATCACCTCCGCCCTGTGGAGCGAGCACTGCTCCTACAAGTCGTCCAAGATCTACCTGAAGGAGTTCCCCACCGAGGGGGCGCACGTGCTCCAGGGGCCGGGCGAGAACGCCGGCGTGGTGGACATCGGGCACGGCTGGGTGGCCGTATTCAAGATGGAGTCGCACAACCACCCGAGCTTCATCGAGCCCTACCAGGGATCGATGACGGGGGTGGGCGGCATCCTGCGCGACATCTTCACCATGGGCGCGCGCCCCATCGCCTGCATGGACGCCCTGCGCTTCGGCGAGATCGACGCCCCGCGCATGCGCTTCCTGATCGACGGCGTGGTGCGCGGCATCGGCGGCTACGGCAACTGCATGGGCATCCCCACCGTCGGCGGCGAGACCGGCTTCCACCGCTGCTACAACGGCAACATCCTGGTCAACGCCTTCGCCCTCGGCATCGCCCGGCGTGACCGCATCTTCCACGCCCGCGCGAGCGGCCCCGGCAACCCGCTCCTCTACGTCGGCAGCCGCACGGGGCGCGACGGCATCCACGGCGCCACCATGGCCTCCGAGTCGTTCGACAAGGAGAGCGAGCAGAAGCGGCCGACCGTGCAGGTGGGCGATCCGTTCACCGAGAAGGTCCTCCTTGAGGCCTGCCTGGACGCCATGCGCACGGGCGCCATCGTGGCCATCCAGGACATGGGCGCGGCCGGCCTCACCAGCTCGACCTTCGAGATGGCGGGGCGCGGCGGCACCGGCCTCCGGCTCGACCTCGACCATGTGCCGCTGCGCGAGCCCGGCCTCACGCCCTACGAGATGATGCTCTCGGAGTCGCAGGAGCGCATGGTGCTGGTGGCGAAGAAGGGGCGCGAGGAAGAGCTGGTCAAGATCTTCCACCGCTGGGGCCTCGAGGTGGCGACGATCGGCGAGGTCACCTCGACCGGCCGCGCCGTCCTCACCTGGCGCGGCGAGACGGCGGCCGACATCCCCATCCGGCCGCTCACCGAGGAAGCCCCGGTCTACCGCCGCCCGGTGGAGGAGCCCGCCGACCTCGCCGAGCGCTGGCGGGCCCCCGAGGTGCCGCAGCCGGAGGATCTCCGGGGCACCCTCGAGAGCCTGCTCGCCACGCCCGAGTTCGCCAGCAAGCGGTGGATCTGGCAGCAGTACGACCATACCGTGCGCACCAACACGGTCCAGGGCCCCGGCGGCGACGCGGCCGTCCTGCTTCTGAAGGGCACGCCGGCCGGCCTCGCCATGACCTGCGACGTCAACCCGGTCTACTGCTATTTCGACCCGCGGCGGGGCGGCGCCCAGGCGGTGGCCGAGGCGGTGCGCAACCTCGCCTGCGTGGGCGCCGAGCCGGTGGGGCTCACCGACTGCCTCAACTTCGGCAACCCCGAGCGGCCCGAGATCTCCTGGCAGTTCCGCGAGGCCGTGCGCGGCATCTCCGACGCCTGCCGGGCCCTCGGCGTGCCGGTGATCTCCGGCAACGTCTCCTTCTACAACGAGACCGAGGGGGAGTCGATCTACCCGACCCCGGCGATCGCCGTCGTGGGCGTGATCCCGAACCTGGCGGCCCTGCCCGACCCGTGGTTCCGGCGCGCCGGCGACCGCATCGTCCTGCTGGGCGAGGACCGCTCCGAGCTCGGGTGCGCCGCCTACCTGCGGCTCCTATACGGCATCGAGCAGGGCCGCCCGCCCGAGGTGGACCTGGACGCCGAGCTGCGGCTCGCCCGGCTCCTGCGCTCGCTCGGCCTGCGCGGGCTGGTGCACACGGCGCACGACCTCTCCGAGGGCGGGCTCCTGATCGCCCTGGCCGAGGCCTGCTTCGGACCCGGACGGCTGGGCGCCCGCGTCGAGGTCCCCCTGGCGGGAGCCGACCTCTTTTCGGAGACGCAAGCCAGGGCGATCGTCGCCTGTCCGCCCACCTCGCTGGACCGCGTCCTCGCGGCGGCCGAAGAGGCGGGGGTGCCGGCGCGCGAGATCGGCGAGGTCGGCGGCGCCGACCTCGAGATGCGCACCGGCGGCGAGATCCTGAAGGCGCCGGTCGCCGGCCTCCACGAGATCTGGTCGACCGCTCTGCCGAAGGCGTTGGGGCTGTAAGAGAATTTCGGGGCATGCTCTTTCGTTGAACCGGGGGTAGTGACCCGGTTGCCCGGGCTTTCGAGTTTTGGATTCGACTGGATCAGGGGCTCTCTTTCATGTGCGGAATCTTCGGCATCGACGGCTGTGCTGACGCGGCCAACCTGACCTACCTCGGCCTCTACGCTCTCCAGCACCGCGGCCAGGAGAGCGCCGGCATCGTCTCGTGGGACGGCGCGCAGATCCATATCGAGCGCGGCATGGGCCACGTCTCGGACATCTTCAAGGAGAAGGTGATCGCCCGCCTGCCCGGCGCCCGGGCCCTCGGCCACACCCGCTACTCGACGGCGGGCTCGAGCGTCGTCGCCAACGCGCAGCCGATCGTGGTCAAGACCTCGATGGGGCCGGTCGGCATCGTGCACAACGGCAACCTGGTCAATCCCAATGAGATCCGCGAGCGCCTGGAGCTCGAGGGCTCGATCTTCCAGACCACCAGCGACACGGAGGTCATCCTCCACCTGATGGCGCGCAACCCGCGGCGCGACCTGGTGGAGTCCCTCATCGTGGCGCTGCAGGAGGTGCGCGGCGCCTACTCCCTCCTCCTGATCACCGACAAGTGCCTGATCGCGGCCCGCGACCCGAACGGCTTCCGGCCGCTGGTCATGGGCGACCTCGACGGCTGCCCCTGCTTCGCCTCCGAGAGCTGCGCCTTCGACCTGCTGGGAGCGCGGTACGTGCGCGAGCTGGCGCCGGGGGAGGTCGTGGTGTCCCGCGGCGGCCAAGTCGAGACCTACCATCTGCCGCAGGCCGTCGAGCCGACCCGCTGCATCTTCGAGCACGTCTACTTCGCCCGCCCCGACAGCCGGCTGTTCGGCGACTCGGTGGCCCAGACCCGCCTGCGGATGGGCGCACGCCTGGCCCGCGAGGCCCCGGCGCCGGCGGACATCGTGATCCCCGTGCCGGACAGCGGCCTCTACGCCGCCATGGGCTACAGCCGCGAGTCGGGCCTGCCGCTGGAGTTCGGCCTCACCCGCAACCACTACGTGGGGCGCACCTTCATCGAGCCCAAGCAGTCGATCCGGAACTTCGGGGTGAAGATCAAGCTCAACCCCGTGCGCGAGCTGCTCACGGACCGCCGCGTCGTGCTGATCGACGACTCGATCGTGCGCGGCACCACCTCGCGGAAGATCGTGCGCATGGTGCGCGAAGGCGGCGCCGCCGAGGTCCACGTCCGCATCTCGGCCCCGCCGACCCAGTGGCCCTGCCACTACGGCATCGACACCCCGACTCGGGGCGAGCTGATCGCCGCCAACCACTCCATCGAGGAGATCCGCCAGTACATCGAGGCCGATAGCCTCGCCTATCTCTCGCTGGACGGCATGCTCGCCTCGGTCTCCAGTCCCCGGGAGACCTACTGCACGGCCTGCTGGACGGGCGACTACCGCGTCCCGATTACCGGCGACCGGCAGCAGGCCGAGCTGTTCCCGATCCGGGCGGAAGGGGAGTAGAAATCTCAGGGCAGGTATCGTAGACTCGCGACATGGCTATCGCAATGAGGCAACCCCGGTATAGCAGTGAAGAGTTTGCCCGCCGCGGCGAAGAGATCTATGAGCGGGAAATTCTTCCCTCTGTCAGGACAGAAGACAAAGGCAAGTTCGTTGTCATCGACATCGAAACTGGAGATTTCGAAATCGATACCGACGAGCTGACAGCCTCGGACCGCTTGTTCGCCCGTAATCCGGACGCGCAGCTATGGCTCCGGCGGGTTGGTTTCAGCTATACCCGCCGCTTTGGATTCCACCAATTCAAGAGCCGTCCTGCCGTATGATGACCGGAACGGTGTCTTTCCATGAAGCTACTTTTCGTTTGGTGGTATGTGGTCCAAGCGGGGAAGAACGGGAAGTCGAAGCTGTAGTTGATACCGGCTTCAATGGTTCGCTGACGCTCCCTCCCTATCTGGTCGCTGAGTTGGGACTGCCCTTCCGCACCAAAACGACAGCTCTGCTGGGAGATGGCAGTCAGGTCCTATTCAACGTACATGACGGAATCGTGCTCTGGAACGGCCGGCCGCGCCGTGTCGCGGTAGACGTCGCCGATACCGAGCCGCTCTTTGGCATGCGATTGATGGAGGGTCATGAGCTGACCATCGAGGTGATCGAGGGCGGTTCCGTTTCGATCACCGAATTGTTCCGGTCCTAGCTCCGACGCCGACCCTGGCGATCTGGGCTAGACTTCGCCCGCTTTGGCCCACCGCGAAGACACCGCCGCCGTCCGTACCTACCTCCTGGATCTCCAGGACCGCATCTGCGCGGCCATCGAGGCCGAGGACGGCGCGGAGCGGTTCCGCGAGGACCTCTGGGAGCGGCCCGAGGGCGGCGGCGGCCGGTCGCGGGTCCTCTCGGAGGGTGCCGTCTTCGAGCAGGCGGGCGTCGGCTTCTCCCATGTCTCCGGCCCGGGGCTCCCCGCCGCGGCCACGGTGCACCGGCCGGACCTCGTGGGACGCTCCTGGGAAGCGCTCGGCGTCTCGCTCGTCTTCCACCCGCGCAATCCCTACGCGCCCACCACGCACATGAACGTGCGGTTCTTCATCGCCGAGAAGGAAGGGCATGACCCGGTCTGGTGGTTCGGCGGCGGCTTCGACCTGACGCCCTACTACGGCTTCGAGGAGGACGCCGTCCACTGGCACCGCACGGCCCGCGAGGCCTGCGCGCCCTTCGGGCCCGAGGTCTATCCGCGCTACAAGAAGTGGTGCGACGAGTACTTCTTCCTCCGCCACCGCGGCGAGACCCGCGGCATCGGCGGCATCTTCTTCGACGACCTGAACGAATGGGGCTTCGAGCGCAGCTTCGCCTTCCAGCGCAGCGTCGGCGATCACTTCCTGGCCGCCTACCTGCCGATCCTGCGGCTTCGCAGGGACTCGCCGCACGAGGAGCGCGAGCGCGATTTCCAGCTCTACCGCCGAGGGCGCTACGTGGAGTTCAACCTGGTCTGGGACCGCGGCACCCTCTTCGGCCTGCAGTCCGGCGGCAGGACGGAGTCGATCCTGATGTCGCTGCCGCCGCTCGTCCGCTGGCGCTACAACTGGCGCCCCGAGCCGGGAACGCCGGAGGCCCGCCTCTACGAGGAGTTCCTGAAGCCCCGGGATTGGGTGGCGGTCGATACCTTCAACCCGAAGTCTTCGTGAACTTCAGGTCCCGGGTCCGCCCCGCGCTCACGACGAAGCCCGTGACCTTCTTCTCGCCGTCCCTTTGGAAGCGGATCAGCCCGGCCTGACTGGCGAAGGCGTCGGTGAAGGCGGACTCGAGCGCCGCCGCCGGTCTCCGCTTGATGCGGAGGGAGAGCCGGCCGTCCTCGACCACAAGGGTCCAAGCAGTATCCAGCTCCGCGCTGGTATAGGTCCCGGCGTAGGCGACAAGGTCCTCGGGCCTGGGCGAGGCGGGCTGCACTTCCTCGAAGATCATGGGCTTGCCATTGGCGGCGACCGCGACCTGCATCCGCCGTGGCGCTCCCGGATCCGCGGAGGGAAAGGACACCTCGGCTTTGTCGGGCACACCGAGCATCAAGAAGCGGCCGCCACCCTGGGGCGCGAGCTCGGACTCGTTGTCCTGGCCCCGGAAGTAGAAGAGCTTGCCGTCCCGGGCGAGGATACGGCGGACGAAGCCCGTCGCGGAGCTCCAGTAGATGCCGGCATAACGGGACGCGTCGACGTTGCCGCTGGCAGGAGCCTTGGGGTTCGCGGCGGCCACCGCCTCGGCAGGCGCGAGCTTGTCCGCTAGATAGAGGTCCGCCACCTGCTGGGCAAGGGCGGTCGGATTGGTCGTCCCAAGGTTGCAGAGGGTGACCACCGAGAGCTTCTGGTCCGGGAACCGTATCAACTCGGCGCGGTAGCCGGCCCAACCGCCGCTGTGCGACACGCGCCGGAGACCGCGGTACTCGCTCACCATCAGGCCGCGGGCGTAGTCGATCTTCTCGCCGTCGTTGAGCGTGCCGGTCGTTTGGAGCTGCTCGATCAGCCAGGGCCCGCCCACCTTGGGGTCGTAGAAGTTCCGGTCCCACTTCGCCAGGTCCTCGACCGTGGTCTGCACCCCGCCGTCCCCCGTCTGCTCCCAGTTGGACATCTCGACGCCGAAGCCGCCTCCGGGATGGGGGCCATAGGCCGTTGCGCGGTGAGGGATCACCGCCAGGTGGTCGTCCAGGATCCGGGTGTTGCTCATGCCGAGAGGGGTGAAGATGCGCTCCTGGGCGAATTCACGAAAGGTCTTGCCGCTCACCCGCTTGATGATCTGGGAGAGGAGGAAGTAGCCGGAGTTGCTGTAGTTGTGCTCGGACCCCGGCGGGAAGTCCAGCGCCTTCTGACGCACGATGGCGGCCAGGGCGTCGTCGTCCATCGTGTAGTCCTCGAAGTTGATGCCTCCCATGATCATCAGGTTGATGTAGTCCCGCACGCCGCT
>DATFNZ010000084.1:0-2474 GCA_035266085.1 Thermoanaerobaculia bacterium
TAGCGGGGTGGGGCTATGCGGGGCGCCTGGAGGGATGATTTTAGGGGTATCGGGGCGGGGCTATACAGGATCTTGGATATGAACTTCCGAGAATTTCTATTCCACGCACTCGGGTGAATAAGAGCACGTTGAACAGCCGGCGGCCACCACCGAGCAGCACCGGGATCTGGTGGATCTGCAGCTCGTCCAGCACCCCGGCTTTCAGCGCCCGTTGTGCCGTGTAGGCGCCCTGGACCACCACGTCGCCGTCTCCCGCGGCGGCCTTCGCCTGCGCCATGCCGCTGTCGATCCCGTCGCTCCGGCTCAATCTGACCGGCTACGCCCGGACGGCAGAAGCGTCGACCTGGTAGGTCAGGTGCGTGGCAAGAGGGCTGCTGGTCGCCCGGATCGGGACCAGCCGCAAATCCGGGCGCACGCCGGCGAACAGGGGCGTGCCGCCGCCGAGGACGATGGGCGCGAGGTGCAGGCGGATCTCGTCGATAAGCCCGGCGTTGAGGTACTGGCGATCGATGTCGGCGCCGCCGTTGACCATCACGTCCTGTTCGCCGGCGGCCGCCTTAGCTTGGGCCATGGCGGCCTCGATCCCCTCGGTGACGAAGATGTAGGACGTGCCGCCCTTCTTGACGATCGTCTCCGCGGGCCGGTGGGTGACGACGAAGCACGGCGCGTGGTAGGTCGGCTCTTCGCCCCAGGGTCCGATGCCGAGGTCGACCATCCGGCGTCCCATGATCACGGCCCCGACACCACTGAAGAGGGTCGTCTGGAAGGCCTCGATGTCGGCCGCCGATTTCCCGGCGAACATCCACTCGTGCAGGGCCTCGCCGCCTCGACCCATGGGTTCATTTGGGCTCACGTCCGGACCGGTGACGTAGCCGTCCAGGGACATGGTGATCTCCATCAGGACCTTGCCCATTGCGAGTTCTCCTTGCTCTCGGGTTGCAGCGAGTTCACGGACAGCATTGGTCCCGCCATACGTGCCAGACATTACGGCTGTGAAAATAGAACGAGGCGCTCGCGAGGGACTCGCCGGCCGGTCTGACCCGACATTGTGGCGGGCTCCGTGCCTTGACCTCGACCAGTCGACCGTCACGGAGGTCCTTCGCGGCGCCCACTAGGTCGGGGCAGCGCGTGGCCTCATAGGAGCACGCCCAACCGAGGGGCCCATCACAGTCTCGCCCGCCTCCCCTGACCGCCTAATGGGCAGGGCGCGCGAAGCGTCGGTGAGCAGGAAACGGAGGTGCCGCATGGAGGGGTTGGACGAGGAGCGACGGGACGCGCCGGTCTTCTTGGGGGTGGACACGCACTCGGAGGCGCACGTCGCGGTGGCCCTGGACGGTGCCGGCGGGCGCCTGGGAGAGTTGGTCGTCCCCAACGACCGGGCCGGCTACGCTCGCCTCTGGGACTGGGCCATGAGTCTCGGCATCCTTGTCGCCGCCGGGGTCGAGGGTACCGGCAGCTACGGGGCCGGTCTCTCGCGCTTCTTGCGGGCGAGGGGTACGAGCGTGCAGGAGGTCAACCGCACGAGCTGCCAGCACCGCCGCCGCCATGGCAAGCACGACGCCGGCGACGCCGAAGCCGCGGCCCGGCAGGTGCTTTCCGGGACTGCTGCGGGCGAGCCCAAGGGCGCCGACGGGGCGGCCGAGTCGCTGCGCGCCCTGCGCGTCGCACGGCGCTCGGCGGTGAAGGCCAAGACCCAGGCTGCCAACCAGTTGCACGCGCTGCTCTCCACCGCGCCCGACGAGCTGAGGGAGGGGCTGCGAGGGTTACCCACGAAGCACCTCGCCGCGAAGGCGTCGCGCTTCCGGTGCGGGGCGGGGCCGGTCGATCCCGCCCGGGCCACCAAGCTCGCCATGCGCTCCGTGGCACGGCGCCACCAGGCCTTGTCCGGGGAGATCGCCGAGCTCGACGCCCACATCGAGGCGCTGGTCGAGGAAGCCGCGCCGGAGCTGGTGGCGCTCGAGGGCGTGGGACCGGACACGGCGGCCGCGTTGCTGATCGCCGCCGGCGACAACCCCGAGCGCCTCAAGAGCGAGGCCTCCTTCGCCCACCTGTGCGGGACCGCCCCCGTGCCGGCCTCCTCGGGGAAGGTCGTACGACACCGGCTCAACCCCGGCGGCAACCGCGACGCCAACCGGGCGCTGCACGTGGTGGCCCTCAACCGCCTGAGGCGCGACCCTCGAACGCAAGAGTACCTCGCCCGGCGCACCGCCGATGGCAAGTCCAAGAAGGAAGCCTTGCGGTGCTTGAAGCGCTACATCGCTCGCGAGACTTACCGCGCGGTCCTACTCGACGCCGGGGCCCGACGTCCGCCGGGTTGACGCAGATAGGAGCGTCGAGGTTTGCTACGAGGTTGGGTGAATAGAGGTCTAACCACTTAGATCCAACGCCTCACTCGTGCTTTGTAGCTCAGGTACTCTTCACCGAACTTGCGCTCCAAGTAGCGCTCCTCTCGCTCGATGACACCACGCTGGATC
>DATFNZ010000085.1:0-13277 GCA_035266085.1 Thermoanaerobaculia bacterium
ATGCCGGCCGCCGGCCGCGGATCGCCCAGTCCGGCGGCGTCCGCGGGGAGCTTGTCGGCCAGGGGCTTCAGGGTGGCGGTCGCCGCGGCGGCGTTGCCGGCCTGGCGCTGGGCCCGGGCGAGCAGCAGCGCGACGGCGGGATAGCCGGCGGCATGGCCGTCGAGGAGCTGCACCGCCTCGGCGGCGTTGCCGGCCAGCAGCTCGGCCTCGGCGAGGTTGCGCCGGATCTCCAGGTCCATGCCCTCGGGATGATTCGCCAGCAGCGGCTTGAGGAGCGCCACGGCGCCGGGGCCGTCCTTCTTCTGGACCAGGATCTTGCCGCGCAGCAGGCGCAGGGCCGGGTCGTTCTCCGGCATGCCCTGAAGGTGCTCGGCGGCGGCGTCGGGCCGCTCGAGCTGCAGGGCGAGAGAGGCCGCCATCAGCCGGGCGTCGGTGTCTTCGAGGTTGCGCAGGGCCCATGGGCGCAGCATGGAGTAGGCCTCCACGACGCGGCCCTCGCGGGCGGTGAGGAAGCCGAGGTCGCGGGCCGCGGGCGAGCCCGGCGCCTTGAGGATGGAGCGCGTGAGGTAGGTCCGCCCCGTCTCCACGTCGCCGGTGAGGAGAGCCGCCCGGCCGGCGTTGTAGAGCACCGCCGGCTCGGCGTCCTCGGCGGCGGCCAGGGGACCGAGCACCGCGATGGCCTCCTGCGGCCGGTTGATCTGGAGGTACAGGGCGCCCACCAGCGACCGCACCTGGGGCGGCATGGCGGGGTCCTTCTCCAGAGCCTGGAGCTTCTGGAGCGCGCCGGCGGCGTTGCCGGCCTCCACCAGCGCGATCGCTTCCCGCACGCTCTGGTCGACGGCGGAGGCGGCGGGCTGACGGGCGGGCGCCTGCTGGCCGGCGGGCGGCTTCGGAGCCTGGGCAACCGCCTGCGCGATGAGGAATGCCGCGAGCAGCGAGATAGACGACAAGGCGATGGTTTTCTTCATCGATCGAAAGCTCCGAGCCGAGGCTCAATAGGGTTCTCCATCCTCAGAAACACGCGCCGGGACCGGATGATTTCCTGACGGGAGCTGGGCGGGGATCCGGCGGCCCTTCAGAGGGTGGCCAGAACGACGTCGGCCCCCTCCTGCGAGGGGGCCGAGGGGCGGCGCCCGGGGGCTCTGGCGCTGGCAACCGGCGGCCAGGGCCAGGACGGCTACTTCAGGTCCTTCAGCATCTCCGCCGCGTCTTTCGCGTTCTTGTTGCTCGGGTCGAGCTGGAGGAGCTTCTGGAGGTCGGCCTTGGCCTCCTTGCTCTTGTTCTGGTTGAGGTAGACCAGCGCCCGGTAGTAGTAGGCGTCGGGGAGGTCCGGGTTCTCCTTGACCACGCGGTCGAACTCGTTGAGGGCCTGGTCCATCTTGCCGTCGTTGAACGACTTGATGCCGATGTTGAGGAGCGTGTTGGCGTCGACCTTGGTGCCCTGGGGGAGCTTGGCCATGTAGGTCTGGGCCTCGGACTCGCGGTTCGCGCCCACCAGCAGGTTGACCAGGAGCTGCAGGGTGGCCGGGTCGTCCGGCGACAGGGTGAGGGACTGCTTCAGCGTCTCGATCGCCTGGTCGACCTTGTTCTCCCGGAAGTAGGTGTCGGCGATGGCACGCAGGAGCGACACCTGGATCGACGGATCCTGGTTCTCCTTGTCCTCCTGCAGCTTGGCCATGCCATCCTGGTAGGCGGCGCGGGCCTCCGAGTACTTGTTCTCGCCGAGCAGGGCGTTGGCGCGCTCGATGGAGGCCTTGGCCAGGCCCGCCGTGCTCTGCTCCTGCGCCTTCTGGATGACCTCCTTGGGGATGGCCCTCAAGGCGACGTTGATCGGTTGGGCGACGGCGAACTCGTTGACCGACGCCTGCCCCTCGGAGGGCATGAGGCCTTCCTTCTCGATGAGGATGCCCCAGGGCCCGCCGCGCAGCCCGAGGATGGACCACTTGCCGTTCTTGTCGGTCGTGATCGGGGCCGGACCGTCGGCCTTGGGATCGACCCGGTCCGAGCCGGAGCGGAGCGTAATCCTGGCGCCCTGAACGGGCTTGCCGCTCTCGTCCTTGACGACGCCCTGCATCCGTCCCTTGCCGGCCCAGGCTTGGCCCCAGGAAGGAGCGGCGCCGGCGGCCAGCAGGATAGCCACTAGAAGAACCGTAGATCTGGCGATGCGCGAAAGCATGATTGCGTCTCCTTGTCTGACTGAATCCAAATGCTTCAGGATCAAACCGCTCCAGAATGCAAACTGCGTGCGCGGGGAGTGTATTCCGAGGGCGGGCAAAAAAAAACCGCCGGGGGTTTCCCCCCGGCGGTAGAACGGATCGGCCCGTGAAGGCGCCGATCAGGTGCGGATCAGCTTCGGATCAGCGGAAGCTGATGCGAGCGCCGAAACGCAGGATGCGCGGGCTGGTGACCTCGGTGACGTGGTCCGAGGTACCAATGCCGAGCCGGTGCTGACGCTGCTGAACGAACGCCTCGTTGAGCACGTTGAACACGTCGACGCCGAGCGTGAGCCCGAAGTCGCTGAAGGTGAACTCCTTCTCAACGCGCGCATCGAGGATGTGAATGTCGTCGAGGCGATACGTGTCGGGACGGTCCGTGACCTGGACCGAGACGACGCGCTGGTTCGGATCGGCGACGATCACCCGCTGGAAGTAGGGGATCGGATAGCCCTGGCGGCCCTGGAGGTTGATCGCGGCGTTGAAGCCCCACGGGCGCTCCGGCGCGATCTGGTACAGGCCGTTGACGCTATACGCCCACTCGCTGTTGATGTAGACGCCGCCCTTGGCACCCGAGCCTGCGCCCGAGCCCTGGAGGACGGGGTCGCCCTCGCGGGAGCCGCCACCGAGGAAGCGGGTGGGGTTCTCGATCTCGCCGTCAGGAACGCTGCTCCAGTTCCAGTCGGACCACGTGACGTTGCCACGCAGCATCCAACGGTTGGCGAGACGCTTGTTGAAGACCAGCGACGCGCCCGTGTACTCCTGCTCACGGTCACCGTTGTCGAGGAAGACGCCGCCCCGGGTCGTGAGGCCCGCGCGCAGTTGGTAGAAGTCGAGGGAGTACGGCTTGCCGTCCGGCGTCTGCAGCGGAACGACCCGGACTTCGCTCGTCGAGCAATCCGCGTTCGTGCAGACGCGGACGGAACGGGTGGTCGTGTGGTTGAGCACGTAGTCGGACCGGCGATGCGTCCGGCCGATCGTGCCGAGGTTGGCGTTGGAGTACGGGTCACCTTCGAAAACCAGGAGCTCGTTCTCCAGGATGTTCGTGATCTTGCGGTAGGTCAGGTTCAGGCCCACCACGAACTCGGGCAGAAGCGCATGCTCGACGCCGAGGAGCAGCTCGTCGGTGAGAGGAGCCTCGAGGTCGGAGTTGACGCCGTTGGACTGCAGCAGCAGGCCGGTGTTCGGGTTGACGTTGCCGCTGTAGCAGAACGCCGCGCCGCACAGGCTCGCGCCGCTGGTGAGGTCGAGCTCGCCGACGCCGATGTTACCGGTACCCTGGTTCTGCGTGTAGAAGTACACGTAGCTGGGAGCCGCGATGGTGTTGAGGATGCCGGCGTTGCCGGCGCCGAGCTGATCGGCGAACTGCGAGTAGCTGGCCCGCAGAAGGGTCTTCCGCTCCGCACCCAGCGCGTAGGTGAGACCGAGGCGCGGGGTGACGTTGGTCCATTCGAACCCGATGTCGCCGCCCTGGAAGTTCACCTGGGGCAGGATGTTCGGCAGCGCCGGGCTGGCGCGGACCGTGCGGGACTTGTTCTCGCCGCCCTGCCGGTCGTAACGGACACCGAGGTTGGCCGTGAGGTTGCCGACGGTGAGCGTGTCCTGCAGGTAGGCCTGGGTGTAATCGGTGAAGATGTCCGGATTGCCGTCGCGGGCGACGCCGACGACGTTGTCCGAGGTGCCGAAGATTCCCGGGCCGTTGTAAGCGACGCCAAGGCCGCCCCAACGGGTGAGGGAGTCGACTTCGGCTTCACGGAAGCCGGCGCCGAACTTCAGCTCGTGGCTCAGCGAGCCCGTGTTGAAGAAGTTGCTGGCGTCAGCCTTGTACTGCGTCTGGGGACGCAGGGTCTGGTTGAGGAGGAACGTGTTGTGCCAGATCTGGTTCTCGTCCCAGTAGGAGGTGGCGTTCAGGCCGCCCTGGGGGGCCAGCTCGAAGCCGCCGTTGACGATCGAGTACAGACCCGTGAGGTAGAAGTTCGAGGAGAAGATGTGCGTGTCCTCGATCTTCGCCGCGGTCGGATCGTCGCCGAACTTCTGCTGGTTCCAGGTGGTCTCCTGGGGGCGGGTCGGACCGGCGTTGCGGCCTTCCTTGACCTTGTTGCTGTTGAGCGCGAAGCCCGTCGCCGAGTTGTTGGCGGCGATCTGAGCGTTCAACTTGACGTTGGCCGTCTTGAGGTCGGTGAAGTCGCTGACGTCGGAGATCGTCAGCAGGTCCACCTTCTGGTCGGCGTAGGAGCCCCAGACCCACAGTCGGTCCTTGACGATCGGGCCACCGATCTCGGCCCCGTAGTCTTCCACGGAGACGATGCGGTTGCCACGGCGAAGGAGGGCCTGCGGGTGCGGGCCGCCGGGATCCCGGACGGCGCCGGTGACGGGGTTGATGTTCCGGCCCACGGTGTTGACGGGGCCGCCCGCGCCGAGGTCGGAGTTGTCGAAGTCGAGGTCCGACTGGTACTGATCGTCGGTGAGGTAGTAACGGCCGGTGCCGCGCCACTCGTTGGTGCCGCGCTTGGTCACCATGTTGAGGACGACACCACCGGTGGCGATCGACGTGTCCGAACCGCCCGTCGTGACCTGCATCTCTTCGAACGAGTCGAAGTCGTAGTAGGCCGGCGAAGAGCCGAGGGCCGCCATGTCAGTGATCACCACGCCGTCCACGGACCAGACGGCCTGATCGCCGCCGGAGCCGGGGCCGACGTACTGGGACTGCTGGCCGCTCTCGTTGCCGCCCACGTTGATGCGGTCGGTGAGAACGCCAGGAGTCGTCTGGAGCACCGCCCAAGGATCACGCGAGGTCGGGATCTTCTCGAGCTCGGTCTGGCTGACCGTGGCGCCCGTGGAAATGCGGCGCTCGTCCAGCAGCGGGCTCTCCGCCGTGACGGTGATGACGTCCTCCACGGCGGCCGACAGCTTCACCTCGATCTGGGTGTTGCGGCCGATGTTGATCACGATGTTCGGGTAATCGATGGTCGAGAAGCCCTCGAGCTCGGCCCTGAGGTCGTACTGGCCGGGTCCGAGACCCAGGAAACGGAACTGCCCCTGGGCGTTCGTCACCTGGACTTGCGGAGCGCCGCTGCCCGTCAGGGTCACCGTGACCCCCGGAAGCGCCGCGCCTTGATCGTCTGTGACGGTGCCGTAGAGGTTGCCGGTCTGCAACTGGGCAAAGGCGGAGCCGCCCGCAACCAGCAGCAACAACGCAGCGACGGCTACGATCCGTCCCCAAAGGTTGATGCTCTTCATTTTCAATAAACCTCCCGTGTGGTGGTTGTAGGCCGTCCGCGAACGTTCGCGGAGGCTAAATGAGTCAGCGAGTGCAAACATGCGTCTTTTTGCCGTGCAACACCCCCTTTCAAAAGGAAAATCTGAGGTTGACTTTAGCGGGACACTCTAGCCAACTGTTCCACCCTGGGTCAAGCAAGCGGAGTGCCACTCGGATAAATCTCCGCAACGGCTTGGAAACAATAGGCTTACAGTGTTTGCTCCACGGCCCTCGGCGGACCGGATTCATAGTCTTGAACGAAGTCTATCCAAAGTTTTGGATCGAGGGGCCCGCGGAGTTGGCTCCGTCCGGCCCTTGTCCGAGGGAGGAAAGGGGGAACGAGAGGGCTCTCCTGCCCATGGCACATTCCCTGCTAAGATCGATCGCGATGGTCAAGAATCTCCGCCTTCCGTTCCTGCTGGCCGCCTTCGCCGGCTGCAGCCTGGTCTCCGGGTGCAGCCAGTACAAGCCTTTCGACTCCGTGGACTACCTGCGCGAGCAGTACGCCAAGGAGGTCGGCCGCGACGAGGCGTCGCGGATCGAGATCCCCTTCGAGCTCGATGCCGAGATCCGCGGCTCCCTCGCCAACCTGCCGCGCCTGCAGAGCGAGCTGCGCCGGATCAACCAGGTCAACGACTTCATCTTCGACGGCCTGCAGCTCCAGTACTCGCTGACGCCCACCCGCAACGCGGTGGCGACCTACGAGACCCGCGCCGGCAACTGCCTCTCCTTCGTCAACCTGTTCGTCGGCGTGGCGCGGGACCTCGGCCTCAGCCCCTACTACGTCGAGGTCACCGACCTTCAGAAGTGGAACCACCGCGACGGCATGGTGGTCAGCCAGGGGCACATCGTGGCCGGCATGTACCTCGACGGCGTGCTGCGCACCTTCGACTTCCTGCCCTACCGGCGGAAGGCCTACAAGGACTTCAAGCCGATCGACGACCTGACGGCGGCGGCGCACTACTACAACAACCTGGGCGCCGAGGCCCTGCTGGCCGGCGACCTCGAGCGGGCACGCGGGCTGCTGACGATGGCGACCCGGATCGCCCCCCGCTTCGACAAGGCCATCAACAACCTGGGCGTGGCGCTGGCCCGCGGCGGGCAGCCGGAGAAGGCCCTGGAAACCTATCAGCGCGGGCTCCAGATCAGCCCGGACGACCCGACGCTCCTCACCAACATGGCCCGCGCCTTCCAGCAGCTCGGCCGCCAGGCGGACGCCAACCAGCTTCTGGCCAAGATCGAGGGCTCCAACACCACCAACCCCTTCTTCTTCGCCTACCAGGCCGATGTCGCGCTCGGCCGCGGCGAGAACGCCAAGGCCCTCGACTACATGACGCGCGCCCTCCGCCTGGACAGCGAGCTCCCCGAGGTGCACCTGGGGCTGGTCAAGGTCTATCTCGCCCTCGGCGAGATGGACAAGGCGCGCCACCACCTGGGGCGCGCCCTGAAGCTGGACGCCACCAACCAGGACGCGCTCCAGTACGCCCGATTGCTGGGGCAGTGAGCCGCCGGGACCGACTCCGCCCGCCTGCCCGGGGCCGGCTCCTCGCCGCGCCCCTCCTCCTGTTTTGCCTGGCAGCCTCCTGTCTGGCAGCCCCCGGGGCGGCCGTTGCCGCCGATGCCGCCGGGCTCTCCGCGGAGGCGGGGTACGGCCTGCTGCGCCGGTTCCTCTCCCCCTCGGCGGGGGAGCGGCGGGCGGCCGCCCGTGAGATGATCGAGGCGCGCGACGCCTCCCTGGTGCCGGGGCTGGTCGACACCTACTTCTTCCTGCCCAGGAACCAGCGGGCGGAGGCGCTGTCGGCGCTGACCGCCCTCACCG
Organism: Thermoanaerobaculia bacterium; assembly: GCA_035266085.1. GTDB lineage: Bacteria > Acidobacteriota > Thermoanaerobaculia > Multivoradales > UBA5704 > DATARR01. The sequence continues at coordinate 7,292 of DATFNZ010000085.1, forward strand.
GCGAGAAGCGGGGAGACCGCTATCACGACTGGGTGGAGCTGGTGGGCCGGCGCGAGGACCTCGCCCCGAAGGCCGGCTACCTGGACTACAAGGCCGAGCTGTTCTCGCGCATCGACCCGCGCTACAGGACGGTCCTCTACGAGGGGGCGCCGGCGCGCATCCGTCTGGAGGAGATCGTCTTCGGCGGCGTGCCGCTCGAGGGCATCCCGGCGCTCGAGCGGCCGGCCCACGTGCCGGCGGCCGACGCGAAGTACCTGTCCGACTCCGAGCGGGTCTTCGGCGTCAGCGTGGGGGGCGAGCAGCGGGCCTACCCGCTGCGCATCCTCGACTGGCACGAGATGCTCAACGACGTGGTTGGGGGCGAGCCGGTCACCCTCTCCTACTGCACCCTCTGCGGCTCGGGCGTGCTCTACTCGACGCGCACCCCGGCCGGCCAGCCCTACACCTTCGGCACCTCGGGCCTGCTCTACCGGTCCAACAAGCTGATGATCGACCGCCAGACGCTGTCGCTGTGGAACAACCTGACCGGCGAGCCGGTGGTGGGGCGGCTGGCCCGCAGCCCCGTCCGGCTGCCCGTGCTGCCCCTGACGATCACCACCTGGAAGGAGTGGCGGACGCGGCATCCCGGCTCGACCGTGCTCGCCCTCGACCGCGACATGGAGCGCCGCTGGGGCTTCAGCTACCTGCCGGGAGCGGCCGACCGCCGGCGGGCCGGCGTCGCCTTCCCGGTCTGGCTGAAGAGCAAGGCCCTCGATCCCAAGGCCGAGGTCTACGCCGTGCGCCTGGGCGATCAGGCCAAGGCGTACCCCCTCGAGCGGGCGCTCAAGGAGCGGGTGATCAACGACCGCCTGGGGGACGAGCCGCTGGTAGTGGTGGCCGACGCCGAGTCGGGGGCGGTACGGGTCTACCGGCGCGGCGGGCGGACGTTCTCGGCCGGCGACAAGCCCGGCGAGCTGGTCGACGGCGAGGGCCGCCGCTGGAGCGCCGGCGAGGATTCTCTGACTCCCCAGGCCGCGGACCCGGAGGCGCCGCCGCTCGCGCGGCTGCCCGGGCACCAGGCCTTCTGGTTCGGCTGGTACTCCTTCTTTCCCCGCTCAGAGCTGTACGGGGCGGAGCCCCGGTAGTACCATGGCTTTCCATAGTCGTTAAGGAGGCCGCAATGCGCTCTCTCGAAGTTTCTTCTCACCGTCCTTCCCTCCGCCTCCTCCTGCTCCTGCCGCTGCTCGTGGCGGCTCCGGCTCACCCCCAGCCCCCGACCTTCGAAGGTTCCTCGCAGGTGGTGGCGGTGGAGGTGCCGGTGAACGTCGTCGGCCGCGACGGCCAGCCCGTGCGCGGCCTCACCGCCGCCGACTTCGAGATCTTCGACGGCAACGACAAGCAGAAGATCACCTCCTTCGAGGTGGTCGACCTGAAGACGATCGACGCCGAGCCGGCCGCCGGGGCCGGGGAGGCCGCCGCGCCGCGGCCGGAGCTGCGCTCGGGCGCCCGGCGCCATTTCCTGTTCCTCTTCGACCTCTCCTTCTCCAGCCCGACCTCGGTCATCAAGGCCCGCCTGGCGGCACGGGACTTCGTCCTGACCTCCCTGCACCCCTCGGACCTTGCGGCCGTCGCCACCTACTCGATGGAGAACGGTCCCAAGCTGGTGGTGACCTTCACCCCGGACCGCGCGCAGCTCGCGCGGGCCATCGACACGCTCGGCTACCGCCGCAACTTCGACGCCCGCCGTACCGACCCGCTGCGCTTCCTCATCGACCCGCCGTCCGACAGCCGGAGCGCTTCCCAGGGGCTCAGCCAGGCCGACACCGGGGATCTGAAGACCCAGAAGGACCAGGTCCTGGCCGACTACCTGAAGGCGGTCAGCTTCGCCGCCGAGCGCAGCGAGCGCTCGTTCGAGGTTGGCCGGATCTCCGGCTACTCGCGGGCCCTCGGGCAGATGGCGCGGTCGCTGAACGCCCTCAAGGGGAGGAAGCACGTCCTCCTGTTCTCCGAGGGCTTCGACAGCCGCCTGATGATCGGCCGCCAGACCACGGACGCGGAGGCCCAGGAGGATGCGGACAAGCTCCTCCAGGGCCAGTCCTTCTACGTCGACACGGACCAGCGCTACGGCAACACCGGCCTGGTGAGCGACATCAACCGGATGCTCGACGAGTTCCGCCGCGCCGACTGCGTGATCCAGGCGGTGGACATCGGGGGCCTGCGGGCGGGCGCCGACGAGCGGGCGCGGCCGAGCGGCCAGGAAGCGATGTTCTACCTCGCCCACGAGACCGGCGGCGAGCTGTTCAAGGACGCCAACAACCTGCGCCAGCCCCTCGAGCGGGTGCTCGAGCGCACCAGCGTGACCTACTTGCTGACCTTCGAGCGCTCGGACCTCAAGACCGACGGCGCCTATCACCGCCTGCGGGTGAAGGCGAAGCTGCCGGCCGGCGCCCGCCTGGCGCACCGCACCGGCTACTACGCGCCGCGCCCGTTCAAGGACCTCGATCCCCTGGAGAAGAGCCTCCTGGCCTCCGACGGCATCGCCAGCGCCGCGTCGCGGCGCGACGTCGGCCTCAACGTGCTGGCCGCCCCGTTCCGCGCCAGCGAGGCCCTGTCCTACGTGCCCGTGATCCTCGAGATCGGCGGCCGCAGCCTGCTCGAGGGGCACACGGCGAAGAAGCTGAACGTGGAGATCTACAGCTATGTCAGCGACGCCAAGGGGCAGATGCAGGACTTCTTCAACCAGCGGGTGGCGATCGATCTCGACAAGGACAAGGCCCGCCAGTCGATGACGGAAGGCGGCATCAAGTATTACGGCCACTTCGAGCTGCCGCCCGGCGCCTACCAGGTGCGCGTGCTGGTGCGCAACGCCGACACCGGCCGCACCGGGGTCGAGACCGTCCAGGTGGCGGTGCCCGCCTATGGCGAGGCCGAGCCGACCCTGCTGCCGCCCTTCTTCATGGAGGACCGGCAGAAGTGGCTGCTGGTGCGCGAGCAGGAGGGGGGCGGGCAGCAGCAGTCGTCGGTGGTCTATCCCTTCACCGTCGAAGGCGAGCCCTACGTGCCCTCCGCCCGCCCGAGCCTGCGCCGTGAGACGCCGGCCCGGCTCTGCCTGGTGGCCTACAATCTGGGCAAGGGCGACCTCGCCGTCCAGGGCTGGGTGCTGGCGGCGGACGGCAAGGCGTCGTCCACCGCGGGCGCGGGCACCGCGGGGCGGCTGTCGAAGGTGGAGCGCACGGCGACGGGCATCCAGGGGCTGGACAAGCTGGTCGCCACTTTCGATCCCACGGGCCTCAACGCGGGCGACTACGTTCTCCAGGTGGCGGTGACGGACCCGGCGACGGGGATGAAGGAGACGAGCTCCCTGCCGTTCCAGGTTCTGCACTGATAGGATTGGCAAAGAGAACTGTTGTTTTTTTCGTTTTTTGTATTCAGGAGCTCGGGAGTCGATCCCAACCATGAGGGCTGAAAGGACGGACGTTTGCATGAGAAAGGGTAGCCGGATTCAACGATTCGCCGCCGGGGTTTCGTCTCTGGGACTGGTCCTGGGGCTGGGGCTCGGGCCTTGGCCCGCGGCCGCTCAGACCTTTTCGGAGTCCACCGACGTCACGGTCGTCGAGGTCCCCGTCCAGGTGGTCAAGGACGGCGAGCCGGTCCGCGGCTTGACGGTCAACGACTTCGAGGTCTTCGACGGCCGCAAGAAGGTGCCGGTCACCAGCTTCGAGGTGCTCGATCTGGCGACTCCCGCGCCGGCGGCACCGCAGGTGCCCGTCTCGGCGCGGCGGCACTTCATGATGCTGTTCGACCTCTCCTTCTCGGAGCCGAAGTCGATCTCCAAGGCGCGCGCGGCGGCCCTCGGCGTGGTCCAGGGCCTCCACCCGACCGACCTGGTGTCGGTCGCGACCTACAGCACGCTCAGCGGCCCGCAGCTCGTGCTCGGCTTCACCCCCGACCGGCAGCAGGTCGCGGCCGCCCTCGACACCCTGGGTCTGCCCAAGCTGGTCGACCGCTCGCCCGATCCCCTCCGGCTCGTCCTCACCGACACCCGTGCGGCGGCGCTCCGGATCAATCCGTCCGGCTCGGGCGGCACAGGGCAGGGCCAGGATGCCAGAGCGGCCAAGGAGGCGGCCCTCGTCGACACCCTGGAGTCGCTGACCGCCGCGTCGGAGAAGGTCGAGCGTAGCGTCCAGCAGCAGGCGCTGCGCACCCTGACCAAGTCGTTCACCGACCTCGCCCGCCTGATGGCGGAGGTCGAGGGCCGCAAGTACGTGGTCTATCTCTCGGAAGGCTTCGACGCCTCCCTGATCCAGGGCCGGGGCGCTCCGGCGGGCACGGACGCCGTGGAGTTCGACCGCTCCACGAGCGACGACCGGATCCTCGCGCCGACCGGCGGCCAGGGCTCGGACGAGCAGTTCGGCGACACCCGCTCGCAGAACGCCGTCGAGAAGATGCTCGAGGAGTTCCGCCGCGCCGACTGCCAGATCCAGGCGGTGGACATCGGCGGCCTGCGGGCCGGCGCCGACCAGGGCGGCCAGCGCCCGGCCGGCCGGGAAGCGCTGTTCAACATGGCGAAGAGCACGGGCGGCGAGCTGTACGAGAACTTCAACGACCTCTCCGCGGCCATGGGCCAGATGCTGCGCCGCACCGGCGTCACCTACGTGCTGAGCTTCCAGCCGGACACCCTCAAGCCGGACGGCTCGTTCCACAAGCTGCGGGTGGAGCTCAAGAACGCCGCGCGCGGCTCGCGGGTGGTCTACCGGCAGGGCTACTACGCCCCGCGGCCGGCCAAGGAGCAGTCGCCCCTCCAGCGGCTGCTGGAGACGGCCAACACGGTGATGGGCGACGAGGGCGGCGCGCTCGCCGCCTCGGTGCTGGCGGCGCCGTTCGCGTCGGGCAAGGACCGGGCGTACGTGCCGGTGGTCATCGAGGTCAACGGCGCCAGCCTCCTGGCCGGCAAGCAGGCCGCCACCCTGCCGGTGGAGATCTACGTCTACGCCATCGACGAGAACGGCTCCGTGCAGGACTTCCTCACCCAGACGCTGGGGCTCGACCTCACCAAAAATGAATCGGCCGTCCGTCAGTCGGGCGTCAAATACTTCGGCCACCTCGATCTGCCCAAGGGCAATTACTCGGTGCGTACGCTGGTGCGCAACGGCACCACCGGCGCGTCCAGTCTGCGGGTGACCCAGATCAACGTGCCGGCTTTTGCGGCCGGCGAGACTGTGCTGCTGCCGCCGCTCTTCCCTGAGGCGTCCGACCGCTGGCCCATCAAAATCGTCCAGAAGCCGGTGGAGGGGCAGCCTCAGGCCGCTTACCCCTTCATGCTCAAGCAGCAGGCCTACATCCCCTCCTCGCTGCCGGTGCTCACGCCCGGTCAGCCGGCGGCCCTGGTGCTGCAGGGCTACAACCTCGGCGAGGGCGACCTCAAGGCCGATGTCAAGGTGATGTCGGCGGACGGCAAGGAGATCCCGGGCGGCTCCCTCAAGCTGGCGGAGAAGGAAGGCGGAGCGACCGGCCCGGTGCGGGTGGCCGCGACCTTCCAGCCGCCGGCGCTCCAGCCGGGCGAGTACACGCTGCAGGTGACCGTGACGGGCGCCTCGGGCAAGGCCGAGACGAGCAAGGCCCAGTTCGCGGTGGGAGGGGCGGCGGGAGCTCGCGGGAGCCTCTGGGGCGGGACGCCGTATGAAGCTCGCCAGGATGCCGTGGTGCCGGGGGCTGGGGCTCGCGTTTGCGGCCCTCGCCCTCGCCGTACCCGGGCAGGGGCAGGCCGCCCCGCCAGCCGATGTCCCACCTGCTTTCTCCGGCGCCACGCGCGTGCTGTCGGTCGACGTGCCGGTGCAGGTGGTGCGCGACGGCGTGCCGGTACGCGGCCTCACGGCCGCTGACTTCGAGGTCTGGGAGGGGCGACGCCGGGTGCCGGTGGCCGGCTTCGAGGCGCTCGACCTCCAGGGGCTCGCCGGCTCCGGGCGCGCGGCGGGCCTGCCGTCCGCCGCACGGCGGCACTTCCTGT
>DATFNZ010000086.1:0-40328 GCA_035266085.1 Thermoanaerobaculia bacterium
AGCGGCAGCTCGTCGCCAGTAGCGGCAGCCCGTCGCCGGGAAGAGGTGCCAGGCGACCAGAGAGAACTCCCGCTCGGACCCCACCCTCACCCTACTGAAGCATGAGGCTCGGCGGCGGCGGGGGATCGTCACCCTCGCGCGGTTTCCCGCCTTCCTGTTTTTTCCCCTTCCTGGCGGCGTCTTCCTCCTTCATCCGCTTCCGGACGCCGCCTTCCACGGCTCTTCCGGACTCCATCGGCTCATGCAGCGTCCCTGTTGTCGGCGGCGCCGGCGGGGCGGTCTCGATCTGCCACTTGTGCGCGACGTCAGCGGAAAGCCGTTCGGTGAGGTCGGGAAAGATCTGATGGGACGCGTAGGACGCCTTCGCCTTCCAGCCGACCGAGAGCTCCTCGCGGGGGTGAAGCGAAACCCACACGATCGCGTTCACCACCTTCCGCGGATCGTCCATCGCCGCCATGCGTGGCGTGCCTCCGCTGTAGTTGGCGGCATGCGGCCACCAGGGCGTGTCCGCGGCCCATGGCATGACCGTGGCCACCTTGATCTTCTTGTTGCGGCTCAGCCGGATCTCTTCGTTGAGCACCCGCCCCAGGCTCAGCACGCCAGCCTTCGAGGCGGAGTACGAGCCCTGATAAGCGAGAGGCACCTCGCTATCGATGGATCCGATGTTGACGATCGTCCCGGCGCCCTGGGTCCGGAACTGCCGCATCGCTACGTGACTGCCGTAGATGACGCCCTTCAGGTTGACGTCGATCAGGCGGGAATGGTCCTCGACGGGGATGTCCTCGAAACGCCCGATGGCCCCGACGCCGGCATTGTTGATCCACACGTCGATACGGCCGAACCGCGCGATGGCGGCGTCGGCCAGCTTTCGGATGTCCTCCGGCTTGCTGACGTCGGTGGTGACGACCAGCGGCGTCCCGCCCGCGGCGGTCGCCTCCGCCGCGACCTCGTCGAGCAGCTCCGTCCGGCGGGCGGCGAGCACGACGTTGGCGCCTTGGGAGGCGAGCTTCACCGCCACGCCCCGGCCGAACCCGCTGGAGGCGCCGGTGATGACAAAGGTCTTGCCCGCGATGCTCTGGAGGTCGCGCGGCCCCAGCCGAGTGGCTGTTGCGCAGCCGGAGAAGAGTTGAAGAACGGCAGACAGGAGCAACAACGGCAGGATCCTGCGCACCAGGGCTGGACGCGTGGCATTCATCGCTTACCTCCTCATGATTCGAGGTGATCAAGCGGCTGCCACGCCGCCGGTGATTCACAGGCTCCCGCGCGAGCGGCAGCCCGCGAGCGGCTTCTTGAGCAAGGTTCACGCCAGTTCCACCTCTCACGTCTTGCGCTTCAACGACTCTCTCGGCTAGCATGCCACGTCGTCTCCTAGAGTGGCGCCTCATCTTATTCAAGAGGTAATATTTGCGATACCGCTGAGATGCCGAGGGTCGTGCAGGCCGGGATTGGCTGTGCTGGTTCCTCAGCTTCTTACTGAGTTCTCTTCAACATGAAGGAGGTTTTCTCGATGGCAGACCACGCTTCCGCACGATTCAAAGGACCCAGAAGCTCCTCGAGGGCTTTGGCGGCGTTCGTAGCCGTCCTGCTGCTCTGTGGCTTGGGCCTGGCTTCGGCCGCGGTCGACAAGAACGCGTCCTATCAGGAGATGATCGGCCTCGCGCAGCAGATGCAGACCCTCAAGCCGCAGATCCGGTCCAACGCCTCGGCCGCGGCGGCGTACGCGGTCGCCGAGAACCGCTATCAGGCGCTCTCGGCGGCGCTGGGCGGCGACGATCCGGGGCACATCGGGAACGGCGCCGGGGCGGCCGCGGCGCAGGCGGCTCCCACGAGAGTCGTGCCGACGACGCCGGCCGGATGCGGCCAGGCGACGGCCACCTTCACCCAGTCCACGCCGGTCGCGATCCCGGCCGGTCCAGCCGTGGTGACCTCGACGGTCGTGGTTTCCGGCGCCGGGCCGTATCTCTTCGATCTCGATCTGACGACCTTCATCACGCACACCTTCCCGGGCGACATCGACATGACGCTGACGTCTCCCGCCGGGACGGTCGTGACCATCACCACCGACAACGCGGGAACCAACGACGATGTCTTCAACGGCACGGTCTGGGACGACGACGCGAACCCGGCCGGGCAGGTGCCGTACACCACCAACAACGGCCTGGTGACCGACCAGCTCTACGCCGTCGGAGTCCTGGCTTCGCCGCTCGTCCCCGAGGAGGCGATGGGAGCGTTCATCGGCGAAGACCCGAACGGCACGTGGACGATCACGATCTCCGACGACGCGGCCGGCGACAGCGGCAACCTGAATAGCTGGACGCTCGGCGTCACGACCTTCCCCAATGCGCCGATCACGACGACCGAGCCCACGGCGACCCAGTCCACGCCGGTCGCGATCCCGGCCGGTCCGGCAGTGGTGACCTCGACGCTCGTCGTCGCCGGCGCCGGCACGTCGATCCTCGATCTCGACCTGACGACCTTCATCACCCACACCTTCCCGGGCGACATCGACATGACGCTGACGTCCCCCGCCGGGACGGTCGTGACCATCACCACCGACAACGGGGGAACCAACGACGACGTCTTCAACGGCACGGTCTGGGACGACGACGCGAACCCGGCCGGGCAGGTGCCGTACACCACCAACAACGGCCTGGTGACCGACCAGCTCTACGCCGTCGGAGTCCTGGCTTCGCCGCTCGTCCCCGAGGAGGCGATGGCGGCCTTCATCGGCGAAGACCCGAACGGCACGTGGACGCTCACGATCTCCGACGACGCGGCCGGCGACGGCGGCAACCTGAATAGCTGGTCGCTCGACATCGACACCTTCAGTTGCGCCTCGGCCGACCTGTCGATCACCAAGACCGACGGCGTCGCCGCCGCGACGGCCGGCGGCATGGTGACCTACACCATCGTCGCCTCCAACGCCGGCCCGACGGCGGTCAACCCGGCGAGCGTGGTCGACACGTTCCCGGCGGCCTGCGCCAGCGTCTCCTACACCAGCGTCGCCGCCGGCGGCGCCACCGGCAACACCGCCGCGGGCGCGGGCAACATCAACGACGCGGCGCTCAACCTGCCGGCCGGCAGCTCGGTGACCTACACCGCGACCTGCACGCTTTCCGGCAGCGCCACCGGCACCCTCGACAACACGGCGACCGTGTCGAGCGGCACGCCCGATCCCAACGGGGCCAACAACAGCGCCACGGACACCGACACGATCGGCGCCGCGGCCGACCTGTCGCTGACCAAGACCCTGATCGGGGGCGGCACCGTCAACGTCGGCGACAACGTGACCTTCGCCTTGACGGTGACCAACAACGGGCCTTCGGCCGCCACCGGCGTCGTCGTCACCGACACGCTGCCGGCGGGCCTCACCTACGTCTCCAACAGTTGCGGCGCCACTTTCGCCAACCCGACTCTCACCTGGAATGTCGGCGCTCTGGCGGTGAGCGGCTCGGCGACCTGCAACCTGACGGCGACGGTCAACCAGGCCGGCCCGATCGTCAACACCGCCACCGCCACCGGCAACGAAGCCGACGCGACGCCGGCTATCGGCACGGCCACGGTGGTCGGCGCGCCGCCGAGCGCGGTCGAGGTTCCCACGCTCGACGGCATCGGCCTCGCGGCCCTCGCCTTCCTGCTGGCGGCGAGCGCGGCGGTCGCCCTGCGCCGCAAGCGCCGGACCTAGGTATCACCGCCACATCGCCACGCAGCACGGTGGCGTGAAACGGCCGGCCCGGGGGTTGCCCCGGCCGGCCGTTTTCTTTTGCCGCAATGCGGTAATATATCCGGCCACAGCGAGGAGGAATCGGATGAGCAACGGCTATGAGCAGGCGAAGTCGCAGCGCAACATCCTGGAGCGGCTCGGCGACAAGATCCCCGGCTACCGGGGCTTCCAGGACCGCGAGCTGCGGCGGGACGTCGACCGGCTGCAGCGCGAGCACCTGGCCTCGGAGTTGGGACGGCTCAAGGCCGCGTTGCGGGACAGCGCCCGCCGGTATACCGACGCCGGCAAGATCGGCGCCCTGAGCGCCTTCGACCGTCTCGACCGGCAGATCGACGGCCTGTCGCAGGCGATCCGCTTCAGCGACTACGGGGCGAGCGGACTGTTCGATCCGGTCAAGATCGGCGAGGCCGAGCTCGAGCGGCTCTATCAGTTCGACCTCTCGGTCGTGGACGACCTGGCGCAGGTCGAGGGCGAGGTCGCGGCCCTGCCGGCGCCCGGCGGGGACGACCCGGCCGCCGCCCTCGAGCAGTTGCAGCAGACGGTGCGCGGGCTGGACGCCAAGTGGCGGCAGCGCGAGCAGGTCATCAGCGGCGTGGTCAACAGCGGGAGCGGGAGCGGGAGCGGCGGCGGCACGGACCCGGCAGGCGTCTAAAGGCAGAGGAGAGACCGACAATGAACGTGATTCAATATCAGGACCCCACCGGCGACACCATGGTGTCGCGCTGGCCGGCGAACGGCACGGCCGCCATCCGCCTCGGCAGCCAGCTCATCGTCGAGGAGAGCCAGCAGGCCGTGTTCTTCCGCGACGGCAAGGCGCTCGACACCTTCGGCCCGGGCCGCCACACGCTGGCGACGCAGAACGTCCCCATCCTGGCGAGCATCTTCGGCATCCCGTTCGGCGGCACGTCGCCTTTCCAGGCGGCCGTGTTCTTCGTCTCCACCCAGACGTTCCTCGACCTCAAGTGGGGGACGAAGGAGCCGGTCATCTTCCGCGACCAGGACCTGTCGATGGTGCGCCTGCGCGCCTTCGGCAAGTTCGCCGTGCGGATCGCGAACGCCCAGGTGTTCGTCAATGCCGTGGTGGGCAGCCGCGGCCTCTACACCACCCAGGGGGTGGAGGACTACTTCCGGGACGCCATCGTGGCCCGCCTGACCGACGTGCTGGGCGAGAACCTGACCTCCATCTTCGACCTGGCGAAGCTCTACGACGAGCTCGCCATGGCCTTGAAGTCCCGGGTGGCGGACGACTTCACCAAGTACGGCATCGAGCTGGTGGACCTCTACATGGGGGCCATCACGCCCCCCGAGGAGGTCCAGAAGCTGATCGACGAGCGCAGCGGCATGGGCGCCATCGGCGACATGAACGCCTACATGAAGTTCAAGACCGCCCGGGCGATCGGCGACGCCGCCTCGCAGCCGGGCGGCGAGGGCGGCGGCACCGTGGGAGCCGGCCTGGGGCTCGGCATGGGCGCCGGCCTCGGCGCCATGCTCCCCGGCATGATGCGCGAGGCCATGCAGAGCGGCGCTCCACCTGCCCAAGCGGCCCCGGCGGCACCGGCGGCGCCCGCCGCCTCGCCCACGGCCGAGAAGCTCCGCCAGCTCAAGGGCCTGCTCGACGAGGGGCTGATCTCCCAGGAGGAGTTCAACGCCAAGCGGCAGAAGCTGCTGGACGACATGTAGACAGGTGTAAACGTTCCCACCCTCCCGGGGCGGCTCTCCACGGGCCGCCCCTTGCATCCTCACCCTTCCCGCCCTCCTCGGATTCCGCTATTCTTCGACCTTAAGTATCCCTCGGAGGCAGTTTTTTGATTGCTGAGTAGCAGACCGCATAGTCCCAAACGGGGTCGCCGGGGAGCGGCGCTTCTTGCGCTCGTCCTGGTGGCCGTGCCTCTGGCCGGCGGCTGCGGAGGCCGGAGCGAGGCTGAGAATCCCAACCTCATCCTCGTGACCCTCGACACGGTGCGCGCCGATCACCTGGGCTGCTATGGCGACCGGCAGGCGGTGACCCCATGGCTCGACCGTCTGGCGGGCGAAGGGATCCGTTTCGCCCACGCCTCCTCGGCGGTGCCGCTGACCCTTCCCTCGCATGCCAGCCTGCTCTCGGGATTGCTGCCGCCCAGCCACGGGCTGCGCAACAACGGCCTCGGCGCGCTGCCGGCGGGCACCGGCACTCTGGCCAGCGCGCTCGCCGGGCAGGGCTACCGCACCGGCGCGTTCGTGGGCGCCTTCGTGCTCGACCGCCGCTTCGGGCTCAACCAGGGATTCGAGGTCTACGACGACGAGATCCCCCGCGACCCGCACGCCGGCGTCTCCCTGGAGGCGGAACGGCCGGGGCGCGACGTGGTGGACCGCGCGCTCGCCTGGCTGGGCCGGGAGGACGCGCGCCCCTTCTTCCTCTGGGTCCACCTCTACGACGCCCACGCCCCGTACCTGCCGCCGCCGGCCTGGGGCGCACGCCATCCCGGCCGTCCTTACGACGGCGAGATCTCGGAGGTGGACGAGCAGGTGGGCCGCCTCCTGGAGGATCTCGAGCGCCGGGGCCTCACGGGCGAGACGGTGGTGGCCGTGGCCTCCGACCACGGCGAGGGCCTCGGCGAGCACGGCGAGATGACCCACGGCCTCCTGCTGTACGAGCCCACCCTCCACGTCCCCCTGCTGGTGCGGGCGCCGGGACGGCTGAAGCCGCGGGTGGTGGACACGCCGGTGAGCCTGGTGGACCTGGCGCCCACGCTGGCCGGCCTGCTGGGCAAGGCCCTGCCCGCGCCCGCCGGCCGCCCCCTCGACGGCCGCGACCTCTCCAAGGCCCTGCTCGACGGCGGCGAGCCGGCGGCCGGCGAGGTGTACGCCGAGAGCCAGTACCCGGCGATCTTCGGCTGGAGCCCCCTGGCGGCTCTGCGGCGGCGTGACCTCAAGTACATCTCGGCTCCCAGCCCCGAGCTCTACGACCTGCACCAGGACCCGCGCGAGGCCGCCAACCTCATGGCCGGCGGCCCGGCCAAGGCGGCCGAGCCGGCGCGCGGCTTCGCCTCCCGGCTGGCCGCCATCGAGGCCGGCGCCGTGGCGACGCCCCGGGCCCCCGCTCCCGACGCCGAGACCCGCGCCCGCCTGGCCAGCCTCGGCTACGTGGCCGGAGCGGCGCCCGCGCCGAAGCCGGGCACCGCCAGGAGCGCGTCGCCCGATCCCAAGACCATGGTCGCCCTCTTCCAGCGCTTCGAGCTGGCGAACGCCAACCTCCAGGACGGCAAGCTCGACGCCGCCCTGGCCGAGCTCGAGGCGCTGGTGGCCGCCGATCCGGCGAATGCGGTCTTCCGCGGCCGGCTGGCGGCGGCCCTGCGCGACCGGGGGGACACGGCCCGGGCCCTGCCGCTCTACCGGCAGGCCGCCGAGACGACGCCGGCGGACCCCGAGGCCTGGTACAACCTGGCGGCGGCCCTCCAGGAGGCGGGGCGGCTCGCCGAGGCGCGAGACGCCATCGAGCAGGCCCTGCGGCTCGACGGCAGCCGGCCCGAGGCCCACAATACCCTCGGCATCGTCGAGCTGAGCGAAGGCAAGCTGGAAGCCGCGCGGAGCGAGTTCGAGACCGCCTCCCGGCTCGACCCGCGCAACGCGCTGGCGATGAACAACCTGGGCAACGTGCTGCGCGCCATGGGCCGGCTCGACGAGGCGGAGCGCTCCTACCAGCGCTCGGCGGCCCTCGCTCCCCGCTTCGCCGAGCCGCTCAACGGCCTCGGCACCCTGGAAGTGGAGCGCGATAAGCCCCTTGCCGCACTCCCTTATTTTGAGCGTGCCCTGGCGCTCTCCCCGGCCTACCACGAGGTGCGGTTGAACCGGGCCATCGCGCAGGACACCGCGGGGGACGCGGTGGCCGCCGGAAACGCCTACCGGGATTTTCTGGCCGCCACGGCGGGAGATCCCCGGTTTGCCGAGCAACGCCGCGCGGCGCAGCAGCTCCTCGCCGGGCTCGCCAGCCGGGCCGCGGCAAGCGCGCCGGCGGAGAGGAGGTGATCCACGCTCGAGGCCGCGCCGGTAACCGAAGGCGGTATTGAAAGATTTGTGCCGTTCCGTTCGACAGGCGAATGGATTTGATGGAAATACGATCCAGAATACGATCCAGAGTAAGGAGAAGAGTCATGAACCGAAGGAGAATGTGGGCGGCGAAACCGCTCGCGATAGTGGCCTTGATCGCCTTGGCGTTCGGCCTCGCCCTGCCGCCGGCCCTCCAGGCCCAGACGGCGGGCGGCAACCTCATCGGCCGGGTCCTCGACAAGAGCGACTCGCCCCTGCCGGGCGCCACCGTCACCGCCACCCAGAAGGACACCGGCCTCACCCGCAGCACCGTCACGGAGAGCGACGGCACCTACCGTCTGCCGTCCCTGCCGGTGGGCTCCTACACCGTCACGGTCGAGCTCAACGGCTTCGCGACCGTGACCATCGAGGACGTGCGGCTCAACGTCGCCAGCCAGCGCGAGATCAACGTCGACATGAGCCCCTCGACGGTCGAGGAGTCGATCACCGTCGTCGACGAGGCGCCGCTGGTGCAGACCACGCCCGCCATCGGCACCGTGGTCAGCGAGCAGCAGCTCGAGAACCTGCCGCTCAACGGCCGCCAGTTCGCCAACCTGGCGATCCTGGCTCCCGGCACGGAGCTCACCTACAACTCCGACCCGACCAAGCCCGGCCAGCTCACGGTGGCGCTCAACGGCGGCATCGGCCGCAACGTCAACTACATCGTGGACGGCGGCGACAACACCGACGACACGATCGGCGGCGCCCTGCAGAACTTCAACCTCGAGAGCGTCGAGGAGTTCAACATCCAGACGCAGCAGTACAAGGCCGAATATGGCCGCTCGACCGGCGGCGTGCTGACCGTGGTCACCAAGACCGGCACCAACAGCATCGCCGGCAGCGCCTGGGGCTTCTTCCGCGACGACAGCCTCAACTCCAAGCGGGTGTCCGAGGAGCTGGCCGGCAACGACAAGCAGCCGTATGAGCGCAAGCAGTACGGCCTCGCCCTGGGCGGCCCGATCGTCAGGGACCGCGCCCACTACTTCGCGACCTTCGAGAAGACCGAGGAAGACACCAGCTACACCGTCGACACGGATCTCGATGCCGGCGGCCCGGGCAGCCCCATCTTCCCCGAGCTCCAGGGCGTGACCGTCCCCACCCCGCTCGAGGACGATCTGGCGACCGCCAAGATCACCCTCAACGTCTCGCCGAAGCAGTACCTCCAGGTGCGCTACGGCTACCAGAAGAACACCACCAAGTACGGCCAGGGCTCCCTCTCCGCTCCCGACTCCCTGGGGACGACCCTGAACGAGTACCAGTCGGTCCTCGCCGGCCACAGCTTCCAGATCGGCTCGGACAGCCTCAACGAGTTCGTCTTCCAGTACACCAAGTTCAACAACACGATCACGGCCGACTCCAACGAGCCTTATCTGTACTTCCCCTCGGGCGCGCACAGCGGCCGCAACGTCAACACGCCGCAGTCCACGAACCAGACGAAGTACCAGTACAAGGACGACTTCAGCTTCACCCGCACGATCGCCGACCGGGCCAACAACTTCAAGGCCGGCTTCAACTACATTCATGAGCCGGTGCTCGGCGGCGACGCCTCGACCGGCACCACGGGCCAGTTCTCCTTCCTGGACGACGACCGGAGCTCGCCGGTCGTCGACATCACCTTCTTCGGCGGCTTCAACGGCAACACGACGCCCGTCGACCAGTACAGCGTCTATGCCCAGGACGACATGCTGCTCAGCGACCGGCTGACCCTCAACGTCGGCCTGCGCTACGACTACTGGGACGGCTACGACCTCGACCAGACCGGCAACCCGATCTGGCAGGCGCTCTCCAGCCAGACCACCTACAACGAGTACTTCCTGCAGGACTTCCAGGGCGGCAGGGGCGGCAAGCTGAAGAACGACGACGACAACTTCGGGCCGCGGCTCGGTTTCACCTGGGACATGAAGGGTGACGGCCGGCAGTTGATCCGCGGCGGCTACGGCCGCTACTACGACTTCCCCTACACCAACGCCACCATCCTCTTCCCGTCGGCGGCGGTGCAGTCCAACTACGGCGTGGTCTACAACGTCAACAACACCGCCGGCATCCGCAACGCCGACGGCACCTTCTTCCGTCCGGGCCAGCCGCTGCCGGCGAACGAGCTCCCCGGCGCCGCCATCAATCCGCCCAACGAGATCGCCTCGCCGACCCTGGCGACGCCGTACTCCGAGCAGATCTCTCTGGGCTACTCGTGGCAGGCCACCAACTGGCTCGGCATCAACCTCGAGGTGGTCTCGATCGACTACCGGGACATCCCCTTCCGCTTCCGGGCCAACCCCGTCGATCCGGCCACCGGCGTGCGGCGCTTCCCGCAGTTCGGCAACTTCCGCCTCTGGTACGGCAACGGCGAGGCCGACTATCAAGGCGCCAACCTGAGCTTCCGGGCGCGCGCCAGCTCGAAGCTGGAGATCCAGGGCTTCTACACCTATTCTGAGGTCGAGGGCAACGTCCTCGCCGGCGCCGACGAGTTCCGCCTCACCAACGTCGGTTACCAGCCCAGCCTGAGCAGCGCCCGCGACGTCTCGTTCAACCCCCTGGATCCCCTGTGCGACGCCTGCTTCGGTCCCCTCAACACCGATGCCCGCCACCGCGTGACCCTGAGCGCCGTCTACCAGGGCCCGTGGGGAATCAATGCCTCGGGCATGTTCCGTTACCGGTCGGCGACCCCGTTCTCCGTCTATTCCTCGAACGACCTCAACGGCGACGGCTTCCGGCTCGACCTGCTGCCGGGCGGCAGCGCCAACTCCGAGCGCGGCCACTCGTTCTCGCAGTTCGACGTGCGGCTGGCCAAGGAGTTCAACTTCGGCCCCGTCGGCCTCGAGCTGATCGCCGAGATGTTCAACGTCTTCAACGAAGAGAACCCGGCCAGCTACACGCTCAACTTCGTGGGCGGCAACCCGGTCGGCTCCGTGCCGACGTCCTACGCCGGCGACCCCGGTCAGGGCGAGCAGCGCCTGACGCAGGTCGGCGTGCGCGTGCGCTTCTAACCCGTCCGCTTCCGGCCACCCCGGGGATCCGTCCGGGAATCATCGTGGGGGCGCTCCGGCGCCCCCTTTTCTTTTCCTCCCGCCCGGCCCGGAGGCCACTCGCGGGCGGAGGCCACCTCCTTGCGCTCCACCACCGGCACGGCGTTCTCGGCCGGCTCGATCTTCGAGCCGTAGCGGCTGGCGTAGACCTGCGTGAACTCGGCGCCCAGGAACACGATCTGCGCCGAGTAGTAGGTCCACAGCAGGAGGATGATCAGCGAGCCCGCCGCGCCGTAGCTCGAGGCGACGCTGCTCTTGGCCAGATAGAGGCCGATCAGGAACTTGCCGGCGGTGAACAGCAGGGCCGTCATGACGGCGCCGATCCACACGTCGCGCCAGCCGATCTTCACATCCGGCAGGTACTTGTAGATCATGGCGAACAGCAGGGTGACGACGGCGAACGAGACGGCGAACGAGAGGATCCGGGCCAGCACCTGCCCGGCGCCGCCCAGGCCGTCCGCCCACCGGCCGATCGACCCCATCGCCGCCGAGAGCACCAGAGAGACCAGCAGCAGGAAGCCGATCCCCAGGATCATGCCGAAGGAGATCAGGCGGTTCTTGACGAAGCCCCAGATGCCGCCGCCCGGCTTCGGCTCGACGTCCCAGATGCGGTTGAGGGCGTTCTGGAGCTGCACGAAAACGCCGGTGGCGCCGAACAGGACGGTCGCCAGGCCGATCACCGTGGCCACGGCGCCCGAGCCGTGCTTGCCGGCGTTGGCGATCATGGTCTGGATCGCCTCGCCGCCCTGCGGCCCCACCAGGCCCTGGAGCTGCCCCACGAGCTGCCCCTGGACGGCCTCGCGGCCCCAGACCAGGCCGGCCACCGCGATGACGATCAGGAGCATGGGGGCGATCGAAAAGATCGTGTAGTAGGCGAGCGCCGCCCCGAGATCGAGGGCGCCGTCTTCCTGCCATTCCTTGAAGCTTTCCTTGACCAAGCTGAAGCCGGACCTGACATCCATTGCTGTATACCTCCTTGCGAGCTCGTCACGGAGCGGGCCGGGACACCTCCATGGGTTCGAAACGGAACTTCGACTTCTCGAACGAGAACGACCAGCGCCCGGGCGCCGGGCTGCTGAGGAACGGCGACTCCAGGCGCGGGTACGCCGCGGCTTCCACGGGCTTGCCGGCCACCGCGGCCCGGCTCCCGGGCAGGAAGTCGACGCGGGTGCCGCCGGCGGCGCGGAAGCGGATCTCCCCCTCCACCACTTCCAGCCGCGCCGCGGCGGCCTTCTTCTTCCAGGCGGCGAAATCGCCGTCCTCCGCCTTCCGTCCCGCCTGCAGCCCGACGTTCGCCGGCTGGCGGCGCGGCACCGCCACCCAGGCGCCCGCCAGGTCGCGCTTCCGGCGCTTGTCGGCGGCATAGTAGGCGGGGAACTTCTCCACCGCCGGCCCGACGTCCCAGCCGCCCTCCGTGACCAGGGCCACGTAGGCGTCGCCGCTGCGCGAAACGACGACGTCGCCCATCACCTCCGGGGCCGACCAGGCCGGCGAGAGGTAGGCGTGGCCGAGGCCGGCGCCCGGCGTCTCGAGGCGGGCGGCGACGAGGTTGCGGCTCGCCACCGCCTGGTCGAGGGTGTTCGGCCCCTGGGCCTCCTTCTGCGCCCGGGTGCGGCTCCAGAGGTAGAGCGGCGCGAACTCGGGCCCCTCGGCGTAGAGCGCCGCCACGATCTCCTGCCCGCCGGAGACGCGCAGGGAGAGGTCGCCCACCGACTGGGAGGCGCCCAGGATGTAATCCGGCGTGGCGTAGCCGTACATGGCGGCATTGACGTCCCGGCGCTTGGCGGGATCGATCTTCCGGCGCTCCCGGATCTCGTAGGGGGCCTGCTTGCGGCGGTCGGTCAGCAGGCGGACGACGCCCTCGGGGATCCGGTAGCGGCTGACCGGCAGCTCCGGCCGGTCCATGAAGTTGATCTCCTCGGGGTTGCCCATGCCGGCGGCCAGCCAGCTCCAGGCCTGCCACGGGCTGCTGCGGTTGCTCAGGGCCCACACCGACGAGGTGCGGCTCTTCGGCCCCGCGGGATAGCCGCCCACCTGCTTCTGGGCCCAGGAGGCGAAGAGCACGTCGAGCTGCCGCCGCGCCAGCTCCCGCACGGCGGCCTGCGGCGCGTGGTCGGCGAGCTGCAGCAGGCCGGTGACGGAGAGCGCCAGATAGCCCGGGCTCTCCGCCTCGTACCAGCCGTCGCGGTCGTGCGCCTTGAGGAACGCCTCGGCGAAGGCGCCCCAGCCCTGCGCGGCCGGCGAATCGGCAGTCCCCGCCACGGTCTGGGCCACCAGGCTGCGGGACATCGAGATCATCCGCTGGTTCTCGGTGTCGCCGAAGCCCCAGGGAT
The DNA here is from genome assembly GCA_035266085.1 of Thermoanaerobaculia bacterium. Taxonomy (GTDB): domain Bacteria; phylum Acidobacteriota; class Thermoanaerobaculia; order Multivoradales; family UBA5704; genus DATARR01. Next base: position 13,146 of record DATFNZ010000086.1, read on the forward strand.
CCTTGATCAGCCCCTCGCCGGGCGGCGGCGCGGCGTTGCTCACGGCGGCGCGCAGACGGGCGAGGAGCTCGGGCGGCAGAGCCTCGGGATACTGCAGCACGACTCTCTGAAGAGGGAGCTGCGAGCGGGCGCACTCGTTGGTGTGCCACTTGGCGCAGGACTTCAACACGCCGTCCACCCACCGGGCCGCCTCCTGCCGCAGGGCGGGCGCGTCCGGCCGCCCCTCCGCCGCCAGCGCCGCCGCGGCCAGCGCTCCGGCGGCCAGGGGCTGGCGGCCGATCCACTCGAAGTTCCCCTTCATCCGCCGGATCTGCGCCAGCTCCCTCTCCAGGTACCCCGTCTCACGCTCCGAGAGATTTTTCCAGGGCTTCGCGGCAGGCGGCTTGGGAGCGGCGGCGGCCGTCCACCCGGCGAGCAGCATCCCGGAAATCAACATCCCGGCGATCGACAGGACCGCCAACGCGGCGCCCCCCGCGCCGGATCGGCGCTCTTCTAGGGGTCGAGGGTCGGGTGTCGTACTTTGCATCATTTCGGTCTCCCTTGCAGGATCGGGGCCGCTCCCCGCTCATGAATCTTGCAAGACCACCCCGCCAGCCGCCGGCCGCGAGCCGGCAAGGCACTCTCAAAGGAGGTCTACGGTGGACTGGGGAGCCCTGTTGAAGCTGCTGCTGACCATCGCCGTCGTGGCCCTGGTCCTCGCCGGGATCGTGCTGGCGTGGGCCTTCCGCGCCCTGCGCCGCGTCCGCGTGCCCGCGAACGCCGATTTCTTCACCACCGTCCGCGCCGTGCCGCTGTCGCTGGTCGTGGGCCTCGACCTCCTCGACCTGGCGCTCGATTCCTTTTCGGCCCCGATCATCTGGGTCATCCTCAACCGTTTCGGGCTCCAGTCCCTGCGCAACGTCGCCACCTTCGAGGCCCTGATCCCGATCACCGGGCCCATTCCGACGCTGACCCTGGCCTGGATCGGCGCGCGGCTCTTCAACCTCGGCCAGCCCTACGATCCGAACGTCATCGAGACCCGCCAGATCGGCCCGGACCACTACGCCCCCCGCCCGCGCTGAGCCATGCCAGCCAGAACCTGCATCATCCTGAACCCCAACGCGGGGAGCGCCGGAGAAGTCGAGCGGCTGCGCGAGGCCCTGGAGAAGCATCCGGACACGGTCGTGCGCGTCACGGAGAAGGAGGGCGACGCCCGGGAGATCGCGGCCGCGGCCGTGGGAGACGGCGCCGAGCTGGTGGTGGCCGCCGGCGGCGACGGCACGCTCAACGAGGTCGTCAACGGCCTCGGAAAAGCGGATTTCGGCACCCGCCTGGGCCTGGTGCCGCTGGGCACCGGCAACGACTTCGCACGCTCGATCAACGTCCCGGCGGACCTCGACGCCGCCCTGGCCATCCTGGAGACGGGCCGCGTCCAGGCCGTCGACGTGGCCTGCGCCACCTTCGCCCACCAGAGCCGCTACTTCATCAACGTCTCGGCCGGCGGCTTCAGCGGCGTGGTCAGCGTGAAGGCGGGCGAGGCGAAGGACCGCTGGGGCCCCCTGGCCTACCTGCGGGCCGCCGTCGGCACCCTGCCGGAGCTCCAGGGCTTCAAGACCCGCATCACCCTCAACGGCGGCGAGGTGCTGGACCTCGAGACCTACAACATCGTCATCGCCAACGGCCGCTTCGTCGCCGCCGGCATTCCCGTGGCGCCGCAGGCCAAGCTGGACGACGGGCTCCTCGACGTCATGATCGCCCCCGCCGTCACCATGCCCCAGCTCGCCCTCCTCATTCCCCAGGTCCTCATGGGACGCCACACCGAGAACGACCTCCTGCTCTTCCGTAAGGTGACCAGCATCGAGATCGAGTCCGATCCGCCCATGTCCTTCAACGTCGACGGCGAGCTGATCGGCGACGAGCCGGCCCGTTTCGTGGTGCTGCCGCGGGCCTTGGAGGTGATCGTGGGGCCTGAGCCCGAAGCGGGATAAGATCCGGTAGAGAAGACATCCCGGCACAGGAGACCAGAGCCATGTCGATCGAAGCCAGGCTGCGCGAGCTGGGCCTGACCCTCTCGGAGCCTTTCAAGACCCCCGCGGGAATCCGCCTTCCTTTCGCCTCGGTGCGGGTGCGCGGCGACCGCGCCTACCTTTCGGGCCACCTGCCGCTCAATCCGGACGGCACGCTGGCTGCTCCGCTCGGCAAGGTCGGGCAGGAAGTCACGCTGGAAGAGGGCAAGCGGGCCGCCCACCTGGTGGGCTTGGCGATGCTCGGCAGCCTGCAGAGGGAGCTCGGCAGCCTGGACCGGATCACCGCCTGGCTGCGGGCGCTGGGCATGGTGAACGTGGCGCCCGGCTTCAACCAGACCTCCGCCGTCATCAACGGCTTCTCCGAGCTGATCGTGGAGGTCTTCGGCCCCGAGGCCGGCATCCACGCCCGCTCCGCCGTGGGCGTCGCGGACCTGCCGTTCAGCGTGCCGGTCGAGATCGAGGCGGAGGTCGAGATCCGGCCCTGATCCCGCGCCTGGGGCTTTCTCTGAACGTATTTACACGGCTCGGCGTAGCGGTTCGAGCTGCTCGATTTCGATCGCTCCCTCACCGCGCATCGCATGCCACAGGTCCCAATCCTGTTGAAGGCCTAACCAGAAATCGGCCGGCATGCCAAGAACACGCGCCAACCGGAGCGCTGTGTCAGGCGTGACCGAACGCTTTCTCCGGATGATCTCGTTAAGCCTCGGGAACGAGACTCCCAAGCGAATGGCGAACGCCGATTGACTCATACCCAGCGGTTTCAGGAATTCCTCCAACAGCATCTCCCCTGGGTGTGTCGGGGGACGGTGCTTAGGGAGCCGGCGTTCCACCAAACGGCGCTGAGGTTCAGTGATAGTCCGTGATCTCGACTTCGTCGGCATAACCGTCCTTCCAGCGAAAACATACTCGATATTGGTCGTTGATACGGATGCTGTACTGACCAGAACGATCGCCCTTCAAACGCTCGAGCCGGTTCCCTGGAGGCACAGCCAATTCAGCAAGCTCATTAACTCTATCGATCTGGTCCAGCTCCCTTTGCGCGACGGCCCAGAGGTTAGAGGGACAAATCGAACGAGCCTCCTTGCTGCTCTCTCCGTCAAATACGTCCTCGGTACCTTGGTCGGCGAAGGAACGTATCACGGCACCCATTATAATGGGAGGCGTAGGGGCTTGCAATGCCCCGCGTCGAGGAGAGGCCCGAATGACAAAGTGGGCCGCGGTCGGCTCGGTGACGGCATCCGGGCGGAGGGCAAGGAAATCTACAGCTCCTCCGTGAGGCCGACCGCCCGCTTGAAGCGGAACCAGAGGTTGCGGGCTTTCCAGAAGCGGCTGGCTTCCATCCAGCGGAGCCGGCCGGCAAGCTCGGCGACCCTGCTCTCGTAGGTATCCCGCTGCCGGGCGAGCTCCTCGGCGTGCGCAGCCTCTCGTTGCGTCATCTGGCGATGGAGCATGGCGCAGTCCAGTTGGGCCGAACGGAGGCAGGCCCACAGGATGGGGCCGGAGTACAGGTTCAGCTCGTCGCCTTCGCTCGACGTGCACCGTATCGACAGACGGGCCGACGCGGCGTCTGCCACCGGGGGAATCTCCACCGTGGCCTGCCAGCCGACGACCTCCATGGGATCGGCCGCAAACGCCTGACCGACCAGAGGCCGCGGCTGGAGGTCCCGGCACGTGGCGACCAGGACGTCGTCGATCCGGATGAGCACCTCCCGCGGCGGCCGCTTGGTCACCCGGTCGCCGATCCATCCGCTCAGATGAAGGGTTCGTTGCCCCGCCCAGGAGCAGTGCTCGAAAAACCCGTCGGGCTCGCGCTCGATCTCAAGGCCGGAGAATACGGCGGGCGAGTCGGACGCTTCTCCCACCAGCACAACGTACAGATCCTGGAAGCTGGCCAGTCCCCTGGGAATTCTCAAGACCGGAGAGGGACCGATGGCGTTTCGGACGGCGGAGCGCACGAACTCTTCCGTCACCCACGAGGAGCCGTATTCGCGCGTGTCGAGCGAGCCGCTTTCGCTCAGCTCTTCGAAAACGATTCCCGGCGTCGAGTCGGACGCCTCCTCCCGGCTGCGCAGCGACATGTCATGGACGCTGAAGAGCAGGACGCCGCCCGGATTGACGAGCGATCCGAGGCGATGAAGCCATTCCATGAACCTCGGCTCGGGCAGGTGAGTGAACAGAGACGACACGAAGATGCAGTCGAAGGTGCGGTCGCCGGGAAAGCGATCAGGGTCCGTCGCGGAAACGATTCCATGAACCCCGAAGTGGCGCTGTTGAAAGGCGACGCCTTCGGCATAGATGTCCGATACCCAGATCGAATCCGGAGCGATCTCGGCGGCGATGTGCCGCGTCACCCGGCCGAAGCCGCTGGCGAAATCCAGGACCCGCCCTCCCCAGCTCAGCGAGCCGAATCTCCAGACGAGGATCTGCCGCAGGGTCTTCCAGATCCGCCGGCCCGATTCGAAATACATCGCGGCGGCCTGCTCGAGAGGGTAGCCCTGAACGTCCTTGAAGAAGAGCAGCATCTCGTCCGACGCGCTGACGTTCAGGTTGATGCCGTCGTTCAGGACGTCACGGCAGAGCGCCTGAACCACGACACTGTGGGAAGAATTCGCGTACGCCAGGGATTCGGAATCCATGTGTCTCCTCGTCAGAACATTCCACTGGTTCAGGACATTCTACGGATGCGATCCCAGGTCCGTCCACGGCGGGCATTGCCCGCGCCTTATTGTTGATGATATTCTGATAAGCAGATAACCCGCCGCCCTGCAGCCCGCCTCGGAACCTCTCGAGGCTCGGCAGCCTTGCCAGGGATGGCACCAAACCGAGGAGGCGTCCATGCTCCGCACGTCCACGATTCGCCAAGGGATCCGCTCCATCACCGTGCTCACTACGCTCTGCCTGTGCGCTTCCACCGCCCAGGCCCAGGGCTTCAACAACCTCTATCTCGGCACCGGCGCGGGCAACCCCGCCGTTTCGACCGGAAACCGCAACACCGCCCTGGGGGAGGGCAGCCTGGCCTCCAATACGACCGGCTCGGACAATACGACGGTCGGCGCCGAAGCCGCGAACTTCAATACGACCGGCGACTCCAACACGGCCGTCGGCTCGGCCGCTCTCCTCCTCAACACGACGGGAGACGTCAACACGGCCCTCGGCTCGGGAGCCATGACCTCCAATACCACGGGGAGCGCCAATACGGTGGTCGGCGTCAACGTGCTCAACCTGAACACCACGGGCGGCTCCAACACGGCGGTCGGCTTCCTGGCCCTGTTCGGCAACTCGACGGGCAACAACAACACGGCGGTCGGCGCGAACTCCCTGACGGGGACCTCCTCCGGCAGCGGCAACATCGCCATCGGCTATCTGGCCGGCAATGGCATCACCAGCGGCAGCAACAACATCGACATCGGCAGAACCCCTCCCGGCAACGAGTCGAACACCATCCGCATCGGGACCCCCGGCACGCAGACCGCGGCCTTCATCGCCGGGATCGACGGCGTGACGCTCTCGAGCGGCAACGCGGTGTACATCGACAGCAACGGCAAGTTGGGCACGATCACCTCGTCGGTGCGCTTCAAGGAAGACCTGGCGGACATGGGCGACGCGAGCGGGAACCTGATGAAGCTTCGCCCCGTCACCTTCCACTACAAGGCCGGCGTCGACGACGGCTCCCGCCTGCTTCAGTACGGCCTCGTGGCCGAGGAAGTGGCGAAGGTCTACCCGAACCTGGTCCAGTTCGATGACAAGGGCCAGGCTGTGACGGTGCGCTACCACGCGATCAACGCGATGCTCCTCAACGAGCTCCAGAAGCAGCACGGCAAGATGGAAGAGCAGAAGGCTCAACTGGAAGAGCAAGAGGCCCGGATCCAGCGCCTGGAGGCCCTGCTCACCAAGAACGTGGAAACGGCCACGGCGCACTGAGCGCCAAGCCCAGAAGGCGCACTGCAGTCAACGGCCGGCTCCTGGAGCCGGCCGTTGGACTTTTCAGCAGGGAATCGAGATTGACGAATCCTTGTTGTCCCTGTCGTTCTTGAGCTCCTCGCAGTCCAACTCGCAGTCCTGAGGTGAACGGGAGATCCGACGAATGCGCGCAGCCGTCCTCGTGCTCCTTACCGCCGCTACCGCCACGCTGACGTCCGCGCCGGCGCTGGCCGGCGATCCTCTGGCCCATACCTTCTCCATCGTGGCCCGCGATCCCGCCACCGGGGATTTCGGCGTGGCCGTGCAGAGCCACTGGTTCCAGGTGGGGTCTTCCGTCCCCTGGGCCGAGGCGGGCGTGGGCGCCGTGGCCACCCAGTCGTTCGTCAAGATCGACTACGGTCCGCTGGGGCTCCGTCTGATGAAGGAGGGCAAATCCGCGCAGGAGGCCCTCGATCTCCTCCTGTCCAAGGATCCCGAGAAGGACGTCCGGCAGGTGGCCATGGTGGATGCCCAGGGGCGGGTAGCCGCCTGGACGGGGCCGAAGTGCATCGCCGCCGCCGGCCAGCAGACCGGCGCCGGCTACTCGGTACAGGCCAACCTCATGGACAAACCCACGGTCTGGCCGGCCATGGCGCGCGCCTTCGAGGCTGCCAGGGGCGACCTCGCGGACCGGCTGCTCGCGGCGCTCGACGCCGCCGAAGCCGAAGGCGGGGACCTCCGCGGCCGCCAGAGCGCGGCCCTGGTGGTGGTCCGCGGCAAGTCCGCGGGCGAGCCCTGGCAGGGCCGTCTGGCAGACTTGCGGGTGGACGACCATCCGCGACCCCTGGCCGAGCTGCGGCGGCTCCTGACGCTCCACCGCGCCTACGACGAGATGAACCAGGGGGACGAAGCGGTGGCAAAGAACGACATCGCCGCCGCAGTGCGCCACTACACCCAAGCCAGCCAGCTCGCCCCGGACATCGCCGAGCTCCCGTTCTGGCAGGCCGTGACCCTGTTTTCCTCCGGCAAGGAGGAGCAGGCGCTCCCCATCTTCAAGGACGTCTTCGCCCGCGAGGACCGCTGGGTTCGCCTGGTCCCCCGTCTCCCCGCCTCCGGTCTCCTGCCGGACGATCCGAAAAAGATCGACAAGATCCTCTCCGTGGCCCCTGAAGGCGCAAGGCGGAAGCCCTTGCCCTGAATGCAGTTATGACATATAGTTCAACGCAACTACGCTCATGCACCGCCGAAAGGCACAGTCACCGGTTGGATCGTAGAAAGGAGCACAAGCTGTAATGAAGTCGTTCGCCAGAACCATGGTCGGAGTCCTCCTGCCGCTCGGCCTCGCCGCCGCGCCAGCCGCGCACGCGCGCACCACGTACATCCCCCTGCCGGGGATCAGCGCTGTCGGGCCCGTCAGCTACGACACCCAGATCTCGATCACCAACACCAGGGGGAGGCGGCTCGCCGTCAAGTCCTTGCGGCTCGACCCCGGAGTGGACGGCACGGCGCGCGAAGGTCTTGCCGCGTCCCGGCTCTCGGTCGTGCCCAGGAAGACCGTCGCGCTCCGGCCGAGCCCGGGCGCCCGTGGGCTGCTGGAGCTCGACGCGCCCGAGGGTCTCCAGTACAGCGCCAGCCTGGTCAGCACGGATGGCCGTGGGTTCCGCACCGACCTGCCGGTGATCGACTCCGACTCCTTGACTCAGGCCAACGAGACCCTGGTGGTCGAGGGCCTGGAAGGCTCGAGCTCGAAGACGACCGACGTCGTCCTGGTGAATCTCGGCGACACCGCCGCGACCTGCTCGGCGAGCGTGCTGCGCGCCGATGGGAACTACGCCATCGACCCGGTGGAGATCTCGCTGTCTCCTCTCTCCCACCTCGTCTTCGCCAACATCTTCCGTAGCATGGCCGACGACATCGCCGATGCGAACCTGGAGGTCAACTGCTCGAATGACTTCTACGCCTACGCCCAGACGGCCGACGCCGCGACCGGCCGGCTGACGATCGTCGAGCCATTCGCGCTGGCCAACGTCGTGGCGATGGAGAAGATGCTCAAGGCGGCGGGCCCCTGCTCGGCCGGCAGCATGCTCTGCAACATGCCCAATCAGGTGCACACCGCGACGAAGGCCAATCCGACCCGGGCGCTGACCATGACGCCGCCGGTGGGAACCTACAGCTCGATCCTCGGGCACGTGGAAGTGACGGTCACCGGCTGGAACAAGGCCAACCTCCGCGGCGCGCATGGCGTTCTGTACCTGGTCATCAACAGGAACAAGTACCAGTTGGCGAGCATCTTCCTGCGCGGGCCGGGCAAGAACAACGTGACCGTGCGGCACGGCGTCTGCGCCGGCGGTTGCAACAAGGCGAAGATCGAGAAGGGTGTCCCCGTGCAGTTGGGCGAGACCTACGTCTTTGATTACGTGTACGATGCCGCGCGCAAGAACATCCTCATGCGCATGACGCACAGGGGTGAGCTGGTCGCGGTGATCACGGACAAGCCCAACATCAGCCGTATCCAGGTCAAGTCGGGCGACAAGGTGGTGATCGGCCTCAGCAATCCGGACGTCAACTCTCGTGAAGAGCCGTCCTCGATCGGCTGGACGTACTCCAACCTGCGCGTCGAGCTCTTTCGCTGAGAAATCCGTTCTAACCCTGGGGGCCTCCGCGATCCGCGGAGGCCCCGCGGCCGCCCTCCTGCCGCCCTGTCCGCTGTAACGTTCTCCGCCTTCGCGACTCTCTATAGGCAAAGGAGGACGACCCGATGCCTACGACACAACCGAATCTGAACCTGGAGTCGCTATACCGGCCCTTGTGGCTCACCTATGGACTGGTCCCGCTGCTCGCGGGGCTCGACAAGTTCTTCAACCTGCTCACCGACTGGCCGAAGTACCTGGCTCCCTGGATGGCCAACCTGCTGCCGGTGTCGGCGCAGACCTTCATGTACGCGGTGGGGATCATCGAGATCGCCGTCGGCTTGATGGTGCTCACGCGCTGGACACGGCTCGGGGCGTGGATTGCCGCCGCATGGCTGGTCCTGATCGCGCTGAACCTCGTCACGATGAGCCTGTTCGACATCGCCGTCCGGGACCTCTCGATGGCCGTTGGGGCGTATACGCTCGCCCGGCTCGCCGAGCTTCGGCAGGAAGCGCCCGCGAGAATGCCAGCGTCCAACCTGCGGGAAAGCAGGGCGTGATTGATCCCATCGACTGATCCCGTAGACTTGGGACGATCATGAGCCTGCCAGCCCTCCAATCCGCCGCCGCGCCCGCGACCCTCTCCGACCAGGAGGTCGTGGCGCGCGTGCTGGCGGGGGACACCTCGCTTTTCGAGATCCTGATGCGCCGCTACAACCAGCGGCTCTTCCGCGTGGCCCGCAGCATCCTCGCGGACGACGCGGAAGCCGAAGACGTGATGCAGGAGGCCTACCTGCGGGCCTTCCGGGAGCTCGCCACCTTCCGCGGCGAGGCCCTGTTCTCCACCTGGCTCACCCGGATCGCCTGCCACGAAGCGCTGGCCCGCGCCCGGAAACGGCGGCGGCTGGTCCCCATCGCCAGTGGTGGCGGGCCTCCGGAGCCTCCATCGGAGACGCCAGATCCCGAACGGGACCTGGAGAACCGCGAGCTCCAAGCCGTTCTCAGCGAAGCCGTGGAGGTCCTCCCCGATCCCCTGCGGACCGTCTTCTGCCTGCGCGAGATCGAAGGCCTCTCGACCGAGCAGACCGCCGACGCTCTCGGCCTTACCGTGGAAAACGTCAGGGTGCGCCTGCACCGGGCCAAACGCGGCCTGCGCCAGGCGCTCGACGACCGCATCGGCCGCGAGGTGCGCCGGCTCTACCTCTTCAACGGTCCCCGCTGCGACCGGATGGTCGAAAACGTTTTCGCCCGGCTGCTGCCGGAGCCAGCCGCCCTTTAATTTACTTTGTCAGACTGCCCATGAACTGCCGTGGCCCCTGCGGCGCCGGCCCTCATAACCCCCTACCCCCTTCTCTCCCTGCCTCCCACCCGCCGACCGGGAGAGAAGGGGAATGAAACAGCCCTTCCAAGACAAACTTCTCCCTCTTCTCCCGGCCGGCGGGAGGGAGGCGGGGAGAAGAGGGCCGGGGTGATGAGGGCCCCCACGGGGAGAGACGCTCATCTGACAAAGCAGTATTAAGGGCGCGTAGTGTTAGGCAAGCATCTGCATCGGAAGCCCGCATGCATCGCGCTCCCCAACGGCCGGCAGACACACGGCGATACCGGCGTGGATCCGCTGAGCCGTCCAGAGCGCGGCCAGCGCGTCCAGGATGTCATCGTCACCCGCATCAGCTCGGGGCACAGCCTCCCGGATCTCCTCGGCCGAACGTCCGAACACCGTGCGGACCAGCTCGAAACGCTCGGCAAAACCAAAACCGGACAGCTTCGGGTGACGCATCGGCTGGCGCCCTGCCCAGAAGTAGAAACAGACCTCCGGGTGGACCTCCAAGACCTGTTCCGATAAATGTGGGTGCCGCCGGAGCACCTCGTCCACGTCGCGGATCTTCGGCAGAATCGCGTAGCTCTGCTTGCTCAGACGCTTTCCACAATCTGCCTCGGACGCCTCGCACGCGGCTTCATAGGACTCCGCGGTCAGGGCGGAGCGCGCCGGTGCCGGGAACACGCTGCTCGCGCGCGGCCCCAGCAGCCGGCGCGCTTCACCGTCGACGGTGCGACGCCGACCGTTTGGCAAACCGATAGGAATGTCGATCGCGGTCACCGCCGCGGAAGCGTCCTGCAGCAGCGTTTCCGCATTGGTAAATACCTGCGATGTCACACGCCCAGTCTGCAGATCGAGCGACACCGCGAGCCAGCCCCTCGGACAACCGTCCACACCCCGCAGGATCATCCTGCCTCCCGGACCTGATACTCCACGGCGACGTCCGCCGTCGCCGTGGCAACCGTTCCATAAAGCGGACACCGCCGTTGGAAACCTTTCACGAGCGCCGCTGCCTGCTCCTCGCCGACTCCGCTCAGTATGAGATGGATGCGGACGCGGGTGAACAGCGTAACGTCTTCGCGGGGCTGGCGGCTCCGGTCGACGGTTCCCCGGACCGTGACGGCTACGCTCGCCAAGGGGATCTCCTCGTCACGGCTGATCACGTGGATGATCTCGACGCCGCAAGCCGCGACGGCGGACAGGAAGATCTCCGCCGGCGTGGGCGCTTCACCAGGGCAGCCGTTCTGGACCGGCCCATCGACGACGAAGTGGTGATTGCGCGCGCTGCAGAGCACACGCCCGAACGTCGGGGCCGAGTGCGCCTGGACCTCGTACTCGCGAACTGGTGCTGCCGGTGCCGTCATTAGGGTCTCCCGCGGCTTGAACCCCGCTCATCTCGGGCAGATGGGGGGCAGTGTATTTCATCCGTGAACATACGGCCTCCTGCCGCGCTCGTCCCCATCCGCCGCGCGACCCGCGTCGACCCGATTACCGCGATCCGGGAATGAACGACCCCAGGGCCTGGCCGTAGGTTCCTCGTGCTACCCTAAACTGGCGAAACCGGTTCCCGTAGGAGCCATATCCTGGAAGCTCCTGAAGAGATGGACTGCGAAACGGTCCACAATGCCTTCTTCGATCGCCGGTTCAAGGAGGACAGCGATGCGAGTTGAGTACTTCGAAGACACCGATACCCTCCAGATCACCTTCAACGACAGCACCGTCGTCGATAGCCGCGACTTCGACGAAAACACCCTCATCGAGCTCGACGCCGAGGGCCGCCTGGTCACGATGACCATCGAGCACGCCCAGGAGCGCGCCGATGTCGAAAGCTTCGTCTACAAGACACACCGCACCGCCGCCTGACGCTCCTTCTCCATCACGGCTCGCTGAAGTATCATCCTCGCGAGCCAACGGTGTCTCCGATGAAAGCCGGTCCGAAGCGGCCGGGCGAGGTGCGATGATGAAGCTCTCCGTGAACGGGAAAGAGCACGACGTCTCCGTCACTGACGACATGCCTCTGCTGTGGGTGCTGCGCGACGTGCTCGGCCTGACCGGCACCAAGTTCGGCTGCGGGATGGCACAATGCGGCGCCTGCACGGTGCTGGTCGACGGCGAGCCCATCCGCTCGTGCGTGCGGCCGGCCGCCGCGGTCGCCGGCCGCGCCGTCACCACGATCGAGGGCTTGAGCCTGAACGGCGACCACCCCGTCCAGCGGGCCTGGGCCGAGGTCGACGTGGTCCAGTGCGGCTACTGCCAGTCCGGCCAGATCCTGGCCGCAGCGGCCCTGCTGAAGGCGAAGCCGAAACCGACCGACGCTGACATCGACGCCGCGCTGAGCGGCAATCTCTGCCGCTGCGGCACCTATCAGCGAGTCCGTCACGCCGTGCACCGCGCCGCCGAGCTGGCGGAGGGTTGACCATGCGTCGCCAGCCAGAAGTCTCGCGGCGGTCCTTCCTCAAGAGCTCGGCGGTCGTGGGCGGCGGCCTGGTGGTCAGCTTCTTCGTGCCGGCCGGCTTCCGGCGCTTCGCCTTCGCGCAGGAGCCCGCGGCCGCCGGCCCGCCGGCCCTACCGGCCGCCAACGCCTTCCTGCGCATCGGCGGCGACGAGAGCGTCACCGTGATCCTCGCCCACTCCGAGATGGGCCAGGGCATCTGGACCACGCTGCCCATGATGGTCAACGAGGAGCTGGACGCCGACTGGAGCCGCTTCCGCGTCGAGCACGCGCCCGCGGCGCCGGTCTACTTCTCGCCCGCCTTCCCCATCCAGATGACGGGAGGCTCGACGACGACGTGGTCCGAGCTCGACCGCTACCGCCAGGTCGGCGCCGTGGCGCGGACCCTCCTCGTGACGGCGGCCGCCGCCCAGTGGGGCGTCGCCCCGGGCGACTGCCGCACCGAGAAAGGCTGGGTCCTCAGCGGCGGCCGGCGCGCGAGCTACGGCGCCCTGGCCGAAGCGGCGGCCAAGCTGCCGCCTCCCGCCAGCGTCAAGCTGAAAGACCCGAAGGACTGGAAGGTCATCGGCCAGCCCACCCGCCGGCTCGACACGCCGGAGAAGATCACCGGCCGCGCGCAGTTCGGCATGGACATCCAACTGCCGGGGATGCTGACGGCCCTCGTGGCGCATCCCCCCACCTTCGGCGGCAAGGTGAAGAGCTTCGACCCGGCGGCGGCGAAGGCCGTGCCCGGGGTGCGTGCCGTGGTCGAGGTGCCGTCCGGAGTCGCCGTCGTCGGCGACCACTTCTGGGCTGCCAAGAGCGGCCGGGACGCCCTCAAGGTCGAATGGGAAGCGGGCCCGCATGCCGGCGTCGACACGGCGAGCCTGCGCGAGAGCTACCGCGAGCAGGGGAAGACGGCCGGCGCCCAGGCCGCCGCCGGCGGCGACGCGGAAAAGGCCCTGGCGGGAGCCTCGGGGCTGGTCGCCGAGTACTCCCTGCCCTACCTCGCGCACGCGCCCATGGAGCCGCTCAACTGCACGGTGCGGGCGGGCGCCGAGGGCTGCGAGGTCTGGACGGGAACGCAGTTCCAGACGATGGACCAGCTCCGGGTGGCGGAGATCTTCGGCCTCAAGCCGGCGCAGGTCACGATCCACACCCCGTTCCTGGGCGGCGGCTTCGGACGCCGGGCGAACATCGCCTCGGATTTCGTCGTCGAGGCCGCCCATGTGGCGAAGAAGGTCGGCCAGCCGGTCAAGGTCGTGTGGACGCGCGAGGACGACATCCGCGGCGGCTACTATCGGCCCATGGCCGTCCACCGCCTGAAAGGAGCGCTGGACGGCGACGGGAATCCGGTCGCCTGGCGCCAGCGCATCGTGTCGCAGTCGATCATGGCCGGCTCGCCGTTCGCGGGGATGATCAAGGACGGCATCGACCCGACGGTGGTGGAGGGCGCGTCGGACTCGCCCTACGTGACGTCCATTCCCCACTTCCGGGTCGATCTCCACACCACCGATCCGGGTGTGCCCGTCCTCTGGTGGCGTTCCGTGGGGCACTCGCACACCGCCTTCGCCGTCGAATCGTTCGTCGACGAGCTGGCGCACGCGGCGAAGCGGGACCCCCTGGAATTCCGGCGGGCGCTGCTCGACAAGGCGCCGCGGGTGCGCGCGGTGCTGGACCTGGCGGCCGAGAAGGCGGGCTGGGGAAGCCCGCTGCCCCCGGGGCGCGGGCGGGGCCTCGCCGTCCACGAATCGTTCGGCAGCGTCGTCGCCCAGGTCGCGGAGGTCTCCGAGGAGGGCGGGCGGATCCGGGTGCACCGGGTGGTCTGCGCGATCGACTGCGGCATCTGCATCAACCCGCTGGGCGTCGGCGCCCAGATGGAGTCCGGGATCGCCTACGGCCTCGGGGCGGCGCTCTATGGCCAGCTTACGATGAAGGAAGGGCGCGTCCTCGAGAGCAACTTCCACGATTACCGGATCCTGCGCCTGCACGAGATGCCGCAAGTCGAGGTCCACATCGTGCCGAGCCATGAGAAGTCCGGCGGCGCCGGCGAGCCCGGCACGCCGCCCATCGCGCCGGCCGTGGCGAACGCCGTCTTCGCATTGACCGGGAAGCGGCTGCGCGAGCTGCCCCTGAAGCTTGTTTGAGAAGACCCGGCTTGTTTGAGGAGATTTGAGGCGATGAAAGGAATCGGGAGCTCCTGGGCCCTGGCGGGACTGCTCGCCGGGTCCGTTCTATGCGTCGACGGCGTTCTGGGAGCCGATACGAAGGGCGAAAACCCCGGAAAAACGGCCCCCCGCGAGGCCGCGCTCGCGGCTTTCGACACGGTCCAGATCGTGCTCCAGCATCCGCGCTGCCAGAACTGCCACATCCCGGGCAACGCTCCTCTCCAGTTCGACGCCGGGCTCACGCACGCCCAGAACGTGCAGCGCGGCCCCGAGGGCAAGGGCGTGCCCGGCCTGCCCTGCTCGGCCTGCCACGCCGCCGCCAACCCGCCGGCGAGCTACGGAGCGAACATGCCGCCCGGCGCTCCCGACTGGCACCTGCCGCCGCCGGATCAGAAGATGGTCTTCATCGGCCTGTCGAAAGGCGACCTCTGCGCCACCGTCAAGGACCCGAAACGCAACGGCGGCAAGGACTTTGCGGCCCTCCTCGAGCACGTGAGCCACGACAAGCTCGTCCTCTGGGGCTGGGACCCCGGAGTCGGCCGCAAGCCGGTCTCCATCCCCCACGACGCCTTCGTCGCCAGCTTCAAGACCTGGATCGACGGCGGCGCGCCGTGTCCGGAGGGTGAGGCGGGCAGGTAGCGAGCCGGGCATCTGCCACGCCATTCCACACATTCTGCCCTTGGAGGCGGCATGCCCTCCGAAAACCTCACCCTCGGTCCCTCTCCTGAAGGAGAGGGATGATTGATCCCGAAACGTTCTGCCATGAGACCCCTCTCCTTTAGCTCTGTCAGCTCGGCGGGCGAGCAAATGGGGGGCGAGGAACAGGACGCCGACACCGCCCGGGCATCAATGTCCGGGCTACTCGAAAGAGCCCCCTGAAGGGGACTCAGTCGGCTTCAGCCGGCTGTTTTACCTAGCCCGGGCATTGATGCCGGGTGGCGCTCCTGACATCTCACGTACTCCCCCTGTACACCAGATGTCTCCGGCCGCCTCTGCCTCCTTGGAGCCCTACGCTCTAAACTCAGTCATTTCAATAAGATAGCCTTCCCCTCCGCCGTGGCATAGGCCTCGCTCTCCCTCGTAGCCGAACTGGGGTCACTTCCCCCGAAGGAGGCTGTATGAGGCACCGCATTGCTCTTCTCTTCGTGTCGCTGCCGCTGTTGATACTGCTGATGCTGACGGCGGCGGGCTGCACCGGCGCCCTGCCGCCGTCCCGCCGCGTCAACAGCGCGCTGGACTTCCTCTATCCCCAGGGGATCACCACCGCCGGGCCGGCGAGCGAGGTGGTCCTCAAGCTGCCGGTCCGCGTGGGGCTCGCCTTCGCTCCGAGCCGGGACTCGCGGGACCCGATCACGGAGGAGCAGAAGCAGAAGCTTCTCTCCCGCGTCGCCGCCGCGTTCCAGGAGCACGAGGCCATCGGCCACCTGGAGGTCGTGCCCACGGCCTATCTGCAGTCCGGCGGGAGCTTCGCCAACCTCGAGCAGATCCGCGGCTCGCTGGGGCTCGATCTCATGGTGCTGCTGTCCTACGACCAATCACAATTCACCGAGTCGACGCGCGCCTCGTGGACCTATCTCACCGTCGTCGGTCCCTTCCTGATCGAAGGGGAGAAGAACGACACCCGCACGGTCATGGACGCCGTGGTCTACGACATCCGATCGCGGGCGCTGCTCTTCCGCGCGGCCGGCGAGAGCACGGTCAAGGGACGGTCGAGCCCGCTCAACGTCGACCGGAAGCGCCGGACGTTCGCGGCGGCGGGGTTCGACGACGCCACCCAGAGCCTGATCGCCAGCCTCAACACCACCCTGGCCCGGTTCGAGGAGCAGGCCAAAGCGGGCACGGTCCAAGGGCCGGGCACCCCGGCCATCGCGATGTACAACCCAAAGGGAGAACGCATCACAGCCACCAGCGGCGGCGGCGGGGCCCTGGGGATTCCGGAGCTGATTCTTGCCGTGCTGCTCGGGGTCTCGCTGCTGGTCAGGCGTCGTGCCGCGGGAGCCTGATTGAAACGTTTTCCGTTTGTGACCCTGACGCTCGTGGCGCTCTGCGCGGCGGCGGCGCTGGCGCCAGGGACGGCCCTCGAATACGACCGGGCCAGCGTGGCGGCGGGCGAGGGCTGGCGGCTGCTGACCGGACAGATGGTTCACTGGACGGCGAGGATGGCGGCCTTCGATCTCGGCATGCTGCTCGGGCTCGGAATCTGGCTGGAGGTCCGGGGGGACCGGCGTCTCGCGGCCGCGGCCCTGGCGCTGGGCGGCGGGCTCACCGCTCTCGCCGTCCACGCGCTCTCGCCCGGTATCCTGGTATACCGGGGGAGCTCCGGAGTGGCCTCGGCGCTCTTCGTCCTGGCCGCGGTTCGGGCCTCGGCTCGCGCCGTGGATTCGCCCGATTCCTGGACGCGGACCCTCGCCCTGACGGCCGTCGCGCTCTTCCTCGGCAAGGCGGCGTTCGAATCCCTCGCCGGGCAGGCGCTCTTCGCGGGCCCATGGCCGCGGGGAGTCCGCGTCCTCCCCCTCGTCCACCTGCTGGGCGGGCTCGGCGGGTTGGCCGCGCATTCGATGGCCACGGCCTGCCGTCCTACGCGGGTGCGTAGCACCCCTTGTTCTTGACGATGAACGCGTTCAGCCGGTCGAGCACCCCCGAGCTGGCGTTGCGCGTGATGAAGTTGAAGGTTTCTTCCTGGCCGTCGATCGGGTGGACGTCCGCCAGGGCCAGGCCGCCCTGGACGGCTCCGTTGTACTTGTCGCGGAGGTATTTGTTGCTGACGTCCCCTTCTCCAAACGCGTCGGCCTGATGGTTCGCGATGAGCGTCTTGACGATGTACTCCTGAGCATCCGGCTGGCCTTTGGCGGCCACGTCGACGTACTCGATCGTGCAGCGGGGATAGCGCTTCTGCGCGTCGATATCCGCCGTCGAGCCGCGGGTCACCACGATCTTCTTGCCCGTGAGCGTCTTGTAATCGTCGAAGGACGCCTTTTCGTGAGCCCGGACCAGCAGGGATCTCTCGACCTGGAAGTACGCGTCGCACTCGGCATTCTCTTTCATGCCCGGCAGCGTTTAGATGCCGTCGAACGGCTTTTCGACCGTCGCGATCGCCAGCCCCAGGCTCTCGGCGAACCGGGTCAGGAACGAGACGTCCAAGCCGATGAGCTGGCCGGCCGCGTTCTTGTAGCAGACCGGAGCGAATCCTCCATAGGTACAGACCGTCAACTGACCGGGGACAAGGGTTTCGACCGCGGATTGTAGGCCGGATCAGCGGATGCCGCGGTGACTAACTGATATTTGTATATTTCATTTATTTGTCCCGCCGAGCATCTCCCGGGCACCAGTTAGAGGTAGAGGGAGCCCGTCCGGGCCGTTTTGAGGGTTCCCGGAGAGATGCACGTTGGACAGTGAAACCCATCGCCGGCCCTGGCCCGACGCGCGGGTCACCGGCGCCTCGTACGAGCGCGTCGACGCCGAGATCACCTGCGTTCTGACGCGGTTCCGGCTGCGGTCTCCCCTCGGGCTGCTGCCCTGCTATCTAGCGTTCCGCCGGGTGCGCGCAGAAGCGCGCCGCGTACACGGGCTCCTCGAGGCCCTGTTCCTGGTCGAGGACCTCCGCACCTGCTACACCCTCTCGCTCTGGCGGGACGAGTGGGCCATCCTCGACTTCGGCACCAACGTCCGGTCCCACGTCCATGCCGCCACGACCGGCATCTCCCGCTCCCTTTGGAGCTCCGGGCGGCCGGAGATCTGGTCGGTGCAGTGGAAGCTGTGGGCCCTGGGCGCGAATCTCCAGTGGGAAGGGCTCGACCTGCCAACCATCCTGGCCCAGGCTGCGGCGGCCCGCGCCGAGGAGGTCCTGCCGTGAGGGCTCAGGTGCGGCTGGTGGTCGAGCTGGCGGTCGGCGTGGTGTTCCTGCTCGCCTGCCTGAGCAAGCTCCCCCAGCCCCGGCGGTTCGCCCTCGGCGTCGCCGACTACGAGATCCTCCCCCGGCCGCTGGCCCTGGCGTTCGGGTTCCTGCTCATCCCGCTGGAAGGGTTCGTCGCGATCGCCCACCTGTCCGGCTGGCAGCTCGGACGGGCGGTGCCCGTGGGCCTGGCCCTGCTGGCGGCGTTCGCGGTGGCGGTCGCGGTCAACCTGCGGCGCGGCCGCGGCCTGCCCTGCCACTGCCTCGACGGCCGGGGCGACGAGACGCTGTCCGCCCGCTCCCTGGCGCGGCTGGGCCTGCTGCTCGCCGGCGAGCTGTTCCTGGCGTTCGATCCGGAGCTGCCGGCGCGGCCGACCCGGCTCGTCCATCCGGACCAGGCCGCGACGCTGACGGACCTGGGGCTCGCGGCGGTCTGGGCCACCGCGGTGCTGCTCATCGCGTCCTGGCTGCTGAGCGCGGACGAGATCTTCGCGTTGCGCCGGGCCGCCTGCAAGACGTGCGGACCGGCGCCGCCAGTCCTCACCGGCCCGGGAGGGACCTCCTGATGGGATTCGGGTTCTATGGGACCTACGCGGCGCTGTGGGCGATCGTCCTCTTCCAGGGGCTGCTCATCCTCGCGCTCCTGCGCCAGATCGTGAACCTGCGCCAGGCCGTGGAAAAGGGCGGCGGCCTGGGCCTGGACCTGCTCCCGGCGGGGGCCGAGGCGCCGGCGTTCTGGGCCCGGGACCTGCGCGCCGGTCAGCCCCTGACGGCGGAGGGGCTCCGCGGCGAGGCCGCCGTCCTGCTGTTCGTGACGGCCGACTGCGCCCTGTGCAAGACCGTGCTCGACGGCCTGCGCCGGCGGGAGCTCGGCCAGAGCGCGCAGGTCGTGGTCGTCTGCATCGCCGCCGAGACGGATTGCGCGCCGCTGCTCAACCGGGTCGCCCCCGATCTGACCGTCCTCGCCGATCCGAGCGAGGACATCCGCCGCGCCTACCGGGTCAGCGCCACCCCGACCGCCGTGATCCTCGACGAGGGCGGCCGGATCCGTGGCTACGCCTATCCAAGGGACGCCGGCGAGCTCGAAGACAAGCTGGCGAACGTGCTCGGCAACCGCTCCGGTCGCAGAGGAGTGGCGGCGAGCCTGTAGACGATCGATGAGACAGGTTTCAGCAACGTAGGAGGTTGTTTCATGCAGGATGCACACGCCCATCATCGCGCCGACAATCCCTTCCGGCTCCCAGGCCGGCTGCTCCTCCTCTCGGCCCTGGCGGCCGGGGCGCTGGCGATGCGCCAGGAGCTCCGGTGGGGGCTCCTGCCCATCGCCCTCGTCTTCGGTTGGGGCCAGATGGGCGGTCAGTGAGGGATGTCGCTCGTCGGAGCGATCGCGCCCCTCGGGAAGGGGCCAGGCGGAAGGAAGCTGTTCTTGAAGGCAGCGCTCGGGTACACCCTGGCGGGGCTCGTCACCTCCACGGCCGCCGGCATGGCGCTGGGCTGGCTCGGCAGCCATCTGGACGAGCGGGCGGCGGCCGCCGGCCTGTACGCGGCGGCGGCGATGGCCGTCGTCCTGGCGGCGCGCGAGTGGGGCTGGCTGCGGTTCCGGCTGCCCGAGTGGCGCCGGCAGACCGAGAAGTACTTCGAGCTCGAGTTCGGGATGGTGATCGCCTCGGTGCTCTGGGGCGCCCACATCGGGCTCGGGTTCGTGACCCGCATCACCTACGGCGGCTTCTACGTGCTGGCCGCGGCCGCCGTCCTGATCGGCGACGCCGGGTACGCCGGCCTGCTCTTCGCGGTCTATTGGCTCGGCCGCGCCCTGCCCGTGTGGGTGGCCCCGGACCTGGATCCGGTCGCCCTCATGACGCCCCCCGAGGTACACCGCGGGATGCAGGGCGCGGCGCTGGTCTGGTCGGCCGGCGTGGTGCTGTGGCTGGCGCTCGAGCAGGGGGGACTGCCGTGAGCTGGCTGCTCGGCGCGACCTACGCGGCGCTCTGGGCCCTGGTCGTCGTGGAGGCGGTCGCGCTGCGCAAGGTCCTGCGCGAGACCGTCTGGCTCCGGCGGCTGCAGCGGGCGGCCACCGACCGCATCACCCGCGAGCTGGTGGGCGACAGCCTGCCCGGCGGCACGCGCGCACCCCGGTTCGCGGCGCCCATCGCCGGCGCGGACCGCGTGCTCCGCACCCGGGACCTGGTGGGCAGCCCGAGCGTGCTCTTCTTCCTGTCGGCCGCGCACGCGGGCTCCAGCCTCTACGAGGACCTGTACCCGTCGATCCTCGGGATTGGCTACAAGGTCAAAGGGCCTCTGTACATCGTCTGCCATGGCGCCGGGGAGGACTGCCGACGCCTGGTGGACAAGGCCCTCGGCGGCCGGACCCTCGACGCCCCGATCGTCGTCGACGCCGACGGCAGCATCTCCCGGAGCTTCCGGATCTCCGCGACGCCCACGGCCGTGCTCCTGGACGAGAAGGCCCGGGTGGGCCGCTACGGCCGGATGTCGACCGGCAACCCGATCGCCAACGGCATCCTGCCCCGCTCCGGGGTACCCGCGATGGAAATCTTGAGAGCGGCTCCGCACACGGGCCGCGAGAACTGAAAAGGAGAACCCTGATGATCAACGGCCAAGATGAACAGCTCGCTCCGGCCCAGCCGGACACCCCGCCTTCGCGGCGCAGCTTCCTGGGCACCCTCGCCGCCGCGTCCGCGGCCTTCGTGGCCGCGGTGCTCGGGTTCACCTCCAAGGCCCAGGCGGAGGTCCGCGTCGCCTGCTGCAACCTGTGCAAGAGCCCGGTGGGGTCCGGCTGCGCGAACGTGAACGGCACCTGGGCCTGGAGCTGCTGCCTGCCCCAGAACGGCACGCGCTATTCGTGCGTCGAGTACTACAGGACGGATCCGAACTACGAGGCTTACGAGAGGCAGCAGAACTGCACCTACATCTATGGATGCTCCACGTACTTCCGCATCGGGAGCTGCTGATCCCAAGACCCGGATTGGGTCCCCCTCTCTCCTCCTGGAGAGAGGGGGCCGGGGATGTGAAAGACTGCGTTCTACATCCCCGGTGAGATTGGCACCTCATGAGATTGGACACCGAGCTCGTCAAGCTGCCCCTCCTCTTCGACGCCGGCCGCCTTGCCGCCGAGGTCGCGGCGTTTGGGGAAGAGGACTGGCGCCCCCATCCTCAGGGGCACCCCGGCAACTCGGCCCTGCCGCTGATCGCCGCCGGCGGCGATCCCGCCGACGACGCTACCAAGGGACCGATGCGGCCGACGCCTCACCTCGCCCGCTGCCCCTATCTGCGGCAGGTGCTCGCCTCGTTCGGCGCCGTCCTCGGCCGCACCCGGCTGATGCGCCTCGACGGCAACGCCGAGGCCACCCCGCACGCCGACACCAACTACTACTGGATGCAGCGGGTGCGCATCCACGTGCCGGTCGTCACCCAGCCCGAGGTGCGGTTCCTGTGCGGCGACCGCGCGGTGCACATGGCGGCGGGCGAGGCCTGGATCTTCGACACCTGGAAGATCCACAACGTGCTCAACCCCAACCCCACGCGGCGCATCCACCTGGTGGCGGACACCGTGGGCTCCGCCGCCTTCTGGGACCTCGCCGCCGCCGGCGAGCGGCCGTTCGGAGCGCCGGGCGGAGCCCACGCCCGCGCCGTCCCGTTCGCGCCGGACGGCGACCCGGAGCTCCGGTTCGAGACCGTCAATCAGCCGGTGGTGATGTCCCCCTGGGAGCAGGAGAGCCTGCTGGCCTCCCTCGTCCACGACCTCGCCGCGGAGCCGCCCGGCCTGGTCGCCGAGCTGCGGGCCGAGCTCGACCGCTTCCGCGCCGACTGGCGGTCCGTCTGGGCCGGGAACGGCGAGTCCCCTTCCGGATGGCCCGACT
Organism: Thermoanaerobaculia bacterium; assembly: GCA_035266085.1. Taxonomy (GTDB): domain Bacteria; phylum Acidobacteriota; class Thermoanaerobaculia; order Multivoradales; family UBA5704; genus DATARR01. The sequence continues at coordinate 35,369 of DATFNZ010000086.1, forward strand.
ACCGTCTCCTGCTTACCAGACTCCAGCTCCGCCTAGGCCGCTTCGAGGGGCGCCTGCGGCTGGCGAACGGCGTCGAGGCCGTGGAGATCGTCCGCCAGATGGTCGTCCGCCCCGGGCTCAACCCGGAGCTGGCTTCCTCGCCGGACGCGCCGGACGCGCCGGACGTTGAGAGAAGAGCCGCCGCGTTCGACCGGCCCATTTTCATCGTCTCCCCTCCCCGCTCGGGATCGAGCCTGCTGTTCGAGACGCTGGCCCAGGCCCCCGGCCTCTGGACCCTCGGGGGGGAGGGGCACACCGTGTTCGAAGGGGACGCGGGACAGCATCCGGCCGGCCGCGGCTGGGAGTCCAACCGGCTGACGGTCGGGGACGCCTCGCCCGCCGTCGTCCAGCTCCTCACGAAGGGCCTTCGCGCCGGGCTGCGGGACCGCGACGGCAACCCGCCGCCGCCGGAGTCCGCCGGGCTCCGCGTCCTGGAGAAGACCCCGAAAAACTCCCTGCGCGTGCCGTTCCTGGCCGCGGCCTATCCGGACGCCCTCTTCGTCTATCTCTACCGCGACCCGCGGGAGACCATCTCCAGCATGCTGGACGCCTGGCGGTCCGGCCGCTTCGTCACCTATCCGGAGCTGCCGGGATGGCAAGGCCTCCCCTGGTCGATGCTCCTCGTTCCCGGCTGGCGGGAGCTGGCCGGGCGGGATCTGGCCGAGGTCGTCGCCCGGCAATGGGCGACCGCCACCTCCCAGCTCCTCGACGACCTCGCGGCCCTGCCGCCCGGCCGCTGGTGCGTGGCGGGCTACGACCGCCTGATCGCCGAGCCGCGGGCCGAGATCGAGCGCCTCTGCCAGTTCACCGGCCTCGGCTGGGACCGCCCCCTGACGGCGCCCCTCCCGCTCTCCAGCTCGATCCTGACCTCGCCGGAGCCGGAGAAGTGGCGGCACAACGGCGAGGAGCTCGAGCCGGTCATCCCCCTCGTCGCCGAGGTCGCCGCGCGGGCCCGCGACCTCTTCGCCAGCCCGCCGGCGATCCGGCCCGCCTCCCGGCGCTCGCCCGCCGAGGCCCCCGCCCAGCCGGCGGCGAAAGACGCGGCGCCCATGGCGCCGGACGCCTTCCGCAGCGTCTACTCCAGAGGCGTCCCCCAGCTCCTGGCACGCCTCGGCTCCTCGCTCCTGGTCTCCACCTACCAGAGCGGACGGCTGATCGTCCTCCGCGCCGACGGCGGCGCCCTCAACACCCACTTCCGCGCCTTCCCGAGCCCGATGGGGATCGCCGTGGGCCCGCACGCGCTCGCCCTCGGCACCCAGCGCCACGTCTGGGAGTACCGCAACCAGCCCGAGGCCGGCCGCAATCTGCAGCCCGCCGGCAAGCACGACGCCTGCTTCCTCCCTCGCCAGGGGCACGTCACCGGCGACATCCGCGTCCATGAGCTGGCCTACGCCGCCGACGGCCTGTGGGTCGTCAACACCCGCTTCTCCTGCCTCGCCTCCCTGGACGGCGAGCACAGCTTCGTCCCCCGCTGGCGGCCCCCCTTCGTGAGCGCGCTCGCCGCCGAGGACCGCTGCCACCTGAACGGCCTCGCGGTGGTGGACGGCCGCGTGCGCTACGTCACGGCCCTCGGCGCCACCGATTCGCCGCAGGGGTGGCGCGAGGGGAAGGCGAACGGCGGGGTGCTGATCGACGTCCCCAGCGGCGAGACCGTGGCCCATGGCCTTTCCATGCCGCATTCGCCGCGCTGGCACGCGGGCCGGCTCTGGGTTCTGGAGTCGGGAAAGGGGGAGATCGGTTCCGTCGACCTGGCGACCGGGCGCGTGGAGACGGCGGCCCGGCTCCCCGGCTTCACCCGCGGCCTGGCCTTCGCGGGACCCTACGCCTTCGTAGGGCTCTCGCAGGTGCGGGAGAGCAACGTCTTCGGCGGCATCCCGCTGACCGGGCGGGTCCGGGAGAAGCTCTGCGGCCTCTGGGTCGTCGACCTCCGCAGCGGCGAGGTCGCGGGCTTCGTCCGCTTCGAGGGGCTGGTCCAGGAGATCTTCGACGTCCAGCTCCTCCCCGGTCTCCGCTACCCCGAGATCGCCGAGCCGGACTCCGACCTCGTCGCCGGCTCCTTCGCGCTGCCGCGGGAAGCGCTGGCGGAGGTGGCCGGGCCGCGAGATCTCGCCCAAGTGCTCACATATGATCCGGCCAAGCACTAAATTAGTGAGGCACGGAACGACCCGTGCCCGCTGACCCGTTTGACCGGAGGAATGTCCATGTCCAAGCTGAATGCCCGTCTGTCCGTCGTTCGTCCCGCGCTTCTGGCGGTTGCCCTGCTGCTCACCCTGTTCGCGATGATTTCGCCGGCCAGGGCGGCCTGTACTCCCGGCGCGAACCGGACGATCATCTCCAACCCCGCGTGCTGCCAGTATCCGCAGGTCAAGGTCACCAAGCAGAACCAGGTCTGCAACTCCAGCGGCGTCTGGGTCAACAACGGCAGCTCTTACTGCTCGTCCGCGTCGGTCTGCGCGTTCTGATCTCAGGAGTGAGCTCGTAAGCAGTCGGCCGGGGCTTCGGTGGAAGAGCCGAGCCCCGGCTTGCAGGTCTGAAGCTAATCGGAGGCTGGCGCGCCGTCAAATATCACTCTGACCTTCAGGGCAAACGGGCCACGCCCCCGGTTGTGGAGACGCGCGAAGATCTTACCAATTACATGCGCATGAGTCGCATGTGTAGGTGTGCTCGCCGCCGACGACTTTGCGGGCCTCCTCACGGTTCAGCTCCCGCAAAACCTCTCGAGTAAGGACAAGCTTCTTCTTGATGGATTTCTTCTCCATGCGGACTCTCCTTTCGCGATGGAAGGACTGGATCGTTCCAGCCTTCCAACAAGTAGCGAGATCCAGAGGATCGTAGCACCAGGGATTCGATGCCGGGAGCTCCGACGGCCAGCGCCCCGTGCGATGGCCTCCAGCCGATCCGGGACGGCCGACTTTCACCTCAGACGACCGAGATCCGCTGTTCCTTCAGGGAAGATACTTGGGCCAGCAGCGTGAAATCGCGATCGTAGTGGAGGACCGGAATCCCGTGCCGAATCGCGCAGGCGGCGATCAGGCAGTCGGCACCCGAACGAACCGTGACGCCGGAGCGCCGCGCCACCCGATAGAGTTGAGCGGCTTCCTCAAAGACTTCCCGCGACACGGGCGATTCAAGGACCGGGAGGGCGAACATTGCCTCGCGAGCGATGCGAAAGGCATGCTCCTCCAGAAATCCTTGTAGGACTTCCTGGATGACCGGCAGACAGGTGACCACCTCATCCAAGTCGGCCACAGATCCGAGTTGCAATCGGCTCGGCCTCCTGAAGACCTCTATCCAGACGGATGTATCCACCAGAAACATGGGAGAGCCTACCGGTTCGGGCGGCCGGGCACGGTAGTATCGCCCCTCATCTCAGACAAGTCGCCCTCCCACAACCCAGACCCTGCAAGCTCGAGGATGCGTCCGGCCTTGTGGCGCCGCAGGTAGTCTTCCATGGCTTTCGTGACTGCGCGCGAGTACGTCCTCTCGCCGCTGATCCGCGTCAGCTCTTCCAGGAGCTGCTCATCCAACACAAGATTCGTGCGTTTCATGCGCACAGCGTACCCCAAGCCAGGCTTTGAGGTCTATCTCTGCCTGAGAAGCCGCCATTACACCTCAGACTGTATCCGGGGGCAGCCTACTTCCCTGGAACGGGGAAGAGCACGTATCGGCTGACCTCGGGGCCGTCTTCCACCAGCAGGAGATGGGGCTGCTGGGTCTCGCCGAGGGCAACCCAGGTCACGGCCTCCGCATTGGCCAAGGCTTCCGCTTCCTTCGGCAGCTCTCTCGCTCCCAGGGTGCCGTCGTCATGCCGGAACCAGAGAGCCCATCGGGCGTGCACCATGTCGTCCGGCGGGTCCGGGGAGAGCCCGGCCAGAATCCAGAGGCCGTGCTCCCGGGGGTCATAGAACATTCCACGAATTCCGCCGCCGTTGAGATTCAGGGCAGCCATGACGGCAGCCTTCATCGGATTCGCGCTCGGATCCTTGACCTCCAGCACGATGGCGTCCTCGTTCGGTTTCCGGTCCTCGTCGACGGTCCGGGTCGGCGAGCGCAGCCCGAGAAGGAGATGTCCATCCTGGCTCCAGGCGGCCCCCTCGACGTTGAAGCCTGCTTGAGCTGACGTACGCTCCATCGCTTGCCGGAGCTCCGGAGGCACCTGCAGGTCGAAAACCGACAGCTTGTCCGGTGTCGCTCCCTGGGATCCGAGGGTCATGCGGACGATCGCGTACCGCTCCGGCTTCTTGTCAGGACCTTTACCGCGGCGATTGCGGCTGTGGGAGGTGACGAGAAAGACGCTCGACTGCCGGTCCCAGGCCATGTCCTCCAGGTCGTCCAAATCCCGGGGCTTGCCGTTGGCGCCTTTGGGCATCCCGTCCAAGACCACGGTTTGAAAATCCTCCTTCTTGACCGTGCCCGTCCTCAGGCGTTGCGTGGCCTGCTCCAGCAGCAGGACCGTCGGACCCTCGTCGGCGACGACGAGGAGGCGGTCCCCGGGCAGGAACGCGGCTCCCGAGATCTCGGGGATCTGGATCTCTCCGGCGACAACCGTGCCCGTGCCGGAGCTCTGCGCGGTCCCCGTGGGCACACAGCTCAAGCTCGCGAGGAAAACGGCGGCTCCGATCGACAAAGTCTGCCCTCTCATGGATAACACCTCCTGGTTCAGAGACGGACACGAGGAGCGACTTTCGCGGCGCTGGTCTTGTCGCACCCTCGGATACCTCGAATCGCGCCATTCTCTACTTACCTGGCACCTCTCTTGGGCGGGCTGCCGCCACTAGTCCGACGTGCCCGAAGTTCGTTCCGGGTTTGCGCTGCACCGAGAGCCTGGACGGCGGAACGACGTGACGGTTGAAGGGATTAGCAAAGCGAGCGATTCCTCCGCCTCGGAGACGCCCCGACGCGGGAGGCCTCCGAGACCTCT
>DATFNZ010000087.1:0-44803 GCA_035266085.1 Thermoanaerobaculia bacterium
CGAAGAGACGCCCCGACGTCCCCGTGCGCCGTGGAAGATGTCGTATCGGGGAAGGAGCGTCTCTACACCACGGGGACGGTGCCATCAGGGGGGATGTCTGACCGCGGTCTGAGCCGTTCCCCTCGCGAGGGGCGCCGTTCCCCTGGCGAGGGGAGGCCGCCCCTCGGCAATTTCGTCGCGCCCCTCCTGAATTTTGCCGTTCCCCTCGTGGGGGGAATGGCGCCCCTCGTGAGGGGCATCGCGCCCCTCGCGGGGGGAGGCCTCCCCTCGCGAGGGGAATGACGCCCCTCGTGGGGGCATCGTGCCCCTCGCGAGGGGAATCGCGCCCCTCGCGGCCCCATCCTTGCAAGCCGAATTCTCACCTCGGGTATCATCTCAACGTGCCATTGGAGACCGCGCCACGTGACTGAAGCTTTCTCGCCTTCCGAGCGTCCGGCGGCCCTGCGTTATGGCGCCGCGTTCCTCCTGGTGCTGCTGGCCGTCCTGATCCGCTGGCCTCTGCAGCCGCTGCTGGGGATGAGCACCCCCTTCCTGTTTTTCTTCCCCGCGATCATGGCCGCCTCCTGGTGGGGCGGCCTGGGGCCCGGCCTGCTCGCCACCGCCCTTTCGAGCCTGGCCGCCAACTTCTTCTTCATGGCTCCAGTCTCGAGCTTCAGCCTTTCCGGCTTTTCGGCCTTGGTGCAGATCCTCCTTTTCGCGGGCATCGGCGTCCTCATCAACCTACTGAACGACCGGCTGCAAAAGTCGAGGGTGCGGGCCGAGGCCAGCTCGACGGAGAGCCTCCGCCAGGCCCAGGAGCTGCGCCGGGTGCAGGTGGGGGCAAGGGAGAGCGAGACGCGGTTCCGGATCATGGCGGACACCGCTCCGGTGTTGATCTGGATGGCCGGCAGGGACAGGCGGCGTGACTGGTTCAACAAGCAGTGGCTGGATTTCCGCGGCCGCCCGATGGAGCAGGAGCTGGGCGATGGCTGGGTGGAGGGCATTCATCCGGAGGACCGCGACCGCTACCTGGAGGCCTACAACTCCGCCTTCGAGGCGCGGCGGAAGTTCTCCATGGAGTACCGGCTGCGGCGGCACGACGGCGAGTACCAGTGGATCCTGGCCAACGGCATCCCCCGGTTCGGTCCGGGAGATTCGGGAGACACCTTCGAGGGCTTCATCGGCACCTGCTTCGACATCACCGCCCGCCGGAACGTCGAGCAGGAGCTGCGGCGCGTGCTGAAGAGCCAGGAGGAGGACCGCAAGGAGCTGCGGGTGATGAACCGCATCGGCCAGACCCTGCTCGCCGAGCTGGACCTCGAACGGCTGGTGCAGGCGATCACCGACGAGGCGACGGCGGTCACCCACGCCCAGTTCGGCTCCTTCTTCTACAACGTGATCCGACCGGGGCAGGAGGCCTACACGCTGTACGCCCTTTCGGGCGTGCCCCGGGAGGCTTTCGCCGGCTTCCCCATGCCGCGCAACACGAAGGTCTTCGGACCGACCTTCAACGGCGAGGGGCTCGTGCGCAGCGACGACATCACCCAGGATCCCCGCTACGGCAAAAACGCGCCCTACCACGGCATGCCCGAGGGGCATCTGCCGGTGCGGAGCTATCTCGCGGCGCCCGTGGTCTCCCGCTCGGGGGAGGTGCTGGGCGGGCTCTTCTTCGGGCACTCGGAGACCGGGATCTTCACGGAGCGGGAGGAGCGGATCCTGGGCGGCATCGCGACGCAGGCCGCCGTCGCCATCGACAACGTCAACCTCTACCGCCAGATGAGGGAGGCCCGCGAAGAGGCCGAGGCCGCCAACCGCAGCAAGGACGAGTTCCTGGCCACCGTCTCCCACGAGCTGCGGACGCCGCTCAACGCCATCCTGGGCTGGGGCCAGCTCCTGCTCAGCGACGGCAACGACCCGGAGAAGGGCCGGCGGGGCCTGGAGACGATCGTGCGCAACGCCAGGCTCCAGGGGCAGCTCATCGACGACCTGCTGGACGTGTCGCGCATCATCTCGGGCCAGATGCGCCTGGACGTGCGCCCCCTGGAGCTGGTGCCGGTGATCGACGCCGCCATCGAAGCGGTGCGGCCGGCGGCGGAAGCGCGCCAGATCCGGTTGCGGCGGGTGCTCGATCCGCTGGCGGGACCGGTGGCGGGCGATCCGGCCCGGCTGCAGCAGGTGGTGTGGAACCTGCTCTCGAACGCCGTGAAGTTCACGCCCAAGGGCGGCAGGATGGAGGTGCGGCTGGAGCGCGTCAACTCGCACGTCGAGATCATCGTGGCCGACAACGGGGCGGGCATCTCCCCCGACTTCCTGCCCCAGGTCTTCGAGCGTTTCCGCCAACGCGACGCCTCGACGACCCGGCGGCACAGCGGGCTCGGGCTGGGGCTCGCCATCGTGCGGCACCTGGTGGAGCTGCACGGCGGCGGAGTGCGGGTGCAGAGCCCCGGCGAGGGGCAGGGGAGTACGTTCGTCGTGACGCTGCCGCTCTCCGTCGCCCACGTCAAGACGGCGGACGGGAACCGGATCCACCCGAGGGCGGAGATGGCCGGCATCGCCGCCTGCCAGGAGGACCCCGCCCTGAACCTGAAGGGGATCCGGGTCCTGGTGGTGGACGACGAGCCGGACGCGCGGGAGACCTTGCAGCAGATCCTGGAGCATTGCGACGCCGAGGTGCTGGCGGTCGGCTCGGCCCGGGAGGGCCTGGAGGCCCTGGAGAGCTGGCGGCCGCACGTCCTGCTCTCGGACATCGGCATGCCCGGGGAGGACGGCTACTCCCTCATCCGGCAGGTGCGGGATCTGCCCGCGGACCGGGGCGGGTGCACGCCGGCCGCCGCGCTCACGGCCTTCGCCCGCAGCGAGGACCGCCGCCGGGCTCTCCAGGCGGGATTCCAGTTGCACGTGGCGAAGCCCGTCGAGGTGCAGGAGCTGGCGACCGTGGTGGCAAACCTGGCGCGGGGTACTGCGAGAAACGGAACACCGCCTTCCGAAAGCTTGCGGATGGATGGTAAAGTTTCCTGAGAGGTGATGCTTGACAGCCGAACCAATCCTTTCTGAAGCTTCTGCGCCGCCCCGCGAGCTCGGCGGCATCGAAAAGGCTCCCACCGGCATCGCGGGCCTGGACGAGATCACTTTGGGCGGCCTGCCGCGCGGCCGGCCGACCCTCGTCTGCGGCACTGCCGGCTGCGGCAAGACGCTGATGGCCATGGAGTTCCTCGTCCGGGGAGCGATGGAGTTCGGCGAGCCGGGCGTCTTCATGAGCTTCGAGGAGGGCACGGAGGAGCTGACGCAGAACGTCCGTTCGCTGGGCTTCGACCTCGGCGAATTGGAGCGGCAGGAGAAGCTCGTCCTCGACTACGTGCACGTGGAGCGCGGCGAGATCGAGGAGAACGGCGAGTACGACCTCGAGGGGCTGTTCATCCGCCTGGGGTTTGCCATCGACTCGATCGGCGCCAAGCGGGTGGTGCTGGACACCATCGAGATCCTGTTCGGCGGCCTCGAAAACCAGGGCATCCTGCGGGCGGAGCTGCGCCGGCTGTTCGGTTGGCTGAAGGACCGCGGCGTCACCGCCGTGATCACGGGCGAGCGGGGGGAGGGCATGCTGACCCGCCACGGCCTCGAGGAGTACATCTCGGACTGCGTGATCCTGCTCGACCACCGGGTCTCGGACCAGCAGGCGATCCGGCGGCTGCGGGTGGTCAAGTACCGCGGCAGCGTGCACGGCACCAACGAGTACCCGTTCCTCATCGACGAGCGGGGCATCGAGGTGCTGCCCATCACCTCCCTGGGGCTCGACCACGAGGTCTCGACGGAACGGATTTCCTCGGGCATCCCGGCCCTGGACGACATGCTGGGGGGCCACGGGTACTTCCGCGGCAGCAGCATCCTGATGTCGGGCAAGGCGGGCACGGGCAAGACCACCCTGGCGGCCCACTTCGTGGACGCGGCCTGCCGGCGCGGCGAGCGCGCCGTCTACTTCGCCTTCGAGGAGTCGCGGGCCCAGATGGTGCGCAACATGCGCTCGATCGGCCTGGACCTCCAGCCCTGGGTGGACCAGGGGCTGCTGCTCTTCCACGCCTCGCGCCCCACGGCGTTCGGCCTGGAGCGCCACCTGGTGACGATGTACAAGATCCTCCGCGACTTCCGGCCGCGGGTCGTGGTCATCGACCCGATCACCAACTTCCTGAACACCGGCAGCAGCGAAGAGGTCAAGTCGATGCTGGTGCGGCTGATCGACTTCCTGAAGATCCAGCAGATCACCCCCTTCTTCAACAGCCTGACGCATGGGGAGCAGTTGGACCAGACGGAGGTCGGCGTCTCGTCGCTGATGGATACTTGGCTCCTGCTGCGCGAGCTGGAGCTCTCCGGCGAGCGCAACCGCACCCTCAACGTCATCAAGTCGCGCGGCATGGCCCACTCCAACCAGCTCCGCGAGATGCTCGTCACCAACGACGGCATCGAGCTGGTGGAGGCCTACCTCGGACCGGCGGGAGCGCTCACGGGAGCGGCCCGGCTCGCCCAGGAGGCCCAGGAGAAGAACGCCGGCCTCGCGCGCCAGCAGGAGGCCGAGCGCCGGCAGCGCGATCTGGAGCGCAAGCGCCAGATTCTGGAAGCCCGGATCACCGCCTTGCGGCTCGAGCTGGAGACCGAAGAAGAAGAAACACAGAAGGCCGTCGATGATGCCAGGGAGCGCGAGGAGCGAATCTTGCAAGATCGTTTGGAAATGGCCCGAACCCGCAAGGTGGATGTCGTAGAACCTCGAAAGGGAGCAGCCCCATGAAGGCCCAACTTCCAGCCGAGCCGCCGCGGGCGGAGAGCGATCCGCATTTCTGGGAGCTGCGGCTGTACGTGGCCGGCCAGACCCCCAAGTCTCTGACCGCCCTGGCGAACTTGAAAAGGATCTGCGAGGAGAACCTCCCCGGCCGCTACCGGATCGACGTCATCGACCTGGTCCAGAACCCCAAGCTCGCGAGGAGCGACCAGATCCTGGCCATCCCGACCCTGGTGCGGAGACTGCCGGAGCCGCTCCGGCGGATCATCGGCGATTTGTCCAACTCGGAGAAAGTCTTGGTCGGTCTGGATGTCCGGCCTCTGAGCTGAAGACGATGGGCGAGCCGGCTCCTCTCAAGGCGTTCGAGGAGAACCTCGCCGGCGGGCCGAAGGAGCGATACACGTTTCGCCTCTACGTGACCGGCGCGACCGCCCGTTCCGGGCGGGCCATCGAGAACGCCAAGGCCCTCTGCGAGAGGTACCTGCGGGGCCGGTACGATCTCGAGATCGTCGACATCTATCAACGGCCGGACCTTGCCGAGGGGGATGCGATCCTCGTGGCGCCCACGCTCATCAAGCAGCGCCCGCTGCCCCTGCGCCGGCTGGTCGGAGACCTCTCCGACTCGGAGCGGGTTCTCGTACGTCTGGACCTTCTGCCGGTGACACCATGAATTCCGTTCAAGCCAGTACAGACCCCTTCCAGGAAAATATGGAAGACCTCCGCGACCGCCTCGTGGAGGCCGAAGAGACGCTGCGGGCCATCCGCCAGGGCGAGATCGATGCCCTGGTGGTGAGCGAGGAGCAGGGGGAGCGGGTCTACACGCTGCACAGCGCCGACCGGCCGTACCGCCTGATGATCGAGGAGATGGGCCAGGGCGCCGTCACCCTGTTGCCGGACGGCACCATCCTCTATTGCAACCGCTGCTTCTCGGCGCTCGTCCAGGCCGATCTCGTGCACGTGCTCGGCGGCTCGGTCTACGGCTTCCTGGCGCCGGCGAGCGTGGAGACGTTCGAGTCGCTCCTGCGGCAGGGGGAGGCCGATGGAAGCGGCAAGGGCGAGGTCGCTCTGCGCAGGGCGGACGGCGTCCTGGTGCCCGCCTACGCCGCCGTCACGGCCCTCCCCCGAGAGGAGGGGCCGGCGCTCTGCCTGGTCGTTACCGACCTCACGAATCAGAAGGCGGCGGCGGCGGCCGAGGCCGCCAACCAGGCCAAGGACCGCTTCCTCGCCACCCTGAGCCACGAGCTGCGCACGCCTTTGACGCCGGTGCTGGCCGTGGTCTCGGGGCTCGAAGGCGACGCTCGCCTGCCGGACGACGTGCGCGGCCAGCTCGCCATGATGCGGCGCAACCTGGAGCTCGAGGCGCGGCTGATCGACGACATGCTCGACCTGACCCGCATCGCCCGCGGCAAGATCGAGCTGCGGCGCGAGGCCGCCGACCTGGACGAGATCCTCGAGCATGCCCTGCAGACGACGGAGCGGGACCTGCTGGCGAAGCGGCTGCGGATCGTCACGGAGCTCTCGGGCCGGAGCGGCTCGCTCTCCGCCGACTCTCCGCGCCTCACGCAGGTCTTCTGGAACCTGCTCCACAACGCGGCGAAGTTCACCCCCGAAGGGGGCAGAATCCTGCTGCGCTCCGGCTGGGAGCAGGGGTCCGGAGACGCCGGGGGCTGGCTGGTGGTGGAGGTCGCCGACTCGGGGATGGGCATCGAGCCCGAAACCATGGAGCACATCTTCGACGCCTTCGACCAGGGCCGGCCGGGCACCTCCCTCCGCTTCGGCGGGCTCGGGCTGGGCCTGGCCATCAGCAAGGCCATCGTCGAGATGCATGGCGGCAGCCTCACCGCCTCCAGTTGCGGCAAGAACCAAGGCGCGACCTTCACCGTGCGGCTCCCCTGCAGCGACGCGCCCGTTGCCGCCAAGCCGTCGATAGCCACCTCCCCTGAGCCGGAACGCCGCGGTGCCTCCTCCGCTCACATCCTGCTGATCGAGGACCACGCCGACACCGCCGAGGCCATGGCGGACCTGCTGCGCGAGCTCGGCTACCGGATCACCGTCGCCGCCTCCGTGGCCACCGGCCTCGCCGCGGCGGAGCGGGCGCAGCAGGACAGGGATGGGACCCGCATCGATCTGGTGCTCAGCGACCTGGGCCTGCCGGACGGCAGCGGCCACGAACTGATGCGCTCCCTCTCCAGCCGCTACGGCCTGCGCGGCATCGCCCTCAGCGGCTACGGCATGGACGACGACGTCCAGAAGAGCCGCGAGGCGGGATTCCAGAAGCACATCACCAAGCCGGTGAGCCTGCAGGCGCTGCAGAGCGCGCTGATGGCCGTGCTCGAGTAGGGCTACCTCGGCAGATTCCTTTTTAGACAAACTTCTCCCTCTTCTCCCGGTGGATGGGAGGGAGGCTGGGAGAAGAGGGTCCCCCCGGCATGCCCCTTGCTTCGAGATTTATTTAGAAGCAGGAGGTAAGACGTTGAACCCTGAGAATGACACCGGCGTCCTGGTCACCTACCTCAAGGAAACCATCAAGGAATCTCAGCGGCTCCGGGAAGATCTGAAGCACGGGCATCTCGAGCGCCACGCGCCGGCCGCGCCCCCGGAAGGGGACGGCGGCGCCCTCATTTCGCCTGATCCGCCTTTGCCGCCAGAGTGAAGTCGTCCGGCGTCAGGCCGCCCACGGAGTGGGTCCAGAGGGTCACCTTCACCCGGCCCCAGGTGAGATAGATGTCCGGGTGATGCCCCGCGGCCTCGGCGGCCTCGCCGAGCCGGTTGACGAAGTCGAGGGCTTCGCGGAAGTCCTTGAAGTGGAACTCCTTTTCCAGGTGATGCTCGTTGGGCATCGTCCAGCCGTACTCGAGCTGGCCGAAGAGCTTCCTCAGCTCCTCGCCCTTGAGCGCGGAGCCGCCACCTTTTGAGTCCTTGGAATCGTTGGAATCGCCGCTCTCGTCCGCCAGTCCGCTCATGGTCTCGTCTCCTCATCCCCGCCACGGCTATGTTCCGCTGCAACCCCTGTGCCGACAAGGAGTGGCATGTAGCTTGCCACATCCTGACACCAGCGGCGGCCCCCCGGGACAGACCGGCTTCGCGCCGCGGGAGCAGACATGCAGCCAGCAGCCTTTTTCCAGCGCCCCCGGCGGACCTTCCCCGAGATGGATCCCGCGCGGCGGCGTCTGGTGATCGCCGGGCTCGTCGCCTCGGCCTTATTGTTCGTCGGCGGCTTCGTGATGGCCGCCTACCTGTGGAAGCTCTCCCGGCAGTTCCCGGACTCGCCGTACAGACAGCCGTCCCGCCTGTACGGCAGCGCCACCGAGCTGGCGCCCGGCGCCCTGGTGTCCGCGGACGAGATGGTGGCGGAGCTGAAGGAGTCCGGCTACCGCGAGGCGGCGGGGGATCCCCGCGCGCCGCTCCCCCGGGGGGCTTTCCGGCGCACGGCGGGCCGCGTCGCCGTGCACCTGCGCCCCTTCCCCACCCCGGACGGCCCGGCCGGCGGCGTGCCGGTCGCGGCGGCCTTCCGGGGCAACCGGATCACCGGCGTCTGGGTGGCCGGCCGGCCGGCCCCGAGCGCCACGCTGGAGCCGCCGCTGCTCGCCTCGTTCTATGACGACGAGGTCGAGGAGCGGCGGCCGGTGACGCTCGACGAGCTGCCGGACCTGGTGGTGAAGGCCGTGCTGGCGGCCGAGGACGACCGCTTCTTCAGGCATCCCGGCGTCTCGCCCTCCGGCGTCGCCCGCGCGCTGTGGGTGAACCTGCGGGGCGGCGAGATGCAGCAGGGCGGCAGCACCATCACCCAGCAGCTCGTCAAGAACGTCTACCTCTCCAGCCAGCGCACCCTGAGCCGCAAGGCCAAGGAGGCGGTGATCGCCGTGATGCTGGAGGTGCGGCACGGCAAGCGGGCCATCCTGGAGGCCTACCTGAACGAGATCTATCTGGGCCGGAGCGGCCCGGCCAACCTGATCGGCTTCGGGGCGGCGTCCCGCGCCTTCTTCGGCAAGGACGCCGCGGAGCTCGACCTCGACGAGGCGGCCACCCTGGCCGGCATGATCCAGGCGCCGGCCGACTACTCGCCCGTGGAGCACCCGGACAAGGCCCTCGAGCGCCGCAACCGGGTGCTGGAGCGCATGGGCGAGCTCGACTGGATCACCCCGGAGCAGTTGCGGCAGGCCGTGGCGGCGCCCGTGCGCACGAACCCCCGGCGGGTCGACCCGCGCCCCCTGGCCCCCTACTTCGCCGACGCGGCGCAGGCCGAGGCCCGGGAGCGGTTCGGCCTCGACGAGCTGGGCGGCGAGGGCTACCTGCTGTTCTCCACCCTGCGCCGGCGCGACCAGCTCAAGGCCGAGGCCTCGGTGGAGCAGGGGCTCGGCGCCCTGGCCAAGGGCTGGGAGAAGGGCAGCAGGAGGCGGAAGCCCCTGCAGGCGGCGCTGATCTCGGTCGATCCGCGCGACGGCTCGGTGCTCTCCTGGGTTGGCGGCCGCGACTACGGCAAGAGCCAGTTCAACCGGGTGGTGCAGGCGCACCGGCAAGTCGGCAGCGCCTTCAAGCCGGTCATCTACGGCACCGCCTTCGCCGAGGGCGCGGCCACCCCGGCGTCGCTGTTCCGGGACTCGCCGATCAACGTGCGCATCGGCAACGCGAGCTGGCGGCCGCAGAACTACGACCGCGGCTTCCACGGCTGGGTGACGGCGCGCACGGCGCTGGAGCAGAGCCTCAACATCCCCACCGTGCGGCTGGCCCTCCAGGTGGGCATGCCGCGCGTCATCGACATCGCCCGCGGCATGGGGTTCACGGGCGAGCTCGAGGCGGTGCCGTCGCTGGCCCTGGGCGCCTTCGAGGCGACGCCGATGGAGATGGCCCAGGTCTACTCGACGCTGGCCGCGGGCGGCTTGAAGCCCTCGATCCACGGCCTCGCCACCGTGCTCGACCGCGGCGGCGAGCCGGTGCCGGAGGAGGACGAGCTGCCGACGCCGAAACGGGTCCTGGACCCGCAGGCGGCCTACCTGGTGACCTCGATCCTGCAGGGGGTGGTGGACCATGGCACGGCGGCCGGCGCCCGGGGGCAGGGCGTCCAGGGTCCCCTGGCGGGCAAGACGGGCACCACCAACGACCGCCGCGACAGTTGGTTCGCCGGCTACTCGCCGGACCGGGTCACCGTCGTCTGGGTGGGCTACGACGACAACTCCTCCACCCAGCTCTCGGGCGCGCGGGCGGCGCTGCCCATCTGGAGCCGCTTCACCGCCGCCGTGCGCCCGGCGGGCGGCTACCGCGACTTCGGAGTGCCGGCGGGCATCGTGAAGGTGATGGTCGATCCCGTGACGGGGCAGCTCGCCACCGACCTCTGCCCCAACCGGGTCACCGAGGTCTTCCCCGAGTGGCAGGCGCCCGCCGAGCCCTGCCAGCGCCACTCGCCCACCTACGGCGGCGAGGTGCTGGCGGACGTCAGCCTCGGCCAGCCGCTGCTCGATCCCGAGACCGGCCTGCCGCTGGACCCCTCCTCGACGGAGGAGCCGCGCTACACCGTCACGGACGACGGGCTGATGATCACCGATCCGGGAGGCGACGAGCCGATCGTGATCAGCCCGGCCCAGACCTTCCCCCCGAGCGGCCCCTCCACCGGCCCGCAGCCGGAGGACGGCACGATCGAGATCCGGCCCGCCCGAGCCCCCCAGCCGCCGCGGCCCGCCGCGCCGGAGCCCGTGGCCGGAGCGACCGGCGCCGCCGGCATGACGCCGGCCCCGGCCCCGCAGCCGCCGCCCGAGCCGGGGATCGTGCCGGCCGGCGGCCAGCCGATCGGAGCGGCCGGCGGCCAGGCCGGAGCGCAGGCGCCGGTCGTGGAAGAGGAAACGCCGCCGCCTTAGGAAAAAAGACTGCAAGGACAACAAGGACTGCAAGGACTGCAAGAAGGACGGGGCTTCGGTGTCCTTGCGGTCTTTGCAGTCCTTGGGTCTTTGCCTTTGGGCCTACCCGCATGGCGCCCAGGCCGAGAAATTGGCACGTGTCTTGAACCACAGTCAGGCGGGGCGGGTGGTGGCGCGATTCGACAGCTCGGGGTGCTCTCTGGTCGCCGCCTTCCGTTCTCTTTTCCTCCCGGGAACCTACGAACCGCAACTTGAAGGAGACTTCCCATGGCTGAATCCATTCGCGAAAAACTCGGCAGCCTCGCGAGCAGAAACAACACCAACGTCGGCAAGATCGAGCGCTGGGCCTCGGTGCTGGGCGGCGCGGCCCTCGCGGCGTACGCGCTGAAGCGCCGGAACAAGGGAGCGCTGGGCCTGGCGGCGATCGGCGCGCCGCTGCTCTGGCGTGGCGCCACCGGCCACTGCGCCGTCTATCAGAAGATGGGGATCGACCGCGGCCAGCAGCAGGACCTGGGCCACGGCAGCGTCTTCGAGCAGGAGAGCGTGAAGCCCCTGGCGCAGCCCCAGAGCACCGAGGTGGGCGGCGTGACCAGCCTTGGCGGCTCTACCGGGACCGGGGTTACCGGCGGCTCTCTCTCGTCGGACCCGATTGCGGGTGGGATCTAGATCTAGTTAGGAGAGCTCCCTCCTCTCCCTCAGGGAGAGGAGGGTTGGGGTGGTGAGGGCTTCTTACCGCCCTTCGCCGTCGAGCTCGATCTCCAGCTCGACGTCCTCGCCCGCCTTCACCTCGAACCTGCGCTCCTCGGCCTTGCGGCCCGGCCGCACCACG
The DNA here is from genome assembly GCA_035266085.1 of Thermoanaerobaculia bacterium. Classification (GTDB taxonomy): domain Bacteria; phylum Acidobacteriota; class Thermoanaerobaculia; order Multivoradales; family UBA5704; genus DATARR01. The sequence goes on from DATFNZ010000087.1 coordinate 11,429, forward strand.
GCCAGCCGGTGGTCGCCCGGGGTGACCGGCAGGCCGCCGCGCATCAGCGCGAGGTCCGTGCCGGTGCCCACGAAGCGGCCGTCGAGGTAGACCGAGGCGTCCTCGGGCTCGACTTCCAGACGCAGGCGGCCCTTCTGCGACGAGGTGTCGTCGGGAACGTCGATGTCCTCCACGTCCGCGTCGTCGTCATCGTCGTCGTCAGCATCGGCGCGACGATCCCGCACCGAATCGCGGTCATCGCGGTCGCCGCGGTCACGGCGGATGCGGTCCCGCCAGTTGTCGCGCCACTCGTCGCCGCGCTCGCCGCGGTCGATCCGCTCGCCCCGCTCACGCTCGTAGCGCGTCCGGTCGTCCCGCCGGTCGTGGGTCTTCGAGGCGAGGTCCTCCGGGCGGACCGAGTCGCCGGGCTCCATCTGGTCGTCGATGCCGATGACCGTGCCCGGGTAGACCGTGATCTGGCGGGCGATGGTCTTGTAGCCGTCGAGGTACAGGACGACGTCGTAGGTGCCCTTCGGCAGCCAGAGGTACCGCGGCCAGCCGTCGAAGGCGTCCACCTTGCCGAGGTACTGGCCGTCGACGTAAACCTCGGTGCGGCCGGGGGCGACGTCGAGGTCGAGGGCGCCGCCGCTGCCTTCACGGCCGTAGTAGGCGGGCTGGCCATAGCTGTAGGGATAGTAATAGGGGTAGTAGCCGCCCCACCAGCCGCCCCAGAAGCCGGGCCAGAAGCCGTAGGAGCCGCCGCCGTAGGGATAGTAGTAGCCGCCGCCATAGGTGCCGTGATGACTGCCGCCGTGGTGGCCGCCGCCATCGTTGCCGCGGCTGCCGCGCGAGGGCGGCTGGCGGTGCGGCTCGCGGCTGCCGGAGCCTCTCGGCTGGGCCGTGCGCGGCGGGTTCGACGCCGAGCTCGGCTCGCTCGGGGCGGAATAGCTGGGCGCGCTGGGCGCGCTGGGTGCAGAGTGAACCGGCGAGGAGCCGGCGTCGCGGGCCGTCCGCCCGCTGTCGCTGCTGTCGCTCGGCCGCGAGCGATGCTGGGCCGCCAGCGGCAGGCTGGCGATCAGCAGAGCGCCGGCCATGAGAGCGGCTGCCCTAAGCGGGAGCCGTTCGCCGACGGGTTTCAGGGTCGTCATGGGTGCTCTCCTTTTCCATCTCCGCGCCCAGCTCCGACCAGGCGCGGTGAAGACCTCGTATGTAGTGATATCGCAGCACATCTTCCCATAGTTTTGGGCATCGCACAGGCAAGTTTTGCAAAGCCCGGACCAGGCCTTCCCGGCGTCTCTGCGGCCCTGCCGGCGGCAGCGGCGGCGGCCCGTCGGGCCCTACTCCCAGAAAGGATCCGAGCTCCGGATGGAGGCGGTAGAAGACGACGGCGCAGTAGCCCGCCTTCTCCTGCCGCGAGGCGAAGCGTGCCAGGTCCGTGGGATGGTCGTGGGCGACCGTGGCCTCCGGCTGGTAGATCAGCCGTAAACCCCGCCGTTTCAGGCGGTAGGCCAGCTCGATATCCTCCCAGGCGGCATAGGGAAAGCGCAGGTCGAAGGGCTCCGCGAGCAGCAGATCGCGCCCCAGCGACAGGTTCGAGGTGTATAGAAAATTGAACGGTACGTCTTCTTTGTCGTGGATCAGCGCGTAGCCGAACTGCAGCCCATACTCGTTGATGTAGCGCAGGAAGGGGTTGAGGCGCATGCGCCGGTGCCAGCCGGTGTAGCCGATCACGGCGATGCGGGAGTCGTCGCCCCGGCGCCGGTGGGCCTCGCGGTGGGCGGCGAGCCATCCGGGAGACGGGACGGTGTCGTCCCCAAGAAAGGCCACCCAGCGGCCCGACGCGGCGGCGACGCCGGTGTTCCTGGCCGCCGCCGGCCCGTGGTTTTCCTGAACGATCGAGCGCAGCGGCACCCGGAACGTCCGGCTCCGCAGCCACTCGGCGGTGCCGTCCGTCGAGCCGTCGTCGACGACCACGATCTCGAAGGGTGGCGGCTCCTGCTGAAACTCCAGCGCCTGGAGGACCTCCGAGAGGACCTCCAGGCGGTTGTAGGTGGGAATGACGACGGAAAACTCAGGCCCCATGCGCCCATTATGACAGCCCCACCCCGGGCGGTCACATAGGGCCGCCCCTACAGAGGCCGGACGCCGTTGCCGTTGTGGCCGTTCTTCCGCGTCCGCAGGACCAGGTAGTTGGCCGGCACCCTGCCCTCCTGTCCATGCGAGAGAGGCACGGTGTTGATGGTGACGTCGTCTCCGTGGGCCACCACGTTCCAGTGGCTGTCCGGGTAGACCCTGGGCCGTTCCACGGGATCGAAGCCGACCGACGTCGCGCCGGTCCGGATCACGTTGTGGACGTGCTGCGGCAGGCCGGAGGGGCTGTTGCCGGGCAGGGTCCGGAAGTAGTCGAGCGCGCAGAGCGAGAGCTCGATCTGGTAGAGCGTGCCCTTCTCGCCGAGCAGGATGGCGAGGTTCTCGGCGAACTTCGGCTGGTCCTCCCGCTGCAGGACGTGGAGCACGGTCCGCATGTAGACGTTGACGTCCCCGAACTCGTCGTGGAACGCCTGGGCGTCCTTGGGGTTCAAGCCGTTGACCACCCGGTACTCGATCCTCATCTCGGGCGCCGTCTCCTCCCGGGCCTTGACGATGGCGGAGGGCGAGACGTCCGTGCCGATGACCCGCGGGAAGTGGCGGGCCAGGTAGCGCGTCTGCCGGCCGTTGCCGCAGCCGAAGTCGAGCAGGGGCAGCGACGGGTCCATGTGCTCGCGGAAGCGCTTCAGGTCTTCCGCCGAAGCGCGCTCCGGCTCGTTGTCCCAGAGCACCTGGCCGCTCCGCCCGGTCTTGTCGATGCTCTTCCAGTAATTCTCCCAGTGGCGGTCGACCTCGCGGGGATTGCCGTACTTGAACCGGAAGAAGAGAACGTTCGAGAGCAGACGCACGGTTTTGAACAGCTCCATGGCACACCCCTCCTGGCGGCCCACACATACCCCGCCCCATGACGCCGGCGGCTCTCTCGGGACCGCAAAAGCCCGAATGACGGCAGCCAGAGGCCGCCACCAGCTCGGAAAATTGATGAACTCTGCGCCTATGGTGCAGGAATCAGAGGAAAGCGGGACACGTAATCGGGAAGACGCGCAACTTGTCGCGCGGCGGAGGGAGAAGCGTTCTCAGCCGCTGATTTCAGACGCCTCTTTCTTGAATTTGAGGGTCCGGTGAAGGACCGGCAGGACCGCTCGGTCCTTTTCCCGGTTTGCCTCCTCTTTGGACCGGATGATCATCTCCAGCCGCAGTACGGAGATCCGCATCCCTGCCACCTCGTGCACCTGAACCTCCGCGGCGAGATCCGAGTAGGTCAGGCCATGCCCGATGCTTTCGAGAACGTCGAGAGGACCGAGGTCCGTCAACAGGCGGTGAATACGCAGCGTGTCCAGCTTCGCCCGATCGGGGAGGATATGCCGCCCGGCGGGATCGAGATAACGCGCGTTGAGCTCCAGTAAGGCAGCCAGAAGGCGGTCCCGGTCCTCTTCCGTGGGGCGGACCATGACATCGAGATCAAACGTTGAGACGGGCGCACCTTCGAGAATCGCCGCCACGCCACCGACGAGGATGAACTCTATTTGGTGACGAGACAGGATCTTGATGATATCGAGGAACCTAAACCCGATGTCCATTGCGAATCGCCATGACGCTGTCTACGAATCCTTGAGCTACTTCCAGGCGTTGCGTCGGGGTCAGGCTGAGCATCCAGAGAATCAAATAATCGTCATCCCCTTCAGGTTCAGACGGCCAAAGAGGCTCTTCCTGGGAAGGCGAATGCTCGGGATCTTCCGGGAGTGCCATGGCACCCTCATCGTAGCACCTCACCCCGTCTCCATGATCTCCTCCAGGCTCGTCCGCACCACCGGCAGGTCCGCCGGCAGCCAGGCCTGGAACCCCGGGCTGGCGAAGAGGGCCTCATCGCCCGGATAGGTGGGGACGAGATGGAGGGGGAAGCGCTCGAAGATCTCGCGGTCCGGGCGCTTGCGGCGGCTCTGGACGGCGGCGCGGGTGGCGGCGGCGCCGTCCAGGTGGGCGAGCAGCCAGTGGAGGGCGCGGAACTGGGCGATCGTGCGCTCGTCGGTGAGGCGCGGCGCCTCGGCTCCGTCGGCGGACGGCGATGGCGCGGATGTCGCCGGCGGCGGCAATCCGCGCAGCTTGCGCAGGCCGCGGTAGAGGAACTCCCGGGGGCCGTAGCCCTGCCAGCGCACTTTGAGGCCCTCCCAGGTGGTCCCCGGCGGCAGCGCGGGCCCTGGCGGCGGGACCAGATCCCGGCCTCCCGTGTTGGCGATGTGGCCGGCGTAAGGATCGATGCGCAGGATCTCCGATCCGGGGTTGCTCGCCAGGAAGGCCTGGGTGCGCGAGGCGAGGGTCAGCATCACGGCCGGCATGATCCGCTCCCAAAGGCCGGGCTCGTAGTTCTTGTAGGCCGTCAGGAAGGCGTTGCGCTCGAACAGGAAGCCCCGGTTGTAGAGCCCCAGCAGGTCGCTCGTGGCGCTGGAGCGATGGTGGACGACGGCGCCGGGGGCGAAGACGATCCGCTCGCCGCCCGACCACAGGCGCCAGCCGAGGTCGACGTCCTCCAGGTAGGCGAAGTAGGACTCGTCGAAGCCGCCCGCCGCCAGGAACGAGGCACGCCGCACCAGCAGGTTGCCGCCGCAGGCGAAGGGCAGCTCCTCCCCCGCCGCCGGCACCCGGGCCGAGGCCAGGGGGCGCCGGAAGTCGAGCTGGAAGGCGTGGCCGTCGAAGGTCATCAGGCCGCGGCCGAAGTCGAGCCGGCCGCCGGCCCAGTCGACGATCTTGCCGGAGACGGCGGCGACGTCCCGCGGGGCCGAGGCCAGGGCCTCCACCAGCGCGCCCAGCCATTGCGGCTCCGGCCGGGTGTCGTTGTTGAGCAGGGCCACGGCGTCGGTGCCGGCGTCCGTCGCCGCCACCAGGCGGTTGTTGCCGGCGCAGAAGCCGAGGTTGACGGGGCTCTCGACCAGGCGCACCCGCCGGTCCCGGCCGTAGCGCTCACGCATCCAGGCGGCGGTGCCGTCCGTCGAGCCGTTGTCGAGGACGAGGATGTCCCAATCGACCCCGGGATCGTGCTGCGCGGCGAGGGCGGCGAGGCAGGTTTCCAGATGCTGGCGGCCGTTCCAGGACAGGATGGCGACCGAGACCTTGCGAATCCCGCGATTGTCCTTCGAGAGATGGCCCGTCAAGCGGTGGCCCCTCTCCACAGCCGGAGCCGGCGGCGCAGGCGGAAGGCCAGGCGGTCCGCCGGCGCCACGGTGGCCAGGCGCTGGGCGAAGCGCTCCTTGGTGCCGTCCACGCGCGGGTCGCGGCAGAAGCGGACGAGGGGCGCCAGCACGCGGTCCCAGCGGAAGGCGTCGACGAGCTGGCGGGCGCCGGCCCGGCGGGATTCGGGAGCGTCGAGGGCCTCGGCGAGCACCCGCGCCAGGGCCGCCGCGTCGCCCGGCGGCGCCACCCAGCCGGCCCGGTGCTCGGCGAGCAGGCGGCTCATGGCGCCGCCCTCGCTGGTCACCACCGGGCAGCCGGCCGCCAGGGCGTCGAGGAACCGGGTGCGCAGCGACAGGCGCGTCTCCAGGCTCGGCCGGTGGGGCGCGACCAGGAGGTCGACGTCGCGCAGCAGGTCGTACCGCCGCTCGGCGGCGACCCAGTCGAGGGCCTGGACGCGGCTCCCCCACCAGCCGAGCGAGCGGCAGCGCGCCTCGACCTGGGCGAACAGGCGCTGGGGCGTGCTCTCCGGATTGGGGTTGCGGATCAGCAGCAGGGTCCAGCCCGGCCGCTCCAGGGCCGCCAGGGCGTCGAGCAGCGTCCAGGGGTCGTACCAGTCGTAGAGGCCGCCGAACAGCAGCCGCGACTCTCCAGCCGCTCGGGGCGGCAGCACCGGGCGGTGGGGCGGCAGCTCGTCGGGCACGCCGAAGGGCACGGGGGCGACCAGAGTCGCGAGGTCCGGGTCGCCGGCGATCCGCTCGGGGTTGACCCGCCCCGCGGCGGTGAGGAAGCCCAGGTAGAAGTTCCGCTGCTCCTCCGAGGAGCAGAGGAAGAAGTCGCCCCGCGACATCTGGAGCCCCCAGGTCGCGTGGTCGTTGCGGTAGGGATCGAGCCCGAGGGTCTCGAGATAGGCGAAGTTCTCGATCAGCCAGGGGTCGTAGAGGTCGATGGCGACCGGCAGGTGGGGCATCTCCAGCACGAGGTCGTTGGCGAGCTGCCCCTGGGCCACGGCGCCGTCGCAGTCGGCGAGCAGGGCGGCGAGCCGGCCGCGCTCGAAGCGGCGGACCTCGACGCCCGCGAGGCCGCCCAGCGCCGCCGTCTCCGCCGGCTCGGCGGGCGACAGCAGGACCACCTCGACGCCATGGGCCGGCAGCCGGCGGGCGAACTCGAGATAGCGGATGCCGATCCCCGCCATCAGGGACCGCACCGGCTCGCTGGAGAGGAGGGCGATGCGGGTCATGAAGAGCGGGTCCACCGCTGGTGGAAACGCCAGGCGCGGGTGGCCTGCATGTCGCGGATGATGGCGTTCAGGCGCTCGATCTCGGCATACGTGCGGCCGAGGTGGGCCGTCTGGTCGGCGACCGCGGCGCGCAGCTTCCCTTCTTCCTCGTAGAGCCGCTGGACCTCGGCGCTGGCCCGTGCCTGGTCCTCCTTGAAGCGGTCCAGCTCGCCGCGCAACGACGTCAGCTCGCCGTTGGCGGCGTGGTAGCGCTCCTCCCAGGCGAAGCGCTCGCGGGACAGGGCTTCGTGGGCCACCCCGAGGACGGCGAGGTCGGACTGGCTGGCGGCGAGGTCGAAGTGCCGGGCGGTGAGCTCGTCCTTCAGGGCGGCGAGACGGGCGTGCAGGGCGCCGAAGTCGGACCGCACGCCGGCCAGCTCGTCGCGCAGAGACGAGACCTCGCGGCGGGCGCCGGCCCACCCCTCGCGCTCGGCGACCAGGTCGGCCCGCAGGGTGTCGACGGCCCGGGCCAGCGTCTCGGGCGGCAGGCGGTCCGCGTGCTTGGCGATCACCCGCGCCTTGACCTCCAGGAAGTCGGCGCGCTCGCGGGGCCGCTCGCCGAAGATGTGGTGGCCGCCGCCGCGGAAGTGCCGGTACTCGCAGGTCACCCGGGCGAGGTGATGGAAGCGCGTCAGGGCGGCGAGGCGGATCAGGAAGTCCCAATCCTCGAAGAACGGCAGCGACGGATCGAACGGCCCGGCCTCGGCGAACAGCGAGCGCTCGATCAGCAGGGTGTTGAAGGGGATGTAGTTGTCGACCAGCAGGACGTCCGGATCGAAGTCGCGGCTGTAGGGGAGGCGCCGCTCCCGGCAGACCCAGCCGCCGTCCGCGTCCAGCTCGTACACCGCCACGGCCGCGTCGGTGTAGGCGACCCGCACCCCGGCCGCCGAGACCAGCCCGGCCAGGGTCGCCAGGTGCTCGGGAGCGGCCAGGTCGTCGTCGTCGAGGAAGGTCACGTAATCGCCGGTGGCGGCGGCGATGCCGGCCTCGGCGGCGGCGGCGCGCCCGCGGTTCTCCGCCAGGTCGAGCCGCGTCACGGGCAGGGGGAAACCTTCCGGCACGGGCGGCGGCGCGCCGCCGTCGTTGACCAGCACCACCTCGGCATGGCGGTACTCGCCTTCCGCCAGGCTGCCGAGGGCCTCGGCGAGGAGGTCCGGGCGGTTGCGGGTGCGCACGATCACCGAGATCCGCGGCCCCTCCCGGATCTCCTGGAGCTCGGGCAGGCCGCCCAGGTGCCGCACGAGCTGCGCCGGGCTGCGGGTGGAGAAATCCTCCACGCGCAGGCGGCGGTAGCCCTCGGCCAGCTCGACCTCCGGGCCGAGGCTCAGGGTGCGGAACCGGCGCAGGCCCGAGCTGGCGTTCCAGTAGGGATGGCGCTCCTCCTGGCTGGCGTAGGCGGCCATCGCCCGCTCGAGCAGGGGGGCCTCGGCGGTGACGTCCACCAGCAGGTCGGGGTGGCCCGGATGGTTGATCTCGTAGAGCAGGACGCGCAGGCCGCGCAGCGGCTCCTGGTCCGGCTGCCTGGCCGGGTCGCCGTCGCGCAGCGGACCGAGCAGGCGGTGCAGGGCGGCGAAGGCGGCGCGGTGGTCGCGCGAGATCTCGAGCGGCGAGGGCGCGAGCACCAGCTCGGGCCGCTGGGTCAGGAGGGCCCGGCGGATGCCCTGGACGGCCTCGTCGAGGTGGTGCTCGAGGCGGCCGTCGGGCAGCCCCAGGTGGTCGCAGCCGGCGAAGCCCAGGAGCTCGCAGACCCGGGCCGCCTCCTCGCGCCGCCGCTGGCGGTAGACCTCGCGGTCCGCCACCGTCTCCCCTCCCCCGCCGCCGTCGGTCAGGAAGAGGACGCGCACGGCGGCCCCCGAGGCCGTGAGCTGGGCGACCAGCCCGCCGCAGCCGAGGACCTCGTCGTCGTAGTGAGGCGCGAGCACCAGGGCGCTCTCGGCGCGCACGGGCTCCGTCCAGCCGGGAGGTTGGAGGCTTTCGTTCATTGCACGTACCCCAGAGCGCGGAGGCTTTGCTCGGTTTCCGGGTTGACGGTGGCATCGCGGGAGGGCGCCCGGCGGGCGTCCGGCAGCCAGAGGCGCAAGGCGGGTCCCCTGGCGCCGGAGACGGCCGTCGCGCCCGCCCGTCCGGCGAGGATCTGGCTGGCGAGGATCTGGCCAGCCGGGAGAGGGCGGCCGTCCGCCCGGGCCTCGACCGACTTGACGCCGGCGAGGTCCCCTTCCAGAAGGAAACCCTTCTCCAGCGTCTCCCCGCCGAGGTCGAAGCTCACGCGGTTGCCCGCGACCTCGACGCGGTCGTCCTCGGCCAGGAAGTAGGAGACCCAGCGCGTGGGCGGCCGGCCCAGGACGATCGAGCCGGCGATCCGGGAGCCGGCCGGGAAGCCCGAGGCGAGCACGCGCAGGCCCGGCATCTGACGGTCGAGCTGGCGGTGGATGACGGGCTGAAGCTGATCGATCGGTTGGTTGACCAGCCCCGGAGACGCGGCGGCCAGGTCGTTCTTCTCCTTCGCGTCCCGCCCGAGGTCGTACAGCTCGACGCGGTGGAGCCGGCCGAGATCCTGCGTCCAGAGGTGCGCCTGGAGCGGGTCCGCGGGCGTGTAGGGGGTCCGCGGGTTGAACAGGATGAGCTTCCGGCGGCCGAGCACGGCGGCGGCGCGCAGGGGGCCGATCATCATGTGCTGCGCGAAGGCGGCCAGGCGCGGCAGGGGCGCCGTGCCGCGGAGCGCCGGCAGGAGGCTCACCCCCTCCCAGGCGGGCGAGGCCTTGCCGCCCGCCGCGCCGACCAGGGTGGGCACGAGGTCGAGCAGCCGGACGGTGCCGGGCAGCCGGGAGCCGGCGGGGATCCGGCCGTCCCAGCGCACCAGGAGGGGCACGTGGATCTGCTCCTCGTATAGGGTGAAGCCGTGCTTCCATCCGCCGTGCTCGCGGAACTCCTCGCCGTGATCGGCGGTCAGCACGATCAGGGTGTTGGCGAGGACGTCCGGCGGCATCGAGTCGATCAGCCGGCCGATGAAGCGGTCCACGTAATGGATCTCGCTGTCGTAGAGGGCCTTGAGGTGCTCCGTGTCGCGCTCGGGGTCGTCGAGCGGGATCTTGCCCGCGTAGACCCCCTGCACGTGGCGGCCCGAGATCCGGCCCTGGTAGGGGGAGGGCTCGAAGGGGGAGCGGCCGTCCACGGTCTCCGGATTGTCGTACGGATCGTGGGGATCGATGTAGTGGACGTAGAGGAAGAACGGCTCGTTGCGGTGGGCCTCCACCCAGGGCAGGACCCGGTCCGTCAGCTCGGCGGCGTCCGGCTGGCCGGCGCCCTGCTCGGCCGGCAGGGACGGCGGGCTGTAGAAGGTGCGGAAGCCGCGGGCGAAGCCGTTGCCGGAGTGCAGGACCTTGTTGGCGAAGAAGCCGCCGGTCTCGTAGCCGAGCTTCGCCATCGACTCCGGCAGGGACTCGACACCCTCCGGGATGCCGTACGCCCCGGGATCGCTGCCCAGGATCTCCCCCGGGTAGCGGCTGGTCATGTAAGAGGCCACCGAGGGCAGGGTCCACGGCGCCTGCGAGTAGGCGTCCGCCACCACGGCGCCGGGTTTGGCGAGCGTCCGCGCGATGTTGGGCGAGGTGTCGCGCCGGTAGCCGTAAGGGGTCAGGTGGTCGAAGCGCAGAGTGTCCACCAGGATGAAGAGAACGTTCGGGCGATCCGGGCGATCCGGGCGATCCGGACGCTCGCGCTCCTCAGGGGAGGAAACCCGCACGGGCCCCCACGCCACCAGGTTCGAGTGCCGGTGCTCCGGTGGGAGGCCTTCCAGGACGGCGTGGAACTCCAGGGTCACCTCGCGGCCACTCCAGCGGGAGAGGTCGGCCGTGAAGTCGAGCCAGCCGGGGGTCTGCCCGTTGGCCGTCTTCAGGACGTCGAGCACCTCGCGCTCCTCGCCGCTCTTCGCCACCACCCAGGCCCGCAGCCCATGGATGACCTGCCAGGCTTCGGGGAGGAGCTGCACTCCGGCGTGCAGCTCCGCGCCCGGGGGGAGGCTCCCCGTCCACCGCCAGGGGTCCACGGAGGTCAGCACGGCCGTGCGGCGCTCGCCTTCGAACGTCGGGGAGATGATCTCCGGAGGGCGGGAGAACCAGAGCCCGGAGCCCGCCGGCTGGCCGCCGGCCGCGAAGCTCTTGCCGGCCACGGCGTCGCGCAGGGAGAGGCCGCCGGGCAGGGAACGGCCCGAGCAGCCGGCCATGATTGCCAAGCCAGGCACCAGGATGGCCAGGACCGCAAGGAAAAACTTCCGTGGACGACGTGGACGATCGTTCAAGCGCTCAGTTCCCGGGACAAAATCCGTCGGGATCGTACCGCAACTTAAGCTCAGGGACGGGATGGGCGGCCGTTCCGCCAGTCGCGCAGGCGCAAGGCCAACACATCCCAGAACATCCGGAACGAGTCGGTCAGGGGATTGACCTTCGACGACGGCGAGTCGGCCCAGCGCACCCCCACCTCGACGACGCGGTAGCCGTGCCGCCGGGCCAGCCAGACCAGCTCGACGTCGTAGGCGAAGCGCTGGATCTGCAGCTCGGCGAAGAGGCGGCGGGCCACCTCCCCGTCGAGCAGCTTGAAGCCGCACTGGGTGTCGCGCAGGCCCCGCACCCCCAGGAGCTGGATGATGAAGTTGAAGGTCCGCCCCATCATCTCCCGGTAGAAGGGCTGGTGGGTGAGGATGTCGGAGCCCTCGACGGACCGGCTGCCGAGCACCACCTCGGCCTCGGCCAGGCGGGGCCGCAGCTTTTCGACGTCCTCGATGGGGGTCGAGAGGTCGGCGTCGACGAGCAGGACCTCGCGGCCCCGGCTGGCCAGCACGCCGACCTTGATCACGGCGCCCTTGCCGCGGTTCACCTTCTGGGTGAGGACGCGGACTCCCTCCGGCTCGAACTTCCGTGCCAGCTCGGAGGTGCCGTCGGTGCTGCCGTCGTCGACCACCAGGACCTCGTAGCCGGCGCCCGTCTGCCGCAGGTAGTCGACCACGCGCCGCAGGGTGGGCCCGAGGCGGGCGGATTCGTTGAACGCGGGTATGACGATCGATAGGTCCATGGCGGGCGGACGGGGATTATAGGGTGGATGGATGGGATCGATAGAATGGGCCACGTGGCCGCCCTGTCCGATTCAAGAATCCTGCCTACTCTCCTGGGTTTCCCGCCGGGAAACATCATTCTGGCCGGCGGCGGGCCCGATACCCTGGCGGAGGATCTCACGGCGGCCGGCCACACGGTGACATTGGCGGGCGGCCTCCTCGCCGGAGATCCCGCTCCCGAGGCCAGCCAGGACGCCGTCGTGCTCCTCGCGGATCTCGGCCGGGAACGGCTCCCCGGCGTGCTGGCCGCCGCGCGCCGGCTCCTGCGCGACAAGGGACGGCTGGTGGTCGCCAGCTCTCTGGACACCACTCCCCAAGAGCTGGCGGTCGGCCTGTCCGAAGCGGGGTTCGTGATCCTGAAGCCCTTTCTCGCCCGCAAGGAGAGCTTCTTCGTCCGCGAGTACCGCGAGGGGGACGAGGAGCAGATCCTGCCGATGTTTTGTAAGAGCTTCTACGTAGAGCGCAGTCTGGAGCGCTGGCGCTGGGAGTACCTGGAGAACCCCCACGGGAGACTCCGGATCAGCGAGGCGTTCACCGAGGACGGCCGGCTGGCGGCCCACTACGCCGGCTACCCGGTGCGGTTCCACAGCGAGGTCGGAGGGGAGACGCGCAAGATCCCGGCCCTCCAGATCGGCGACACCATGACGGAGCCGGCCTTCCGCCACGTCGGGCGCGGGCCCACCAGCCTCCTGGGCAGGACCGTCCGCCATTTCTACGCCCGCTTTTGCGAGGGCCAGGTCGGCTTCAACTACGGCTTCAACACGGGGAACATCCAGCGCTTCTCGACGAGCTTCGTGGGGGCCCGCCGGTTGGAGGACCTGCCGTTCCACGTGCTGGACCTCGGAAAACAGACGATCGAGGCGCCCGGCGGGCTCCTTTCGCGGCTCGCGGGCTACCGGGTCGAACGGATCAGCCACTTCGACGAGCGCTGGGATGCCTTCTTCCAGCGGGTGAGCAGCGCCTACCGGCTGTTGATCGAGCGGGACGCCCGCTATCTGGAATGGCGCTACGCGCGCTGCCCGGACGATTACTTCTCCTACGCAGTCTTCCGCCGGAAGAAGCTCGTGGGCTGGAGCGTCTTCCGGCTCAAGGAAGAGCGCCTGCGCTGGGGCGACGCCCTGTTCGATCCCCGCTATCCGGATGCCGTCCGTCACCTCCTGGCGCGTGCGCTGGCCGAGCACCCGCAGGCGAAGACCCTGGAGACCTGGATCCCGAGCCGGCCCGGCTGGTGGCAGGAGCGCGTCCTGAGCCTGGGCTTCGAGAGCCGTCCGGAGCCGGACGACCTGGGCTTCGTGTTCGTGCCCTTCGGCGAGGATCCCGAGGAGGACTTCCGCGCCCATCTCTACTACACGATGGGCGACAGCGATTTGTTCTGAAACTGTCTCCGGCGGCTTCAAACAATGTTTTTTCCCACCAAACATTGTTTCACGGCGTCGTAGAGTGTTTCTCCGGGCTGTGGAGTGTTTTCGGGGCCGTAGAGTGAAACAGGGCAATTAGAGTTTGTCGAGCAGCTTTTCGTAGGTACCGTGAGGACCGATCCAGAACCAGACGATGGCCTCGCCTTCGAGGACGCCTAAGGCCCTCCAGCCGATCCCGACCCGGACCGAGTAGATGGGCTGCCGTGTGTGGGCTCTCTTGAATTCGAGGCTCGGATGGGATGGGTTCTGCTGCCAGAGCCGATAATTTTTTCGCGCGGTCCGTTGGATCTTGTCAGGCAGCTTTTTAAAGCAGTCCCGGAAATCCTCCGTGAGGTGCGAGATCACAGATCGTCGAATCCCAACTTCTTGGTTCGCCCTGCCCTGAAATCCTCGAGCGCTTTGCCTGCGAGCTTCTCAAGGGCCTGCGGAGAGCTGGCCAGCGTCTCATCCCATTGGGCGTCACCCTCGACGTCCTCGAGGAGCCTCTCCGCGATCTCATCTTGCAGAGCGTCAGGCAACCGCGATGCTTCTTCAAAGGCCTTGGCTAAGAGTCTGGTCATGATCAATCCCCTGTTGGCACCCTATTCTAGTCTGAGAGCCGGAAACCATGCATCCGGCTGAAGCCGGAGACCTGGCCCGAGGCGTCCCGCGCCTCGATCCACCAGTAGTGCACGCCTTTGCCGTAGAGGCGGTCCGAGGTCTGGAGGATCTCGTCGGGCAGGTCCGCCCGCAGGACTCCTCCCTGGACGGCGCTGGGATCGAGGTCGAACACGGCGCCGTTGATCCGGGTGGAGAGGATCAGCCGGAACCGCGCGTGGACGCCGGGCGGCACCGCCACCTCGGCCATGTCGCGGGCCGGGTCCACGGCGGCGCCGTCGCCGGGTTGGAGCACCTGGAATTCGACCGGTCTCGGCCCAGCGAAGGCGTATGGCTGGAGCCTGCCCGTCCATTCGTAGACCGCGCCGCGCGTAACGGGTAGCAGCTCGACTCCCGCGAGCGGAGGCAGGGGATAGACCGGAACCCGTTCCCGCACGAAGGGCGGATGGACGGAGTCCCAGACTCCGTAGTGGTAGATCTGCGCGATGGGCACCTGGGCGCCGTTCAGCAGGAAATAGGGGTAACGGGTGAAGAAGATCGGCCCTTTCGCCGGGACGCGGAGCAGCTCGCCCTGAATCGTCCGGGCCGTCCGTCCCGCTTCGACATAGTCGCCGACATAGCCCGCGAGGAGAACGCTCCAGAAGACCCCGAGGAGCCCCACCGCCGCCGGAGCCAGACGGCGCCAGGGCAGCGGGACCAAGGCGAAAACCGCGCGTGCCAGAAAGCAGAGGCTCATCGCCGCTCCGGCCGCGGCCAGGTACCAGTACCGTCCATTGCCGGGCACGGAAGGCTGGAACGCGAACGGCGCCTGCGCCGCGAGCGTCCAGGCCCAGGCGAAAAGCCAGAGGCGGGCATGGCCAGCGTCGAGCCGCCGCGAAAGCCAGAGGACGATCGGCACTCCGATCAGCAAGAGGCAGGAGACGGCGACGGCCCAGGGTGCCGGCGGCCGGTCGTAGACGGGAAAGTAGAGCTGGTGGACCGAGGTGGCGGCCTCGCGGGCCATCTGCAGGAGCTGCGGCGCGAGGAGCTTCTGGCTGTAGGCGTCGTAGCCGCCGATGAAGACGCCGAAGAGGCTCCTGCGGAACAGGAGGTAGAGCCCCAGGACGCCGAAGAACGGCAGGTATCCCAGCGGCAGCGAGGCATGGCGGCGCCGCGCGCCGGCGACGAGATGGTCGTACGCCACCAGCAGGCCCGGGAGCACGGCCGTCTCCTCGTAGGAGCCGAGGGCAAGGAGGAAGAACGCCATGGACGCCACCCACGCGCCTGGGGAGCCGCTCTCCCGGAAGCCCTGGTAGGTGAGCACGGCCGCCAGGAAGAAGGCGACGCCGAAGATCGTGGCGAAGCTGGCGCTGAAGATCACCGCGTTCGGGTGCAGGGGATAGACGGCGAACAGCAGCGCCGCGGCGAGCGCCGTACGCGCGCCGCCAGGCTGGAGGAGCTTCCTGACGATGGCCCAGACCAGCACGGCGTTCGTGGCGTGGATGGCCACGTGCACCATGTTGTAGCCCAGCGGCTGGCCGCCGAACAGGGCGATCTCGGCCCCGTAGAGCAGGGTCGAGACGGGGCGGTAGAACTTCACCACCGAGATCCCCAGCCAGGGCGAGGTGAGCTGGCTCCAGAGGTCGCGCCAGGGCGGGTTCTCGCTCAGGAACCGGATGAGGAGGAAGTCCTCGCTGGTGAACGGCCGGTCGAGGGCGCGGGCGTAGAACGCCAGCACGGCCGCCGCGAGCGCCAGCGGCGGGGCGATCCTCTTCAGGACGGTTCGCGTGGGCATAGGCGGGGGCATTGTACGCTGGGGCAGATGATCTACGATGGGTGGATGACCAGCCTTCTCGTCGTCAAGGCGCTCGATGCCGACAGCGCTCATGCGCCTGAATTCCAATACCTGCTCTCGCACTCCCTGCTCGAGGCGCGGGAGGTCTTCGACCGCGTCGAGCTGCTGATCGCCGGCCAGGGGCCCGCGCCCGAGGGGAGCTTCGACGCCGTCCTCCTGCTGAGCTCCGGCAACGTTCTGCTCTGCCGGCGCAGCCTCGCGGCCATGTGGGACCTGCTCCGGACGGGCTGCCAGGAGATCCGGCCCTACCGCCTGGCCGACGCCGGCGTGAGCGCGCCGGTCTACACCCTGCGCGGCTACGAGCTGGCCGAGCGCGCCTTCCTGGAGAAGGGGCCCGCCGGAGTGCCCCTCAACCCCTCGCGGGCGCCGGTCGCCCTGACGGCCTTCTACGACCGCCAGCACCCGCCGGCGGAGGAAGAGCCCCGGATCGGCCACGCGGGGCTGTTCCACGAGTTCATCGACTATTACGGCGAGGTCCGCTCCGACGTCCTGCCGTTCGTCCCCGCCGGCGCGCGGGAGGTGCTCGAGGTCGGCTGCGGGCGCGGCGTCACCGGCCGGCTCCTCCAGGAGACGCTGGGCTGCCGGGTCACGGGCGTCGAGCTCAACCCCGTCGTGGCCCGCGAGGCCGCCCGGCACCTCCACGCCGTCATCCAGGGCGACGTGCAGACCGTGGCGATCGAGGGCGGCTACGACGTCGTGCTCGCCTTGGAGGTGGTCGAGCACCTGGTGGAGGCCGAAGGCTTCCTCGCCCGGATCAAGCAGTTGCTCGCCCCGGGCGGCCGGGCCATCCTGTCCATCCCCAACGTCGGCCACTACTCGATCGTCGAGGACCTGATCGCCGGGCGGTGGGACTACCTGCCGATCGGGCTCCTCTGCTACACCCACTACCGGTTCTTCACCCGGCGGACGCTCGGCGACTGGCTCCGCCGCTCGGGCATCGAGAAGTTCGAGCTGGTGGCCCAGAAGACCGAGCTGCCCGACCGGCTCCTGGAGCTGTCAGGCCCCTTCGAGACCGATCCCGAAAGCCTCGCCACGAAAGGCTTCTACGTCCTGATCCATGGCTGAGTAACCGCGGCCCTTCGGGCCGGCCTCATAACCCCCTAACCCCTACTCTCCCATTCTCCCTCCCTGCCGCCGGGAGAGAAGGGGAATGAAGAAGCAAATACCAAGGCTCTTCAGACAAACTTCTCCCTCTTCTCCCGGCGGACGGGAGGGAGGCGGGGAGAAGAGGGCCGGGGTGATGAGGGCGCTCACGGAGCGAGCCCCTCTTCTGACAAGACCGCCCTACCAGTCGTGCTCGTGGGTCTTCTTGAAGATCGTGTCGTGGGGCGCCGAGCGCTCCTCGTCCGGCCGGCCGTTCGTGTAGTAGTAGAAGGAGACCGACTTGCGGCTCCTCCCCGGCGGACAGGCCAGCGGCGTGGGATGGCCGTGGAACGAGAAGTCCGTGGTGCTGAAGACCACCGTCCGGTTGAAGACGGGCAGGATCCTCTGGCCGCAGCGCGTCATGTCGCGGTCCCAGAGCTCGAGGTGCCCGCCGTACTCCTCCTGCCAGTCCCGGTTCAGATAGACGAGCAGGTTGAGCCGGCGGTCGAGCTTCAGCAGCGGGTGCCAGTTGAAGTCGGCGTGGATCTTGAGGTAGCCGCCGGGCAGGATCTGGTGCGGCCCCGCGCCGCCGAAATAGGGGTCGGGGATCAGCCCTTCGATCCCCGTCAGCGCCTCCAGGAACTGCAGCACCGGCGGCGAGCTCATCTCCCAGAGGAAGTCCCGCAGGTTCCTTTCGAGCGGCGACGTGTACTTGTACCCGAGCTTCTTCTCGGTGGCGTTGTCGAAGGCCGCCCACTCGATGTCGCCCGGGCGCGGGAACTCGGCCAGGATGCCGTTCAGGGTCTCGTCGGGGAACAGGTCGTCGATCACGATATGGGGAAAGGGATCGGCGGTCACGTACCGCTCGCGCAACAGGCTGGGCTCGGCGTTCAGCTTCAAGGCTTGGTCTCCTCCAGCGCCCATCGTACCGCCTCGACCAGCTCCGGAGCCACCGCTTCCGGCCGGAACCGGCGGGACGCCTCGTACCCGCGCTGCCGGGCGCGGCGCCAGGCGCGCCGGGAAGTCAGCAGCTCCCGGGCGGCCCCGGCGAAGGCTGCGGCGTCCCCCGGCGGCACCAGGGGGACCACGCCGTCCGCGATGTGCAAGGTCGAGGGGATGCGCGAGGCCACGGCCGGCACCTTCGAGGCCATGGCTTCGAGGAGCGGCAGGCCGAAGCCCTCCTCGGCCCGCGAGGGCAGGAAGAGGAGGTCGCAGGCGCGCAGCGCCGCCGCGATCTCGCGGGGCGGCACGACGCAGAGGTAGCGGTCCGGCTCCAGCAGGGCCCTCTCCTCGTCGCTCAGCGGCAGGATCGAAAAGCGCAGCACCCGGCACGGGATGCCGCTCGCGCGCAGCCGGCGCACGGCTTCGAGCGCCGTGGGGATCCCCTTGACCTCCGCCTCGAAGATGCCCGGGATGGCGATCCACGGCCGGCCGCGCGGCCCGAAGCGCCAGACGGGCCGGAACAGGGGGTCCAGGGGCGGGGAAACGACCCGGCTCGCGCGCCCGAACCGCTGCCGCAGGAGCTCGGCGAGGTACGGCGTCACCGTGAGGGTGGGCACCTGCCAGGAGTAGACCTCTTCGATCTCCCCGAGCACCGGCCGCAGATGGATGAGCCCGCCCTCGTAGCCCTGGCAGAAGTGGGCCAGGGGGCCGAGATCGAAGCTGCGGGCGATCCGCAGGGTCGTCCAGTAGGTGGCGATGACCAGGTCCTGGCTGGGCAGCCTCGGCGGCGCCGCCGCATAGTCCACGTAGGCGGCGCCGCTCTCGACCCAGCCGGGCTTCGGCCCCTCGCACAGCACCGTGACCTCGGCCCCGTGCCGACGCAGGAGCTCGATGTGCTGGAAGATGACCTTGTTGCCGCCGTTGAGCTCCGGCAGCGGCAGGACGTAGGAGATCCGCACGCTTCAGGCCGCTCCGATCTCGCGGCCGGAACGGTCGGTCACCTGCACGGTCAGCTCGATCTCCCCGATCTCGGCGGGCAGCGTCCAGCTCCCGCCGGGAGGCCCGGAGAGCCGCTCGGCCGCGGCGGGGAAACCCACCGGGTTGGGCGACACCTCGACCCAGAGAGGATAGGCGGACGGCTCGGCCGGCAGCTTCAGGCCCTCCGGAGGGAGCCGGGGAAGCGCGGCCGCCGCGCCGCCGCGCGGCAGCCGGCGGTCGAGGCCTTCGAGCAGGCCGACGAACCAGGGACCGTAATGCCGGCGGCGGAAGCGGCCCGCCGACTCCTCGAACCATTGCTGGGCCCGGGGCTCCCGGGCGGCGCTCTGGTTGTAGAGGTGGACCGCCTCGGCGCCGGGGACGTAGCGCGAGGCGAGGCCCCGGCCCGCCGCGCGCAACAGCCAGTCCGTCTCCTCGAAGTACAGGCGGAAGCCTTCGTCGAACGGCCCGGCTTCTTCCCAGGCCGTCCGGCGGAGCGCCAGCAGGCTGCCGCTCAGGGCATGGCTGGGCAGCGGCGAGCGGGCCTCCCAGTGGCGGCGGGCGTGCCGGCGCCAACGCCGCCGGGCCCGGGCCGCCCACGCCGGGCTCCTGCCGGCCAGCAGGGTCATCAGCTCCTCGCGCCGGGAGCGGATCTCCGAAGGCGGCTGGACCAGCCGCCGGCCGCGGTCCCAGTAGAAGCGGGGGCCGGCGACCGCCGCGCCATCCCGCAGGGAATCGAGCAGCGCCGGCACGCAGCCCGGCAGGACGATGACGTCCGGGTTCATCAGCAGGACCAGCTCGGCCTTCGAGCGGGTGACGCCCAGGTTGACTCCTCCGGCGTAGCCGAGGTTCGACCCCGGATCGATCCGCTCGACGGGCAGACCCTCGAGCAGGGCGCGGCCCGCCGCGTCGCTGCCGTTGTCGACCAGCAGCCACTCCACCTCGAGCCCGGTCCCGGCGACGTCGGCCCGCAGGGCCTCGACGGCCGCCGCGGCCAGCTCCGGGGTGTGATAGTGGACGAGGATCACCGCCAGGCGCATCGGCCTCAGGCGGGGCGGGTGAGGGCGAACGTGCAGCCGTGGCAGATGAAGTCCTTGGGAGATTCCTCCATCCCGTAGACCCAGCGCCTCATCGTGGCCATGGCCGGCCCGGTGAGCACCTCCTGCACGCTCTGCCGGGTGAGGTCGCCCACCACGTACTTGGCGTCGTAGTCCTCGCAGCAGAGCACGCACTTGCCCTGGGGCGTGATGTGGATGTGCTGCAAGGGGCGCGAGCCGACGTTGTCGCAGCCGCAGAGGCGCCGGTTGCCGCCGGCGGCCGGCCGGTGGCCGATCTGGAGGTAGCCCGCGCGGTCCATCACCTCGTAGTACTTGACGTCGAAGCGGCTGCCGGCGAAGCGCTTGGAGATCTCCTCGAAGTCCCGCTTGTGATCGTCGTTGCCCGTGCCGAGCACGGCCATGTCCATCTGCGGCGCCAGCGGCTTGTCCTTGGCATAGTCCAGGTTCCGCAGGACCGACTCGAGATGGTCCCCTCCCCGCTCGTTCCGGTAGCGCTCGCGGTCCAGGGTCGAGAGGTTGATCGAGAGGAACCGCAGCCCCCCCATCCCGACGAGGGCGTCGATCCGCTTCGGGGTCAGGCCCGTGCCGTTGGTGAGCACGGCGGGCGGCAGCCCCGCGGCCTTGATCGCCCGCACCTGGTCGACGAACCGCTTGTCCGCCGTCGGCTCGTTGTAGTTGATCATGAAGACGCCCTCGATCGTGTCCCGCCAGGCCGACAGCTCGCCCAGGATCCGCTCGTAGAGCTCGGTCGGCATGAAGTAGTCCTCGCGGGGAGCGATCGCCACCGGGCAGAAGTAGCAGGCCTGGTTGCAGACGGTGTGCGCCTCGAGCGAGACGTGCTTGAGCAGGAACTCCCGGGCCGGCTCCGTCTCGGCCGGCATCAGCCAGCCCTGCCCGGCGAGCCGCGCGCGGTCGCCGGCGGGCAGGAGATCGAGCGGGAAACCCTGGGTCAGAACGCTCATCAAGCCGTCGTAGCCCGGCTCGCCGCGCAGGAGCAGCCGATCGGTCAGCGGGTTGTAGACCCGGTCTTCACCCAGATGGAGGAAGGGATTCAACTGCAGGCTCGCCGGGGCGAGGGCGGGAGCATCGGAGAGGATCGGCAGGCTGGCGGTCTTGATCATGCGCTCCTTTTTACGGACGAGCCGCTCCGGACGTCGAGGCTCCAGGAGTGATCGACCTGGACCAGGCCGAAAGAGTATCTGGGGCTCTGGACGGTGAAGGCCCGCTGGACGATCCGCTGGTCGTAGATGTGGAGGCCTTCTTCATCCAGAAGGAAAATATACAGGGTGAACTCCCCCTTTACCAATGGCAGGCTGGGAATCGCCAGGCGCGCGGTGTACGACCGCTCCCCCGTCATCGGCGGCATGCCGTCGAGATGGGAGGCAAAAGAGCACACCTCGATGCCGTCGGAGCGGTTGATTCCCACTCCCAGATGGAAAGCCAGCCGGGGGTCCGGCGTCTCCCACTCCACCTCCAGCTCCCAGGGCTCGCCCTGCGTGTAGAGCAGGTCCTGCCGCCCCTCGACCAGACGCGCCGAGACGATGCGGGCCGGCAGGTGCGCCGCGGCGGCCGGAGCGTGGCCCGGCTCGGCGGCGGCCCGCTCGCTCTTGGCCACCAGGAAGTTCTCGTACTCCCGCACCACGTCGTTGACGGGGCCGAGAGCCTCGGCCCGCCCGTTGCGGAGCCAGAGAGCGCGCTGGCAGAAGGCCGAGACGTAGTACATGGCATGGGAGCAGAACAGCAGCGTGCCGCCCGATTCGACGAAGATCCGGAGGCGGTCCATGCACTTCTTCTGGAAGTAGCCGTCCCCCACCGACAGCGCCTCGTCGATGATCAGCACCTCGGGGTCCACCTGGGTGGCGATCGAGAATCCCAGGCGCATGGCCATGCCCGTCGAGTAGACCTTGACCGGCTGGTCGATGAAGTCGCCCAGCTCGCTGAACTCGATGATCTCGGGGCTCTTGCGCTGGAGCTCCTCCGGCGACAGGCCCAGCATGGCGGCGTTGAGCACGATGTTCTGGCGGCCCGTGAACTCGGGATGAAAGCCGGAGCCCAACTCCAGGATGGAGGCCACCTTGCCCCGGACCTCGAGCGAGCCCGAGGTCTGCGCGGTGATGCCGGCCAGGATCTTCAGCAGCGTGCTCTTGCCCGCGCCGTTCTCGCCGATGAGCGCCAGCCCCTCCCCGCGGGGGAGAGAGAAGGTCACGTCCTGAAGAGCCGGGAAGGCCCGATGGCGCGGCCGCCTGGACACCACTTCGGCCAGCCGGCTCCAGGGCGAGGCGTACACCCGGTAGACCTTGGTCAGGCCCACGGTTTCGACGGCGTTCCACATGGGGGTGATTCTATCCTGGGAGGGAAGAGGGCGGGCGCTGTGCTGGGGACAGCGCCCTAGTACGTCGTCACGATGGAATTGACGAATTCTGTAGGGGCGGTCCGCAGGATGCCGTAGGCACCCTGCGTGGCCGCCCTATTGGGGCAGACGGCCTGACGGCCGCCAGGGCGGCCACATAGGGCCGCCCCTACGAGGAACGCCTCAATTCTAGGTTGACAGACAACTAGTAGCGGCAGCCCGTCGCCAGTAGCGGCAGCCCGTCGCCAGTAGCGGCAGCTCGTCGCTAGTAGCGGCAGCCCGTCGCCAGTAGCGACAGCTCGTCGCCAGTAGCGACAGCCCGTCGCCAGTAGCGGCAGCTCGTCGCTAGTAGCGGCAGCCCGTCGCTAGTAGCGGCAGCTCGTCGCCAGTAGCGGCAGCTCGTCGCCAGTAGCGGCAGCCCGTCGCTAGTAGCGGCAGCTCGTCGCCAGTAGCGGCAGCTCGTCGCTAGTAGCGGCAGCTCGTCGCCAGTAGCGGCAGCCTGCAGCAGCCTGCTTGGGATGGCTATGAGGAGGATCCTGGGCCAGAATCGCCTCCGGACCGAGAGGCTCCCTGTCGCCGAGGGCGGACTGCGCCTCGAACTCAATCTCGCCGACCAGATTGGAGACGCAGACCCGGATTTGCTGCTCGGAGAGACCCTCCCAGCAGGGCAAGGGATCGAGCGTCAAGGTCTCGGCCGTGGCGTAGCGGAGACGGTCGAAGTCCTCGCGCCGTTGCCGGCGTACTCCTGGGTGCGGTCGAACCAATATCCTTCCAGGGGCTCGCCGTTGAGAAGGTAACGAAGGCCATGGATTCCTGGCCAGTCTTCAGGGGTGCGCAAGGCTTTCCTTGGCGCCCGGGCTGGAAGGAGGCTGGCACCTATGCCCCCCGGGCGCTCCTCGCGGGGTGCCGGAACGATGCCGTAGAGTACTGCTTCGACCTGTCGAAGGCAGGCCGCCACGAGGCGGCCGCCGAGGCGTGCGCGAAGGCCTATCAGGCGACGGGAAATCCGCGGACCGGGGACGGCGGTGGTGGTCGCCCACTACTCTCCCGGGCACCCGGATGAAGTGCTCGCCTGGGTGGACCCAGGGAAGAGGCTGGCACCACTTGGGGTCCAACTCGTACTACGGCGACTCGGCTCTGCCCGCCACGCTGCTATCAAGACCATCGCGTTCTTCATGGGCGCAATTATAGTTCTACGAATGCGCGTTACGCGCCACTACCTAGCTCTTGCCTTATAATACGAGCTCAGTCTCGCCATTTGGATCCGGCGGGCTCAATGCGGCCGGGATGCCAAGATCGGCCGGCCACAATGCCAGAACTATTCGATATTATTAGGCAGAAGGCTTATATATTAGGAGCTAGGGTCCCATGTCAGACTTTTGGCGTATTGTAGTGAGCTTGGGGGTTCCGGGCTTAGCATTGGGCGTTTTCTATATGCTTTACGGAGCGCTTCGAAAGCAATGGAGCCTTTCCAAATTGCCCACAAAATGGGTATTCCCGGCGATTTGTCTTTACATGGCACTGGCGGCGTGGGTAGTTCTATATGCACTTAAGCTCTGGGCACCGGTTCGATCCGCCCCGGTCAGTCTATACCACGTAAGAATCATAGCGCTTGGGCCGGAAGGTTTGCCAGCGGCTGGAGTTAGGGTATGGAGTTCTGTGGGCGGAGAGGCTAAGGCTGTGGATGGTGGCTGGGAAATAGAGGTCGCGGCAGCTAAAAGGCCGGCCAACGGCGAGTTGGAGGTCCGCGCTCTCCAATATTCTACAGGAGCCATGGGAATAACATCGATTAGCCTTGCAAATGAGGCTTATGTGAGCCAGACGATCCGATTGAAAGCTGATCTGTCGACACGAGTCCGAGGAATAGTATCTGACCCCTCTGGTCAGGCAATCCAGGGAGTACGCGTGAGTGTTGAAGGATTTGGGACTGAAGCTGTCCTAACCACCATAGACGGCGAGTTCGACCTTCCAGCTCATGCGCCTGCTGGACAGCCTATTTTTTTGCGAGCGGAAAAGAAAGGCCGCCTGCTCCGGCAAATGCATCCGGCAGGCGGGGAACTCGCCTATCTTGTCTTTGAGGGAGGCGCTTAAATGCACCTTCGGAAGTTCTTACCTCTGCTCCTCTTAATCTGGGGATCTGGCCACACTCTAGGGGCTCAAGCGCCAATTCTATGGCTTCAAGTGTCAGATCCTGATGGGAAGCCCATTGTCGGAGTCCAAATCTCAACTCTGGGTCCTGGCGCAGTAAGTCGGCCAACAGATGTAGCTGGCAAGACCCGACTACCCTTGACTGCCGGAATTAAGCCCGGAGAATGGGTCTCACTACAGATCGTCTCTCAGCAAAGAAAATTTGTATTCATTAGTCCCTGGAATGCGCGGATGAGAATTCCTTCTATCGTTGAGGGCGTCGAGAACGTAGAACTTATCGTACTTGGAATGCCCGGAAACCGCGAGTTGCTTGCAAATCCTCAGGCTATTATCACCATCACTGAAAACATTCTCGACCGGTTGGCTCCGAAATCTCCTCGACCGGAGGCCATCTCGGCAGAAGAGCGATTTAGATCCGCCCTACAAGAGGTGGCAAAGGGTTTTAACCTTTCACCCTCAGAGGTAGATAAGGCCATCCGTGAAAAGCTGGCGACAGGCAACGATCCTTATCAGAAGGGCTTGGCGCACCTCTATGGCAAAAACTACCGAGATGCCTCGAGACAATTTGCCCAATCTCTTGGAATTCGCAAGAAGAGATTAAGCGAAGACCGTGCCGGGGCAGCAGATGCGGCGCGATTTCTCGGGCAGTCCCTCTACGAAGAGGGTCGATACCGAGAGGCTACAGATGCCTTCAGCGAAGCCTTGTATTTAGGAGACAATGATATAGGTTTGCTGCTGCAATTGACAGTTAGCCTGCATGCCTCCGAGCAATATGAGAAAGCTCAGAAAGTTGCCGAAACGGCCCTTGACTTTGCGATGAATACCTTGGGTCCTCACGACCGAGCCCTACTCGCGAGCAGAGCTAACCTCGGCGTGGTTCTAGAGGCCCGAGGAGACTGGAACCTAGCACAAAAAATCTACGAAGACGTTCTGGCTGTTCAAGAAGTCGTACTGGGAGGAGTTCACTCTGATACGCTAACAGTAAAACACAATCTCGCTCATGTGCTGTTTGCTCAAGGTGAACTTGTTAAGGCCCGCAAATTGCAAGAGGAAGTACTTTCTGCTCGAACGCGTTTACTGGGCGTGAATCATCCGGAGACTCTCTCTTCTAAGGCGAATTTGGCAGAGACACTGGAGATGCAGGGAGATGTGGTTACTGCGCGACAGATGGAGGAAGAAGCACTTGCAGCCATGCGGAATCAGCTAGAAGAATCTCATCCAATGGTCCTGAGGATCAAGAATAACTTGGCGGGAAAGTTGTTTTCCCAAGGAAATTTGGTCGGTGCGGGTCAACTATGGAAGGAAGTCATTGCATCGGCGTCTCAACAGCGCTCGCTTGTATCCATAGCAAAGAACAATTTAGCCTTAATATTTATTATCCAAAAAGACTTTGCTGGCGCACGCAAACTGCAGGAAGAAGTTCTGTTAAACTTCGAAGAGGTGCTTGGCCGGGAGCACCCATTCACACTAAACACCAAGGCCAACCTTGCACGGACCCTGATGTCACAAGGTGATTTTTCTGGAGCCCGCAAGCTACAAGAGGAGGTTCTGTCTACGCGAGAGCGTCTTAAGGGCAAATATGATATCGAGTCGCTGGTAAGCAGGAGCAATCTTGCGGCCATTCTCATTGAGCAAAAGGACTTTCAGGGTTCTCGAGCCCTGAGTGAGGACGCCTTGTCGGGTCTGGAGCGGGTAGCGGGAGCAAGACATCCACAGACGACTCTGACTGCTATCAATCTTCTTATTGCTCTTATGAATCTAGGGGACGTTCCGGCAGCTCGCAAGGTTATGGCTAGGGTGGAGTGGATGATCACAGCGAGGGAGGACTCGCTTTCAAGCGAGGAGAGAGCGATGCGTAAATTGTTGCTAAGCCTATTGCCTCAAATGGAAAATGCTCGGCAGTAGCTATGGAGAGGTGTTTACATCGGCGGCGGCGCGGTGTCAGCAGGGCCTCCTTGGACGAGATGCTGCCACATCAGGTGCCTAGCAACAGGTGCGCCCCCATGAGGTGCCAGCCAAACCTTGAGCGCCAAACTTTGAACCCCAGCAACAGGTGCCAGCCAAACCTTGAATCCCTGCCTCAGCTTTGCTTATCAGAAGGCAGGATCGAAGACCTTCATCGCTGCCACATCAGGTGCCAGCCAAACCTTGAACCCCAACAGGTGCCAGCCAAACCTTGAACCTCCTTGAACCTCTGCCTCAGCTCTGCTTATCAGAAGGCAGGATCGAAGCTCTTCATCGCTGAGGTCAGATCAACCGGACCGACCTGAAGGCTTCCGAGGGCGGCTGTCTGCTCCGATTAGATCTGGATCTCCCCCACAGGGGAGACGAGAGGGCATTTTCGCGGCCGTCAGGCGCAGGCCGGCCTGTGGGAACAACGTACAGCCGAGGAAGTTGCGGGCGAGGACAGCCGATTTTAGCCGGAGCGGACGAACGGTAAGCCAGGTGGGAAGCTGCCAGACGGGAACTGGGCGCTGCGGTCGCCGGATTGCAGCTTCTCGGCGGCGTCGCGGAAGGCTGCCAGGAATTCGGAGTAGGCGTTGTAGAGCGCGCGGCGCATCTCTTTGCTGGAGGCATGGAAGCGAGGCGCCGGCGATTTCTCGGGCTGCTTGGGATGGCTATGAGGATCCTGGGCCAGAATCGCCTCCGGACCGAGAGGCTCCCTGTCGCCGAGGGCGGACTGCGCCTCGAGCTCAATCTCGCCGACCAGGTTGGAGACGCAGACCCGGATTTGCTGCTCGGAGAGACCCTCCGAGCAAGGCAAGGGATCGAGCCTCAAGGTCTCAGCCGTGGCGTAGCGGAGACGGTCGAAGTCCTCGCGCCGTTGACGAGCGGCGTACTCCTGGGTGCGGTCGAACCAATATCCCTCCAGGGGCTCGCCGTTGAGAAGGTAGCGAAGGCCATGGATTCCTGGCAGTCTTCTGGGGTGCGCACGAGGCCTTCCTTGGCGCCGTTGGAGAGCACGTACTTCATCCTCTCGATCTGGGCGCCCTCCTCGTCGCTGATCACGATGGCTCGATATCGGCGGGACCAGAACTTCTCACGCCACTGGACCAACCGGCCAGCTTCCCTCGCAAGGTTCGAGTTCACATATCCCATGAAGTTGGCGAGTTGCTCGGCGTCCTTGACCCACAGGATCATGTGGTAGTGACTGGAGGTGAAGATCAGGGAACAGATCTTCATGTTGAACATCCGCTTGGCCCGGGCCAGGATGCCCACGGCGATCTCGTTCAAGTTCCGGCTCGGACGTAGGAGGTATCGGCCATGTACGGTGCGGCAGGTGACCTCGACCAAGGCGCCATCTTCTGGGATCCAACGCAGGGGACGCGGCATGGAGCGATTGACAGTCAAAAATCCTGCCAGGAGGGGTTATTTTCATAACTTCTCCAGGGACAGGCTTTAGAGCCGGCGGACCGGCAACCCGCCGAACCGTGCCGCGCAAAGGATTTGGCGCCTTGGAGTCTGCGCGCTAGGATCTGACGGTTGTAACTTCCTCTCCGCCAGTAATTTAGGCGTCCCCTTGGGACCTGTCAAAAGATTTGGCGCGGCGCTAAATCCTTTGACAGGCGGTCTAGGTTGCGGGTCAGGAGGGAGGCGGGGCGGTCATGGCTATCCCGACTCAGGTTGAGAGGCGGTTGGGAGAAGGCTGGCACCTGTGCGGCGGCTGGACGTATGTGCCGCGAGGCCAGGCCGAGAAGCGTCGGGGTTCGACCCATCCAAGGCCTCGCCCGCCGAGCAGGCGGCGGATGCGCCCCCCCACTAAACCTTGAACCCCTGCCTCAGCTCTGCTTATCCGAAGGCAGGATCGAAGCTCTTCATCGCTGAGGTCAGATCAACCGGACCGTCCTGAAGGCTTCCGAGGGCGGCTGTCTGCTCCGATTAGATCTGGATCTCCCCCCATGGCGGGGGCCTTTAGCAGGTAGAGTCGCGGCAACCGTGCGTGGCGTAGCCCGTGATCGAGTAGCCGCCCGAGGTCGCGTGACAGGCGATAGTGATAGTGACGACGTTTTGGCAACTCCCCGTTCCGCAGAAAGAGTTGGCGTAGCTCTTGAGCTGGTTCGTCAGGTTGGTCTGGGCGATCGCGCAGGACGTGCCGATGGCCGTCGCCGAAGGCGTCGTGTAGCCTCCTGGGCTGTCACAGTAGGGTCCGCACAGGATGGCCTGCGCCGAGGGTGCGCTGCCATACATGGCGAGGAACACGAAGGCGAGAGCCAAGGGGAAGAGGAGCAACTTACGCATAAGAGTCCTTTCTCGTGAACAAATCAGGCATGTACTCTAGCTTAGCTGATTTGCATCCGTCAATAAGATGCTGCAGAGAGAGGGAGGGGAGGGAAAGAGGTGCCAAAGAGGTTCCGCATGATCCGCAAACCGGTTGAGCAGGATGACTCCAGCGACCGGGCAATCTTCTACCACGACGTCGACCCGACGCTGGCGGCCGAGGCGCTCACCAAGGGCCCCACATCCCACATCAGGTGCCAGCCAAACGCGCGGCGCAGAGCGCGCGGCGCATCTCTTTGCTGAAGGCATGGAAGCGGGTGACCTCGACGAGGGCGCCATCTTCTGGGATCCAACGCAGGGGACGCGACATGGAGCGATCGGGAGTCAAAGATCCTGCGAGGAGGCGTCATTCCGTTAACTTGCTCCAAGGAAAAAAGTTGGAGCCTGCCCCAACAGGTGCCAGCTAAATCCTGAGCCGCTCCAACAGGTGCCAGCCAAACCCTGAAGCCCTCCCAATAGGTCGGGACAGAAGAGGCTGGCACCTGTGCTGGGGGATCAAGCGTCAAGGTCTCAGCCGTCGCGTAGCGGAGACGGTCGAAGTTCTCGCGCCCGGGGGCGTAGGTGCCAGCCGAACAACTGCCTGGGGTGAGGTGCCTACGAGCACCAGTAGCCGATCGCGTTGAGGTTGCCTGACCGGTAGCAGTTGGAGGTGCTGGGGCTCTGGCTGCAGGAATTGCACTGGTAGAAGTTTCCGGAGGCGTCGGTGTAGGCGTGCTTGCCGCCGGCGCAGTTCGGGTAGGGGGACCAGCAGCCCTGGTAGGTCCAGCCCGTCGGGATCGCCTGCGCGGCGAAGCCGGAGAGGGTCAGGGCGGCCAGGAAAGCGAGAGCGCGGATGGGTTTCTTCATGTTCTGTCTCCTTGGTTCGTCAGCGATCGGAGGCAATTCGCGTGCACTCATGGGAATGCCTCAATAACTAGAGTGCTGCCAACTGGTGGAAGAGGGACTCCATCTTTTCAGGCGATGCACGAGCAGCAGCCGGGCCGTCGCCACTCCCGCCCCCCTTCCGCCCCACCTGCGGGTCACGGCCTCGGCCTCCTCCCTGCGACAAATACCACTCGGTCCCAACACGGCGACAGGGATCAAATCCGAGCGGGTGAGCTGCTGAGTGTCTCCTTTGGCCGGCGCGCAATTCATGGCCTCTCGCACATGCTTATGTAGGGACTGGCGCTCGATGTCAAAAGACAGTGGGCTCACCCGACCGATCCGCGGTGCTTCAACGGTCTGGCCTCCTCATGGGCAACGACCGGTTTTGACAAGGAGACATGAATGAGAAACAGAAGTATCCTCCTGCTCGCGTTGTCGCTCCTGCTCGGCCTTTCCCCGCTGGCCGCCGCGGACTCCGTGATCCAGCGTGGCTTCGACGTGTTCACCACGGTGGCAGACGGAAAAACCTTCTACGACTTCTCTCAGAACCCCATTCCTCCGGGCTTCTTCTGCGAGCGCTCGAAAGCCTTCACCGGCAAGGTGGCGTTCAAGGGCCTGCCTCTCGCGGCCCAGGGAGATCTCTGGGGCGCCGACACGATCATAGAACGGTTCGACAACGCGACCTTCGATGACAAGGGCGTTGCCGTGACCCGCCTCCAGTTCAAGGCTCTGTCGCTCGTGAGCGTCTCCCCGATCAAAACCTCCTGTGGCAACTTCCACGTTTACGTCTCCCTCGCCGGCAAGCAGCGGATGACGACGATGAGCATCCTCCGCACCCAGGAGGCCGGTGGAAACTTCACCGCTCCCCTCGCGGTCGACGTGCGGATGACCTTCATCCCGGTCAAGCCGGCGCGGGCGAAGAGCACGAAGCCGCTGGAGATCAAGGCGGACTTCACCTTCCCGGCCCATCCCCTGCCGTGGAGCTACCGGTCGGGCGTCAAGTCCAGGATCGGCGCCGCGGTCGTGGATACGAATGGAGACCTGATTCCTGACGCATCGGTCTCGGGAACCTCGAACTTCGCGGCCGGCCTGCCGCCGGAACGGGCCGTAGCCAAAGGATGGAGCGACTGCCCAAGATGCGCCGTGATCACCTGCCATTCGGCCGGCTCCGAAGAGGAGCACTGCTATACGGAGCCGACTCCCCCGGGCTGCTTCGCCGTCATGATCTGCGACATCCTTGAGTAAATGAGCCCCGGCGCGGAGGCATCTCCCTCCGCGCCGCTCAGCTGAGCGCCAGTGGGACACGAGTGGAAGGAGCGGCTCGCTTGGCTGAAGGCACAGCTTGAGCATAGTGTTCAGGTCTGTAAGGCTGGGTGCATCCCCCGGGGCGCAGGTGCGGGCGCAGGTGCCGGGCGAACAACTGCCTGCGCCATTCCAGGGCCTGCCGCAACAGGTGCCAGCTAAACCTTGGCCCCGGTTTTAGGAGGCTGGCACCTGTGCGGGGGTGACGGCTGCGCCCGGTAGACCACTCATCCCATAGCCCATGCACTATCTGCAGATGCAGATGTAGTCGATACTGTCGAAGTAGTAGCTGAAGCAACCGCCCTGCAAGCAATGAGATTGACACTCAAGCGGATGCCTGCCGGCACCGTCCAGGCCCGGAGCTGTTGGCCGTCAAATCCAAGGGTGACGACTCGGCGTTGCTCGAAAGGCGTGGGTAAAGCGTTACCTTACGTAAGAGGAGCTCGGGACCATGATCGCTGAGTCTATCGGCGCAGTCGCAGGGGCCATTCTTGCAGCATATCTCTGGGAGAAGAGAATTCGCGATCGCATAAGCGTGCGACGGATAACGAGCCGCGGGGACGCTGACATCAGGGGAGTTCTGGATCTATACGAGCTCTTGTTCGTGGCCGACGCCGCGAACTACTCGCCGGACGACCTTCTGGAGTTCATCGATCCTACCGAAGCATTTTCGGTCAAGAGGCATGTACGCGCTGAGAACATTGTTCTGGTGGCGAAGCAGCATGACGACGTCGTGGGTATCCTTCTGTGTCATTTCTACCCCGAGAGGGCCAAGGGAATCATCAGCTACCATGGGGTCAATCCGGCGGTGCCGGCTGCCAATGCGTCCGCGGGACCACTCCTCTTGCGCTTGCTCCGACGCATACTGTTAAGGGGGGGCCGGAAGTGCGATTTCCTCCTCTTTGAGATCGAAGAGGCGCCTATCCGGAGGACCGACGGAAAACGGAGGCGGAGAAATGCATTGTTCGAGCGCTTTCGGATCAATGCTTCGGGGCTCGGCCTGCGGGCGCTCAGGCTTGAGTTCCCCTACCACTGTCCAAAGGTCTCACTTGAGGAGACCGCTGAGGAGCGGTTGCTCGATCTCGTGTGCATACCGATCAAAGCAGAGCTGCCGAAGCCTGTGCCCAGGCTTGCCGTGCTGGACCTGCTCGCATTCCTTCACCTCGACTGTTACGGCGATCTCTACTGCACTGACGATCCACGCTTCCCAATCTACAGACAGTACCTACAGGGACGGGTCGAGCACTATCGGACTACCTTGCCGGATGCGGTCGATTACTCGGAGTGACCGGAAGCCGGGCTGGCTGGAGGCAGGCCAAAGAACTTCGCCAAGACCTCAGGAGATTCAGCATTGTCGCGAGCAATTTGCGGACCCAGCAGCAGGTGCCAGGTATTTATTCCGGGGGCACTTGTCGGGAGGAAAAGTCTTGAGTAAGGGTGCCGTTTTGGGCGGTGGATGTGGATGCTTTACTTGGATGGGATTGGGAGCGCTCACATGGGCCGCAGGGATGGGCCTCCTGCACTTGTTCGGGATCAGGGAAGAGTCTATCGAGGGGGATGTTGGCGCTAGTATTTTTATCTTACTCGCGATCTTGACGTTCCTTCTGTCGCGGAAGATTAACAGGCATCTGGAAAACAAGTCGGCCGTGGAGAAAGCCGAGGCTGACCGGGAGAAAGCCGAGACTGACCGGAAAGAGCGCGAGGAGCGAGAGAGGCAAAGAGAGCTAGAAAACAAATATTACAGAGAGAACCCTGAGCGATTGGTGACGGATTATTGCCCCGAATGCAACATGCAAATCCCTGCGTTCGCGCGGATTTGCCCCTACTGCAGAACAAACCTCCGCGCGGAGCGTTAGAATCTGGATTAAAGCGCTTCTACGCCTACACCGACGCCGACCTCCTGGGGCGCGTCCAGGGCCCCGGATCCCAAGCCGGCAGCGATGCCCCCTCCTGGGCCAGGACGAACGCGCGGGACGCCACCGTCTGCTCCCAACTCGCCTGGAACGCGGCCCATGCCGCCGGCGTCCAGGTGGAGGACTCCACCGTCGAGGCCGGCGACAAGCCGCACGCCTCGGGAGCGGCCCAAAACGGCCTCTACCTCTACAGCGAAGAAGAGCGCCGGATCGCCGGTCACTGGCTCTACGATCGGATCTATAATCAGCTCTACGACAGCGACGAGGTCGCGCGACGAGCCCGCGCGGTCTGAACGGCTTGTGATGTAGTCGACAGGAGGCCAGAACATGAGGTTTTCCGCATTGTTCGCATGTATTTCCCTGCTCCTCGTCTCAGGCGGAGCGGCACGCGCGGACCGCATCGTCTCAGAGAACGGGCGGGAGCTCCTCGGCCCGGACGGCCGCACCTTGATCGACAAGCAGGATGGGTTCTCGATCGTGCTTCCCGCCTCGGACTGGAAAGTCCATCTCCACCGGTGGGAGGGGACCGCGCTGGACTCCCCTTTCACCTTGCTCATCGCGAACCCGGCTGGAGACTCGCGCGTGCGGGTCATCGGGAAGATCTTCCCGAAGGAAGCCTTTCCGCTTCCCATGACCCTGGAGATGCTACGAAAGTTGTTGGAGTCCCACCCGAGTCCCAGGGAGAAGGCCCTGCGCGCTCAAATCGTCGAGGCGCCCGGTACGAAGTGCCTGGAGAGGGAGTGGGAATCCACGGCCGGCGATCGCGTGACACACCACCTCGCGAGGGTGTGTGACCAGGATCTCCGTCACAAGTTCACGGTGGAGACCTGGTTGGGAATCCCCGTGGATCAGTGGCCGGCCGAGGAAAAGGTGTTGCGTGAGCTGGTGGAGAGCTTTCGGGTTCTCCACTGACCGTCTTCTCTAGGGCAGGATCTCCACGTACCCGTCCGTTCCATGCACGCGGATCCGCTGCCCGTCCCGGATCAGCCGCGTGG
>DATFNZ010000088.1:0-119542 GCA_035266085.1 Thermoanaerobaculia bacterium
CTCCGACCCTCTTGTCGTGTACCTTCAACATGGGTGGCGCTTCCTTTCTCTCCGGACATGCCGGAGTTACGTGCTCGCTACACGAAGGATACGCCACCCGACTTTCTTTCGCCCTCATCCACAACTTCTGGTTATACCTCCGGAGGTCGAGGCTCTGAAGGCTTGCGAGGCCCGACAGGGGAGACAGGTCCGTTACTCCCGTGTTCGACAGGTACAGGCTCTGAAGGCTTGCGAGGCCCGACAGAGGCGACAGATCCGTCACACCAGTTTCCGACAGGTACAGGCTCTGAAGGCCTGCCAAGCACGATAGAGGCGACAGATCCGTCACCCCCGTGCTCCACAGATCGAGGCTTCTAAGGCCTGCGAGGCCCGACAGGGGCGATAGGTCGGTCACCTCTGTGGTCGACAGGTCAAGACTCTGAAGGCCTCCCAAGCCCAACAGGGGTGACAGATCCGTCACTCTTGTGCTTGGCAGGTCGAGGCTCTGAAGGCCTGCGAGCCCCGACAGAGGCGACAAGTCTGTTACGCCCGTGCTCGACAGGTCGAGACCCTGAAGGCCTGCCAGGCCCGATAGCGGCGACAGGTCCATCACGCCCGTGCTCGACAGGTCGAGACTCTGAAGGCCTGCCAGGCCCAACAGAGGCGATAGGTCCGTCACACCCGTGCTCGACACGTCGAGATTCTGAAGGCCTGCCAAGCCCGACAGAGCCAACAGCTCCGTTACTTCAGTACTCGACAGGTTCAGACTCTGAAGGCCTGCCAGGCCCAACAGAGGCGATAGGTCCGTCACGCCCGTGCCCGCCAGGTTCAGACTCTGAAGGCCTGCGAGGCCCAGCAGAGGCAATAGGTCCGTCACGTCCGTGCCTGACAGATAGAGACCCTGAAGGCCTGCCAAGCCCGACAGAGCCAACAGCTCCGTTACTTCAGTACCCGACAGGTTCAGACTCTGAAGGCCTGCGAGGCCCAACAGAGGCGATAGGTCCGTCACGCCCGTGCCCACTAGGTCGAGGCTCTGAAGGCCTGCGAGGCACGCCAGAGGTGTCAGGTTCATCACTTTCGTGCCCGCTAGGTCGAGGCTCTGAAGGCCTGCGAGGCACGCCAGAGGCGACAGGTCCATGAACTCAGCGGGCTCTCGATCGCCGTCCCACTTAGGCTCTCCTGCCTCGTTGGGCCCAACCATGCCCAAATAGAGCTTCTTGAGACATGGCAGGTCCCCCAGGCTCACAGGCAACTCGCTCAAAGCCAGATCGCCGAGATCCAGGCTCTCTGCCCTGGTCCTCCGAGCCTCCAGGATCCGCCGCTCCGCCTCCATCATCTTTTCCACAATGACCGAATCTTAGCAGCCAAGTCGGCGCGCCCCTTGCCCTCTTCTGTTAGGCTTTTCCCCAATGCCACTGAGATTCCACTGGAGCCTGACCCAGGCCGGTGACACCTGGCGCAAGGCCCGGACGTACGACACCCTCTCCGGCGTGCCGGACATCGACGCCCACGTCGAGTTCTGCCGGTGCGCCGAGCGCAATGGCATCGAGTCGCTGCTGCTCGCGTTCAGCTTCAACCGTCCGGACCCGCTGGTGCTGGCGACGGCGCTCGGCATGGCGACGGAGAGCATCGTCCTGATGGTGGCGTGCCGCTCCGGGGTCTTCGCGCCCGCGGCGTTCGTGCAGCAGATCAACACCCTGTCGGCGCTGACCAGCGGCCGCGTGTCGATCAACATGGTGGCCGGCCACTCTCCCCACGAGCATGCCTACTATGGCGACTTCCTCGCCCACGACGAACGCTATGCCCGGGCCGGCGAGTTCCTCGACGTCTGCCGCGCCTTCTGGCGGCCCAACGGCGAGGTCTCCTACGACGGGCGCTATTACCGGGTGGAGAACGGCCGGCTCAAGACCCCCTTCGTCTCGCCCCACCGCTCAGAACCGGAGATCTACATGGGGGGCAACTCCGCGGCGGCCGAGGAGCTCGCGGCGCGCCACGCCTCCTGCCTCCTGCGCTATCCCGACACCCCCGAGCGCATGCGCCCCGCGGCCGAGGCGCTCACCCGTCAGGGCACGCGGGTGGGAGTGCGCATCGCCCTGATCGGCCGCGACACCCGCGAGGAGGCCTTGCGCGACGGCATGGCCATCCTCGAACGCACCCGCGAGCTCTCCGGTGACAACCGCCGCCAGTTCGTGGGCCGCACCGACTCCGTAGCCTTCCGCTCCACCCTGGCCCTGGCCGACGGCGACGACGCCTGGCCCACTCCCTGGCTGTGGACGGGCCTCGTGCCCTACGTCGGCGAGGTCTGCCTGGTGGGATCGGCGGACGAGATCGCCTCGGCGCTGCTCGAATACGGCGAGGCGGGTGTCACGGATTTCCTGTTTTCGGGGTGGCCGGATGAACGGGAGATGGAGTTCTTTGGCGGGGAGATTTTGCCGCGGGTGCGGGCGCGCGAATAGCGCGGATAGGCAGTTGGGCTTTACCGGGCCAACGGTCCGGGTTCCCTCAGCCCAGCCCATCGGGCTGGGTTGGCGGGGTCGGCCCCGGGATTTACCGGACGCCTGAACGCCGCGCCGCCCACCCGACCCAGGGCGTTGCCCTGGGCTGAGGAATCACGGCCCTTTGGGCCTCAAAGAGAAGCCGCCCCCCGCAACGCCCCATACCCCACCACCCGCACCCCCAACCCCGCCACGAACCGCCGCAGCTCGGCGCTCACAAACGCCTCGTAATCCGCCACCCGGCAGCGCCAGTCGGACGCCAGCGCCCGCAGCTCGGGCGTGTCCACGGCGGGATGGATCGAGACGTGGGTCAGCCCCGGCGGCAGGGCCTTGAACAGCCGCTTGGCCTGTTCGATCCGCTCCTCAGGTTGCTTCAGCCGCAGCACCACCCAGAGGTCGCAGATCCCCAGCCCTTCCTCCGGACCGCCGGCGAGCCCCAAGGCTTCGCCGTTGCCGTCCGCAGGGAAGGGCGGCAAGGTCTCCGGCAACGGGCGAAGCACCGGCACGGGGAGACGCCGGCGGGCGGCCAGGTCCCGGTAGAGGGGGAGCAGCCGGGGGGACAGCAGAGTCAGCATGTGGACGTCCAGATGGGTGACGTCGATCCCCGCCGCTTCCGCCCGCGCCACCTGGGCCTCGATCTCGATCCCGACCGCTTCCGGATCGGCGCCGGCGAGCTCCGCGGATGTCGCGGGAAAGGCGCCGTCTCCGTCCAGCAGTCCCGAGCGGGGATCGGGCGTCGTCAACGGTCCCCAGCGGCAGGCCGGCCACTCGCTGGTGATCGTCAGGTGGACTCCCAGGTCGGCTTCCGGATGGGCGCGGGCGAAGTCGACGGCGGCGGGGAACGCGGGGGCGGGCACCATCACCGACCCGGACGACACCAGGCCGGCGTCCAGCAGATCGGCGAAGGCGGGCAGGGTCGCCTGGCAGAGGCCGACGTCGTCGGCGT
This sequence comes from Thermoanaerobaculia bacterium, assembly GCA_035266085.1. GTDB lineage: Bacteria > Acidobacteriota > Thermoanaerobaculia > Multivoradales > UBA5704 > DATARR01. The sequence continues at coordinate 3,421 of DATFNZ010000088.1, forward strand.
GGACGATGGCCACCCGGTCCCCGGCGTCGAAGCCGAGCCGGCTCAGGACGGGGTGGGGCGAGGCCCTCACGGCCGGTAGAAGGAGGCGTCGAACGGCTGGCCGAGCACGGCGCGGCCGATCGTCGCCAGCACCTGGTCGTCGTTGTCGTGGCGGATGTAGAAGGCGAGGTCGCGCAGGATGCGCTCGATCGGGCTCGGCCGGATCAGCGAGCGGGCGCCGCAGGAGCGGATGGCGTTCTCCACCGTCTCCTCCGCCAGGTGCTCCATGACGTGGCGCACCCGGCTGCCGGCGATCTGCGCCTCCTCGCGCCGGCCGGCGTCCCACAGCCCCGCCACGTGGCGCAGCCAGAGGTGCCCCGTCTCGATCGCGATCGACATGCGGGCGGCCCGCTGCTGCACGTAGGGATCGCCCGTCTTCCCCTGCGTGGTGAGGTACTCCAGGGCGTAGTCGTAGGCCCCCTCGGCGGCGCCCAGGAAGCTGGCGGCGTAGTGCGGCGCGAACGCCGTCTGCCAGTTGCCGGAGAGGTACTGCCCCGGTCCGCCGATGCGGTTCTCGTCCGGGATGAAGGTCTGACGGAAGCGCACCAGGTGCGAGACGGTGGCCCGCATGCCGATGGGGTCCCACCACGAGCCGTCCACCTCGATCGAGGGATCGGCGAGCTCGCAGGCCAGCATCAGGAGGGTCTCGGGCGACGAGGTGTGGCGGGCGCCCCCCGGACCGGCGGAGTTGACGAGCAGGATCGCCCAGTCCGCCCCGCCGGCGCTGGTGGCGAACACCTTGGTGCCGTCGACGATCCAGCCGCCGTCCACCGCCGTCAGGGTGGTGCCGAAGCGCTGCGCCTCGCCGGGCGCCCGGGCCTGCGGCTCGCCGCTCCATACCACCCAGGCGTGGCCGCGCTCGATCACGCCCGGGAACCAGCGCGCCTGCTGCTCCGCCGCCGCCAGGGCGTCGAGCAGCATCATGGAGTTGGCGTGCCCCTCCCAGCAGCGGGCGAGCGAGAGGTCCGCCTTGGCGAGCTCCTTGGTCATCATCCAGAGGGTGAAGGCGTCGCCCCGCAGGGGACCGAGCCCTAGGCCGCCGTGCTCCCGCGGCACCGTGGGCGCGTTCAGGCCGGCGGCGCGCAGGTCCGCGAAGTCGTCGGCCGGGAAGCTCGCCGCGCGGTCGTGCTCCGCGGCGCGCGGCGCGAACCGCTCGCGCGCCAGGGCGGCGGTGCGGTCCACCAGGCTCTGCTTGTCGGGCGGCAGGTCGAGTCGCAAGTCGCCGTCCGTCAGGGGATGTAGAAGTGGTCGCGGGCGAAATAGCCCGACCGGCCGCTGCCATCCTGGAAGCGGGTGTAGGCGTCCACCACCAGGAGGCACTTGTTGAGATAGCAGGCGAGCGTCACCGTCCGCGATCCGAAGTGATGAAGTGCGGTGAAGGCCACGGCCGGCGAGAGCGCCACGCCGTCCGAGAAGGGATGGCCGGGCACCTCCCCCCAGTCGCGGGGCTCGTCGAACCCGGCGCCGAAGGTCCGCACGGTCATTCCGCCCGCGCCGTCGTCCTTGATCACCAGCCGGGCGATGCCGCGGCTCGCCGCGTCGAAGTTCACCCACGTCCCGACCAGGGATGAGGGATCGAGGGCCGGCCCTTCGAGCGGCTCGCCTTCGGGGGGCAGGTCGCGGGCGCGGGCGAATCTCAAAGTCTCCATGGCGCTTCTACTACCGGTGGAAAAATTCGCGGCTGAAGTAGTTGGACCGGCCGCTGCCGTCCTTGAAGACGTTGAACGTGTCGAGCACCAGGATGCCGCTCTTGGTGTAGGCGGCGAGGAACGTCTCGACGAACCCGAAATCGTACGTGGCGCTGAACGCCATGCCGGCGGCTGAGCCGACGTTGGCGGCATAGGACACCGCCGGCACCGTCCCCCAGTCCTGGGGCTCGGGCGAGGCGGCGCCGAAGGCGTGGACGGTGAAGTCCTCGGGCGTGCCGGCGAGCGCCATGGTCACCACGCCGCCCGTGTTCTTGTCGGTATTGAACCAGGTGCCGAGCAGAGCCGAGAGGTCCGCGATCCCCCCCGGCGCCACCACCCCCTCGGCCAGCCGCTCCTCGGCGCGCATCCACGTCGCAGTGTCCATCAACCCCTCCTCCTCGTCGGTCTCAAGAGCTTTCAGCGGGATGCTAGCCTACTCGACCTCGAAGACCGCCTCAACCTCCACCGCCACGTCATAGGGCAGGGCGCTGACCCCGACCGCGATGCGGGTATGGAGGCCGGCCTCGCCGAACACCTGCTCGAAGAGATCGGAAGCGCCGTTGATGACCTGCGACTGCTCGGTGAACTCGGGAACGCAGTTAACGAAGCCGCCCACCCGCACGCAGCGCACGGCGCGGTCGAGATCGCCGGCGAGCGCCACCCGCAGGATGGCAATGAGATTGAGCGCGCACAGCCGGGCCGCATGCTGCCCCTCCGCGACCCCGATCTCTCGCCCCAGCTTGCCGATGTACGGGCGTTCGCCATTCCATTTCGCCAACTGGCCCGAGAGGAACACCAGATTGCCCGTGCGGACGAACTGGACGTAGTTCGCACCCGGGGAGCTCGGAATGGGCAGCTCGATTTCGAGCTCGGTCAGACGGTCGTCAATGCGTGAGGGCATGTGCATCTCCTTGTGGACAGAGCGAGAAGTTACCAGTTTTGGCCCTGAAGGGGCTCAATTTGAATAGCCCGGTGCTTTAGCGCCGGGCAGAGAGGCCTACCCTTTTCCCCGCCCCGAAGGGCCGGAACTCGATTTCCACGGCTTGAGCGGCCGCCAAGAGGCACCGCCCCCTCGGGGCGGATGGAAGGGAGGGGAAACGCCTACCCGGCGCTAAAGCACCGGGCTATTCAAATTGGGCCCCTTCAGGGCCGCACACTACGGAGCGCCTGCCGAAGCTCTTCTGTCAATTTCTCGCTCAATTCCGGCCGGCCATGGAACGCGGCGGGAGTATTCTGAAAGACGGCGGCGCGCCACTGGCCATCCCGCCTCTCGGCGACGAGCATCTGAATCGCGTTGGTCGGGGGATTGATGTCCGACTTCCCCGGCTGCACCATCCCGGCCACCGCGTGGAGGACGGCCACTTCGGGCTCCAGAAATCGAACGCGCCTGACGATTCCCACGTAAGCCGCTGTCTGATGATCGGCAAAGATCCTGGAAAGCTCCGCCTCGACCTCCGAGGACCCCTTCATCGTGCTCCCGTCGAACCCGATGAGATCGCCGTCCTCGGCGACGAGGGCCGCGTATTCAGCGGCGTTGCGGCGGTTCCAGGCATCCAGGATGGATTGGTAGAGGGTACGGATGGGGGTTTCGTCGTTGGGTTTGTCGGGCATGTTGATGGCCTCCTGGCGGATCAGCCAGCTTTACGAATCAATGTGGCTCCTGGTAGCTCAATCGGATTTCCAGACAGCTCTGCATAGAGCACGTCGGGATCAAGATCGGCGCCATTCGGCCATGAGATCGTGCCAGAGTCAGGCTCTACTCTGACCTTCGCTATCTCCGCTGGATCTCTAAGCGGCTCGAAGACTCCCTTGAATTCGACGATCTCACCAAGATCTATCTCGCCATCGACTCCATCTTCGAAGCGAATGTAAATCCGGTGACCTCCTGTTGCCTTGGCCTCAACGATATCTCTCAACATAAGCTTCACTCCAAGGGAAGAATCGCCCTAAGAGGCTCCTGCCTCCGAGCGCGCTCCCAATCGTCCATGAGTTCTTCCTGATGGCTAGAGGCCCACTCCACGACCAGCCCCAGTACCCTGGGCGTCAATTTTCCGTGCAGAAGAGTGAGCGACTCAATCCCTAAGATGGCCTTCTGCTCTCCATAACGAATATGAAAGTGAGGAGGAGGATGGTCGTTGTAGTACATCAGAACTATGATTCCAAAAAATCGACTGATTTCGGGCACTGATGCCTCCCAGTCCATCAAGATGTCCGGCATCAGAGTCTTCCGGCTTGTGCCTATCTTATGACCTCCGATCGGGTGGGGCAAACTACGTCGGGAGGAGATCCCGGAACCGGATCAGCCGCCAAGGATATCGGGCGTCACGGGCCAAAACCAGATCGGCCGCAGGGCTACCCCTACGGCCGATCACGTCACGGGCAGGGGCGAGCTTCTCAGTGCGACACGGGCGGCGCCGGGAGCATCCGGTCGACCTCGACGCCGGCCTTCCAGATGCGCTGGATCTTCCTGGTGGCCTTGATGTTGACGGTCGGATCTCCCTGCACCAGGACGAGGTCGGCCCGCAGGCCCGGGGCGATGCGGCCGCGGTCGGTGAAGCCCCAGGCGGCGGCCGGGGCCGAGGTGGCGGCGGCGAGCGCGTCGATGGGCTCGAGGCCCGCCACGACCATCAGCCTCGATCCAGGATTCAATCCGCCGTCTCCTTACGTGGCGTCCTGCCCTTCGAAAACCTCACCCTCGGTCCCTCTTCTGGAGGAGAGGGAGGTCTAATCCCGAAACGTCATGCCAAGAGATCCCTCTCTTTAGCTCTGTCAGCTCGGCGGGCGAGCACATAGGGGTGAGGAACAGGACGCCGACACCGCCCGGGCATCAATGCCCGGGCTACTCGAAAGAGCCCCCTGAAGGGGACTCAGTCGGCTTCAGCCGGCTGTTTTACCTAGCCCGGGCATTCATGCCCGGGCGGCGCTCGGCTCGAAATCGGCCCTCTTCCTCAGGAGGAGAGGGGCAGGGGTGAGGTCGCCGAAGGGCAGGCCCCCTGGACGGGCAGCACGTTCATAACCGCCTGCATTTCAATCCCAGACACTTGAGGCATAATCCTCGCGAGCCGCTCCAGCATGAACGCCCTCACCCGCCGCCTGGCCCTCTTCGGGCATTCCGTGCAGCGCCCGATGCTGCGGCGCCGGCTGGGTCGCGTCGTGGTCGAGGAGATCGACGGCGTGGCGCTGGTCGTCCTCCCCCAGGTCTTCAATCCCGTGCTCTTCCGGACGGGGGAGATCCTTGCCCGGTGCGTGGCGTCGTCGCCGTTCGCGGCGCCGCTTTCAGGCGAGTCCCAGGCCCTGGACGTGGGCACCGGATCCGGGGCGGGCGCCGTGTTCGCGGCGCGGCGGGGATTCCGGGTGACGGCGGTGGACCTGAATCCGGAGGCCGTGCGGTGCGTTCGGGTCAACGCCCTCCTGAACGGCCTCGAGGACCGGATCGACGGGCGCCAGGGGGACCTCTTCGCGCCCGTGGCCGGCGAGCGGTTCGACCTCGTCCTCTTCAATCCCCCGTTCTTCCGCGGCTCGCCCCGCGACCGTCTGGACCTCGCGTGGCGCGGCACGGACGTGCTGGAGCGCTTCGCCGCCGGTCTGCCCAGTATGCTGACGGAGCGGGGCACCGCCCTCCTCTGCCTGTCGACGGATGGCGACGGCGAGGCGCTGCTGGCGGACCTGCGGGGCCGGGGGTTCCGGATGGAGACGGCGGCGAGCCGGGACCTCGGCAACGAGGTGGTGACGGTTCACGCGCTGGGGAGGATGCCGGGGTGACGCGCCGCCGCGTCCTGCTCGTCAATCCCCGGATGTGCCCGCCCAAGGCGGTGCGCATGCCGCTGTCGCTCCTCCACCTCGGAGCGGCCCTGGAGGGTCGATACGACTACCGGATCGTCGACGGCAACGTCGATCCCGATGCCCGCGGCACGGTGCTGCGCGAGCTGGCGGCGGGGCCTTGCGCCTTGCTGGGGATCACCGTCATGCCGGGACCCCAGGTGGCGCCGGCCATCGAGATCGCGCGGGCGGCGCGGGAGGCCCACCCCGAGGTTCCCATCGCCTGGGGCGGCTACTTCCCGACGATGTACCCGGAGGCGGCGATCAATGCGCCGTACGTCGATTACGTGGTGCGGGGCCAGGGGGAGCGGACGCTGCTGGAGCTTCTCGATTCCGGTGCGGGCATCGCGGGCATTGCCGGGATCACTTGGAAGGACCAAGGCGAGGTGCGCCACAACGCGGACCGCCCGTTCGAGCCGCCGGACCGCTTCCCTCCCCTCCCCTACGAGCGGGTGGCGGGCGACATGGACCGCTACCTGCGGCCGAGCTTCATGGGCACGCGCACGGCCGTCTACCAGGCGGCCCTCGGGTGCCGGTATCACTGCACGTTCTGCGGCGTGGTTTCCATGTTCAACGGCGCGACGCGGCTCGATACCCCGGGGCGGATCACCGCCGCCCTCACCACCCTGCGCGACCGCTTTGGAGCCACGGCGGCGCAGTTCTACGACAACAATTTCTTCGACCGCGAGGAGACGAGCGTGCCGGTGCTGGAAGCCCTGGCGCGCCTCGCGATGCCCTGGTGGTGCTACGCCCGGGCGGACACCCTGGCCGAGTTCGCCCCCGCGACCTGGGAGCTGATCCGCAAGAGCCGCCTGCGGATGGCCTACATCGGCGCCGAGTCGGCGAGCGACGGCGTGCTGCGGTCGATGAAGAAGGGCAGCCGCGTCGAGCACACGTTCGAAGCCGCACGCCTCTGCCGCGCCCATGGCGTGGTCCCGGAATTCTCCTTCGTGCTCGGCGGCCCCGAGGACCCCCAGGGTGAGATCGAGAAGACGTTCGAGCTGATCAAGCGGCTGAAGGCCCTCCATCCCGAATGCGAGGTGATCCTCTACTTCTACAGCCCGACGCCGCAGCGCGATCTTTCCCGCCTGCCCACCCTGGAGCGCTACGGTCCGGAAGGCCCGTCCCTCCCCACGACCCCCGAGGAGTGGACGGAGCCGCGCTGGATCTCCTACGTCTGCCACCAGGACGCCCCCTGGCTGACCCCGCGGACCCGCCAGCGGGTGAAGGACTTCGCCACCGTCCTCGGCTGCCGCTTCCCCACCGTTCAGGACTACCGCACGCCCGCTTGGGGCAAGGCCCTGCTCAGCGGTCTGGCGCGGCGGCGGTACGACTCGGGGAGGTACGACGATCCGTGGGAGCTGCGGCTGGCGAAGAGGATGATCCCGCTCCGGGAGCCGGCGCGGGAGAGCGTGTAGCCCCCTCACCCCGGCAACCGGTGCTTCTCCACCTTCCCCAGCGCATTGCGGGGTAGCGCCTCGACGATTCGAACCTCCTTCGGCACCTTGAAGCCGGCCATCTGGCCCTTGCAGAAGGCGATCAGGGCGGCCTCGTCAACGGTCCCCTCCACCGCCAGGAAGGCGACCGGGACCTCTCCCCAATCGGGATGGGACCGGCCCACCACCGCCGCTTCCCGCACTCCCGGATAGGCCGCGAGCACCTCCTCGACCTCCCGGGGATAGACGTTGAAGCCGCCGGAGAGGATCAGCTCCGTCCGCCTGCCCAGGAGGGTGACGGAGCCGGTGGCGGGGTTTCTCTGGGCGAGGTCGCCGGTCCGGAACCAGCGATGCCCGGTCTCGTCGTGGACGAAGCTCTCCGCCGTCTTCTCCGGGGCCCGCCAGTAGCCGGAGAAGACGTTCGAGCCCCGCACCTGCAGCTCCCCTTCCCCGCCCGGCGGCACCTCCCGGCCGTCCCGGTCCACGATGCGGATCGAAACGCCAGGTAGCGGCGGACCGACGGTGCCCGGCACCCGCGGACCGGCGTAGGGGTTGGAGAGGTTCATCCCCGTCTCGGTCATGCCGTAGCGCTCCAGGATGTCGTGGCCCGTCAGCTCCCGGAAAGCCGTGAAGGTCTCCGGCGAGAGGGGCGCGCTGCCGGAGCAGAAGAGGCGCATATGGGAAAAGTCTTGGGCACCGCCCTGGCGCCGCAGCTCCTCCACCAGCCGCCCGTACATCGTCGGGACGCCGAAGAAAAGCGTCGGACCGCCCCCGAGCAGCTCCGCCACCGTGGCGGCGGCCTCGAAGCGGCGCCGCAGCAGCACGGTGGCTCCCGCCGCCAGCGCGCAGTGGAGGCCCACGACCAGGCCATGGGTATGGAAAAGGGGCAGGGAGAGGAGCAATGCGTCGTCCGGTTCCCAGGCCCAGGCGGCCAGGAGGCCCGTCACCGTCGCCAGGACGTTGTCATGGGTGATCACCGCTCCCTTGCTGCGCCCCGTGGTGCCGGAGGTGTAGAGGAGCATGGCCGGATCGCTGCCGTCGATGGCGGGTTGGGCGAAGGAGGCGGGCTCGCCCCGCCAACCCTCCAGCTCTTCCGCCAGGAGCACAGCCTCGACGCTCCGCCTCTCCCCTTCCTCCATCTCGTCCAGCACGGCGAGCCCTTCCCTTTCCGTGAGGAGGAGCCGGGGCTCGGCGTCGGCCAGCATGTGGGCGATCTCCCGCCGGCGGTAGGCGAGGTTGACGGGCACCAGCACCGCCCCGAGGCGGATCACGGCCAGGTAGGCGATGACGAATTCCGGGCGGTTGCCGAGGAAGAAGGCGACGCGGTCGCCCTTCCGCAATCCCCACGCGGCGAGGCCGGCCGCCAGCGCGTCGGCCTGGCCGAACAGATCGGAGTAGGAGAGGACCTGTTCGCGGCCGCCGTCGCCGAAGCGAAGCGCTGTCTTATCCGGCGACCGGCGGCGAGGAATGGCGAAGAGGGTATGGAGGTCCATGGCCATGCTACGACGACTTTCGTGTCCCCTGGCTTGGGGTCACGCCCCGAGATCCGGCTCCCCATACCGCTCCAGGATCGCCGCCCGCACCCGGTCCCGCAGTTGGATCCCCGCGTGCCAGCCGGCGCCCTCGGGTCGGACGGCCGGCGCCGCCGACGCCGTCACCGATCCATGGCGCAGGAAGAAACTGTCTCCCCGCAGGATCGAGCGAGTCCCCCGGATCGCCAGGGGCACCACCGGCACCCCGGCGTCGACCGCCACGGCGAAGGTCCCCATGCGGAAGGACAGGAGGCCGGGGTAGCGGCGCAAGGTGCCCTCGGGGAAGACCACCAGCGAGCCGCCTCCCTGCAGCGCCTCCACCGCCTTGCGCGTCTCCCCCGCGCTCTGGGCCGTGTCGAAGCGCTCCACGAACAGCGCCCCCAGACGCCGGAGGAAGATGCGGGAAATGAAGCTCTTCTCCAGCTCCCGCTTGACCACGAAGGCGAACTCCGGCGGCAGCAGCGCCGTGAGCACGATGCCGTCCAGGTAGCTCGCGTGGTTGGGCGCCACGATCCGCGGTCCGCCCGTCTCCAGGCTGGCCGCGCCTTCGAGGCGCAGGGGGATGCCGATCGCGGCGAAGAGGGCGCGGGCGGAGACGCGCGCCACCCGCCGCCGGAGCCCGAGCCCCGGCGGCAGGACGACGGCGAGCCAGATGGCCGGCGCGAGCACGGCCACGGCCCCGCAGGCCCAGGCCATGTAGAGGAGCTCCCCAAGGGAGCGGACGCGGCGGGCCCCCTGAGCTCGCAGCCCCGAGAGCGCCAGCCGGGCGAGCTGCCAGCCCAGGGCGCCGCCGCCACGGGCCATCCGCCCCGACTCGTAGACCTCGCGCGCGGAGGAGCGCCGGATCTTGCCGCTCGAGGTCTTCGGCACCGTGTTGGGCGCCACCAGGGCCACCACGTCGGCGGGCGTGCCCAGGAGATCGACCGTGGCGTCCTGGACGGCCTGGCGCAGCCTCTCGAGGTCCGCTTCGTCCCGCTCGCGGGTCTCGGCCATCACCACCAGGCGCTCCGTGCCCGTGGCCGGATCGGGGCTGCCGAACACGGCCACGCACCCCTTGCGGATGCCCGGCACCTCGCCCACGGCGGCCTCCAGCTCGTGGGGATAGAGGTTGCGCCCGCCGCGGATGATGATGTCCTTCACCCGGCCGGTGATGTAGACCTCGCCGCCCGCGATGTAGGCCCGGTCGCCCGAGTCGCGCCACTCGCCCCGCACCAGCTTGGCCGTGGCCTCGGGATTGCGGAAGTAGCCGGCGGTGGCCGACGGTCCCTTGAACTCCAGCCGGCCCTCCTGCCGCTCCCCCACCTCGCGGCCGGCGTCGTCAACGATGCGGATCTCGTGGCCCGGCAGGGGCGGGCCGCAGGACGCGAAGCGCAGGGCGTTCGCTTCCCCCTCCGGCACGGGCAGGGCGCGCCCCGAGCCTTGGAAGGCCTCGCGGTCCACCACGTCCACCAGCGGCGGCCGGTCCAGGGGCGGGAAGGCGAGGGCCAGCGAGCTCTCCGCCAGGCCGTAGACGGGCGCCAGGGCTCCGGGACGGAAACCGTTGGGCACGAAGCGCTCCGTGAAGCGCCGCATGGCCTCCGGGCTCACCGGCTCGGCGCCGTTGAGCGCCATGCGCCAGGAGGAGAGGTCGAGCCCCTCGACCTCCTCGGGAGGGATCTTGTTGACGCACAGCTCGTAGGCGAAGTTGGGGGCCGCCGACAGGGTCGCCCGGTGGCGGTGGATGGCCCACAGCCAGCGCGACGGGCGGGCCAGGAAGGTCAGGGGCGACATCAGGACGAGCGGCATGGCGAAGTAGAGGCTGCCCATCCAGCAGCCGATCAGGCCCATGTCGTGGTAGAGCGGCAGCCAGCTCACCACCACGTCGTCCTGCCGGATGTCCGCCCCGATCCCGATCGCCCGCAGGTTGGCCAGCAGGTTGGCGTGGGTGAGCATCACCCCCTTGGGATTGCCGGTGCTGCCGGAGGTGAACTGGAGGAAGGCGAGGTCGTCCTCCTTGACGTTGACCGTGTTCACAGCGGCGAGCACGGGCGCGTCTCCCGTGGACAATTCGGCCACCGTGACCACCCGCCGCAGCCCGGGGAGCTGGGCGCTCAGCAGGCGGGCCAGGTTGAGGACCTCGGGGAAAGTGATGAGCACCTCGGCGCCGGCCGTCTTGAGAATGCCGGCCTGCCGGCGCAGGTGGTCCTCGATCTGGCTCTTGCGGGCCGGCGGGTACAGCGGCACGGGGACGCCCCCCGCGAGCTGGGCGCCGAGGAAGGCCGCGAAGTATTCGAGCCCCGTGGGGAGCATGAGGCCCACGGCCTGGCCGGGTCCCACGCCCAGGCGGGCCAGCCCGGCCGCGACGGCGCGGGAGCGCTCCAGCAGACCGCCGTAGGTCAGCTCCTCGGGCTCGCCGTCGCCGGCCAGATAAAGGATGTGCCGCCGGTCCGGGTGGCGCTGGGCGTGCCACTCCAGCACCTCGATCAGGGTCCGCGTGCGGTCCGGCGCCGCCTCCGCGGCTTCCAGGGGCTCGAGCGTCTCGAAGGCCGCGCCCTCGGCGGCGGGATGCCCCGAGAGCAGGGCTTGCAGAAGGTCCCGCGGCGTCTCCGCCGAGCCCAGGGCCTCTTCGGGCAGGCGCACGCCGAAGGCCCGCTCCATCCGCGCCAGCAGCTCGACCCGGCCCAGGCTGTCGAGCCCCAGGTCGCGCTCCAGCGAGGAGTCGAGAGTCAGCGAGCTCCAGCTCCGCCGCTGCGGCTGCAGCTCCCGGGCGAGCGCCTGGGCGACCTCCAGCACTGCCTGGGGCGAAGGGGGCTCAGGCGCCTCGTCTCGGGCTCGCTCGGAAAGCATGAGGCGGTGAAGGTATCAGATCCACGCGATCCTCCACCGCCCTCCTGCTCTTCCCGCTACGGTCCAGGCTCGGCGTGGGGAATGGCTCTCAGGAACTCGTAGACCGCCCTGAGATCGTGGTCCGTCATCTCCCCGTAGACCGGCCAGGGCATGACCTGGAGGATCTCTCCCGGCTCGTCGTCGGGATCATGCCCCGTGCGCATCACGGCCTTGAACTCCGCGAAGGTCAGCCCGGCGGGCAGACCGTTGGCGGCGGGCGTGATGTTGCGGGACGTGAAGGGACCGAACTGCTGGCCGCCGGCGAGGTAGTGGGCGGCGTTGATCCTTTTCGGCTGCCCCTGGAAGGGATCGCCGCCCGGCGCGTAGGACGGGTTGGTGTGGCAGTCGTTGCAGCCGCCCTGGGCGTTGACGATGTAGCTCCCCAGGCCGACCAGGCCGCGGTCGAGACCGCGCCGGGCGAGCCGGACCGGAGAGATCGTGAGGCCGCGGACGATGCGATCCGTCTCCGGATCCCGATCCCGCTGCCCCTCGGAAGTCGACGCCAGGGCGAAGGTGAGTCCAAACAACGCGAAGGGGATGATCAGGGTCTTGGCTGTCATTTGCTTCCCTCCTATTTGTTGGTCCTGCGCAAGTTTATGACGTTTCGCGTTGCCGGTATACGCGCCCTTTCCCTCGCGATGTATCCTGTCTCCGCCCGGCGCTTCACTGAGAATTGCGAACCGGCTCTGAACCGTCCTGCCAGGAGTGGGAGAAAAGGAGAAACTGCATGTCCGTCGCCAAAATTATCGAGATCAGCTCTGAGTCCCCGGAAAGCTTCGAAGCCGCCATCCACGAGGGTATCGCCCGGGCCAGCAAGACCGTCAAGAACATCAAGAGCGCCTGGATCAAGGAGCAGCAGGTAAAGGTGGAGGACTCGAAGGTGGTCGCCTACCGGGTGGACATGATGGTGACGTTCGTCCTCAACGACTGATCGCGCTCAAAGACGAATCGGGATACCCGTGGCGGCCAGCCGGCCGCCACGGGCCGGCAGCCCGGGAGGGGCGATGATCTTCCTGACATCGATCGTGGACCGGCCCGTCCAGGGCAAGAGCGGCGAGCCGATCGGCCGGCTCGAAGATCTGATCGTCCGCATCGGTGACGACCGCGATCTGCCTGTCAAATATCCGCCCATCACCGGTCTCGTGGTCCGCGACGGCCGCCGCCGCTTCTTCGTCCCCGGCCGGCACCTCCAGGGGATCAACGGCACCGTCCAGCTCTCCTCCTCCACGGTCGACCTTCAGGGCTTCACCCGCCGCTCCGGCGAGATCCTGCTGCGGCGGGACGTGCTCGACCATCAGCTCATCGACATCACCGGCCGGCGGATCGTCCGGGTCAACGACGTGCAGCTCACTCCCGTCGAGGGGACCTACCGAGTGGTGGGAGTGGACATCAGCCCGCAGGCGCTGCTGCGCCGTCTGGGGCCGCGGGCCTTCGCGCCGCGTATCGTCGGCCGCCAGATCATCGACTGGACCGACGTCCAATACCTGGCGAGCGCCGCCCCCGTACAGCTCAAGGTCTCCTACGACCGCCTGGCCGAGCTCCACCCCGTGGACCTCGCCCGCATCGTCGACGCCCTCTCCTACCGCGAGAGCGCCGAGATCGTGGCCGCCCTCGACGAGGAGACGGCCGCCGAGACCCTCGAGGAAGTCAGCGACGAGCGCGTGGCCGACCTGCTCGAGGGCATGGATCAGGAGCGCGCCGCCGACATCCTGGAAGAGATGACCCCCGGCGCCGCCGCCGACGCCCTGGAGGACCTCGACTCCGAGGTGGCCGAGCAGCTCCTCGCCCGCATGGAGCCGGAGGAGGCCGCGGACGTCCAGGTCCACCTGGAGTACGACGAGGACAGCGTCGGCCGCATCATGACCACCGACTTCGTGCACGTCCCCATCGACTCCACGGTAGGGTCGGCCCTCGCCGCCATCCGCGCCCTCGAAGAGGTCCCGGACCCGCTGCTCGCCGTCTACGTCGTGGCGCCGGACGACCCGCAGACCCTGCGCGGCCTCGTGCGGCTGCGCACGCTCATCCTGGCCGATCCGGCGACCCCGCTGACCGAGGTGATGGACGAGGACGTGCCCACCGTCAGCCCCGACGACCGGGCCGAGAGCGCCGCCCGCACCCTGGCCGAGTACAACCTGCTCGCCGTGCCCGTGCTCGGCGAGAGCCGCCGCTTTCTCGGCATCGTCACCGTGGATGACGCCCTGGCCGTGCTGCTGCCCGAGGTCTGGCAGCGGCGAGGCGGCCGGACCTTCGCCTGATGCGCAAGCGCCTCTGGCCGTACCTGCTCGCCCTCGGGCCCGGGCTGCTGGCGGCGAGCGCCGGCAACGACGCCGGCGGCATCGCCACCTACGCCTCGGCCGGGGCCTCCTACGGCTACGGTCTGCTCTGGGCCATGGTGATCGTCACCGTCTGCGTCGGCGTGGTGCAGGAGATGAGCGCGCGCATGGGGGCCGTCACCGGCAAGGGCTTCTCGGACCTGGTGCGCGAGACCTTCACCCTGCGCCAGACGGCCCTGATCCTGCTCACCCTGCTGGTCGCCAACACCGGCATCATCGTCTCCGAGTTCATCGGCGTCGCCGCCGCGGCCGAGCTGTTCGGAGTCAGCCGCTACGCCGCCGTGCCGATCGCCGCCGTCTTCGTCTGGCTGCTGGTGACCCGCGGCTCCTACGGCTGGGTGGAGCGGATCTTCCTCGTCCTGACCCTGGCGTTCCTGGCCTACATCGGCGCGGCCTTCCTGGCCAAACCGGATTGGACGGCGGTGCTCCGGGGGACGATCCACCCCACCCTGCACTTCGATCGCGGTTACATCCACCTGCTCATCGCGCTGATCGGCACCACCATCTCCCCCTACATGCAGCTCTACGTCCAGTCCTCCGTGGTCGAGAAGGGCGTCACGCCGGAGGACTACCGCTACACCCGCTTCGACGTCATCGTGGGCACCCTCTCGGCCGGCATCGTGGCGGCGTTCATCATCATCGCCACGGCGGCGACCCTCCACCCCCGCGGCATCGCCGTCGAAACCGCGGCCGATGCCGCGCGGGCCCTGGAGCCGGTGGCCGGGGAGTACGCCGGCTGGCTGTTCGGCCTGGGCCTGCTGGGGGCCTCGCTGCTGGCTGCGGGGGTGCTGCCCCTGGCCACCACCTACATGCTGAGCGAGGCCCTGGGGTTCGAACGGGGCGTCTCGCGCTCCTGGTCCGAGGCACCCATCTTCATGGGAATCCTGACCGGACTCATCCTGCTCGGCGCCGTCGTGGCCCTCATCCCAGGCCTGCCGCTGATCAAGGTGCTGGTGGGCGTCTACGTCCTGAACGGCCTGCTCCTGCCCGTGGAGCTCTTCGCCGTCCTGCGGCTGGTCAACGACCCCGAGCTGATGGGCCCCCACGTCAACGGGCGGATCTACAACATCCTGGCCTGGACGATCGCCGTCGCGGTCAGCGCGCTGTCGCTGGTGCTGATCGTGATGACGGTGGCGGATTGGGTGGGGTAAACGCGAGCCCACGCCCTTGAACTTCAAAGCGACAAGGTGTAAATTGTTACCGATGGACAAGACGAACGGCATGCAGGTCTTTATCAGCCACGCCCACAGCGACGCGGGGCTCGCAAGGCAGCTTTCCCAACAGCTTGAAACCCAGGGGTTTCAGGTTTTCGATCCGGCGGTCGAGCTGCTTCCTGGGGACAATTGGCATCTGGAGACCGGGAAGGCCCTGGAAGCCTCAAACGCCATGGTCGTCCTGATCTCTCCAGAGGCTGCGCGCTCTCAATCGGTGCAGGGGGAGATCCAGTATGCCTTGGGCTCCGAGAGGTTCAAGGGCCGTTTGATCCCCGTCGAAGTGGAACCGACACAGGACTTTCCCTGGATTCTCCGCCGCCTTCGCTGGATCAAGATCGAAAGCGATCTCGCGGAAGCAGGTCAGCGGCTAGCTCGAATTCTGCAGGCGATCAGAGAACCGGACCTTCATGCCGGCGCCCACTGAAGTCTTCATTTCTCATTCATCAATAGATCATCAGTTCGCGACGAGGATTGGAGACGTCCTCGAAGCCCATGGTATTTCTTACTGGTACAGCCGGCGGAATATCGTTGGAGCCCAGCAGTGGCACGACGAGATCGGGAAGGCGCTGGCGAGGTGTGACTGGTTTCTTCTGATCCTCTCTCCAGCCGCCGTTGCTTCGAAGTGGGTGAAACGCGAGCTGTTTTACGCTCTCAGGAACGACGCATACGAAGGACGTCTCGTGGTCCTCGATTATCAGCCTGCCGACCATGAGAGATTGTCCTGGACTCTGCCGGACCTCCAGTGGGTCGACTTCCACCAAGACTTCGAGGACGGCTGTCGCGAGCTCCTGCGGATCTGGGAACGTGCATATCGGGGATGATCTAGAGAATCTTACATGACCGGGCCCTCTTCCCTGAATTCACGCTGGGGCAGGAAGCGGTCTCGATCGTACGGTGGGTCCTCAGGCTCGGGTAGACGATCATCCGGCCACTCTTCCAGCCATTTCCGGCGCCACTCTTCGTCAGCATAATATTTCATGTAGAGGTTCGTATCGTCCTCGCTGCCACTCCCAACCATGTCAATGTGATGCCCAAAGGCAAGGTTTTCCGGCATCAGGACAGTCGGTTCAGGCAGTATTTCAGTCCACAACTCTGTATACAGCTCGCGATCACTCAAATGATTGGTGTTGTGGAGGAATGCTCCGTGCAGGGCAAGCGCGTTGATGACCTCCCACAACTTGTCGCTGAGTTGAGAATCGTCCAGCTCATCAGGCGACGGCAGGGCCACGCCCGCCTGCGGCAAGACGAAGGATAGGGGCCGTGCCTCTGCACTCTCAAAAGCATCAATATAGTCCTGAAACTGGTTTTCAAGATCCTTCTCTTCATCCGCTGACATAGGAGTCCCCCATTCGAGCGCAGTCCGGCTTGAAGTGAGCAGCGTAGGAGGGGACTATATCGTCGGCCCGCCTGAATGTGTAGCGGCATAGAGAGACAATTTGTTGCCTCCTGAGAACCTGCCGACACCACTTCGATGCCACCGCAAAGATGCGTACAGCCCAGGCTACCCTCCCGCCCGGTCCACCCGGATCGCCATCGAGTACTCGCCGCTCTTCCCCTCCATCGGCCGGAGGTCGACCGTGGCGTTCCAGGGTTGGCGGTCCGCGTCGGTGTAGCGCCACTCCTGGCGTGAGCCCCCGATAGGTGAGGTCCCGCGTGGGGTCCAGCCGCCGGCCTTCGTGAGGTGCGCCACCAGGGCCGCCTGGAGATCCGGGAGCGCGGTCCCCGTCTTGAGCTCCCAATTGACCTCCCACCGGTCCTTGGTTCCCTCCGTGCTGAGCACCTTGAATTCCCCGCCATCGGGGAGCTCGAGGCCCAGGCCGCGGCCGAACAGGCGGCGCAGCTCGGCGTCGGCCAGCCCGGCGCGCGCATAGGGCGTGTCGGGTCTCCAGTCGTACTCCATGTTGAGCGCCACCTGCTGCGCCTTGCCTTTGCCGCGCAGGCGTTCCACCACGTGGAGCGAGCCGTCGATACCCGAGGAGAGTCCGGCCGTGGTGATGATCTTGCCGTTGTCCACGAATCTCTGGTCGGAGACGACACGGGTCTTGGGAGCCACCTCGCGCAGCTCCGGGATCAGGTCGTAGAAGGTGGTCGCCGTCAGGCCGTCGAGGAGGCCGGTCCCGGCGAGAATGAAGGCGCCGTTGCATACCGTCAGCAGGTGCTCGGCCTTCGCGGCACTCTCCCGGAGCCAGCCGAGGATCCGCGGATCTTTTGCCGATGAGTCCACTCCGCCCCCGGGGACCACCACCACCCTGGCCTCCGGCGCGTTGTCCAGGGTGTAGGACGGCGTCACCTTCATCCCCATGTTCGTGGTGATCGGCTCCGCGCTGGCGGCGACGGTGAAGACCCGGAACCCGGCTTGTCCGAAGACCTCGTAGGGGCCGGAATAGTCGATGATCTGGACGCCGTCGAAGATCAGGATGGCGACGCTGTCCATCTTGGCTGCCGCGGCGATGTACCGGTCCGGGTCCTTGAGGAACTCGGCCTTGCAGTGCGGCGAGCCGAAGGCGAAGAGCCGGCCGCGCTCCACCGCGTAGATCGAGCCATCGGTGAAGGCACCCGGCATCATGGCGCAGCTCCCGTCGAGCTGGATGGCCCAGCGGCCAGGGTCGCCATCGAACTTCGCCTTGTTGTCCGCCGAGACGAAAAGGTAACGGAAGCGGCCATGGACGCTCGCGAGCTGCTCGTCGCCGCGGCGGGGCGCGCCCTCGATCACCGTCAGCGGGTCGAGCCCGTCGAGCGCGACGGCCGAGAGCTCGGCGGCGGTCGAGGGACCGATCACGGCGAGCAGGGCCAGCGAGAGGAACAGGCAAAAGGCTTTCATGCTCGGATCTCCAGTGGATGCCTGACTCCCGAGGCATTCGGGGGCGGCAAGGCCGACTGTAGGCCGGGCAGTTGCGCGGGGTCTTGAACGAAACCAACGTCCCCCGCTGCCGTAGAATGAGGCCATGGGACAATCGGGAGAGGCTCTGGCGGCCGGGCAGTTCTACTCCCCCATCATGTGCCGCCGACACTGCGGGGACGCGGTGCTCTCCGAGCTCCGCCACGACCGGCGGCGCCGATTCCCTCACCATTGTCACGAGCGCGCCTACTTCGCCCTGCTGCTGGCCGGCAGCTACACCGAGCACCTCGCCGGGCGCTCGTACCCCCACGGTCCGATGTCTCTGGCCTTCCATCCGCCGGGAACCGACCATCACGACGAGGTCGACGAGCAGGGAACCCGTCTCTTGATCGTCGAGGTGGGGGACGCCCTCCTGGATTCCCTGCGGGAGGAATCGCGGCCCATCCTCGACTTCAAGGTCTTCGCCGGGGGAGAGCCGGTCCGCCTGACGTCTCACCTCTACCGCGAGCTGCGCCGGGAAGAGCCCGGCACGGATCTCCAGATTGAAGAGCTTCTCTTCGACCTCCTCGCGAGCAGTCTCTGCCGGCCCGGCGCCGGCGAGAGGCACGAACCGGCCTGGCTGCGCCGGATCGAGGCCCTCCTGCGCGAGAGCTTCCGCGAGGCCCTTTCCCTCGACCGGCTGGCCGCCGAAGCCGGGGTCCATCCCGGGCACCTGACCCGCACCTTCCGCCGCTTCCGCGGCTACACCCCGGGCGAGTACCTGCAGCAACTGCGGGTCTGGCGGGTCTGCGAGGGGCTGGCCCATCCCGAGCCGTCCCTGGTGGACCTGGCGCTGGAAGCGGGCTTTGCCGACCAGAGCCATTGCACGCGGGTCTTCCGCCGGCTGGTCGGTGTGCCCCCCGGGGCATTCCGGGAGACCCTCGCCTCCTAATCGCGGACCGCGACCTCCGCGGCGATGATCACGGGAGAATCGTTCGGAAGCTGCGCCATGCCGATCGCACTCCGCGCGTGCTGCCCCACCTCGGCGCCGAAGATCTCCAGCAGGAGGTCCGAGCAGCCGTTGATCACGTTGGTGGTCCGGATGAATCCCGGGGCCACATTGATCATCCCCGAGACCATCAGCCAGGCGGCGATCCGGTCCAGGTCGCCGAGGGCCTGCTTGAGGGTGGCCAGGACGGAGAGGGTGGCGAGCCGCGCAGCCTGGTACCCCTGCTCGGGCGAGAGCTCGGCGCCGACGCGGCCGAACGGCGCGGCCAGGGTGCCATCCGGGTTCAAGGGAGCCTGCCCGGAGACGTAGGCCCGATCCCCGTACAGGCGGACCCACGAGAACGGCGCCCGCACCTCGGGCGGCAGTTGGATGAGGCTCGGAAGCTCAAGCCCGAGCTCCCGCAGACGCGCTTCGACGTTCATGGATTCTCCTCCCTCCTCGCGGCTTTATATCCTAACCGGACGGTTTGAACCGCCCGCTCTGGAGCGTGGACGGTTGGCCCCAAGGGGCAGGTACCCCGCCCTTCAGGGCAAAAGGGCTGACCCGCGGGGCAGGTCCGCGCCAGACCAGGGCCAACCGGGCACTGAGCCGCCCGGCAGGCGGCACCTGCCGGGGTGGGACAGGACATGGGAAAACGGGACTACGGCTCGACGATCTTGAAGAAGAACGGATCGATCGAGACCGCCACCGGGGTCACTCCGTCGGTGCGGAAGAGCTGCTGAGTGGTGAAATTCACGTTCCGCCCCAGCAGGGTGCTTGCCAAAGGAAGGGTGAGACAGAGCCTCGGGAGGAGAGAAGAGCCGGCGGCGAGCCTCGGTGCTCGCCGCCGGCCTGAATCAAGGTTTAAACCGGGCAGCCGGACTGGGACGAGGCCCAGCCGTCCGGCACCACGCATGGGTTCGGGTAGACACAGCACTCGCCGGTCTGGGGATTGATGGCGTACGTGATCACCTGGATGCACACTCCGTTGTAGTGCTTCGTCGGACAAGACTTGGCGGCGTCCGCCTTGCTGCCCAGAGCGAGGAAGCTCAGAAGAATGAACGCAGCCCCAAAAAGCCGATACTTCAACATCGAACGTCTCCTTATTTGAATCGTGGATCTAGCTGGGATCCCGGCTCACCGTGTGAGCCTTGTCTGCTCGAGCTTTGAAGATTCTAGATAGAATTTTTAACAAAGTCAACATTGAACCTGTCATGAAATGTATTTTAGATCTTTCATAGAATTTCGTTAATTTGGTTTGATTCTTTTGAATACCCGCACGCCCATGCGGAACCAGGCGGTGGGCGAATCCCTTACGGCCGGCAGGGAGAGCCCTTCTCGTACGCGGCGAGAGGGCGGGAGAGAGAACCGGCCTGCGCCTCCAATCCCTGTCCGCGTGCCTCCTCGATGGCCCTGCGCTGCCACTGGGCGGCCTCGGAGCAGCGGTCCAGCTCGGCCAGGGCCAAGGCCACCGTTTCGGCGTGGGCCGCCGCCGGCCGGGCGTTCCACACGGCGAGGGCCAGCTCCAGGGCCCGGGAGCCGTCGCGCACGGCGTGGTCCGGGCAGGCGGCGAGCAGGCGGGCGAGGGCGTGGCTCAGCAGGCCGCTTTGCGGCATCAGCTTCAGCCCCTCTTCCAGCCGCCGCCGTGCCTCGCGATAGCGCTCCAGGCGCACCAGCGTCTCGGCTTCGCCCAGGCGCGCCGCCTCGTCCCCCGGCGCGAGCTCGACGGCGCGGGCATACTCCCCCAGCGCCTCCGCGGACCGGCCGCCGTCGCGCAGCAGGCGTGCCAGGAGCCGCCGTGCTTCGGCATCGTCCGGGCGCGACGCCAGGGCGGACCGGAGATGGCCGACGGCCTCCGCCGCCGGCCCGCCGTCCGCCAGCAGGGAGGCGAGGTTGAAGTGAGCGGTGGCGTTCCCAGGATCGAGACGCAGGGCCTCCCGGAGCTGATCGGCGGCGCCGGTCCGGTCGCCGGCGGAGGCGAGCACCGAGCCGAGGTTGACCCGCGCCTCGACGCTCTCCGGCCGGGCCGCGAGGGCCTGCCGGAACTCCCGGGCCGCGTCCTGGTA
Source organism: Thermoanaerobaculia bacterium (assembly GCA_035266085.1). GTDB lineage: Bacteria > Acidobacteriota > Thermoanaerobaculia > Multivoradales > UBA5704 > DATARR01. The sequence continues at coordinate 24,219 of DATFNZ010000088.1, forward strand.
CCGCCCCGCCTGGGCGGCCACCCGGCCCCGCATCAGGGCGACGCGCTCCCCTACCCGGAGCGCCGTCACGGCATCGAGCCAGGGGTCGGGCGGCCTCAGCCCCACCTGTCCCGACCGCGCCAGGTGCTCCTCGGCCCTGGCGCGGTCGCCCAGGCCGCGGTAGGCCAGGGCCAGGGGATAGTGGAGCCGGTTCGCCTCCGGCACGGCGGCCAGAGCGGCTTCGAGATGCTCCACGGCGGTCTTGAAATCGCGGCGGGCGAGGGCCGCTTGGCCAAGGAGGGAGCGCGCCGAGGCGGCCGTCGCAGGGATGGCAAGGGCCTTCTTCAGCAGGATCTCCGCCTCCTCGGGACGGCCCTGGAGCAGCCGGATCTCTCCCAGGTGGACGTAGCCGGCCGCGGCGTCCGGCGCGAGGCCCAGAGCCTGGGTGAAAGCCGCCGCCGCCTCGTCGAGCCGGCCGGCGGCCTGGTCCGCCGCTCCCAGTAGATAGGGCCAGCGGGCGTCCTTCTTCTCCAGGACCGCGGCGTTGCGAAAGCAGTCCGCCGCCGCGTCGTTGAAGCCGTAGGCAAGGTAGACCTGCCCGAGGTCGCCATACGCGCCGGCGGCGGGCTGATCGCCGGCCAGGCGCTGCATCTCCGAGATCTGAGCCGCCACCGCACTCTCGAGACCTGCGAGATCGGGCGAACGGACCGGTACGGCGGCCGTTACGAGAGCCAACGCAAGCACCAGTCCCGTCACGGTCATTTCGACACTTTACCCGTGCCGCGGACGAGGATCGTGTAGGTCCGCAAAGCGGGTGGCGGGAAAGATTCCGCGAGGCCGTCCGGCCAGACCACCCGCACGCCCGTCACCTCGAAGTTGCCGCCGAGCCCCACCAGCACCCGCGGATCGCTCGCCGAAGCGTAGCTGCCGTCCGTGGCGGCCCGCCGCCAGAGCGAAGGAGCGCCTTTACGGAGAACCTCGACGCGAGCTCCCAGCAGATCGCGCTTGCCCATCAGGCGAAGGCCGAGCCAGGGATTGCGGCTGCCCGTCTCGTTGATCAGCAGGCGGACGGGCGAGTCGGCGTCCACCACCAGGACGTCCGTGTCGCCGTCGTTGTCGATGTCGCCGAACGCGGCTCCCCGCGAGACTCTGGGAGTCCGGAAGCTCGCTCCGGCCGCCGTGGCGATCTCCGAGAACTTGCCACCTCCGAGATTCCGGAAAAGCTGGTCCGGCTGAGCGTAAGGGGCGAGCCCCTCGCCAGAGCCCTTGGCGCCGGCCAGGTTGGTTCCCGCCAAATTAACGGCTCCGTTGAAAGCCGCGAGGTCCAGGAGGCCGTCATTGTCCACGTCGATCCAGGAGGTGCCGAAGCCCGTGTACGGCAGGCTCGGCGCGCCCAGACCCGAGCGCGCCGAGGCGTCCTCGAACAGGCCCCCGCCGAGGTTCACGTAGAAGGTGTTCGTCTCCCCTGTGAGGTGGGTGATGAGGAGGTCGTCGTCGCCGTCGCCATCTCCATCGCCCACGGCGACCCCCATACCAGCCTCGGGACGGCCGGCGGCGTTCAGGGCGACTCCCGCCAGGAGCCCGTCCTCCCGGAAGGTGAAGTCTCGCTGATTGAGCCAGAGGAAGCTGGCCGCGCCGTCGTTGGCCACGAAGAGGTCCTGCCAGCCGTCGCCGTCCAGATCGTCCGCCACCACTCCGAGGCCGGGTCCGGGCTTGCGGCCGATCCCTGAGCGCAGGGAGACATCCTCGAACGTGCCGTTCCCACGGTTGCGCAGCAGGCGGTCCGGCAGAGGCGGGAAGGTCGAAGGGCCGCAGTAGTCGCGCCGGCTGCTGGGGGCATAGCAGCGGACGTTGCTCGCCACGCTGTAGTCCACGTAATTGACCACGTGGAGGTCGAGCCGGCCGTCGCGGTCGAGATCGGTGAAGGCGGCGCCGGCGCTCCATCGGGGATCGTCCGCGCCGGCGGCGGCCGTGACGTCGGCGAACGTGCCGTCGCCCTTGTTCCGCCAGAGCTGATTCGGGCCGAAGTTGGCCAGGTAGAGGTCCGGCCGGCCGTCGTCGTCGAAATCCCCGGTGGCGGCTCCCATCCCGTAGCCCGTGGCCCGGATGCCGCTCGCCTCCGTCACGTCGACGAAGCGGGGCGTTGGGCTGCGCTCCTTGGGAGTGATCAGGTCGTTGCGGAACAGCCGCCCCCAGCCCGCGGGCCCGGGATCGGCAGAGCCCGCCTTGAGCGAATGCCCCTGGACCACGAAGAGGTCGAGGTCGCCGTCGCCGTCATAGTCGAAGAGAGCGGCGCCGCCGCCCATGATCTCGGGAAAGTAGTACTCGCCGCTCTGCCCCGTCCTGTAGGTGAAGTTGAGCCCCCACCCGGCAGCGCGGTCCACGAACAGGTCGGCAGCGGGCGCCTGGGCGGCGGCAAGCAGGGCGGCAAAGGTGACAAGGGCGAGCATGGCCGGGAGACCTGGGCTAGACTAGGATTCCGGAGGCATACCTATGAAAGCGGCGGTCAAGATGGACATCGTAATCCCCGAAAGCAGGCGCGTCGAGATCGCGTTGCCCGAAGATCTTCCCACGGGCCCCGCGGAAGTCATCATCCTCGCTGGTCCGGAACGGCAGGTAAAACGTCATCTTCGTCCAATCGGTCTGGACGCCGGGAAGGGGTGGATCGCTGAGGATTTCGATGCACCGTTGCCCGAGGATCTCCTGGAGCTATTCGAAGGGCGGTCGTGAGGCTGCTCCTCGACACGCACTGTTGGCTCTGGTTTCTTCTCACACCAGAGCGTCTGAACGAAGAAGCGCGAAAAATTTTGATAGATAACGAGAACGAGATTTTTTTCTCGGCCGCCAGTACCTGGGAAATCGTCATCAAGTTTGGCTTGAGCAAGCTGAAGTTGCCACAGCCTCCATCGGAATACATTCCAGACCGGCTTACCATCCTCGGACATGAATCGCTTCCCATCCGGCAGGAACACGTGCTACGGATCGAAGGTCTCCCTTCATATCACCGGGACCCTTTCGATCGGATCCTTGTCGCACAAGCACAGGCGGAGTCCCTACAACTCATGACCGCGGACAGGGTCCTGACCGCCTACGACGTTCCGATCCTCTGGGCCGGCCGCGACGATCCCTGATCCGACCTCTCCGCCGCCGCCCTGAACCTCCGCACGATCTCCCCCGCGGGCTCGACCTTCTCCACTCCCACGACGCTCTTTCCCGCCTGCAGGAAGTCCCGGTAGGAGAAGGCGCGCGAGGAGGAGCGCTTCAGCTTCCAGACGGACTGGAGGGAGTAGATCATCCGCATCCAGTGCTTGGTCTTGCGCCCGCGCAGCATCCAGCGGGCGACGGGGCCGGCCTTGGTCCCTACCTTCTCGATGTAGGGGGTGCGGATCACCGCCACGGGGACGCCCGTGATGCGCTCGGTCAGCACGATGTCGTCCTCGTCCGCCTGGACGATGGCCCGCTTGTAGTCCTCGTGGGCGGTGCATTCGGTGGTGGCGATGAAGCGGGTGCCCATCTGGACGGCGGCGTAGCCCATCCGCAGGGCGCGGACGAAGTCCTCCTCGTCGCCGATGCCGCCGGCGCAGACCACGGGAACGCCCAGGTCGCCGAGCTCCGTGATCAGAGCCTCGGAGCTCCGCGGGCCCGCATGGCCGCCGGCGCGGTTGTTGACGGCGATCAGACCGTCCACCCCCGCCTCGAGGCCCTTCATCGCCCATTTCCGCTCGGTCACGTCGTGGTAGACGAAGCCGCCGGCCGCGTGGGCCTTCTCCACCACCCAGCGTGGATTGCCGAGCGAGGTGACGAAGAAGCGGATCCCCGCCTCGATCGCCTGATCCACGAAGCGCCGCATCCGCTCCTCATAGACTTTGGAGGAGCGCTCGACGATGACGTTCATCCCCAGCGGCTTGGCAGTCAAGCTCCGGATGAGCTTCAGCCCCTCGGCGAACTCGTGGCCGTGGACGTAGACCATCGAGAGCGGCTGGATGACCCCGATGCCGCCGGCCTCGGAGGCGGCGGCCACCAGCTCGGGGTTGCTGCAGGGGTACATGGCGCCGCAGATCAGCGGCACCTCGATGCCGAGCTGACGGGTAATGGGAGTGTCGAGGAGAGACATCGAGCCCTACCGCTCCACCGTCACGCCGTGCCAGAAGGCGATGTGATCCTTGATGTTGGCGGCGGCGGACTTCGGGTCCGGGTAGTACCAGGCGGCGTCCCTGTTCTCCTGGCCGTCGACGAGCAGCGTGTAGTAGCTCGCCGTCCCCTTCCAGCCGCAGACGGTGTGGGTCTCGCTCGGCTGCAGGTACTCGGGGTTCACGGCTGCGCGCGGGAAGTAGACGTTGCCCTCGACGATCTCGTGCTCGTCCGTCTCGGCGATCACCTTCCCGTTCCAGATGGCCCTCGGCATGGTTCCTCTCCTCTCGTGGCTTGCCAAGCCATTCTAGAGCAGGTCTCCGCCGGACAAAGGCGCAAGGGGAGCGGTATACAATGTTTTCGGGGAGGGGAGCACAGTGAACAGAAACGAGCTGCTGGACCGTTACCGCCAAACCCGCAATCTGAGCGTCGAGCTGTGCCGCCCGCTGCGGCCGGAGGACTACCGGATCCAGTCGATGCCCGACGTCAGCCCGCCGTGGTGGAACCTCGGCCACACCACCTGGTTCTTCGCCAAGAACATCCTCGAGCCGTTCGGCCTGTACTCGGAGGACGACGCTCGCCTCGAGTACGTCATGAACTCATACTACGAATCGCTCGGGCCGCGCATCCGGCGCGACCACCGGGGGCTGGTGACCCGGCCCGGCAACGAGGAGGTCTACCGCTTCCGCGAGTCGGTGGACGGGCGGGTCGAGGAGCTGATCCGCACCGTTCCCGAAGCGGACCTCGAACGCGTCCGCTTCCTCGTCTTCACCGGCATCCAGCACGAGCAGCAGCACCAGGAGCTGCTGGTCACGGAGATCAAGCACATCCTCGGCAGCAACGTCCCCGGGCTGCGCGAGCCCTACCGCCCCTCCCCGGCGGCGGCGAGCGCCGGGGCTGCCGGCGCCGGCGCGCGCTGGGTCTCCTTCGAAGGCGGGCTCCACGACTTCGGCAACGTCGAGGGCGGCTGGTGCTGGGACAACGAGATGCCGGTGCACAAGGGCTGGCTCGAAGCCTTCGCGCTGTCGAGCCGGCTGGTCACCAACGCCGAGTACCTCGAGTTCATGGCGGATGGCGGCTACCGCAATCCCCTCCTCTGGCTCTCGAACGGCTGGGCCAGGGTCCAGGACCAGGGCTGGACGGCCCCGCTGTACTGGGAGGAGGACGGCGCGGGCTGGCGGGTCTGGACCCTCTCCGGGGATCGCGGCGTGGAGCCGGACGAGCCCGTCTCACACGTCAGCTTCTACGAGGCGGACGCCTTCGCCCGCTGGCGGGGCGCGCGCCTTCCCACCGAGCGGGAGTGGGAGCAGGCGGCCCGGGTCTCGGGCTTCCCCGGCGGCGGCTCGAATTTCCTCGACACCGGCGCCCTCCACCCCCGGCCCGCGCACTCGAACGGTTCAGGAGACTCAGCCCTCCTCCAGATGGGCGGCGATCTCTGGGAGTGGACGTCGAGCCACTACGAGCCCTACCCCGGCTACGCGCCGTTCGCCGGCGCCCTGATGGAGTACAACGGCAAGTTCATGGACAACGTGCGCATCCTGCGCGGCGGCTCATGCGCCACGCCGGGGAACCACATTCGGGCGAGCTACCGCAACTTCTGGGCAGGGGACATCCGGTTCCAGTTCACGGGGATCCGGCTGGCGAAGGGGCTCGGCTGAGACTTCAGGCAGGCGACAGGACCTTCAGATCGAGGCGCCGCGCCGCATCCGCCATGACTCGGTCGTAGGTCACGAAAGCCCCGAGCTCATACTTCAGTGTCAGGGCGGACGCGACGTGGATGGCGTCGAGCGAGCGCAGGAGCAGGGGCTCGAGACAGACGGCCTCTCCAAGGGCGTCCATGCCAAGCTCCATGAAATGGATGGTCGCCATGACCTCCTCGGCGCGCCGCAGGACAGCATGATCCAGGGAAGCACGCCGGACCGCCCGGTAGACCTCCACGAATCCGATCTGGCTGGCGATCCGGTAAGGCCAGGAGAGGAGGAGACGGAACAAAGCCAGAGTCTCCTCCTCGGGTAGGATGAGCTTGACCAGGGCGGAGGAATCCAGGTACAGAATGCTACCGTTCAAGCCGGCCCTCGCCGCGGTCCAGCATCAGGGCCTCGGTGAGCGACATCTTGACCGGTATATGCGGCGGCAGGCCGAGCGACGCAAAGTCGCGAGTAGGCTTCCGGACATGCGGGGACTGGAGGATGCGCTCCGCTCCGCTGAGCTTGAGTGGTTTTGGCGCCGCCATGGGATTATCCTCTTCCTGCGTTTCATAGACTCTAAGAGCCGCTGATCGGGTTCCGGACATGGACAACAAAATATCGCGATCGCGCGCCAACGTCAAGGGGGCAATGCCAACGTTCGAGGTCGCCATCGTCGGCGCCGGGGTGATGGGCGCCAGCGTCGCCTGGCACCTCGCTTCCCGGGGCTGCCGCGACGTGGTGGTCATCGACCGTGCCCCCGCCCTGGGGCTGGGCAGCACGGGCAAGGCGACGGGCGGCTTCCGGACCCAATTCTCGACGCCGGTCAACATCCGCCTGTCGCTCCTCTCGCGGGAGAAGCTGCTCCGTTTTCCTGAGGAGATCGGCGCGGATTCCGGGTACCGGCCCCGCGGCTATCTCTTCCTGGCGAAGGACGAGGAGCAGCTCGAAGCCCTGCGTTCCGTCCGGCCCACGCAGCGGGCGGAGGGCGTGCCCGTCGAGGAGGTCGGTCCGGAGGACGTGCGGCGGCTCAACCCGGCGGTAGAGATCGAGGGCATCCCCGGCGGCTCGTTCTGTCCGATCGACGGTTTCATCCGTCCCATGGACATCCTGAACGGCTACGCCGAGGCCGCCCGCAGGCTGGGAGTCCGCTTCGAGCAGGGGGCCGAGGTGACGGGATTCTTCGTCGAAAAGCGCCTGCCGGGCCGGGTTCGGAGCCTGGAGACCTCCGCCGGTCCGATCGAGGCGAGGCACGTCGTCAACGCGGCCGGCGCCTGGGCGGGCGTGCTGGCACGGCTGGCCGGGACCGACGTGCCGGTCTCCCCGCTACGCCGCCAGATCGCGCCGACCGTGCCCACCTCTGTCCTCCCCGAGGACATGCCGATGACGATCTTCCTCGAGGACGGCTTCCACCTGCGGGTGCGAGATGGGCGCGTTCTCCTCCTCTGGCCGCAGGACGACCCCGCCGGAACCTCCTTCGATACCGGCTTCGACGAAACCTGGCTCGCAGGCCTCCTGGCGCGGGCGCACGCCCGGGTGCCCTGTCTGGCCGGCGTGCCCGTGGACCGCGCGGCCTGCTGGTCGGGCCTCTACGAGATGTCGCCGGACAAGCACGCGATCCTCGGCCGGGCGCAGAAGCTGGAGAACTTCTGGCTGATCAACGGCTCCTCGGGCCATGGGGTGATGCACGCCCCTGCTCTCGGGCAGCTCCTGGCGGAGATGATCCTCGACGGCGAGGCCCGGACGCTGGATGTCCATGCCCTCCGGCCCTCCCGCTTTGCCGAGGGGGAGCCGAACCCCGACTTTCATCTGCTTTGAGCAGTGCTACCAGCCGGCCGTGCCCGGCTCGCCCTTGAACGGCCCCACGATCTCGCGGGTGATCCAGCCGCCGTAGAAGTCACCCTCCTGCGCCTGGACCCGCTCGCCATCCACGAAGCAGGCCTCCATGGCCTGAGGATAGAAGGCGACGTAGCCCATCATCGGCTCGTAGATCCGGGTCGGCAGTGGGTAGTACCAGGCGGCGAGCGGGGCCTGCTTGCCGTTCACCTCGAGGTCGTAGTAGCGGGCGAGGCCCTTCCACTCGCACCACGTGGCCCGCGGGTTCTCCTTCAGGAATTCCATCCTGACGTCCCCGGGCGGGATGTAGTAGACGGGCGGATGGCTCGTCTCCAGGACCCGCTTGGCGCGGCGGGTCTCGGCGATCATCACGCCGTTGAAATGGACCTGGACGAGCTTGGACGAGTCTTGCAGCTCCGGCGGGCGAGGGTAGTCCCAGACGGACTCCTGCCCGGGACCGGGCTCGACGATGGGCGGGGTCGTCATGACGCGATCAGCAGCATATCGCGGTTAGGAGATCGCGGTCAGGCCCGAGAAGGACGGTGCAGGGGCGCAGCGGGCTGCGCCCCTCCCATCGCACTACCTCCGGTTGGCCAGCTCGGGCTCGCGGACCTCGGCGTTGGCCGGGCTCTGGGAACCCCCCGGCGTCGGCTGGGCCTGCTGACCCTGCTGCTGGGGCTGCTGCTGACCACCCTGCTGGCCCTGATTCTTCAACGCCTCGGGCGCGAGGTTCTTGGCCTCCTCCTTGGCGACGTTCGTGGCTTCCTTGGCGACGGTCCTCACCTTCTCGACCACGCCTTCGGGGGTGAGGCCCTGGTTCTTCGCCTCTTCCTTGACCTTGTCGGCCACGGCCTCGGCCACGTGCTTGCCCTTCTCGAGGACCTGCTCCCCCGCCTCCCGGACCTCTTCGAACAGATGGTCGCGGGTCTCGCCCATCAGCTCGTCTTCCTTCTCGGTCGAGGGGATGGCGAGCCCGGCGATGACGCCGACGGCGAGCGTCGCGGCACCCACCAGGAGGGGGCTCTCCTCCAAGGTCTGCCAGAAGCCGGTCTTGGCCCGGCGGGCCTGGTACTTCGCCCGGCCCTTCAGAGCGGAGGCCTGGTCCTTGGCCCGGTGGCCGAGGTCGAGGGCATGCTCCTTGGTCCAATCGGCCGCTTCGCCGACATGGTCCCCGACGCCGGAAACGGCGTCCTTGGCGCTGCCCGCGAGATCCCTCGCCTTGTCCTTGGCGGCGGAGAGGCGGCCGCTGGACTGCTCGCTCTCCCACTCATAATCCGCGGTGCCGTAGGAGCTCCGGCCGTAGCCGTAGTCTCCGCTGCCGCCGCGGTAGTCGCTGCGGTACTTCTGATACCTGCCGTCGTAGCCCGTGTGGGCCTCGTCGCCCTTCGAGCTCTCGACCAGCAGCCAGCCGAGGCCGAGGCCGATCACGGCCGCGGGCATCGGGTGCTGGCGGGCGACCCGCCAGAGCTTGCCCATGCCGGCGGACGAGCCGCCCTTGAACAGGTTCCAGACCTCCAGGCCGATCTGCGTGGGGGTCAGCTTCGAGTCGAGAGCCGCGAAGGTCTCGTCCAGGTCAGCCCGGGTGCGGTCGATATCGGAGCGGATCTGCCGCGAGCTCCGCCCGCTGCCCGCGCCCAGGTCGTCGGTGTCGTTGGTCAGGAAATCTTCTGTTTGAGCCATTCTTTGTTCTCCTGCAAGCTTTGGGTGGTTTTCTCGGGGGCTAGGCTTTCACGCTTGAGGGTTTCGAGCGCCTTCTTGATCAGGGAGTAGCCGACGGCGGCGAGGATCCCGCCGACGATCAGCGGCGACAGCCAGGAGGCCGTCTCCGGCGACACGAAGTTGTTGAGGATGGCCGCCAGCCCGTAGATCACCGCCAGCAGCAGGGCGATGGCTCCCAGGAAGGCGACCGCGCCGCCGACGGCCACCTCGCCGAGGTTGGCTCCCACCCGCGACGCCTTCTCGGACATCTCGGTCTTCGCGAGGTCCACCTCCTGCTTGAGGAGAGTGCTGGTCTCGCTCGTGAGCTCCTTCAGCAACTGGCCGATGGAACGCTCGTCCCTCTGGGGACGTTCATCTTTTACTGCCATAGCTCAAACTCCCAGAGGTGCGTTGTAAGAAGGGGTTCCGGCGCCGGCACCGGTGTAGGTGCCCTGGTCGGGGTTGCGGCGCTCGGGCGTGTAAGACGAACGGCTCTGGGGCGTGGAAGCCCGATAGCCCGAGGAGTAGGGCCCGCGGTCGGACCGATTGGACGCCGAGCTCTTGAGGAACCGCGCCAGCATCAGGCCCGCGAAGAACGTGCCGCCCAGGAAGAGGTCGGGGCGCCGCCGCGCGAACGTCTCGGTGTCGTTCACGAATCCGCGCAGGTCGTTGTCGCGCAGGTAGCCGGAGAACCGCTCCACCTGCTCGGCGGCACGGTCCGCGTAGCGCCCGAAATTGCCGCCCTGCTCTCCCTCCTGCAGCTTGTGCGCGGCCTCGCGCAGAGCTCCGGCCAGACCGCCCAGGCGGTCCGCCGCCTGATCCTTCTGCCGTCCGACGAGCTCCTGCACGTGATCGCGGGCCTGCTCGGCCATCTTCACCGTCTGTTCCTTGGCCTCGCCGGCGAGGCCCTTCGCCTGATCTTTCGCCTGCTGAACCGTGCCCTGGTCCTGCTGCTGGCCCTGGCTCTGCCGGCCCATCTGATCACCTGTCTGGTTACCCAGACCGGTGCCGGGGCGGTTCAGATCCGAGCCGCCGAAAGAAGCGCCGCCAGTGGTGCCAGTGGTGCCGTAAAGGTTTTCCGTGGCGCCGGCCGTACCGGAAACTCCGGAGAACCCTCCGGTGGTTCCAGTGTTGGCGGTCGGCAGATCAGGGGTGTTTTGCATGGGAGGAGTGGCCGTGCTTCGACCACCGCCGACATCAGTACGCTTCGCCATCGTGACCTCTCTTTCCGTAGTTTGTTACTGCGGCGTGCCCTGCTCCAAGCTGTTGGAAGAAGCACCGGACCTTGTGAAGGCCACCGCGTCCGGAATTTGACTCTTGCGAGAGATGTGCCAGATTTATGATTCTGGAGAAATCAGAAAGGAGAAGCGGATGAGCTCTCGGCAGAACATATCGAGCGGCGCCCCCTGGGAGCCGATCGTCGGCTACTCGCGGGCCGTGCGGGTGGGACCCTACGTTCACGTGGCCGGCACCACGGCCCTGGACGCGGAGGGCAACCTGGTGGGCGCGGGAGACCCCTATGCCCAGACGGTGCAGACCCTGAAGAACATCGAGGCCGCCCTGGGCCGGGCCGGAGCGCGGCTCGCCGACGTCGTGCGCACCCGCGTCTTCACGACCGACATCAGCCGCTGGCAGGAGATCGGCCGCGCACACGGCGAATTCTTCCGCGACATCCGCCCCGCCGCCACCATGGTGGAGATCAGCCGGCTGATCGATCCCGAAATGCTGGTGGAGATCGAGGCCGACGCGATGATTGGAGATTGAAGGTCAGACGAAGATTGAAGGGTTACAGCACCCAACGCACGATCACCCAGCACCACACCGCCGCCAGGATCGCCGCCATCAGGTCGAGCACCACGCCCGTCCGCGCCATCCGCGGGATGGTGACGTAGCCGCTGCCGAAGACGATGGCGTTGGGCGGCGTGCCGGCGGGGAGGGCGAAGTCGCAGGAGCTGGCGATGGTGGCGGCGAAGAGGGTGGTCGTCATCACCTCGGGAGCCACGGCGTCCTTGAGGACGACGAGCATCACGGCGATGGTGGCCGTGTTCGAGGCGACGGCCGACAGGGCCACGGTCGCGGCGCTCGCCAGCAGCACCTGCTGGAAGGGCGCCAGGCCCTGCACCACCGCGAGCTGGGCGCTCATGAAGTTGGACAGGCCGCTCTTCTGGATGGCCGCCGCCATGGCGAAGCCGCCGCCCAGGAGGAGCAAGGTCTCCCAGGGCACCCGGGACAGGGCGCGGAAACCGAGGACCTGACGTCCCTGCGTCCGCCAGAGGATGAGGAGGAGGGCCGCCAGCATGGCGACGCCGCCTTCGAAATGCGCCGAGGTCAGCTCGAAGAGAGCGATACGAGGTGCCAGCACCGAGGTCAGCCACTTGCCCCCGATCCACAGGGCGGCCGTGGCCAGGAACACCCCGAGCACGATCCGCTCGGGCCGGCGGACGGGCCCCAGCTTCACCAGCTCGCCGGCCACCACGTCGGCGCCGATCTCGCCCGTCAGGCCATCCCCGCGGCCGATCCGCCAGAGCATCCACCAGACGACGGGCAGGAACATGAGCACGAAGGGCAGCCCCACGGCCATGAACTGCAGGAAGGAGATCGAGACGTCCAGCCGCTCCATGAAGCCGGAGAATTGGGCGTTGGGGGCGGTGCCGATCTTGGTGCCGATGCCGCCGACGTTGGCGCCGTAGGCGATCGAGAGCATGATCGCCATGCCGTAGCGGGCGAGCCGCCGCCCCCCGAGGTGGTCCTCGATCTGGGCGATGACGGCGATGCCGATGGGCATCATCATGGCCGCCGTGGCCGTGTTCGAGATCCACAGTGAGATGAAGGCCGTGGCGACCAGGAAGCCGGCCAGCAGGCGGCGCGGATCGGTGCCGACGCGGTCCATGATCCCCAGGGCGATGCGGCGGTGGAGGTTCCACTGCTGCATGGCGGCCGCGATCCCCATGCCGCCCGCGAACAGGAAGATGTAGGGATCGAGGTAGGGCAGAACGCTCTGGCGGACGTTGGCTCCCAGCCCGGGGCCGAAGACTCCCAGGACGGGAAAGAGCACCAGCGGCACGCAGGCCGTGAGGTAGATGGGCAGCGCTTCGGTGAGCCACCAGATCGCCATCAGGGCCGCTCCGGCGGCGGCGAAGGCAGGCCGCGGCCCCCATTCCGCGCTGTGCTTCAAAGGCGTGTCGAGCCCGGCGAGCAGGGCGAAAGCGAGGAAGCCCGCCAGCAGTCCGGCGAGCTTCCAGGGGGTGAAGCGCGGAACGGCGAACAACGGCGAGCCTAGACCCGCGCTGCGGCCGACAGCGACTCGTGGAGCTGGTGCCGCAGGAGAGCCAGGCCGGCCTCGGCGCCGGTCAGGGTCTTGGGCTCGGGGGCGGTGGCCTGACCGCAGTCGAGACCGGCATCCTCGTCGTTGCCGCCGCCGCCGGCGGTGATCTGCCCGCACAGGACGAAGCCAGGCTGGGCGAAGGGTTGTGCGGTGGGCAGGACGTCGATCATCAGATCCCTGGACTTGAAGCTCATAACATCCCTCCTGGGGCGGACCCCGGTACGTCGCCAGCCGTGAGGCCGGCGAAAAAGCGCTTGAATCGTTTACCGGAGTTTACCAGAAGGGAACCTCTGACTTCGGGGAGGTGCTACGGATCGCCATCCTCCCCCGCCAGGGTCAGCATCCAGACGTCCCCCTCGTCGGTCGCGCGCACGGCGTAGAGCGTGCGGTCGTCCGGCCCCACGGTGGCCGAGGTGAAGACGGAGTTCGCGGGCGGCTCCAGAAGGAGCCGGGGGGCCTTCGACCGCAGGTCGTAGAGGAAGATCCGCCCCTCCTGGAGGTAGAGGAGCGTCCGGCTGTCATGGAGCCAGGAGGGGATGAAGCCGGCGTCCGTCAGCCGCTCGTACCGGCCCGAGGCGAAGGAGTAGATCATGACGCCCGGCACCGCCGAGCCGTTGCGGTCGAGCGTGCCGGCGAGGAAGGCGCCGTCCGGCGACCAGGAGGTGGCCGAGAAGACCTCCCCGCCGCCGCCGGGCCGGGGGAGCTCGCGGATGCGCGGCCCCGCGGGCTGGCCGACGTCGATCAGCGCCGTGCCGTGGAAGCCGAGGCTCGCCACGATCCGCAGCCCGTCGGGCGAGATGATGGGGCTGTAGAGAGCGTCGGAGGTGCCGTGGGGCAGGAGCTGCAGGGCGCTGCCGTCCGCCCGGATCGTCCAGGCGCCGTAGTTGCCGCCGCGGTCGGAGTAGAAGAGGAGCCGCGAGCCGTCGGGGAACCAGCGCGGCAGGCGGTCCTTGGCGGGGTCGTCGGTCAACTGGCGCAGGCCCGTGCCGTCGGCGCGCACCACGAACAGGTCCTCCTGGGGGAAGGAACTGTCGAAGGCGATCCACTGCCCGTCCGGCGACACCGCCGCCGAGCGGACCGTCCGCGAGCCCTGGGTGACGAAAAACGCCTCGCTCGCCACCCGGGAGGCGGCCGGATCGAGCGCCCGCCGCTCCAGGTTCGATTTGCCCTCGTCCGACGCGTAGACGATCTGCCGCCCGTCCCGGGAGAGCGAGAGCAGGCCCAGCGACTGCGACGAGCTGGTGACCGGCCGGGGCTCGCCCAGCGTGCGGCCCGACGGCTCGTCGACCGGCACCCGCCAGACGTTCATGCTGCCGCTGCGGTCGGAGACGAAGTAGAGGTCCTTGCCGTCGGGCGACCAGACGGGGTTCCAGTTGACGTGCTCGTCGCGCGCCACCTGCAGGGGCTCGCCGCCGCCCGCCGGGACGGTCCAGAGGATGCGCTGGGAGCTGCCGCTGGGCAGGCCCCAGAAGGCGATGCGCTGGCCGTGGGGCGACCAGCTCGGCTGCACGGCGTCCTGCCGGGCGACCAGCCGCTTGACGCCGCTCGCCGCGTTCACCGTCCAGAGCTGGCTCGCCTGCCTGCGCGTCAGGGGACCTTCGACCCCCTCCGTGGCGAAAGCGATCTCACCGCCGTCGGGCGACCAGGCGGGGTTGTAGCCGATCTCCGTCAGGCGGCGCACGGACTCCCCCGTGGCGCCCATCACGAACAGGCCGCCCCCCTCCCGCTCCGAGCGGAAGGCGATCTGCTGCCCGTCGGGCGAGAAGGCCGGCTGGGTGTCGTCGTCCGGCGAGTCCTGGGTCAGGTTGAGCGGGTTGCCGCCGCCGACCCGCTGGAGGTAGATGTCGGCGTTGCCGTTCGCTGACTTCACGTAGAGGAGGAACTTGCCGTCCGGCGACAGGCTGGGGAACGACTCGCTCCCTTCCTGGTCGGTCAGGCGGGTGAAGCTCGCCGCGACCGCGCCCCCCCTCCCGCCCTCTCCCCCGCCGCCCGTCAGGTAGAGCCCGCCGGCCGCCACCGCCGCCACGGCGGCGAGGCCCGCGGCCCACAGCCAGGGACGCAGCCGGCCCTTCGCGGGCGAGCCCGGCTGCGTGCGCACCGTGGTGGTCATCGTCTCGTTGCGCAGGGCCCGCAGGTCGCCCAGGGTGCCGTCGACCGTCGGGTAGCGCTGGTCGGGGTCCTTCGCCAGCAGTCCCTGGACGATCTTCCCGAGCTCGGGCGGAGCGTCCGGCCGCACCTGGGCCAGCGGCTTCGGCTCCTCGTTCAGGAGCGAGTAGAGGATGGCCTGCTCGTGCTCGCCCCGGAACGGCCGCCGGCCGGCCACCATCTCGTAGAGCACCACGCCGAGCGACCACAGGTCCGTGCGGTGGTCGACCTCCTCGCCCCGCGACTGCTCGGGGGACATGTAGGCCGGGGTGCCCACCGAGGAGCCGGTGCGGGTGAGGGCCGCCATGCCCGCCAGCTTGGCGAGGCCGAAGTCGAGGATCTTCACCACGCCGTCGCTGGTCACCATGAGGTTGGCGGGCTTGATGTCGCGGTGCACGATGCCGCCGCGGTGCGCCTTCGAGAGCCCGCGGGCGATCTGCTGGGCGACGTCGATCGCCTCGTCGATGGGCAGCGGTCCGCGCTCGATCCGCTTCCTCAGGGTCTCGCCGTCGTAGAGCGGCATGGCGAGGTAGAGCTGCCCGTCTTCGGTCTCCCCCACCTCGTGGATGGTGCAGATGTTGGGATGGTCGAGCCCCGAGGCCGCCCGCGCCTCCTGGAGGAAGCGGGCCTTGGCCTCCGGGTCGCGCGTCAGCTCGGGAGGCAGGAACTTGAGGGCGACCGTGCGCGCCAGGCGCAGGTCCTCGGCCTTGTAGACGACCCCCATGCCGCCGCCGCCGGCGAGCTCCAGGATGCGGTAGTGGTTCAGCGTGCGGCCGACCAGGCCGCCCGTCAGCTCCGAGGTCCGGGTGCCGGGCGAGGAGAAGAAGGAGGGAATCTCCCGCACGGTCGGGTCCAGGGACTCCAGAGGGATGGCGGCGCCGAGCGCGCCGGCCGCCGCCATCAGGTCGGCGCGCATGTCCTCGATCCGCCCGTAGCGGTCCGCGGGGCTCTTGGCGAGGGCCCGGGCGACGATCCGCTCGAGCTCCGGGGGCACCCCGGCCCGCCGGGAGGGCATGGGCGCGGGCTCGCCGGAGAGGATGCGCCGGATGCGGTCGTGGTCCGTCTCGGCGGCGA
Source organism: Thermoanaerobaculia bacterium (assembly GCA_035266085.1). Classification (GTDB taxonomy): domain Bacteria; phylum Acidobacteriota; class Thermoanaerobaculia; order Multivoradales; family UBA5704; genus DATARR01. The sequence continues at coordinate 40,092 of DATFNZ010000088.1, forward strand.
ACGGCGGCGAGCCGGTGACCATCTCGTAGAGCACCACCCCCAGGGACCAGACGTCCACCCGGGCGTCGATCTCCTCGCCGCGGATCTGCTCGGGCGACATGTAGCCCGCCGTGCCGACGGCCGTGCCCTCCCGCGTCAGCCGCGACTGGTCGGCCAGCTTGGCGATGCCGAAGTCGACGATCTTCACCCGGCCCTCCGGCGTCACGATGACGTTGGCGGGCTTGACGTCGCGGTGGACGATCCCCTTGGCGTGGGCGGCGGCGAGGCCGTCGGCGACCTGGGCGGCGATGCGCAAGGCCTCCGGCAGCGGCAGCGGCCCGCGCTCGACCTTGTGCTTCAGGGTCTCGCCCTCGCAGAAGGACATGGCGATGAACAGCCGCCCGTCGTCCGTCTCGTCGATCTCGTAGACGGTGCAGATGTTGGGATGATCGAGGATCGACGAGGCCCGCGCCTCGCGCAGGAAGCGCCGCTGATCGGCCTCGTTGGCGCTACGGTAGGACGACAGGAACTTGAGGGCGACGGTGCGCTCGAGCTTCAGGTCCTCGGCCTTGTAAACAATGCCGGAACCCCCTCCACCGAGGCGTTCGATAACCCTGTAGCGGGAGACGGTGCTGCCGATCAAAGGGAAGGTTCCGGTTCCTGAAAGATAGAAGGCAGTCTATCATCTCCAGCCCTCCTCCTCGAAGAACGGCATGGCCGCGTCCTCCGGCCGGGCGAGGTCCGCGATGAGCACCGCCACGCCAAGCTCGCCCTTGTAGAGGCTGTTCGGCGTCTCGGCCCTTCGTTCCACGGCCCTGGCGGCCCGGTCCGCCAGGTCGCGGGCGCGCTCCAGCCATTCCGGACCGCCGCCGTGCCGGTGGAGGTTGAGCAGGGCGTAGGCCCGGCCGGCCAGGCCGCAGCAGAGGCTGGCGTCACGGCCCGGGTCCTCCCAGGCGTTCCAGGCCGCGCCCTCGGCGAGCTCGGCGTAGCGCGGACCGCTCAGCATCCGCTGCGCCAGCGTCCAGAGGAAGACGAAGCCGGCGCTGCCGTTGCACCAGCCCGGCATGAAGCCGCCGTCCCCGTTCTCGGCGTGCCAGCGCCAGCGCAGGCCGCGCCCCCAGGGCAGGGCGCACGAGGCGAGCTCCGCGAGCCGCTCCGGGAGCCCCGGCGGCAGGGGCCGTCCCGCCGCGCGGCACCAGCGCAGCGAGGCGTAGAGGTAGCCGGCCCAGCCGTGGGCCATCCCCAGGTTCGGCCGCACGGCGCAGAGGGGTATCGGCGGCAGAGCCTCGATCTCCTCCCAGAGACCGGCGAGCAGCCCATCCCCAAAATCGACGAGCCCGGCGGGCGGATCGCCGCTGCAGACGTCCAGGAGCAGCGCGCCCGCCAGCAGGACCCCGGAGCGGCCCAGGGTGAGGTCCGGGTTGGCGCACGGCTCGCGGGCCGCCGCCAGGAATGCGTCCACCGCCTGCCGCCGCCCGCCGCCATCCGCCCGGACGTGAGCGATGAGCCCGCGCACGGCGTGGACGCCGCTCGCCGTGTGGTAGGGGGACACCCGGCCGGCCACCTCGGCAGCAAGCCCGTTCTCCGGATCGTAGAAGCCTTCCTCTCCCAGATCCACCAGCGCCCTGGTGGCCCAGAAGTCGGCCAGGGAGAGGAGCCGGGCGCTCTCCCGGGCCATGGCGATCCGGTACAGGGCGCAGGCCACGCCGGCGGCGCCGAAGTTGACGGAGGCGCGCGGCCGGGGAAGCCCCTCCTGGGCCAGAGGCCCCTCGATCTCCAGCCGGTCCACCACCCGGGCGAGCAGGGATGCGGATTCGGACGGGCGCGCCTCGGCGGCCGGCCGAGGCGGTGCGATCGACTCGAAGGCGACCGCCAGGTCCGTCATCGACGAAAACCGCTCCGCCGGCTCCTTGGCGAGAGCCCGGGCCAGCAGCGCCTCGGCCTCGGGCCAGGGCTCGGCCCCGCGCTGGGCGAAGGTGAGGGGCGGCTCGCCGGCGATCTGGCGGAGCATGTCGTCCCGGCCGAGGAGGAAGTCCCGGTAGTGGGCACCGGCGAGGAGGAGGTAGACGAGGGCCGCCACCGCGAACTGCTCGCCCGCCGGCGAGGCGTCCGGCGCTCTTTCACCGGCGAGGGACGCCGAGGCGTACTCGGGCTCGAAGTAGAAGCCGACGCCCCCCCGGCCCGGCGGACGCAGGTCCTCCGGGGCCCCGGCCCAGAGCGCGAGCTCGAAGTCGATCAGCCGGACGCCGCCGTCCCGCCCGGCCAGAACGTTCCTGGGATGGATGTCGCCGTGCACCATCCCGCCCTCGTGGAGGCGGGCGTAGGACCGCAGGATCGACCGCACGAGCGCCAGCAGGCCCGCCCGGTCGCCGCGGCGGCGCAGCTCTTCGGCGGCGGCCGCCACGTCGATCCCGGGAAACCACTCGACGGCAAGCCAATGGCGCCCGTCGAGGTCTCCGGCGCCCAGAAGGCGGGGGGCGACCGACCCGCCGAGACGCTCCAGGGCCGCCGCCTCCCGCCTGCCGTTCTTCCCCGGAAAGCCGGGGCGCTCGACCTTGAGGACCGCCGTGCCCGCCTCGCCGCTGGCGATGTAGGTCTCGGTGTCCTCCAGGGCCTGGAGGCTGTCCAGAATGCGGAACCCCGCGACCTGATCTCCGGGCTCCAGAGTCGGCACGATGGCTCCGGCCTCCTCGGCACCCTCGGGCATCAGGAACCCTGTTCGGAGCAATCGGTCGATCAGCGGATAGGCGTCCACCAGGACGGCCTCCGGATCGAGCCCGCGAGCGCGGCTGAACAGGAGGACCGCTTCCACGATCGTCCGCGGCGACCGGAACTCACCGAGGAGCGCCGCCGAATCGGCGTCCACGAGCCGCGAGGGTGTCCGGCTCCGGGGGCGGGTGATGGCCCAGTCCCCCTCGCCGGAGCCGAGCCGGCGGCGGACGTCCTCGGCGAGGTCGGCCACGGGCACGAGGATCGCGTCCGGCGGCAGGACGATCGGGTCCGTGATCGTCATCGCCCCTCCCCCTCGCGCCAGAGGAGAGCCCCCGGCGTCCAGGTCTCCGTGTCCACCCCCTCCAGGCGCAGCCGCTCGAGGGCGAAGCGCCACGGCTCCATCGATCCGCTCCCCGAGGCCCAGGCGCCGAGGAGCGCCTGGGCGAGCCGGTGCGTGAGCCAGAGGCGCCAGCTCTCTCCGCCTCCCCGCGAACGGTGGGGATCGTCCGCGGGCGGGTCCGCGCCCCAGGAGAGCAGCCCCTCGCCGCCAATTTCCGACCTGCTCTCCGACCTGATTTCCGAGGTGAACGGCACACCTTGGGCCGGAATGCCGCCGAGCCGGGACGCGATCGCCTCCGCGGCTCCGGCCAGCCGCTCGAAGCTCGGGAAATAGGCCACGATCTTGTCGGGCCGGAGCAGCCCCGAGGCGTCCGCGCCGATCTTGAACTGGGGTGTGCGGGCGGCGGCGAGCGCCTCCAGGATCTCTCCGAAGCTTCCCGCGAGAGCCTCCGGCTCCGGGCTCACGTAAAGCTTCCAGGTGACGCCTTCTCTCGACGAGAGGGGCTCGGCGGCGCGGGCACGCCAGGAGAGCCAGGCCTCGGAAGGGGGGCGGCCTTCCCAGACCCGGTCGAGGATCTTCCGGTTGGGCCCGCCGCGGCCGATGCCGAGGTGCTCCCGCACCGCCTCGGCCGAGCCGAGGAGCTGCTGCCAGCGCGGCGTGAGGGGCCGCCGGTTGTAGCTGTAGAGCCGGAAGGAAAGAAGCAGGGGATCGTCGAAGGCCAGCGCCTGGCCGTACCGGAGGGCCTCGATGGACAGCCTTGCCAGCCGGCTGTTCCCCAACTCGCCACCGCCCTGATGGAACGAGGCGACGGCGGCGGCGCCGGAGACGAGATCGCCACCGGCCTCGACCTCCAGGACGCCGTCCGCCACCAGCCGCGTCATCGCCGGCGCCGCCGCCTCCCCCAGCACCTGCCGGACGTAGGAAGGCAGCGGACCCGGATCGCGAAGGGTAAGGAAGAGGAGCGCCGTCTCGCGGTCGACGGACTTGATCCCCAGGCCCGCCGCGCCCTCCCTGGGTCTCAGGATGCCGTAGAAGTCCCGGTCCCTTCGGAGCTCCTCCAGGGCCAGGCGCTCGCCCGGCCCCAGGCGGTCGAACAGCACCAGCTCATAAGCCGGGTTGGCGCGAAAGACACGCCCGAGGAGGTCCAGCCTACCGCTCCGGGTTCAAAGCCTGGCGCAGCTCCCGCTGAAGGAGAGCCAGGTTGCTCCGCGTCAGCTCGCTCAGGCTCTTTGCCTGATATTTCTCATCCCGGTCGCCCAGGCACGACGGCTCGTCGCAATTCGTGGGCGGCGGCTCAGGGCGGCAGGAATCGTCCATGCACTTGTCGCCGATGCAGCTCGGCATGCCGCAGTTCGATGCGGCATAGTCACGGTCGCCAAAGCAGCTCGGTGTTCCACAATCCGATTGCTGGTCGGTACACCCCGGATCTCCCTCTGGAGCGACGTTGATCATGAGGTTCCTGATCTTGAACTTCGAAAACATTGCACCTCCCTAATAATAGACCCGCTCAGGGCCGTCGGTAGAGGAACGCAAAACCTCTCTCACGCACCGGGCGTTTCTTACCGTCTTGTCCTTGATGATTGCGTTTTAATTGTAGAGACAGGGGGGCGTGCAGTGCAACAGCCGTTCATCTATCCGTTCGCTCCAGCATCCAGACGTCTCCCTCTTCCAGCACACGGACCACGGTCAGGAACCGGCCGTCCGGAGACAGGCTCAAGCGGCCGACCCAGGAATCGGCGGCCGTCTCGAGGATCTTTTTCGTTTCCCCGGTCCGGGGGTCCAGCAGCAGAACGCCCCGCGCGGCCTGATACAGGAGCCGCTGGCCATCCGGAAGCCAGATGGCGCCCTCTCCTCGATCCGTCAGCCTGTCGTAACTCCCGGACTCGAAGGAGTAGGTCACGATGCCGGGCTCCTGAGCCTTGCCGGGAGGGATCAGCCCGCCGGCGAGCCGGCTGCCGTCCCGCGTCCAGGAAGACGGGATGAAGATCGCGGCCTTGTCCGGAGGGGGGCGCAGCAGACGGGGGATCCTCTCCCGCAAGGGCCGCGTGAGGTCGACGACCGACGCGCCCTCGCTGCTGGGGCAGACCAGCCGCCGGCCATCCGTAGCCCAGAAACAATTCGCGACGCCCCCGGCCACGTCGGTCAGCTTCTCGAGCTGGCTGCCGTCCGGGCGGATGGTCCAGGCCTGGTAGAGGCCGCCGCGGTTCGAATAGAAGAGGATGCGGTCCCCGGCCGGCGACCAGCGGGGATTGCGGTCCTTGTGGACGTCCTCCGTCAGCCGCCGCAGACCGCTGCCGTCCACGCGGATGAGGAAGAGGTCCTCATTGGGGACCGAGGCGTCGAAGACGATCCACTGGCCGTCGGGAGAGGTTTCCGCCGAATTGACGGTCTTCAGCTCACGATTGACCGGCAGGAGGGGACCGGCGACCCGGCCCATGGAGGGGTCGAAAGCCGCCCTTTCCAGGCTGCTCGTGCTGTCGTTCGAGGCATAGAGGATCCGCCGTTCATCCCGGGAGAAACTGAGCAGACCGCTGGACTGCGAGGGTGTGGGCACAGGCTCGGGCTTCCCCAGCAGGCGGCCGGACCCTTCGTCGATCGGCACCCGCCAGAGGTTCATGGTGCCGCCGCGGTCGCTGGCGAAGTAGAGGTGGCGGCCATCGCGGGACCAGACGGGGTCCCAGTTGAGGAACGAATCGTCGGTGACCTGCACGGCTTCACCCCCGTGCGCGGGGACCGTGTACAGGACCCTCTTGCCCTCGACGGCGCTCCAATAGGCGATCCGCGAGCCGTGGGGCGACCAGCTCGGCTGGACGGCGTCGGGCTGCGCCACGAGCTTCCTCCGGCCCGTCGTCATGTCCACCCGCCAGAGGCTGCCTCTGGACGGCCTGATCCTCGGATCGCTGACGCCCGACGTGGAAACGGCGAACTCTCTCCCGTCCGGCGACCACGCGGGGTTGTAGCCGAATTCGGTCACGCGGCGGGCCGACTCCCCCGTGGCCCCCATCAGGAAGATTCCGCCGCCCCCCCGCTCAGAACGGAAGGCGATCTGCCGGCCGTCCGGCGAGTAGGCCGGCTGGGTATCGTCCACGGGCGAGTCCTCCGTCAGGTTCATCGGATTGCCGCCGCCGACCCGCTGGAGATAGATGTCCAGGTTGCCGGGGGTGGTGGCCTTGACGTAGACGAAAAAGTCGCCGTCCGGCGCCAGGCTTGGAAAAGTCTCGATCCCCGGCTGGAGCGTCAAGTGGGCGACTTGGCCGCTGACGGTCTCCGGGCGCTCCGCCGGGCGCCAGAGGGCCACGCCCACCGCTGTGAGGGCCGCCGCCGCGAGCGCGGCCACGCCCCAGACCCACGGCCGAACGCCCCTCCGGGAAGGCCGTTGGGTCAGCATCGTGGTGGTCGCCGTCTCGCCCCGGAAGGCCCGCAGGTCTGCGAACGCCTCCTCGGCCGAGGCGTAGCGGCCGGCGGGGTCCTTCGCCAGCAGCCCGTCGACGATCCGCTCGAGCCTCGGCGCCACCCCTGACCGCACCTCGCGGAGCGGCTGCGGGCGATCGTTCAGGAGGGAGTGGATCACCGCCTGCTCGTGATCGCCCCGGAACGGCCGGCGTCCGGCCAGCATCTCGTAGAGGACGACGCCCAGGCTCCAGACGTCCGTGCGGTGGTCCACCTCCTCGCCCCGCGCCTGCTCGGGCGACATGTAGGCCGGCGTGCCCGCCGAGGAGCCAGTGCTGGTGATCACCGCCGAGCCGGCCAGCTTGGCGAGGCCGAAGTCGAGGATCTTCACCACCCCGTCGGACGTGACGATCACGTTGGCCGGCTTGACGTCGCGGTGGACGATGCCGTTGCGGTGGGCCTTGGCGAGGCCGCGGGCGATCTGCTCGGCGATCTCCGCCGCCTCGTCGACCGGCAGCGGCCCGCCAGCGATCTTCCGCCGCAGGGTCTCGCCGTCGTAGCAGGGCATGGCGAGGTAGAGCCGGCCCGAGCGGGTCTCCCCCAGCTCCAGGATGGTGCACAGGTTCGGATGGTCGAGCGAGGAGGCCGTCCGCGCCTCCTGCATGAACCGCTCCTTGGCCTCGGCGTCGCGGGTCAGCTCCGGCGGCAGGAACTTGAGGGCGACGACGCGCGACAGGCGCGTGTCCTCGGCCTTGTAGACGACGCCCATGCCGCCGCCGCCCAGGAGCTCGAGGATGCGGTAGTGGCCCACCACGCGCCCGAGGAGCCCCTCGTCCAATTCTCCCGTCTCCGTCCGGTTATCCGTCCGGTTATCCGTCCGGATGTCCGTCCGGGCGGACCCGCTGGCCAGGGGGATCTCCAGCAGCGTCCGGTCGCTCTCGTCCTCCGCCTCGGATCTCTCGGACATCGCAGACGCCGCGGACGCCACCAGCGCGCCGAGCTTCCGCAGGTCCGTCCGCATCGACTCCATGCTCGCGTAGCGGCCCGCCGGCGGCTTGGCCAGGGCCCGGATCACGATCCGCTCCAGCCCCTCGTTCACGCCGGGCCGCGGGGGGGCCATCGGCCGCGGGGGGCTCTGCAGGATCGCCCGCACCATCTCCCTCTCGTCGAGGTCGGCGAAGGGCAGGCGGCCGGTCACCATCTCGTAGATCACGACGCCCAGGCTCCAGACGTCCGTGCGCGGGTCCCCGGGCTCGCCGTGGAACTGCTCGGGGGACATGTAGGCCGCCGTGCCCAGGGTGGTGCCGGCGCGGGTGAGCCGGGATTGATCGGCCAGCCTGGCGATGCCGAAGTCGAGGATCTTCACCTGGCCATCGGCCGTGAGCACGAGGTTGGCCGGCTTGACGTCGCGGTGGACGATCCCCCGCTCGTGGGCGCGGGCCAGCCCGGCGGCGACCTGCGAGGCGATCTCCACCGCCTCGTCGACGGCCAGGGCTCCGCGGTCGAGCCGGTCGCGCAGCGTCTCGCCCTCGTAGAGGGCCATGGCGATGAAGAGCGCCCCATCCTCCGTCTCGTCGACCTCGTGGATGGTGCAGATGTTGGGATGGTCGAGCTGCGAAGCGGCCTGCGCCTCACGCAGGAACCGCCGCTTCTGCTCCTCGGGGGCGCCGCGCTGGGAAGCCAGGAACTTCAGGGCCACGAGGCGGTCGAGCTTGACGTCCCGGGCCTTGTAGACGACGCCCATGCCGCCGCCGCCGAGGCGCTCCAGGATCTGGTAATGCGAGATGGTGCTGCCGATCAAGAGCGGCGTCTACTCTCTTTTGAGTTGCTGGGACGGCGGGAGTTTAGCAGCCTTCCCCTATGGAGCGGCAGGAGCCGGCCCCGCCGCCCGCCGCCGCAGCTCCTCGAGCTCCTCGTGGAAGCCCTCGACGATCACCTCGGGGTCCGGCACCAGCCCGGTGTCCGAGGCCAGCCCCAGCCGCACGTGGCCGGCGTAGCTGAAGATGCTGATGCCGAGCCCTACGCGGCCCGACTGCGGCACCCAGAAGAACAGCTCGCGGATGGCCCGCCCGGCCAGGAACAGCTCCTCCCGCGGACCGGGGACGTTGGTCATGACGGCCGTCGTCTTGGTCGCGAAGATGCTGACGACCAGCCGCTGGACGGCCAGGGGCACCATCCCCAGGAGCTTCAGGATGCCGTAGACCACCACCGGCTCGGCCGACTTCTTGAGCGCCGTCGCCCGGCGGTGCAGCTCGGCGAGCCGCTCCACCGCGTCGTCGATCCCCACCGGCAGGGAGAGGAAGACCAGCCCGAAGCGGTTGCCCAGCTCCGACATCTTGTCGAACGAGCGGAGGTTGACCGGCATCGCCGCCCGGAAGTTCAGGCCGCGCGCCCGCTGGCCGTGACGGTCGAGATAGCGGCGCAGCCCGCCCGTCATGGCCGACAGCAGGACGTCGTTGATGGTGCCGCCGAGCGCCCTGCCGACCTCCCGGACGTCCGAGACCAGGATCGGCTCGGACCAGGCGACGCTCTTGGGGACGCCCAGGGGGCCCTTGAACATCGTCTTGGGATCGGCGGGCCGGCCCACCAGGCGGGCGAAGGCGCCCGTCGAGGCGACGCCGGTCATCATCGGCCCCATGGACCGGAACGCCTCGGCCGACTGCTCCATGAGGCGCATGCCGTCGGGCATGACCTGCGCGGCGAGCTCCTTGGCCGCGTCGACCCCGCGCGGCGGCTGGCGGAACAGGTCGGCGAAGGGGTTGTCGTCGTCCTGGAGATCGTCCGCCCCCTGGAAATCCTGCGGCTGGCCCTCCGTGCGGTCGGTCAGCGACAGCAGCACGAGCAGGAGCGCCATGCCGTCGCCGATCGAATGATGGAGCCGTCCCATGACCACGCTGCCGCCCTTGTAGCCATGGAGCAGATGGAATCGCCAGAGCGGCCGGTCGAGGCCGAAGGGCTCGCTCATCAGCCCGCTCACGACCTTGCGCAGAGCCTCGTCGCCCCCCGGAGCCGGCAGGTCCATCTCGAAGACATGGGCACCGATGTCGAAGCCGGGGTCGACCTCCCAATGGGGGCTGCCCTCGTGATGGAGGATCCGCTGCCGGAAGCGCCGGATGGGCAGCAGGCGCCGCTCGAGCAGGGTCTTGAGACGCTCCCGGTCGAGCGGCCGGTCGAGCACCAGACAGCCGTTGATGATCATCAGGTTGGTCGGATCGTCCATCCGCAACCAGGCGTGATCGATGGCGGAAAGAGGCTCCAAGGCCTCCGCTTTTTCTGGAGCAGGTTCCGGAGCGGGCAAGGGCGTCCTCCTGAGCGTTCGCGCCAGAGTTTACACCCCGGACCCGCTACTGCCCCTCCCCCGCCGCCCGATCGTCCCGCCGCGCCACCCGGCGAGCACCTTTGTTGGTAGTCCCCTCCGGGGACAATCTCTTCAATGGGAGGTGAGCGCGTCCCGTTCCGCAACCGCATACCAGACCCTCCAAACCACGAGGGGGCATGCGGTGCGGTGCCCCCTCGGCTGCGGGCTCCTCCGTTCTGCTGATAGAATTCTTTCATCCCGGCCTCGCCCAGGCAGTTGAGCCTGAGACCTTCGTCGGCCTCCAGAGCGCGGGGCTCCTTACGGCCCCACGAACTGAGGCCCACGAGCGGACATACTGCGATTCGCCGGGCCAAGAGGCGCACCAGGATGAAGGTCTCCACGATCCTCGATCAGATAGATCTTGGCAGCATCGCTCTTCCCGAGTTTCAGCGCGGCTATGTCTGGAACCGCGACCAGGTCCGCGGTCTCATGGACTCACTCTACCGGCGGCATCCTGTCGGCAGCCTCCTGGTTTGGCTGACGGAGACTGAGGGAGCGCAGGCGCGAGGGAACAGCCCGCTCCCACCCGGAACGGTCAAACTCCTTCTCGACGGGCAGCAGCGCATCACCACGCTCTACGGTATCGTCAAGGGAAGGCCGCCCCGGTTCTTCGACGGCACCAGGGAGACATTCACCGGACTTCACTTCCATCTCGAGGACGAGGTTTTCGCCTTCTACGCGCCTCTCAAGATGCAGGACAACCCTCTCTGGGTGGACGTTACCCGGCTCATGCAGATTGGCGTGGGCAACTTCATCAGCGAGCTCATCACGCGGCCTCATCTCGTCCCCAATTTGAACACTTATCTCGCTCGTCTGAACCGGCTCGGCGGCATCCTGGACATTGACCTTCACGTCGAAGAAGTGACGGGCGAGGACAAAACGGTCGATGTCGTCGTCGAGATCTTCAACCGGCTCAACAGCGGCGGAACCAAGCTCTCCAAGGGCGATCTCGCCCTCGCCAAGATCTGCGCCGCCTGGCCCGAGGCGCGCGATGAGATGAAGGTACGGCTGGACCGGTGGCGGCAGGCGGGATTCTCTTTCCGGCTGGAGTGGCTGCTGCGTTGCGTCAATACGGCAGTTACTGGAGAAGCACAGTTCTCCGCCCTCAAGGAGGTCGAGGTCCCCGTCTTCCGGCAAGGCCTTCAGGCATCGGGAGACATGGTGGATAGGTTGCTCGACATGATCGCTTCTCGCCTGGGCCTCGATCACGACCGCGTCCTCGGCAGCCGCTACTCCTTCCCGCTTCTCGTCCGATATCTCGCCGAGCGCGGCGGCCGGCCGGCGGACTACCGGGAGAGAGACAAGCTTCTTTACTGGTACGTCCAGACCTTCCTCTGGGGCCGCTACGCGGGATCGACGGAGACGGTGCTCAACGTCGACCTCGCCGCCATCGAGCAGAAAGACGGGGCCTTGGACCGCCTCATCCAGCAGCTCCGTCAGGACCGCGGCGACCTTACTGTCTCTGCCCAGGACTTCTGGGGCTGGAGCCGGGGTGCCCGCTTCTATCCCCTCCTCTACATGATGACCCGCGTCTCCCGGTCCCGGGACTGGGGCAGCGGCCTCGAGCTGTCGGCCAATTTCCTGGCTCGTAACGCGCGCCTGGAGGTACACCACATCTTTCCGAAGGCTCTCCTCTATCGCCACAACTATCCCCGGCCCGAGGTCAATGCCATTGCAAACTTCACGTTCCTGACCCGGGATACCAACGCGTTACTGACCGACCGCGATCCCGCCGAGTACTTTGAGGAAATCCGGCGGAGGCATCCCGGAGCGTTGGAATCCCATTGGATCCCCACGGACCGCGAGCTTTGGAAAGTAGAGAACTACAACCAGTTCCTGGAAGCCCGGCGCGAGCTCCTGGCTGACGCCGCCAACCGCTTTCTCCAGAGCCTGCTCGAAGGGGCGCTCCCCGAGCCGGAGAAGGCACCCTCGATTCTGGACCGCAAGGTGACAACGCTGCCTGGCCAGATCGAGAGCGACGACGAGGAGAAGCTCCTTCGGGAATGCAATGAAATCATGGTCCGGCAGGGACTGGCCGAAGGCGAGTTGCTCTACGAAGTAGCTGATACGGACACGGGCGAGCCTCTGGCCGTCCTCGATCTCGCCTGGCCCGAAGGCCTCCAACCGCGGCTAACCCAGCCGGTCGCGATCCTGATCAACGAGAGTGCCGAAACAGCCGAGGTGGCGAGCGCGGCGGGATTCCGCTGCTTCACCGAGGTCGAATCCTTCCTCGACTATGTCGCCAAGGAGATCCTTGGCACCACCCAAGGAGATACCGGCGAGGAAACCCGGGGCGAAGCCCGCGAGACGCCGCGATTCAGCTTCAACGATGCCTGTGTCGAAAGAATCCAGAAGCACCTCGGTCGTACGCTCATCAAGGAAGGCAACGTCCGCTGGAAGGCCACGGACGGTTCGGTCGCCATTATCTGCGCCGTCTCACGCGCCTACCCCAATGCCGAGGGCGAGGGCTATTGGCACATCTACAAACCCCGGCACGACAAGTTTCTCGGAGCTGCGGCGACGGCTTACGTGGCCCTCGGCTGTGGCTCTCCCGATACGGTTCTGCTGATTCCCCATGGCGATCTCGCGAGTTGGCTGGAGGGGCTGGGCACGACAGTCACGGAGAAAGGTCCCTATTGGCACCTGCAGGTCTACAAAACGGGTGGCCATCTGACGCTGGCGCGGAAACGGGGGTATGAGCGAGTGGATCTGGATCGGTACTTGCTCCGGAACTCCTGAGGTGCGGAGGTAAGAAGCTCACCTCCTTGCGTCCAGGCGCGACTGAATTACCATGTCCCCGCCTCGATTCCGGTACAGAGGCGCTGGTACCAAGGAGCATGGAGGTGCACCCTCAAGTCTTCTGGTGTTCGGTGGAAGACGCCGGTCTGGCCGACCCGGGTTCGACAACCAGGACAGTGAGGAGACCGCAGATGAGCATCATCGAACAGATCGAACAGATCGTCTCCACGCTTTCCGCAGATCGGCAGCAAGAAGTGCTCGACTTCGCTGAATTCCTGCGGACACGCGAAGGTTCTGCACACGAGCCCGCACGCCCTCGCGTGGCGGGCCCTTTTGCCGGGATGCCTTATTACATGGCGGACGATTTCGATGAACCGCTGCCGGATTCTTTCTGGATGGGTTAGGGGCATGAAGCTTCTCGTTGATACCCACGCCTACATCTGGTGATGCGCCCCCGAAGGACGCCTGACCCCAACCCTCACAACCCGAACTGCCGCAGGTGATGATCGGTGTGCCGGTAGGCCCACCGCTTCCAGGCGCGCAGCGTCATGGGACCGAAGACGAAGTGGTCCGGCGCCAGGTCGGCGGCTTCCGCCTTGGCGAACGCCTCCAGGCCCGCGATGGCACGATCCAGATCCGCGGCGAAGGAGCCTGGTTTCGTGCCTTTGGCCCTTGGATCGACCTCGGGGCGGGTCTTGATGCCTCGCGGCCAGGGCAGGGGCGGGTACAAGGCGATCCACTTCAAAAGGGGAACTCGCCGCGACCGGACCGCCAGAGGGTTGCGGCGCGCCAGCGGGCCCGCGTTGGCGTCCGCCAGGTGGCACAGCATCTCGCCTGGCGTCAGGGTGCCCCAGCGGCGGGGCGCGTCCGGCTGCAGGCTCCGAAGCCGGGCCTTGAGCTCGGCGAGCGTTTCGGGCTGATCGAGGGTCTTCATCGGTAGACAGAATGATACCGGACGTCCGGCAAAAAGGGACGGGGCGCCTCCACGGCGAAGCGCGCCCCGTCCAAAGGGCATTTTGTTTCCTTCAGTTGTCAAAGATCCAGAAGAGGCCGCCACGTTCGCGGAAAAGAGCCGAAAACCCTTTCCGAGACTCTCTTCTTCGAAGAAAAGAGCAATGCGTAACCGGAAAAGTCATTCTCTCCGGAATCGACCGTTTTTCTTCGCGGCGGCTGCTTCGAAAGCACGCTACCCCGCTTTGACCAGCCGCGCAAGCATTTTCCGGAAGGATTCTCACAAAACTCGAGCCAATTGACTTCAAACTCTATCTAAAGACTCTATCCCGCGGCCAAAAGGTCTTTCCACTCGGCCAAAAGACTTTTTCGCGGCGCCCTCAGGTCTTTTATAAATATTACTTGACGTGATCGTTCGGCGGGATTATATTCCGGCCCGATTTAGGACGGCCGGACCGGAATGGATCGGGAGTGAATCCCGAATCGGTTCTTTGACAATTGACGTATCGGCAGGGACGGATGGAGGCCGCCCCTGCCGTCCTACCTGGGTCTCACCCGTTCACGGAGAGCCAGCGGATCTCCCGTGCCTCGGCATCTTCCTCGACGAAGCGGAGCAACGCGTCGCCTTCCCGCTCGAGCTCCGCGGCCGTCTTCCTGGCGACCGCGCCGAAGGGCTCGACGATCAGGGCCGCGGTCTTCTTCTTCCGCTCGGTCTTCCAGGTACCGGCGACGACGCCATCCACCAGGAAGGTGGCGCGCACCTGGAGGTTCTTGAGCACGACCCGAGAACGGTGCTCGTCGGCCATCACGCGCGTGCGGTCGTCATGCGACAGCACCAGGTTGTCGAACTCCGGCAGGAAGCGGACGGGGGCCGGCGTGTCCTCCTCCGGGCGCGGCGCGTCCGGGAGATCGAATAGCTCGCGCTTGCGGGCGTCACGGAAGGTAACGAGGGTGGGCCGCAGCGCCTCGAACACCTCGCGCAGTCCGGACAGCCCCGACCATGCCTGGGCGTCTCCGGGCGTCGCGGGGCCGAACGCCGCGAGGTACCGCCGGACCAGATCGTGAGCCGGCGCGGGCTCGACGGAGATCTTCGTCCCGAGCCACGGCTCGGCGAGAGCGAAGTCCGCGGAAGCGGGGAATCCCCAAGGATCCCCGGTCGGCACCTGCACGAGGGGCAGATGGGTGCGCACCGTGTAGGCCATGGCGCGTTCGTCGCCCTCCGGGTACTTCGCCTTCAAGTGCTTCCGCAGAGCATCGAAAGTCGCCGGCGTGCCGAAGAACGCGCGCGCTTCCTCGACCAGGGCATCCCGGTCGAAGCCCTCCGTCCGATCGCCAAGAATCGACTGGGCACCGCGCGTGAGCATGGGCTGTAAGGCGCCCCGCAGCTCCACGGTATCGGCGGCGGTCATCACATGCAGCGTGCCACGCATCATCGTCGATCGAGCGACCCGGCGTTCATGGAGCAGGCTCAGGAGATCGCCCCGGCGAAATCCTTCGAGGCGCGTCCACAGTCCCACAAAGGGAGGCCGCGCGATCTGCGCCTGCAGTCCGGCGAGCCGCTCGACGGCCGCGAGCGCCGTCGTCTTCTCGCGGGAGAGCAGCATCTGCCGTGCGAGCAGGGCGCGGTTGAGTTGGCGGTTGGAGAGAGTGGGAGAGGCCACCATGGGCGTCACACTCCCACTCTTCAAGAGGACGGTCAAGGCGCCAGGTAGGACGCCGCCTTCTCGGGACGGCCCCAGGCATTGTAGAGGTCGACGATCCTTTTCCGGGCCACAGGCGCCTGCTTGGCGCCGTCGCCGTCGTCCTTCTTCAGGAGCGGATAGCTCTTGACGAGAAGCGGCTCGGCCTCCTGGAAACGGCGTTGTGCGGCGAGGCAACTCCCGAGGACGCTCTCAGCGTCAGCCAGCCGCCAGGAATCGGGTTGCTTTTTGCGGAAGATGGCTAGGGCATCGCGTACCCTGGCCTCGGCCTCGGCCATCCTCCCCTGGGAGAGCAGTGCAAAGGCGAGATTGCGGAGAAAGATCGCCCGGCTCGTATGGTCCCTCGGAAGGTCCACCTGGTCAGCGATCGCCAAGGCTTCTCGATAAAGCTTCTCAGCCTCCACACCGTCTCCGCGGGTCTGCCGGATGTGCCCCAGACCGGCCAGGCCCACGGCCAGCTTCACATTGGGTTCGGCGTAAAGCTGGCGGCGTATCGCCACAACCTCCCGTTGGAGGGTCTCGGCGTTATCGAGTTTGTTCAGATCTTCGTACAGAGATGCCAGATTATTGAGCCCCGTGGCGACGTCCTCGTCGGGACGGCCTTTGGCGAGCTTGCGGCGTATTGCCAAGGATTCCTTGTAGTAGCGTTCGGCAGCCGCATAGTTTCCTCGAGTCTGGTAGAGCTTGCCGAGGTTATTGATGCTCGTGACGATGTCTTCCTGGTCGACCTTGAGGGCCTTCTTGATCGCAAGCGATTCTTCGTATAGCGCCTCGGCCTTATCAAATTGCCCTTGATCCTCAAGGTAGGCTCCGAGATTGGTCAGGCCCACTGCATACTCGAGGTTATGGGTGTCCCTCTGCTTGCGCTGGATCTCCAGGGCCTCGCGGATCAAGGGCTCGGCAGCCGCCTCGTCATCCATCTCGCGAAGCAATATCGCCAGGTTATGGAGGTTGTAGGCGATGCGCAGATCATCCTTTGCCACTGTCTTGCGATAGACGCGAAGCGACTCTTTTAGCAGCCTCCGAGCCTGCTTGTAGAGGCCCAGGCTACGGTAGACCCTGCCCATGCTTTCCGTCATTTCGGCCCGCAGCTCCGGCTGGTTCGCGAGACTCGCGTTGATTTTCTTGACGCCGCTGTCGAGGAGATCGCGAGCCTTGATCGTCTCTCCTTGAGCCTGCTTGGGGTCGGAGCTGCTGAAGACATCCTTCAGGAACTCCGACGCAGCCGTCGCCCGCTCCCGCTCACGGACAGCACGTTCACGTTCGCGAACCGCGCGATCGAGGAGCACTGTCACAGTGACGCTGAACCCAACGATCAGTAGCAAGAAGACGGCGGCTACGGCTACCCCCACCTTGTGGCGGCCCACAAACTTCCGGGCCCGGTATCCCACGGTGTCCTTGCGGGCGATGACCGGCAGCCCCTGGAGATGGCGCCCGATGTCGTTCGAGAGCTGATCCACGGATGCGTAGCGCCGCTGCGGGTCCTTCTGCATCGCCATGAGGACGATGTTGTCCAGGTCGCCCGCGAGGTGACGGCGCAGGGAACGGACCTCACCGTCGCGGGCTTGGCTGACGGACTCCGGCGTCAGCCCCGCCACGGAGCCGTCCGGCCGTTTCAACTCTCCCACCCGCCCGATGACGCTGCTGGGCCGCGGCGGATCCACCTCGCAGATCGCCTTGGCGAGGCTCTGCGGGTCTCGGGTAGCCGGGCGATACGGTGAATGCCCGGTCAGCAGGTGATAGAGGAGGACGCCCAGCGAGTAGACGTCGCTCGCCGTGGTGATCGCCTCCCCCTTGACCTGCTCGGGGCTGGCGTACTCGGGCGTCATGGGGCGCACGTCGGCCCGGGTGAACGCCAGGAGCTCCTGATTGGGACCGAGGAGCTTGGCGATGCCGAAGTCGAGCAGCTTCGGGGTTCCATCGGCCGTCACCAGGATGTTGCCGGGCTTGAGGTCGCGATGGACGATCAGGTTCTGGTGGGCGAAGTGGACGGCCGAGCAGACGCTGCGGAACAGCTCCAGCCGCTCGCGGGTCGGCAGCTTCCGCTCGTCGCAATATTCGTCGATGGGCCGGCCCTCGACGTACTCCATGACGAAGTAGGGCCGGCCGTCCTCGGCCGTGCCGCCGTCGAACAGCTTGGCGATGTTCGGGTGGTCGAGATGGGCGAGAATCTGGCGCTCGGAGCGGAAGCGGCGGACGATCTCGTCCGTGTCCATGCCGCGCCGGACGAGCTTGAGGGCGACCCGCTGGTCGAACTCCTGATCGGCCCGCTCCGCCAGGTAGACAGAGCCCATGCCGCCCCGGCCGATCTCGCGCACGACCTGATAGGCGCCGACGCGCTGGCCCACGGCCAGGGGCTGCGCGTCCTCGCCATGGATCCGGAACACGGGAGTCTCGATGAAGTCGCCGATCTCGGCCTCGGACGCCAGGAGGGATTCCACTTCGCGCCGCAGCTCGTCATCGCCCTGGCAGGCGGCATCGAGAAAAGCTCTCCTCTCGGCCTCTTCCCGCTCCAGGACGTCTTCCAAAACAGCCTTGACCTGTTGCCAGCGATCGGATGTCACCGTTCCCCCAGAGCCTCCAGGCTCGTATCCTCCGTCTTTCTGAAACGCGAGAGACGGCACGGGAACGGACCCGCTACTCCTTCGTCAGTTCCCGGAAGAGCCAGAACCTGGCCGTCTTCCACTCCCGCTTGACCGTGGTCACGGAGATATTCAGGACCTCGGCGATCTCCTCGTGGCTGAGACCGGTGAAGAAGCGCATGTCGACGATCTGGCTCTGGCGGGGGTCGAGCTCCGCCAGCCTCGAAAGGGCTTCGTCGAGGTCTACCCAGTTGAGGTCATCCTTGATAGCGGCCACGCCGATGGCCTCGTCGAGGGGGAGGCTGGGCACGCCGCTCCCTCGCTTCACGGCCTGCCGCCCCTTGGCGTAGTCCACCAGGATACGCCGCATGAGCAGGGCCGCGACCCCAAAGAACTGCTCCCGGTTGGTCCAATGAATCTTCCGCTGGTCCATCAGCCGGAGGTAGACCTCGTTGACCAGGGCCGTGGGCTGGAGCGTATGCCCGTCGCTCTCCCGCCGGAACATGCGGGCGGCGATGTCGCGCAGATCCTCGAACACGAGAGGGATGATCCTCTCCAGGGCCGAGGGATCGCCTTGGCTCCATTCCAGGAGAAGCCCGGTGATGTCGATGTCGGACGGGGTGGTGGCCATGAGGTATGGCCATTCTATCAAATCCGTATGGCCCGATTCCCCTCCCGTCGTCGCGTCTCAGTCCAGAGACCGGTTGGCGCCGGCCTCCTCGTCATGGGCGGCCCGGGGGCCGGCGTTGACCGACCCCGGCCCAACACACCGGGCCGCCCCTTTTTTCAACACCCTACGCAGAATTGAGGATAGATCGCTGGGATGGAAGGGGCATCGCTGTTCGCTGGCTGCTTGTTCGCGGACGTGGGATCGTGTGGGGGACACGAGCGGTAGAACTCCCTTGGGAGGGGGCTCAGGGGAAATCTTCTGCCACTCGACCCCTTGTCTCATGACGCGAGAGTCCCGGGCGGAGAGGGTCAGGCGGGAAACGCCTTACTCGGCGATCTCGACCCGCAGCGGCTCCTCCGTCAGAGGAGGCACGCCGAAACCGGCTTCCGGGAAGACCCGGACGCGGTAGTCCCCGTAGGGCAGAAGCTGGCGCGGCAGGATGAGTGGGAGTTCGCCCCCGGGAGTCAGCCGCACGCGCGTGCTGCGCCAGATCGATTTTCCGGCGCGATTGACGATCTCCAGATATCCATCCTGAAAATCTATCGAAGGATCGGTGGTGAAGACGAGAAGGATATGGTTTGCCACGCGAGGCATCGGTAGGGTGGTCTCTCCCCGAACGACTTCTCCGAGCATGATCTCGCCGGAGGGAGGATCGAAGATCGGTTCTGAGAGCCTCTCCACCTGGTGCCGCAGCGCGCCGACCCAGAGTGACAGGCCGACCGCCACGAGAGCGAACGCAGCCGCCAAGCTGTGGGGCACTCCCCAGGATCGAAAAGAGGACCGCGGGGCGATCGGCGCCCGCGAGGGCCGCGCCGCCAGCGCCCGGGCGCGCTGCGGAACTTCCCGAATCCAGTCCTGGTACTCGGGATCGGCGTCCACCTCCTGGGCAAGAGGTGACCCGCCCCGATTCCCGGACTCCGCCTGACGGGAACAGTGGAGGGCCTCGGCCACGGTCTCCGGCGCGAGGACGCCGGAGCGCAGTTCCGGCTCGAAGAGCGCTTTGTCCAGCCATACCGCGAACCGGCAGCGCAGGCTGAGAGGTCCGCCGGGAGCGTCCGCCGGGACCTCGACGTCGGCCGTGCCGGCGGGCGGGCCCGAATCCGCGGGCACGGCGAGCAGCTTGCCGCCGGCTCCAGCCTCCAGGATCGCCCATTCGACCGGCAGGTCCGCCGTGGCTGGGAGGACGAAGAGGTCTCCCGGTCCGGCGGGCAGACCACGGCGGCGCTCGAGCTCGGCTGCCTGCCTCGCCGCTCGACCGTGGGCCTGCGCTGCCAGCGCTTCCAGTCGCTGCCGGGAAGATTCGGAAGCCATGGATCAGCCCTTTCCTTCCTGGGTAGACTTCCCCTTTATCAGGGTAACGGCAGTTTTGCCCGAATTGGCGGCGCGGCACTGCTCCAGCAACTCGCCCAGGGTCTTGTACAGAGCGGGCAACCGCTCGCGGGGGATGTGGAGTTGCTCGGCCAGCTTGCGCAGCGAGGGCCGCTCTTCGTCCAATGCCTGAATCTCGGCCATCAGCGCCCGGTCGAGCCGCGACACCACCGCCATCTCGATTCCCTCGGAGGCCTGGACCCTCAGGAACTGCCAGAGAACGGCCAGGTATCCCCGGGTCTTCTCGTCGATCTCCAGAGGATCGAGAGCGGTCAGGACGCATTCGACCAGCTTGCGGAAGAGCTCCCGCTCCTCGATTCCGCTATCGGGTCCGACGAGGCGCACGACCGCGCCATCGTCCTCGCCTTCCGCCCGCGGCGCGGACTCGCCGAAGGCGACGTCGAGGATCGCGGCCCAGCGCGCCCGCACGTCGGCCTTCATGGGATCGACGAGATCCTTGAAGCGGAAGGCGTCAATACCCTCCCGCGGCAGATCGGACAACCGCTCGCGCAGCCTTCTGACGACTTCCTGCTGGCGCTGGCCCCGCGACGTGACCAGATCCGGCAGAAGGTCGTCGTTCCATCGGGCCGCCAGGGAAGGAAGCTCCAGCCGGCCCCGCCCTGGAATCGCCCGCCCTTCGACGAAACCAAGGACGGTATCGTTGCGCACTCTCTCGTCACCCTTGATCACGCGCAGCTCGCCCTCCTCGGCCGCGATCCGTACCGCC
This sequence comes from Thermoanaerobaculia bacterium, assembly GCA_035266085.1. Taxonomy (GTDB): domain Bacteria; phylum Acidobacteriota; class Thermoanaerobaculia; order Multivoradales; family UBA5704; genus DATARR01. The sequence goes on from DATFNZ010000088.1 coordinate 60,608, forward strand.
GACTGCAGGACCTCGAAGACCTGGGAGCCGATGGGATCGTGCTGCTTCTGACGCTCGTGAAGGAAATGACGGATATTTAGAAAGATCAGTCCATCGATGTTGGGCTTGACCTTCAACTGTGCCTGAAGACTCCTCAGGCGCACGACGAAAATATACGAATAGCACTCGGCCAGGAGCTCATCGAGAGCACCCTCGCCCCCCTTTCCGGCACCGGCCGGCTCCCAGCTCTCCCCACCGTAGACGCCGAGGTAGAACGGCGGGCTCTCCCACAGCCCTCGCCTCTTGAGCTCGCTCCGCAACGCCGCGCGCAACGCCGTCCACAGCGCCTCGAACCGGCGGGAATCCAGCGCCCCACCCTTCTCCAGGTCTCGGACGTGATCGGTGAAGACCCGCGATTCCTTCGCATCGGTCTCTTCACGTCTGGCAAGCCAAGAGGTTCTGATGAGATTCAAACTCGCCCTATTTGATCACAGGACCGGGCGGCAAACCTAACCGCGGCCCGCCGCCCTCTCCTCCAGCCCTTCCAGCCAATTTTCAAATCAGGCCCGTTACTACCTGCCTGAGGCGAGGTTGGGACGCCTCGAAAGCCGATCGGCAAGTACATCCCAAAAACGCAAACCGAACAACGTTTTCGGGGGCCGACGGCCTCAAAGGAGAAGGTCTGTGTTCAACCATGCTCATGCCGTTCGTAACTCTTTCATCTCGGGCGCCGCGTTGCTTCTCACCCTGATCATTCCCAGTGAATCGCAGGCGCAGACCGACTGCGCGACCGAGCTGGCAACCACGTCGGGCTTTACCACCCTGGACAACGGCGACAACGCCACCCGGGCAAGGAAAGTCGACGAGTGGGACGGCGAGGTCCTCAAGATCACCACCACGCTGCCGGGAATCCTGGTCGTCGAGGGGAGCGGCCCGGGACTTCAGAACTCCGTGTACACCGACGCCAGCTCCGGACCGTACCCGGTGCTCGACAGCGCCCAGTTGGGAACCAGCCTGCCGGAGCTCCAGACGGTCGTGCCAGCCGGCGACCATTGCGTCCAGGTGACGCCAGGCGTCGGCGAAGACGACTTCGAGGTCCAGGCCAGGTTCATCGACGTCTGTCACCTGGGGGACGCCGACGACCATGGTGACAGCTCCATCTGCTCCACTCCTCTGACCGTCGATGGGGACAGCGTGCCCGGCGAGATCACCTCGTTCAGCACGACCGACATCGACCGGTTCACCTTCGTCCTGGGCTCGTCCGCCACGGTGGTAATCGAGAGCACGGGCAACACGGACGTGGAGGCCGACCTCTATGACGGCAGCTCTCTGGTGGCCTCGGATGATGACAGCGGAGCGTCTGACAACTTCCAGATCACCGAGTCGCTCGCCGCGGGCACGTATTACGTCCGGGTGAAGGGAGCGAACGGCTCCTACGGGATCAGCATCGTTACGGTGCCGGAGCCGTAGCGGTTGGAGGGACTTGGCGGGATGGCCTCTTTCCCGCCAAAACCACGCGTTTAGATTCCAAGACGAACGGATGCTCCCTTTCCAAGGGAGCGTCCGTGCTTTGTACGAGGACGCCGTGCGAGGACACCGGGCGCGCTACGGCCGGGTCGGCCAGCGGAGGATCAGGACATAGACAGCTTCATCGCCGTTCAGGCTCTCGGCCGCACCCTCGCTTTGGGTGAACGCGACCATCAGGCTGCCGTCGTCCCGCGGCACGAGTTGAAGGATCGAGCCGGCGGCGACGACGACGCGTGGCGGAGGAGGCTTCTTACCGTCAAGGTCGTCATCCCAGGGATCGACGTCCTTCTGGATGAAGGCCGCCGGTTGCGTGCCGCCCGCGAAGGTCAGGGCCAGGTCGTGGCCCGCGTGCCGAAACGTGGTGTTCAAGGGAAGCTCCGCGGCCGCCGAGGGCCACGCGAGTACGGAAACGAGGGCCAGAGCGGCGACGGCGCGGACCGGACGAAGGAGGCGAAAGCGTTGAGAAGACATGGTTCTCCCTTTCGAGGCGAGCCAGGGGCTCGCACGATGGACCAGGTTGTCTCGGGTTTCTGCGCCGCCTGGGGTACACCCCCAGACGGGCTGTTCGGTCGGCCGGCAGACGTTCGAGGCCGGGTGATCAACCCTCTTGTTGGCCTCTACCGCTTCCTAACTTCAGGTCGGGCCGCGGTGGCGGGGTGGAGCCAATGAGCCACCGGGAACGATCGCGAGACGAGGCAGGGACCGCCACGGCGGAGCTTCTGGAAGAGGCTGACGACGGCTTCGAGGCGAGCACGGAGCCCGGGCCGTTCACCCGTTTCGTACGGGCCTGCGAGCTGGGCCGCGAGCCCGAGCCGGCCCTGGCCGCGGAGATGTGGTCGGCGTTCGGAAAGACCGTTCGCCGGGAGCTGAGCCGCCGGTCGTTGACCCAGGGCTCCCCGCAGTGGCTGGGGGTTTACGGCTTCCGCGGCTGGTGGGAGGCGGCCGGCCGGGGCGGGCCGTTCGAGGAGCTCCTGGCCGAGGCCTACCGCTACGTCTTCGTCGATCGCTTCGCGGCCCTCAAGGCCCAGACGCGCGCCAAGGCCGGAATCGAAGGCTTGGTTCTCGCTTCCGTCCGCAATTTCCTGCACGACCGCCAACGGCAGCACGACCGCCTCGGCGCCCGCCTTTTCGAGGTGCTGTCCCTCGCCGTGCGCCGCGCCGTGGCGCGCGGGGAGCTCACGGTGGTGGCCGGCTCCGCCAGGATTGGCAACTCGACGGTCCTGGCGGCCGGCGAGGGAATGCCGCCCCCCAATATGGCGGTACCAAATGTGGCCTCACCCGAGACGCTCGTCCCGATCGTCCGGCGTTGGAATGACGAGCTGCTGCCGGACCTCGTGACGGCTTCCCGGGCGGACAAGCGCCGGCTCGTCGAGGAGCTGGCCGTCCGTCTCGCCGGGTTGGAGCTTGCGGGGATCGCGGCCTTCCGCTTTGGGGACCTGATCGCGCCTCTCAAAACGGACGTGCGCCAACGCTGGGCGGCACTGCTTGCGCCTGCCGAAGAGCAGCCGTTGGACGACGAAGACGCGCGTGGCTTTCGCCGCCTGCGGCGAAGCTTCGAGCCGGCCGCCGTCGAGGACCAAGTGATCGCGGCGGACCGGTTCGCCAAGCTGATCGACTGCGCCGACCGCGCCATCGAGGCGAGCCCGGCGTCCGAGCGCACCCGGGGCTATCTGCGCCAGTTCCTCCTGTTCCTGCGCGCCTTCGCGAGCGAGGAAGGCCCGGACCTGGAGGAGGATGGCGGCGCCGGCGCGGATCGTCTACCCTCCTTCCGCCGCCTGGCCGACCATCTCGAGATCCCGCGGGACCGCCTGCGCGGTCTGATGGGTACCTTGAAGAGTTTCCTGGAGCGGTGCCGCGGCCAACTGGATGGCGAGCTTGCCCGCGTTCGCGGGAGCTCCCGGCCGGCTGAGGAGGTGCGCTCATGACGGACGAGACTCTGCCTCCGGGCCTCTGGCAGGAAACCCGGCGAGCGGCGGAAGCCTGGGAGCAGGCACGGGGGCCACGCGGGGACGAGCCCGGCCCCGGCCCGATCGGCGCCGGTCAGGTGCTGGTACTCCCCGAGCTTGGCGAGCCGCGGCTGGCCTGGGCCGTGCTGCGCCGAGAGGCGGGTGAGAACGGGCGGCGGCTGCTGGTGGTGGCCGACGTCAACCCGCTGGTGGGCTCCGGCGACGTCGCCGTCACCGCTCCCGTGACCGGCTCGCTCACCCTGCGCTGCCGCTTCGCGGTCTGGGTGAACCAGTGGGAGATCGGCGCGGCGACCCTCCTCGCCACCCTGCCTCCAGAGGCGCTGGCGCAGGCCGACTCCCGGTGGCGGGCCCTCGCGGCGGGAGGGCCGGCCGGCACCTTCACCGAGCAGGAGACCGAGGAAGACCCCGAGTACCGGGACTGGATCGAAGACGTCGTACGGCCGGCGGTCGGCAAGCTCGCGGCGCGGGCCGGCGTCGACACTCCGAACCCGCCTTCCGTGCTCCCCTTCCCTACCCCGCCGCCGAACGAGCCCCTGCCCTCCCGGCAAAGAGCGTGGATGCGCTGGGCTGCCGTCTTTGCCTTCCTGGTACTCGGCGCCGGAAGCGGTACCCTCTGGTGGCGGCAGGGACAGGAGATCGCCGGCTTACGGGCCGCGAAAGAGGCGAGCGAGTCCGCGCACCGCCAGGCGATCACGGAACTGGAGTCCCGCCGGGCGGGTCTCGAAGCTCAATACCAGAAGCAGCTCCAAGCCGCCGGCGAGGACCGGGCGCGCCTTGAGGCCGAGCATCGGGAGCGGCTGGGGGAGATCGAGGCGAAGCTCGAAAAGCTGCGGCAGTCGACCGAGATCAAGAACCCCATGATCATCACTTCTCTCGAGACCGCCGCGGCCCTACGGGGGCCGACCCGGATCGAGATCGGCCCGGAGGTCAGCCACTTGGTGCTGCTGCTCTCGGTGGACGACCCGGCCGGGACGGAGTTCCAGGTCGAGGTCTCCGAACGGAGCTCCGGCCAGCGGATCCTCGTTCAGAATGGAATTCGGGCGGACGTCCTTGGCGAGGTGCACCTGGGGCTTCCCACCGCGCTCTTGCCGCCGGGTGACTATCGCCTGTGCCTGTTCCGCGTAGAAGGCGGCAAGCTCCACCTGGTCCGCGAGCATGTGGTCGACATCGACGAGGAACCCAGGCGCCGGCCGTCGCGCTTGTGACACGGAAATGAGACTCCTTTCCCTGCGTTCCTCGGGCCCCGTCCTTCTCTGTCTCCTGGCTCTGGGAGCGGCTGCGGCTCCGGCGGCCGCCGTAATCGTCGTGGACGAGGTCGCGCCCGGCTCGGAGATCGAGAAAGCAGGCCTCCAGACCGGGGATGTGCTGAGCCGCTGGGAAAGGCTGCCTTCACCTCCCGCAAATCCGGAGCCGGCGCAGGGCGTCCTGGATTCCCCCTTCGATTGGATGGAGCTCGAGGTCGAGCAGGCGCACCGGGGCCCGGTGATCCTGCAAGGTGAAAGAGATGGCGAGCGGAGGACCTGGCACGTGGCCGCCGGAGAGTGGAACGTTCACTTCAACCAGGAGCGGCGCGGGCGGTCGAGAGCCCGCCCGGTCCTCAGCCCCCAGGAGACCTCGCTCTACCAGCAGGCCCAGGCTCGGATCCGCCGGCGCGAGCTGGCCGCAGGCATCGCCGTCTGGCGGCGGCTGGCCGCGCGGGTCCCGCCTCGGCAGAGTGATCCCGTGCGGTGCTGGCTGCTCCTGCGCATCGGCGAGGTCTGGGGGGGGACCGGCCAATGGCGGCGAGCCCAGGAGGCATTCCAGGAGGCGACCCACTGGGCTCGGACGGACCGCACCCGGGTTTTCCTCTGGGAAGCTCTCGGCAAGAGCCTCGAATACCAGGGCCGTTTCCCGGAAGCGGCGGACAGCTATCGGGCCGGGCTCGCGCTCCGGCAGACGACGGAGCCCGGCACCCTCGGCCTCGCCCGCAGCCTGCACCAGATCGCCTCCCAGCAATGGTCTCTGGGCAACCTGGAAGGCGGCAAGGAAGGGTTTGATCAGGTGCTCGCCCTCCGGACACGCGAAGCGCCGGGGAGCTTCCTCGAAGCGGACAGCCTTCATTCTCAAGGCCTCATGGCGACCGAACGCTCCGATCTCGAGGGCGCTGAGCACTTCCTGAAGCGGGCGGTGGCGATCCAGGAGCGGCTCGGCCCCGACAGCTTCTGGATGGCCTTCAAGCTGGAAGCCCTGGGCGACGTCTACGCGTTGCGCGGCGACCTGGACGTGGCTGCCCACCACTTCGAAAGGGCCCTCGAGATCCAGCAGCGGCTGGTGCCCGACGGCGAGTCCGTGGCGACGGCTCTCATCCGGCTCGGCCGCTTGAAGGTCGACCAGGGCAGGCGGCAGGAGGGGCGGGACCTCTTCGCAAGAGCCCTGGCCATTCTCCAGCGGGTCTTCCCCCGCCACCCCATGGTGGCCGCGGTCCTCAACGACCTGGGAGATGCAGCCCTGGACGCCGGCGAGCTCGGCCCCGCCGAGGTCTTCTACCGGCGCGCGCTCACCCTGTTCGCCGCCGTCGCCCCGGAGCGCCCATGGGCGGCTCAAAGCTGGAATGGCTTGGCCGAGGTGGAGTCCCGGCGGGGGAATTGGGCGGCTGCGCTCGCCCATCGGCAGAAAGCTCTCGCTATCTATCGGCGCGTGGGCTCCGGGACCGACGGCGAAGCCCGCACCCTCGCCGGCCTGGGCCGCATCGCCTGGCGCACGGGCGACCTGGAGCAGGCCTCCAGGCGCCTCTACGAGGCGATCCGGGCGCTCGAAGACCAGGTCGGAAAGCTCGGCGGCTCGGAAGACGTCAAGGCCGATTTCCGCTCTCTCCGGCGCAAGGTCTATTTCGACGCCGCCGCGGTCGAGTTGGAGCTAGGCCGCAACGAGCAGGCTTTCAACGTCCAGGAATCCGCCCGCGCGCAAGGCTTCCTCAGCCTGCTCGCGGCTCGGGACCTCAGCGTCTCCGACGGGATCCCGGCCGAGCTTGAGGAAGAGCGGCGGCGGGTGGGCCGCCGGTTCCGGCAAGCCCTCTCCTCCCTCAACCCGATCTCGGTCCCTCAGCAGAAGGGCCCGGCGGAGAGGGCCTGGCGCGAGCTTCCGATCCTGCGCGAGCAGCTGGATTCGATCCAGCAAAAAATCGGCAGGCTGTCCCCCCGTCCAACGTCCCTGCACTTTCCACAACCCCTGCGTGCGGGCGAGATCGCACGAACCTTGGACGCCGGCATGAAAATCCTCGCCTATCAGGTCGGCGAGACGGCCACTCAGGTTTATGTCCTCTCCGAGGATGGGCAGGTCGCGGCCTTGAGACTCCCGGGAGGCAGCGGCGAGCTTCAACGAGAGCTCGAACGCTTTCGCGCCGCCTTGGAGAACCGGCGCACCGGCGGCGATCCATCCGTCCTGAGCCCTCTCCGCCGGCTCTACGACTCCATCCTGAAGCCGGTCGAGCCGCTCCTGGAAGGCGCTGACCGACTCCTGATCCTGCCCGACGGCCCTCTCCATGCCGTGCCCTGGGCTGCCCTGGTCCGCGAGCCGGCAACCCAGGCCAGGCCCGCTGGACGGACCTGGCAATTCTTCGTCGAATGGAAACCTTTCACCGTCGCTCTCTCCGCGACCGTCTGGGCCGAGCTGAAGAAAGAGCGCGGCAAGCGCCCCTCCGATGCCAAGATAGCTGCTTTTGGCGATCCCGTTTTCCAGGCCGCACCGGCCGGCCCTGAGCCGCCCCTCGCGGAAGTCCACCTGGCGGGAGCCCGGCGCCGGGGCCTGGATCTTTCTCCTCTGCCTTTCTCCCGCCGCGAGGTCGAAGGCATCGTCCAGCTCTTCCCCGGACAGGTGGCCGCCTTTCTCGGCTCCGCGGCGACGGAAGAACAAGCCAAGAGCCTCCCCGCGGGCACGCGAATCGTCCATTTCGCGACTCATGGCTTTGCCGACGAGCGCCTGCCCATGAATTCGGGTCTCGTGCTCACGACCCCGGACCGCGCGGACGAGCACGCGGAGGACGGCTTTCTTCAGGCATGGGAGATCTTCGAACGAGTGCGTTTGAACGCCGATCTGGTCGTCCTCTCCGCATGCGATAGCGGGCGGGGAAAAGACCTCGGCGGAGAGGGCCTGCTCAGCCTGACGAGAGCCTTCCAGTTCGCGGGCGCGAGGGCCGTCGTGGCCTCGCTGTGGCAGGTGCCGGACGAGGGCTCGGCGGACCTCATGATCCGCTTCTATCGCCACCTCAAGAATGGCGAGCCGGCCGCGGACGCCCTGCGAAACGCTCAGATCGAAATGGCCTCGCAGATTCCCTGGGCCCGGGACTTCCACGGGGAGAGGCGCGAAACAGGCCTCTCGAAGGATCTCGTGTGGGCCGCGTTCGAGGTCTTCGGCGACTGGCAGTGAGGACGTCCAGACCTATGCTCGAAATTATTTCAGACTCTGCTATCGTCTCGCTGTCCATGTCCAAAACCAAGGGTGAGGTCACCCAGCTCCTCCTCGCCTGGAGCGAAGGGGACGCCGCCGCGCTCGGCCGGCTCATGCCCCTCGTGTTCGAGGAGCTGCGCCGGATGGCCCGGCGCTACCTCGACGGGGAGGACCCCCGGCATACCCTCCAGCCCACCGCGCTGGTGAACGAGGTCTATCTGCGCCTGGTGGACCGCCGCAAGGTGAAGTGGCAGAACCAGGCACACTTCTTCGGCTTTGCCGCCCAGCTCATGCGGCGCATCCTCGTGGACCACGCCCGCGGCCGGCAGACCGGCAAGCGCGGCGAAGGCAACCGGCCCCTGTCCATCGAGGGCCTGATCGACCTGCCCGAGCGGCGGGACCTCGAGGTTCTCCTCGTCGACGAGGCCTTGAACGCCCTCGCCCGCGAGGACGAGCGGCAGGCGCGGATCGTCGAAATGCGCTTCTTCGCCGGTCTCAACAACGAGGAGATCGCCGAGGCCCTCGGCATCTCCCCCACCACGGTCAAGCGCGAATGGGCGACCGCCCGGCTGTGGCTCCTCCGCGAGCTCTCCCAGGGTTGAAAGGAACCTCCCTCTCGTGAGCCATCGGGAGCGCTGGCCAGAGGTCAAGTCCCTGCTGGAGCAGGCGCTGGAGGTGCCGGTAGGAGAGCGCGCCGCGCTCTTCGCTCATCTCGGCGCGGCGCCTGCCCTGGTCGCGGAGGTCCAGGCGCTGCTGGCGCTCGAGGATCAGGCCGGGGGCTTCATCGACGAACCCGCCTTCTCCTTCCGGCAAGCCCCGCCCGAGCTCGAAGCAGGCCGCCGGCTCGGGCCCTGGCGGCTCCTGCGCCCCCTCGGCAAGGGCGGCATGGGCACCGTCTACCTCGCGGAGCGGGCCGACGGCGCCTTCAAGCTCACCGTGGCGGTGAAGCTCCTCACGACCGGCCTAGACACCGAAGACCTGATCGCCCGCTTCGAGGCCGAACGGCACATCCTGGCGCGATTGATCCATCCCAACATCGCGCGCCTCCTCGACGGCGGCACCGGCGACGACGGCCGGCCTTACCTGGTGATGGAGCACGTCGAAGGCGAGCCCATCGACGAGCACTGCGACCGTCGCCGGCTCTCCATCCGCGAACGCCTGGAGCTGTTCCGCTCCGTCTGCTCGGCCGTCCAACTGGCGCACCAGAACCTGGTCGTCCATCGCGACCTCAAGCCGGCCAACATCCTGGTGACGGCGGATGGCACGGTCAAGCTCCTCGATTTCGGCATCGCCAAGCTGCTGACGCCCCGGGAAGGCGCCGGGAGCCCTTCGGACCCTACCCTCGCGCACCTGGGCCGGGCGCCGTTGACTCCCCGCTACGCCAGCCCCGAGCAGGTCCGCGCCGAGCCCATCACCACCTCGTCGGACGTCTACTCGCTGGGAGTCGTGCTCTACGAGCTTCTCACCGGGCATCGGCCCTACCGGCTCGACACCCTCTCCCCCACCGAGATCGAGCGGGTGGTCTGCGAGGCCGTGCCGCCCCGGCCCAGCACCGCCGTGCGCCGCAGCGAGGAGATCGCGACGGCGGACGGCGGGCGCCTGCACCTGACGCCCGAGGCCGTGGCCGGCGTGAGGGAAGGAGACATCACAAGACTCTCCCGGCGGCTGGCCGGGGATCTCGACACCATTCTCCTCACCGCCCTGCGCAAGGAGCCCGAACGGCGCTTCGCCTCCGCCGAGCAGCTTTCCGAGGACATCCGTCTGTACCTCGAGGGCCTGCCGATCCGCTCGCGTCCGGACTCCTTCGGCTACCGGGCCGGGAAGTTCCTGAAGCGTCACGCCCTCGGGGTCGCCGTCGCGGCCGGCGGGCTCCTCCTCCTACTCGCTTTCGCGGCAGCGATGACCTGGCAGCGCGCGGAGATCGCGGCGCGAGCCCGCGAGGTCGCCCAGGAGCGAGACCGCGCCCAGGCCACCCGGAAATTCCTTCTGGACCTGATTGGCCAGACGGACCCCCGGCAGTCCAAGGGACGGGAGATCACCATCCGCCAGGCCCTCGACGAGCGTGCCGGGCGTCTCCTCAAAGAAACCGATCTCGACCCCGCCACCCGCGCCGACCTTCTCGACGCCCTCGGCGTGGCCTATCGCAGCCTCGGCCGAGACGAGAAAGCCAAGCCGTTGCTCAAAGAAGCGCTGGTCCTGCGCCGGCAGGCTCTGGGCAAGAATCATGTCCAGGTCGCCGAAAGCCTGCTCAACTTGGCGAACCTGGAACGCCAGATCCAACACAAAGCTGAAGCCGAGCGGCTGATGCGCCAAGCGCTCGAAATCCAACGCCGTGCCTTCCCACGCGGTCACCGAGACCTTGCCCGAGGCCTGAACAACCTCGCCTCCCTGCTGCGAGACAGAGCCACCGCGTCCGGCTTGGCCGGCGGCCCCCTGCTCGCCGAAGCCGAAACCCTCGCCCGCGAGGGCCTGACCATGAAGCAACGGCTCTTCGGCGAAGAGAACGAAGAGGTGGCGACCTCTCTCAACACCATGGCCAGCATCCTCTTGGCCGGCGGCAAGCCTGCCGAAGCCGAGCCGCTCTTCCGCCGGTCGATCGAGATCCGCCGGAAGCTCGAAGGCCCTCGCTCCATCGGCCTTGCCAAGGCGATCAACAACCTCGCCGTCCTGTTGGCGGACGAAGGCCGGCTGACCGAAGCCGAAGCGCTCCACCGCGAAAGCCTGGCGATACGCCGCAAGATCTACCCCAAGGGTCACAAGGATGTCCTCCTCAGCCTGGAAAACCTCAGCGATCTGCGCGCCCGGCAAGGCGACAGCGTCGAAGCCGCAGCCCTATCGCGGGAGGCGGAAGAGCTCGCCATGCGATTGAAAGAGGATCGGGAAGCGCACTGAGCTGGTCCACCTGGCCCGAATTCCACGCGTTTAGGGCTCAGGAGGATTCCGCCCCATGCCCACCGCCTGGCTCCAGCACCGCTCCGCGCTCGTCTTTTTTCTTTACTTCCCGTGGTTTCCCTACTCGCCTCCGTCGCCTCCTGAGGCGCAGCCGTCAGCCGTGGCGGTGGGGGCTGGCGTAGCCGGTGAATCGCAAACCGCCGCACCTGCTCCCGAGGAGCCGTTGGTATTACCGGGCGTGGTGATCGAGGATATCCCCAAGGGCTCGGCGCTCGAGAAGGCGGGGTTGCAGGTTGGGGATGTGATTCTGAGTTGGGAGCGGTTGCCGAACCCGCCGGCGAATCCGGAGGGGGCCAAGGGTGAGTTGACCTCGTACTTCGATTGGTTGGAGCTGGAGGTGGAGCAAGTTCCACGGGGGGCGGTGGTGCTTCGGGGTAGGAGAGGCGAGGCGCCACAAGAGCTCAGGGTAGAACCGGGGCCTTGGGAGGCCAAGGTGCGGCCAGTCTTGTCTCAGGCTCTGGAAGAAATCTACCTGGCTGGCAAAGCTCAGTTTGCCTCTGGGGATACTGAAGGCGCTGTTAGGAGGTGGAGTTTCCTAGTATACAACTTACAGGACGAAAAAATCGGCTATCTGAAGGCTTGGGTCGCCCTCTTGAGCGGAGAAGCTTGGGAACAGAGTAAGAAGTGGGAAAAAGCTATCGAAGCCTATCGAGAGATCCTCAAAACATCTAAAAGCCTACCGGTCCAACTCGCTGCATGGGAAGTGCTCGAGAGAGTATATGAGGTGCTTAACATCTATGAAGCTGCAGGGGAAGCAACGGCTGCCGCTCTCGAAATTCGTAAGAGTCACAACCTCGAGAGCCTCAGTGTAGCGAGCGGTCTGAACAAGCTGGGAGAACTCGCCTATGCTCGCGGCGAGTTGGGGCGTGCCGACGCCTACTGGCTCCAAGCGCTACGAATTCGTGAGCAATTCGCCCCTCAAAGTCGCATGGTTGCCGAAAGCATAAATAATCTCGGGGCTTTGGCCCACGCGCGCGGGGAGTTGGAACGGGCCCATGACTACTTCAACCGTGCACTGCTGATCGAAGAGCAGCGTGCAGATCAGGGGATCGACTTGGCTACGGTTCTAAGTAACTTAGGGAGTGTGGCCCGGGCTCGAGGGCAGTTGGATTTCGCCAACAGCTTATTCCTTCGGGCTCTCCAGATCGAACAGCAATTGGCTCCGAACAGCCTCGAAGTCGCCAGTAGTCTGAACAATTTAGGAGCCCTGGCTTTTACCCGCGGTGAACTGGAAACCGCTCACGGTCACCACCTTCGAGCACTGCGAATTCGTGAGCAGCTTGGCCCGGGAAGCCTCGATGTGGCCGCCAGCTTGAACAATCTGGGAACTGTGGCCTGTTCTCGCGGGGAATTGGATCGCTCTTACGAGTATCATCTTCAGGCGCTAAGGATCGAGGAGGTACTTGCTCCGAGAAGTCTGATCATCGCCGCCAGTCTGAACAATATGGGAATGGTGTCTCAAGCTCGCGGTGAATTTGATCGCGCGAACCAGTACCACCTTATGGCCCTAAAGATCGAAGAGTTACTTGCACCTAATAGTCTAACTTTAGCCAACAGTTTGAATAATTTGGGAACTGTCGCCTTGGCGCTCGGGGAGCTAGATCGAGCCCACCAATATCATATCCGAGCACTGCACATCAACAAGCAACTGGCGCCTCAAAGCCTCGACGTAGCCCTTAGCCTGAGTAATCTGGGAGTGATAGCTCGAGACCGTGGAGAGCTGGCCCAGGCCCATGACTATTTTCGCGAAGCTCTCCGTATCGAAGAACAGTTGGCTCCCGAGAGCCTCGCTATGGCTGGCAGTTTGAATAGCCTGGGCGCCCTTGCCTTCAAGCGCGGGGCGTTCGACAGTGCTGACAACTATTACCTGCACGCACTGCGAATCCGAGAGCAACTAGCGCCGGAAAGCCTTGAGGTTGCCAACAGCATGAATAACCTAGGCGGTACGGCCTTGGCTCGGGGGCAGTTGAGCCGTGCTCACGAGTACTACCGCCGAGCCCTGGAATCGCTAGAACATCAGGTCTCGAAGCTAGGAGGCTCCTACAACGTAAAGGCTAGCTTTCAATCTCGGCATGGCGGCTACTACCAGGACATGCTCGCTCTCCTCCTTAACCAAGACCGCTTGGCCGAGGCTTTTCGAGTCATGGAGCGCTTCCGCGCTCAGACCTTCCTGAGAATGTTAGCCGAGCGGGATACGATCTTTGCAGAGGACATTCCCGATGGGCTCGACCGAGAGCGCCGGCAACTGGCTTTCCGCTTCGACCACACCCTAAAGAAGCTCGCTGGCCTGAACCCCCGAGACAACAGCGAGGAAATCGAAGCTACTCATCGAGAGCTTCAGAAGCTGGGTGACGAGGCAGGAGACATCGAAGCACGCATCCGCCAGGCCTCGCCTCGTCTGGCCGCCCTCCAATATCCCCACCCCCTCGGAAAGGTCGAGGCGCAGCTAGCACTTGACCCGGGAACTCTTCTCCTTTCCTATAGCGTCGGCAAAGAGAAGACAGCGCTCTTCGCCCTCTCCAGCGAGGGAAATCTTGAGGTCAAAATCCTTCCCTTGGGAGAAAAAGCTCTCCGATCCCAGGTGAAGCAACTGCTCAGCCTGATCCGCGAGGCGGCGCAAGGTTCGTCGCTGGAAGCTTTGCGCCAGAAGCGATTACAAGCTGCTAGCCGGGACCTCTACGCTGCATTACTCGGGCCGGTGGCGGAGCGAATCGCCGCCAGTGAGCGCCTATTGATTCTGCCCGATGGTCCCCTCCATGCCCTGACCTTTGCGGCTCTGGTGCGGAATGAAGGCACCGCTGGAGCAGTGAACAACGTTCAGTACCTGGCGGAATGGAAACCGGTACACATCGCGCTCTCAGCCACCGTTTTCGCCGAGCTGAAACAGAGACGCCGTCCTGCCGGCGAAAGCGATTCCCTCCAAGCTCCGATCCAGATCGCCGCGTTCGGCGACCCCGTCTACCCGCAGAGTCTCATCAAGGCAAAGGGAGTTTCCGTAGCTGCTCTCCCGACGGCCACCGGAGTCATCGCCCCAATCGATGTTCCTCGCAGCGATCCGATCGTCCGCTCGGCAGCAGAGCGCGGTGTATTTGATTGGCCCTCTCTGCCCTACACCCGCCACGAGGTGGAAGGCATCGCAAGTCTCTTTCCCGCGGGGACCGCTCGCACCTTCCTCGGTCCCGAGGCCTTGGAGGACAGGATCAAGAGCCTCGATCCCAAGACCCGCATCCTCCACCTCGCCGCGCACGGCTACACCGATGAGCGCCTCCCCTCTAGCTCCTTCGTGGCCCTCACCATTCCCGAGGACACGAAGCCCGACGACGCCGGCCCGAAACGCGACAACGGCCTGCTCCAGGTATGGGAAATCTTCGAACGCGTACGCCTCCACGCGGATCTCGTGGTGCTTTCCGCCTGCGATACCGGCTTGGGGGAAGAGCAGGGTGGGGAAGGGCTGATCGGTCTCACGCGCGCTTTCCAATACGCCGGAGCGCGCACCGTGATGGCAAGCCTCTGGAGCGTCCAGGACCAGGCGACCTCCGAGCTCATGATCCGCTTCTACAAGCACCTCCGCGCCGGTAAGTCCAAGGACGAAGCCTTGCGGCAGGCCCAGATCGAGCTGATCCGCAGCCCCATCGAAGTCGTCAACGAGAAGGGCGAGAAGACGCTCCTTGACGCCTCCGCACCGTACTACTGGGCAGGGTTTCAGGTGTATGGGGATTGGCAGTAGGCTGCTGCCCCCGCCGGTTGATCCAGTCCCAGCCGTTCGATGGCGAGGCCTCGCGCAGTCCTTGCGACCATGGTCTGAGTGACTGCGACCGTGGTCTGAGCCGCTCAACCTTGGTCGCAGCCACACAAACTTTGGTCGCAGTCACTGCGACCTTGGTCGCAGCGGTTGCGATCAAAGTCAGAGTGCATCAGATCCTGGTCTCGTTTCGCTCCGTGCCACGCGTTTAAGGCAAGAGACAACCGAATCACGTGGCCGCTAAAGGCCGATAGGACCGCGGCCTTCCATGACAAAGCCAGAAGCGCTTCTGCTATCCGGCGTTGCCCGGACGCTTCGCCTTCAAGGAGAAATGCCCATGAACAAAACCCTTCGAAAGTTGACCGCCATCGCCGTCCTCGGATCAGTGCTCGCCCCAGCCTCCGCCATGGCATCCACGGCTGAAGCAGGAATAGAGTCCACGGGCTCTCGCTTCTCCATTCTCTCCGAACCTGCCACCAAGAAAAGCGGGACGTTGGTGACGGATCCCGACAGACTCCCTTTCAATGGGAGAACATGGAGCTACGGAGAGCCCGCCCTGCTGCCAGCGGGTGCCCTTTCCAAGGGTATCTCTTCCTTCATGCTCGCGCAGCAAGAGACGCAGGCGCCAGAGGCGGACCTGAAGCAGCTTGGCAGACAGGAATCGGAGTATGGCCGGCGTAAAGCGGCGGCTCTGGCCAAGAAGGGAACTGGGACGGTCATCGGTTCCACCGCCGTCATAGCGGCGTTGGGGCTGGCAGTTCTCGGTTGGAACAAGCACGAGGAAGAAGAGAAGGCGAAAGTCCCCGATAATGAACGGGAATCGGCTTATTACTTCATCGGAGCCATCGCAGTGGGAGCCGGCGTGGGCTCGTGGGGATTCTCGCTACGCCGGCGCGGGCAAGCCGAGTTGAATAACCTGGAAGCACGACAGATTTCCTTTGGGACCGACAGGCATGGGAATCCCGTCCTGCTCTATTCCGCCCGCTTCTAATCCTGCTCCCATAGGACAGAGATTCCCATGCACAAATCCGAGCGAATCCGTGGCATTGGTTTCCGCCTCCTACTGGCGGTATCCCTCGGTGTGATACTAGTCGCGGCCCGCGGTCACGACCACCTGGAGGATGGCTTCGCGCTTTTGAAGAAGGGGAAGTACGACAAAGCCAAGCAACACTTCTATAAGGCGATCGACAAGTTCAAGGAGAAAGGGATGCTCCTCGGGGTCTTCATGGGCTATGAGGGCCTAGGTGACGTCGCAAGGGCCGGCGGACAGCCGGAGGAAGCGCTTGCGCTGTATCAAACCAGCCTTCAATATTCACGAGGTGCTTCCTGGGACGCGAGAAACAGAGTCAGCTACAAGTCTTCTCAGATCGAGGATGAGGTCTACCAGCAGTTCGTTGCGTCCGCGCCCAAACGCTGGGAAACCTACGAAGAATTTCTGGCAACCTATCCGGCCAACCACAATGGAGAGCTCGCCCGGCGGCGCAGGGATGAGCTGCAGTATGCGCCCTATCTGAAAGGCAACACGCTCAAAGGCTTCGTGGAGCTCATTGACACCTTTCCGGACAACGTCTTCCTGCCCAAAGCCCTCGACAAGGTCTATGCAATCTGGCAATCCGAGTTTGGAACGAAGGGGGCCTCCGATGCCTTGGGCGACTATGATCAATTCCTGAGAGATTTTCCGTCTACCCGGCTGCGGGCGGCCGCCATGACGATGAGGAGCTACTATGCCGCCCTGCTTTCGAGCTCACCCTCCGCATTCGCTGAATTTTTCGTGAAACGAAAAATCGCGGGCGTCCCCTTGCTCGGCTCGCAAGAGATCATGAATCTCACGGACGCGCTTGAGCGTCTGGCGGAGAAGGATCAGGCAGCCACGCCTTTCCTGCTGCTCTACGAGAACACGGGCCAAAAGAAGCATCTCCAAAGAGCGGCGGAGCTGGTTCGGACGGCTCAAGAGGAATCCTATTTCGTAAAGACCAATCCTCGCGCCTATTTCGGCCTTGGAGAAGCGGGCAACGAGAGCCAGATCGTCAGCAAGAAGGAGATGCTGGACAGCCTCGTCGAGGGAGCCCAAAGAGAGGGCTTGGCCGGCCTGTTGGTGTCCGCTTACATTCCGAAGCTGGAGACGACAGCCCGGCCGGCCTTCGACATCCCCATCTACTCACGCGCCGCCCTGGGCAGTTACAAGGTGGAGCTTGAGTTCACGATGAAAGTCCGGCTGACCTGGCGCTTTACCGGACTTCTTGGCAGCCTGGGCCAGTTGAGTGGCCAAGAATCATCGGGAGTGGATTACGAGACCTACACGGCTCGGACCACTGCGAACCTGGCGCCACGAGGCCGCAGATCGTTGGAAGTGGTGTTCCAGGAGATCACGACGAGCTCCCAACAAAGCTTCGTCGGGCTCGCCGGAGTGGAGCAGACGAGAGACGTGATCGAGCTGACGCCTCGAATCACCTCGGCCATCCTTACCGGTCCCTCGGGTGCCCGGGAGTGGAAGGTCGAGATCAACACTCAAGATCTTCAGACCTTCAATGAAGCCGCTCGACAGTTCAACACCCTTGCTTCCATGAATCGGAGCACTCAGATCGACGAATGGGAGCAGACTCTGGTCGCGGGGGTGCTGGCGTCCGCAAGCGCACAAGGTCCCCCCTCACCGAGATCTCTGACCGATCGTGGCACCGAAGCCGCCGAGACCTCGGAATCGCGAGAGGACGAATCGCCCATCGTCATCAGCGGTACGGTTTATTGCAAGGGATGGCAGTACGAACGCCAGCGCATCACTGTGTCCATCCATACCGACTTGAACTGGTCAGATGCAGGCGCCTTCCAGACTGACAACGAGGGAAACTTCTCCTTCTCCCTCCCGCTAAATTTTAACGGTCCCGGCTTGAAGAGCCTGAAATTTGTCGGTAGCTGCGGGGAAGATACCCTACGGACCAGCCAATCCCTGGAAGGAGCGGCAGTCAAGCTGCAATAGACTTTACGACATCTCCGCCTGCGACCACAACCAGTCGCTGACCAGTTTCTCAAGCGGCAGGCCGCAGGCGTCCCTCTTCAGCTATCTCATCGAGGTGGCCGGGGCATCTAGCTCATCCCGGTGAGGTGACTGCCGATCCAGCCCGCCAGTTCTTCTTCGGACAGCAGCCCTTCCGCGAGCTGAAGAAAGGTGAGGTACTTTTCCTCCTGGTTGGCGTCGAGGTCCAACCCGTTCAATTTCAGGAAGGTCCGGCAGACGACGTAGGCCGTGCGTTTGTTGCCGTCCACGAAGGGGTGGTTCCGGATGAGGCCCCAGGCATAGGAGGCGGCCAGCCGGGGGAGGGCGGGCTCGCCGCCGGTGTAGGCGAGGAGATTCTTCGGTCGCGCCAAGGCGGAATCCAGAAGACCCGGGTCCCGAACCCCCTCGCCGCCGCCATGCTCCGCCAACTGTCGCCCGTGAAGGGCGAGCACGACATCCTCCCGGATCCAGACAGGCTCCTTCACGGGAGGCTACTCGGCCAACTTCCGCAGGACATCGCGGTCCTCCCGCATGACTCGCTCGGCCACTTCCATCTGGCTGGCAAATTCAGGGTTGTAGGCGGTGAGCTCGATCCCATGGGGTGTCTCGATTACGTAGAGCGTGTCTCCACGGTCAACCCGTAAACGCTGCAAGATCTCTTTCGGCAGGACGACTCCAGTCGAGTTGCCGATGGTGGTGAGTTTCAGTGTGGTCATCGATAGCTCCTCCATCACCGAAAATTATAACTTGGGTTCTAACCCGAATCACGACATCTCCGCCTGCGGCCACAGCCAGTCGCTGAGCAGCTTCTCGACCGGCAGGCCGTAGGCGTCTCTTTTCAAACGCCAGCGGGCTACAGTCTGGACAGGCCTCGTCCAACCGCCCACACCCTTCCAGGCGATCCTCTGATAGAACTTGAAGCGCTCGACGAGGCGGTGCCGCTCGGGGCTCACCCAGGGACCGGCGGAGCCGATGAAGTCGAAGCGGGCCCAGTCGGCCAGAGTACGGGGGAGGACGTAGCCGTCGCGGACGGCGTCGTCGGTGAGGGAGGAGCCGGGGTAGGGCTTGAAGTAGAAGATGGGGGTCTCGAAGCCGGGCGAGAGGACGCGCAGGCGCTTGGCCATGTCGAGGGAGGCCTGGACGCTCTCGTCGCTCTCTCCGGGAAAGCCGACGATGAAGGGGAAGATCACGTGGACGCCGTGGCGGCGGCACTTCTCGGCGCTCTCGAAGACCTGCTCCATCTTGATGTCCTTCTTGATGCGGTCCATCATCTCCTGTGATCCCGACTCGACGCCGACGATCACCCTGCGCAGGCCCGAGCGCTTGCACTTCGCCATCGCGTCCTCGGACAGGCGCGCACCCTGGTCGGCCCTCATGGTGGCGGCCCAGGTTATGGGGAGCTTCCGGCGGATGAATTCGTCCGCTACGGCCTCGACCCTGGGGGCGTAGGTGAAGTAGGTCTCGTCCTGGAAGGAGAGGTCGTCGAAACGGTAGCGGCGCCAGAGGTCCTCGATCTCCTCGCCCATGCGCTGAGGCTCGAGACCCACCCACTTGCGGTTGTAGACGAAAGGGTCGGCGCAGAAGGCGCAGCGGAAGGCACAGCCCTGGGAGGAGATGTAGTCGAGCTGCCGCTTGCCCTTGAGGTCGTAGTAGCGCTCGACGGGCAGTAGGCGGTAGTCGTGGGGGCGCAGGCGGTTGAGGTCCTGGAGGGTGCGCGCGGGATTCTGCCGCACCTCGCCATCCCTTGTGCGGTACGCGCAGCCGGGGCAGCTTTCGAGGTCGTGGACGGACTTCCCCGCCGCAAAGTGGTCGCAAAGGTCATGGAAAGTGACCTCCCCCTGGGCCTGCACGGTCACGTCCACGCTCGGCTCTTCCAGGCACTCACGGCCGAACATGGAGGGGTGCCAGCCGCCCCATACGATGGGGAGGTCCGGGCGGTGGGCCTTGGCGGCTCGGGAGACGGCGACCGCGTCCGCGATGGGCGCACCCGTCAGAACCGTTACGCCCAGGCAGAGGGCGCCGTCCAGATGGGCGCGGACGGCGGCGATCGGATCGGCTTCGAGGCGGCCGTCGATGATCACCACCTCGTAGCGCTCGGGGTCGAGGTGGGAGCCCACGGCCAGGAGGGCGAGCGGCATGGTGTAGAAGACCGCCCTGGGGTTGTAGAGGACGATCCGGTGCCTCACGGCGCCACCTCTCGTAAAGCCAGCGAGCAGACGCAGCGGCGGCAGACGGGATCGGTCCGGGTGTCGAGGTCCTGTCTCCAGGCGATCGCCTTTGGAGAGTTGAGGATCGCACCCAGGCTTTCCCTCTCTCGCAGGTTCCCCAAAGGCGGCTGGAAGAAGCAGGGGCGAACGGTGCCGTCCGCTTCGACGACGGCGGAGACCCAGGGCGCATTGCAGTCGACGGGCGCGAAATCGCCTTCCCCCAGCAAGGCAGCAAAGTGCTGGAGGAGACGCCGACGGAGCTTGGCCGGGCTCTCCGCCAGGAATCCGTCGGTGCAGTCCACGGCGAGAGCGTCCAACTCCGCCGCCAGGATCGGCAGGTCATCGCGGTCCAAGGCGACTTCGGAGGCGCGTTTCGGGTTCCAGCCGCCCGGACGGTTGAAGGCCTCGCTCGAAACGTCCGCGGCGAGGAAGCTCAGTCGGTCGAGACCCAGGGACCGGGCGGCGGCCACCGTGGCCCTCAGCTCGCGGAAGTTGGCCCGTTGGACGGTGCAGCGGCCCGAGATGGCCACTCCCCCGCCGGCGGCGCGCAGGGCGGCCACCCCTTCGGCCAGCCGGTCGAAGGCCCGGGGCACGTTGCGGATGCGGTCGTGAACCTCGCGGGGGCCGTCGAGGCTGACGACGACGTCGTCGCAGCAGCTCGCGAGCCGTTCGGCGTCGCGGGCGAGCAGGAGGCCCGTCGTCAGGATGGTGATCCCGATCCCCGCCTCCCGCAGGAGCGCGCAGAGGTCCCAGAGATGGCTGTGGAGCAGGGCCTCGCCTCCGGAGAGCACCACCCGCTGGACTCCCAGGCTCCGCCATTCGGCGAGCCAGCCCGCCACGTCCGCCGCCGAGATCTCCTCCCGCCCGCGGTCGCGCCAGATGTCGCACATCAGGCAGCGGCAGTTGCAGCGGCTGTGGGGGTAGAGGATGAGGATGGGCAGCCGGGCGATGGGGTCGAGCCGGGGCAGGGCCGTCGCCGTGCCCTCCTCGGGCCGCGGTCGGGGGGCCATGACGGTCATCGCCGTGTCAGCTCCAGGAGGTAGTGGTCCGCCAGCCACGGCAGGGGCGGCACGGCTTCGAGCCGGCGTTCCCAGCGGGCGAGGGCGGCGAGCAGCCAAGGGTGGCGCTCCGCCCACGCTTCCCATTCTGTGGGCGGCAGCAGGGCGCCAACGGCGCTGACTCGCACGGTATCGAAGGCGGGAGCGAAGGTACGGCGCAGCTCGCCGATCCTCGGATATTGGACGGTAATCCCTCGCCAGTCGACTCCTCCCCGCCGCAGACGGCGGAAGGCCTCCCGGGGTTTTCCCCGGAGCAGGAATCCGGCCCATTCCCACGGCACCAGCGGTCCCATGACGCAGAGCAGGGCCGGCGCCCCGGGCTTCAACAGGTCCGCCAGGACACGGGCCGTCTTCCCGAGGTCAGCCACGCAGTTGAGGCCGCCGAAATTGGAGAAAGCGCCGTCGAAGGGGCCGGAGAGGACGGAGAGATCTTCGATCGCGAGGGGACGCGCTTCGACGGTTGCCGCGAGGTCCGCCGCCGCGATCTTCGCCCGTGCCCGCTCGATCATGATGGGAGAGGCGTCGGTCGCCAGCACGCGCACGCCCCGCCGGCCCAGGTGGACGGCGTCCTCGCCGGTGCCGCAGGCCAGCTCCAGAACGTGGGAGCCGGGGGGGAAGCGGGCATCGAGACGGCGGTGGACGGCTTGGCGGAGCAGAACTCCCAGGGGGGTGGCGGTGAAGTCGGAGTCGTAGTCCGCCGCCAGGGCGTCGAAGGCCCTCACGCCTCCACCTCCCCCGCCATCTCCATCATCGCCTCGCGCGCCGCCAGCGCCTCGGCCCGCTTCGCCGCGGCGCCTTCCGGGTCTTCCCCCGCCATCCGGAACGCCGCCACCTCGCCCCGCAGCCAGCGGTCGGCCTGCTTGTAGTAGCCCTTGGAGTGGCGGCCGCGGATCTGGTAATCCCGGTCCGTCGCCTCTTCCCAGGCCCGGGGCGCGACGACCCGGCCTTCCGCGTCCTCCCAGTAGCCGGTGTTCTTGATGGGGTAGGCGACGGTGGTGAAGAAGACATCCGGGTTGGCTTTCTTGACGTGCTCGACCGTCGCCTCCATGTCCGCCAGGGTCTCGCCTTCGTAGCCCCACATCAGGAACATGCCGACCTGGATGCCGTGGCGCTGGGCCGCCTTGGTGGCCCACTGCACCTGCTCGGCCGTGACGCCCCGCTCCATGGCGTCGAGGATGCGCTGGCTGCCGCTCTCCGAGCCGATCCAGATGCGGTAGCAGCCGAGGTCCGCGAGCGTCTCCAGCACCTCCTCGCGCATCATGCGGTCGGCCCGCGAGATGGTCTCGAAAGGGAGGCGGAGGCCGCGCCGCTTCAGCTCCGCCCCGTAGTCGAAGAGCCAGCGGTGGCTGATGGTGAAGACGTCGTCCGCGTACCAGACCTGATCGGGCCGGAAGCGCTCCCGGATGTGCTCCAGCTCGTTCGCCACTTCGAGCACGCTCCGGCGGCGGTGGCTGAAGCCGAACACGGCGTGGGAGCACCAGCGGCACTTGTAGGGGCAGCCGCGGGCCGTGATCAGGTTGACGCTGCCCAT
This sequence comes from Thermoanaerobaculia bacterium, assembly GCA_035266085.1. Lineage (GTDB taxonomy): Bacteria > Acidobacteriota > Thermoanaerobaculia > Multivoradales > UBA5704 > DATARR01. The sequence continues at coordinate 82,988 of DATFNZ010000088.1, forward strand.
GCCGTGGTGCCGGCGCCAGACGTCCACGTAACGGTCCTGGTCGATGCGCTCGCGGTCGGGCCAGGGGAGGCTGTCGAGGTCGGAGATCTGCGCCCGCTCCGGGTTGTGGACCACGGCCCCCGTGTCGTCCCGGAACACCGTGCCGGCGACTCCCTGGAGGCGGTGGGGGCCGCGCTCCGCCAGGGCTGGCAGGAGCTCGGCCATGGTCTCCTCCCCTTCCCCCGTCACCACCACGTCGGCGCCGCGGGCCAGGTACTCGTCCGGATAATTGGCCGATTCGGGGCCGCCCAGCACCACCGTCCAGCCCTGGGCCTTCGCGGCCGCCACGAGGTCCAGCACGGGCCGGCGGGTCATCAGGTTGGTGTAGAGGCCCACGACGCCGCCGGGCTCGGAGGCTAAGCGCGCCAGCAGGTCTGCCCGGCGGGCGAAGGTGGTGTCGAAGAGGTCCACCTCGAAGCCCTGCCGCCGCAGGTAGGAGGAGAGGTAGAGCAGCCCCAGGGTGGGGTACGGCTTCATGATCTCCCGCTCTTTCTCGTCGTCTTCGAGGAAGTAGCCGTGGGTGAGCAGGAGGTCCGTCATAACGATCCTTCAGTTCCAGGGGCGCGAGAGGTCGGGCTCGGGGAGAGCGGCCCAGGGCTTGTGCACGGGCGTCGGAGCGTCGCTGCGGCAGGTCCGCTCCAGGCGCTCCAGCTCGCGCCACTCCTCCTCCAGGCTCGCCAGCTCGGCCGGGGATGCGGGGCGGCGCCGCACGTCGAGGTCCCGATGCACGGTCAGCCGGAGCTGGCGGTAGAAAGGAGTCTCGTAGGTGCCCTGGAACATCATGGCGAGGTCGTTGCTGTCCCGCCAGTGGGTCTTCTCGCCCAGCTCGGCCTGGACCATCTCGAAGAACGGCGTGCCCGGCAACGGATAGGAGACGCTGACGCCGACGTCGTCCGGCAGGAGCTCGCGCATCAGGGCGACGGTGGCGGCGATGTCCTCCCAGGTCTCCCCCGGGTAGCCGAACTGGAGGAACCAGCAGGCGCGGATGCCGGCGCCCTGGAGGCGGCGGGTGGCGCCGGCTATCTGATCGACGCGGGTGCCCTTGTCCATGGCGTCGAGAATCTTCTGGCTGCCGCTCTCGGCGCCCAGCCAGACCTCGGCGCAGCCGGCGCGCGCCAGAGCCTCGACGGCCACGGGGGTCATCAGGTCGGCGCGCGATTGGATGGTGAAGGGAACCACCGCGTCGCGCGCTTCGACCTCGCGGGCCAGCTCGGCCACCCACTTCGGCTGCAGGCCGAAGATGTCGTCCGCGAACCACAGGTGGTCGGGAGCCAGGGTGCGCTTGACCAGGGCCATCTCCTGGGCCACGTTGGCGGGAGAGCGCATGGCGTAGCGCCGGCCCCAGATGGGCTTCGCGCACCAGTTGCAGTGGAACGGGCAGCCACGGGTGGTTACCAGGTTGAGGCTGAAGAAGCCGTGGGCGCCTTTCCAGGCGGCGCGGTAGCGCTCGACGTCCAGCAGGTCCCAGGCGGGGAACGGAAAGACGTCCGGATGGCGCTCGGGCTCGCGCGGCGCCGTGCGCCCGCCGTCCGGCAGGATCAGCCCGGCCACGCCGTCCGGGCTCCGCTCCGAAGCGAGCGCGTCGAGCAGCTCGCGCAGCGTATGGTCCGCCTCACCCGCCAGGCCATATTGGACTCCGCTCTCGAAATATGGACTGGGGTAATCGGTCACGTCCGAGCCGGCGGCAATCACGGCCGCGCCTCGAGCGCGGGCCTCGCGGCTCATCCGGCAGGCCGCCTGCCGCGCGTGCCCCAGGCACATCTTGGAGAGGAAGTTGAAGCTATCCTCGTAGAAGACGACGAAGCGGGGCCGGTGGCGGTCCATAGCCTCGGTGAACTCTTCCTCCCCCGCCGCCAGCATCGCGTCGAAAAGAGCGACGTCGTGGCCCGCGGTGCGCAGGTGCGAGGCGGCGTAGAGGGTCGCGAGCGGCGCGTAGGGGCGCATCTTCTCGACCTGCTTGGGATCGTTCCGCAGGAAGAACGAATGGGCGAGCAGGACGTCAGCCACGGCGGATCAGCTCCAAAGAGAAGAACGTCCCCAGGGCGCGCGCGACGGGCAGGCCGGAGAGGGCCCGCTCCAAACGCGAAAATCTTCCAGGATCGTCCACGGGACGAAGGATACCCTGCCCGGCGACCCTGGAGCGCGAGAAAGCGGGAACGAAGACGCGGGCGAGCTCCCGCGGGCTCCACAGGCGGTGCGGCACCTCGACGCCCGCGATCCGCACCGTCAACAATCCCCCCTTACCCAGGCCCTTACGCAGACGGTTCAAGACGTGGAGGAACAGCACGCCCCCGGGCCGCACCAGACGGGCTGCGGCACGGGCGAAACCCGTCAGGTCTGCGGCGGCGTTGAGGCCCGCGAAAGTGGAGATCAGGCCGTCGAAGGGCCCCACGAGATCCGCCTCATCCAGACGCTGGAGATCGGCGACGAGGGTTGGGACCGCGGGCGCCTTCGCCGACAGACGAGCGAGCATCCCCGGCGAGATGTCGCAGGCCGTGACGCGGACGCCCCGCTCCGCGAGGTGCAGCACGTCGAGCCCCGTGCCGGCCGTGACGTCCAGGACCCGCGAGCCCGGGGGGAACAGGACGTCGAGGCGCGTCCAGAGGCTCTCCCGCACCCAGGCCGAGGGCGCAACACTCGCGTCGTACTCCGGGGCGATCGCGTCGTAGGCCCTCCGAACGGGCAGAGGCCTCATGCTCAAGGGCTCGGCGCCGCTCCCATGGACGTGACCTCGAGGCTCGCCGCCGGCGACTTGTGGAACGGCAGGCGCCAGGACTTGCACTCGACGACCGCCTTGTACTGGCCGGGCTCGGGCGGCACGATCTCGGCCTCATAGATCCCGGGCGCCACCTGCCGCGCCGCTCGCCGGTCCTGCCAGTTGCCCGGCGACCGGTAGAGCATGATCTGGACGTCCTCCAGCCCGTCGAGCGGCTGGCCGGTGTTGGGATCGGCGAGGCGGAAGCGCAGACGCACGGGCTGGCGCGCGGCGGTACGGCGGGTCTCGATCAAGGCCTCGGCGCGGGCGGGGCTCTCCCGCCGCCGCTTCGCCTCGAGCTCAGGGTGCGCCGCCACCGTCAGCTCGAAGCACTGAACCATGCGCGGAGCGTCGAGGAAGAACGCCACCCGGTAGCGGCCCGGGAGCGGCGCCCTGGCCACGGTCTCGTACACGCCCGGCTTCAGCTCCTTGAGGCTGCGGTCGATCACCAGGACGGCCCGGGGCTCGCGGTCGTAATTGCTGAAGCTGCCCATGGGCGCGGCCATACCCTCCTTGTAGAAGTAGATGGCCCGGTCGGCGGGGTTGGCCACCAGCACCGCCGTGGCCCCCGGCGCCCGCACGATGGAGGCCGCGGGGCTGGGCCGCGACACCTTGCCGAGAGGGTTCTGGCCGCCGGGAGCGTCGACGATGGGCACCTGCCGGCCCGGCTCGCCGATCTGACCCAGCGGGATCATGAGGAAGATCTCGCTGGCGCGGCGGCGGATATAGGCGAGGGTGTCCGAAAAGTAGATCTGCTCGGGCCCGCCGTCGATCTCCGCCGTCTGCACGATGCGGTTCGACGAGGCGTCGACGATGTGGACGCGATTGGTCCGCGGATTGGGAACGAAGGCGAGCCGCCCGCCGGGCGCGAAGCGGAGGGGGCCGAGCCCCGGCGCCGCCTGGATACGGGCGGCCGGCTCCGTCCCCTCGGGGCCGACCACGGAGATCGAGCCGTCCTCCTCGCTGGTCACCCAGGCGGTCCGCCCCAGGGGCGAGTAGGCGACGGCGGAGGGCGCCGCGCCCAGGGGCACGTCACGCACCTTGGCGAGCCCGGAGACGCCGATCACCGACAGGGTGCGCGCCTCACCGTTGGTGACGAAGACGAAGCGGGAGTCATCCGACACGGCGAGGTCATGGCTGCCGGCGCCCGTGACGATGCGGGCCGCCACGGTGAGGTCGCTGGTCCGGACGGCCGCGACGCCGCCCTCGACGGCCACCCAGAGGTAGGCGCCGTCCGGCTGCAGGGCCAGGCGGCGGGGACCGGAGCCGGCATCCAGCTTGGCCGTCACCTTCCAGGTGCCGGCGTCGACCACGGCCACCTTGCCGGAGTCCGGCAGGGAAACGAAGAGGCGGGTGCGGTCTCCGCTCAGCACCCAGTCCTCGCCCGGGCTGTCGAGCTCGACCATGGCGAGGAGCTTGGTGCCGCCGAACCCGAACAGGGGATCGACGACGCTGATCGTCGCGTCCGGGTTGAGGGCGAGGACGTAGTAGGCGTTGAGGTCCACCGACGGCCGGTGGAACAGGTCGCCGCCGATAAACTCCTCGACCTTGCCGAGGCAGTGGAAGTCCGCCGCCTCGCCCGCCTTCAGCGGATCGATCCAGGCGGCGGGATAGGCGCCGGCCAAGGGCTGGCCCGTGGCATGGTCGGAGACCCGGAAGCGGAAGGCGGCGTCGTCGCCTTCGACCACGGGACGGCCCGGAGCCTCCGGGAGGGACGCCGCCTGGAGCTCGACGGCAATCCCCCTGGATACAGCCGCGGAAGGCTCCGCGGCCAGGCTGGGAGCGCTCCACAGCAGAAGCAGAAGAGGCAAGGCGCGGGCGAGCAGCCCACGCCTTGCCGTGGCGATCACTAGTAACTTCCGATGCACTGCAGGTTGCCCTTGCCCGCCTGGGCCGGATCCAGCACCTGGAAGACGCCCCACAGCCCCAGCCGGAAGTGCATGGCCGGATAGCTGCGGTAGAGGTAGTCGCCCGGCACGGCGTTGATGCCGCCGGCGCTGTTGATCAGCACGTCGTAGTGGTTGGTCGGCCCGTGGCCCATCCGCGAGCCCTGCCAGTCGGTGAGGGAATCGAGCTCCGCCGCGAACTCGGCGAACGGCGCATTGTAGCCGTTCTTCCCCAGGGCCGCCGGGGTACAGCGGTGGGCATCGCCGACGATCGATGAGGAGTAGAGGTTGGTGTGGGTGGTGGCCGGGATGCAGCCCCGGCCGACGCTCTGGTAGGGCGTCTCCGCCCAGACGTGGCCGTACAGCTCGAACACCTGGTTGGTGTTGGTGTTGCCGCCCGCGTGCAGCACCCGGAACCGGACCTGCTCGCCCGCGCAGGCCTGGAACGTGGGGGTCGCGGGAGGCTGGGCGCACTGGCTGCAGGACGAGCACACCGTATCGTCGCCGACGGTTTTATAGGCCGTGCAGCAGTACGCGGCCTGCGACAGGACGCAGCCGACGTTCGTCCCGCTCAAGCATTTGTTGTCGCAGTAGCGGATGTTCTCGGCGCCGCCGCCGGGAGGAGGGAGAGGGACGATGAGCGGCTCCGTCCCATAGTTGGCCATGTTGGCCACCTGCTGGGCGACGTTGGTCACGTTCTGGAGATTCAGCAGGTCACGGGTGATCAGGACGAACTCTCGGAAGCTCTTCTCTCCGGGAACCGTGACGACCGTGCTGATCCGGGACGCCTCGGCGGCCGGCCAGTCCGCGCCCTCGGGCTCGATGACCAGAGCGCCGAACAGGCCGTGCGCGAAGTGGTTCACGATGTCGGACGACATCAGGTTGGCCGCGCCGAACTCGATGGGGATGTAGGCGGCCGGCTTGACGGACGTGTCGATGTTCCCGGCGTACCAGGTATACGAGATGGATCCGGTTCCGGGCGCGATCGTCTGGATGGGGTTCGAGCCGGCGTTGAAGCCGCTGCCCTGGGTCGCGTCGAAGGAGACGAGCTGCGGGTGGAGCCCCACCGACGTCGAGGTCCCCGCGGCCAGTTGGCTCGGGTTGATGACGTTGTACAGCGTGACCTCGATGCAGTCGCCGGCGCCGGCCCGCAGCACCAGGGGCGCGGGCGTCTTCGACTTGGCCGTGCACGAGCCCGAGACCGTGCCACCCGGGCAGGAGAGGTCGTCGAAGTTGAAGAACAGGATGCCGTTGGGGTCGTTCAGGCCCAACTGCGTGTTGTAGTTGAGCGGCCCGCCGAGCGCCTGCTGGGCGGTGGTGGCTACCACCGTGTACTTCCGCATCTTGTGCGGCGCCTTGAGGTCCGGGCAGACGGCGAGGCCCGCGTCGGCCGGCGGCGGGTTCTGCTGCAACGGCCGCAGGTTGGGCTGGCTCTTGCCGTAGGCGCGGAGGAGGCCCCAGTTGCCGCCCTGCTGCTCGGGAACGGAGGCGCCGGCCATGTACAGGTAGTCGGCCCAGGGAGTGCCGGGGGTCTGGCCCGAGACCCAGGTCGGCAGCCGGAACAGCTCCTCGAAGTGCTCCGAGATCCCCATCACCAGGCTGTTGCGCCACCCGGAGTCGGTCATGGACGGCTCGAGGAGCCACTTGATGCCCTGGATGGTGAAGTTGTGGGGGTTGATGTGCCCGCCCATCAGGGTGCGCACCTGCACGTCGTCGCCGGCGTAGGAGCGCAGCAGCGGCGTGAAGGGATCGCCGGTCTGCACGCCGGCCGTCAGCGGCGGATACGGGAAGCCCTTGCAGGAGGCGGCCGTCGAGGCGCAGCGCGATTTGTTGGAGGTGGTGCAGAAGGCGTTGTTGTCCGAGCAGAAGCCGCCCAGGGTGCAGGTGGCCGGCGCCGTGCAACCGGCGTTGCTGGTGCACGGAGCGCTGTTGTTGGAGCAGACGCCCCGCAGGCTGCCGCGGTCCATCGAGGTGTAGACGTAGGAGAGGTCGCCGGCATTGGGGTTGGTGCTGCTCGAATTCAGGCGCGGCGTCAGCGGCTCGTTGCGGTAGTTGAACGAGAAGTTGTCCGAGGCGTTGCTCAAAGTGATCACCTCGGGGCCGGAGCCCGCGTCGAGGGCCGTCGTGCCCCACACCTGGGGCTGGACGGGGGGCGAAGCGCAGCCCTGGCACTTGCCGGGGACGCCCACGATCAGGTTGCAGGTGGCGCCGCTGGCTCCGCACCTCGTGCTGATCTCGTCGGGCGACGCCCAGGGCGAGGGCGGGCACGACACGGCCTGGTTGTTCGAGCAGTAGCCGAGCCCGATGCAGGGGCCCGTCGTACAACCCTTGCCCGGCCGGTCGTAGTTGCCCGCCGTGGCCGGCGTGCAGGCTCTCGTCGGGGAGTCGGCGCAGAAGCCCTGCGCCATGAAGGCGGGGGTCGCGACCGTATCGAACGGCGCATAGATCAGGGTCGAGTCCTGGATCTCCAGCAGGAACTCGCGGAAGCTGTCCTGCGGGGTCGCGGTGCGGATCACGGCCTGCCAGGAGGTCGGACCGCCGTCGGGAAGCCGCAGGCCGGCGTAGCCCTGGGCCTGGCGCAGCACCAGCGGCGTGCCGTCGGAGGCAACGCCGCCCAACTGGTCGGGGATGCCGGCGCCGATCTCGTTGGAGTACCAGTTGGAGCCCGTGGGCTCGATCACCAGGCCGGCGTAGAGGCCCGCCTGCTGGTGGGTCGAGGGCCCGAAGTGGTCGTGCGTGAAGACGGTGCGCAGGGTGCGGTCCTGGGCCCCCGGGGCCGGCGGATGGGTCGGGCCGTCGAACAGCGGATCGGCGTACCAGCGCTGGATGGTCGCCTGGGCGCCCACCCACTGGCCGCCGGGGCCGGGGCCGAAGAACGGCAGCGTCTTCGCCACCGGGCAGGCGAACGTGCCGTTGCGCGTGTCGCCGGCGGTGCACTGGTTGCCGGTGCGGATGGCGTCGATGCGCTCCACCACCTCGTTGGGCGCGAAGGTGCCGTCCTCGTAGTTGAAGCCGTTGGTGGCGCCGTCCGAAGAGGTGACGTCGAACTTCACCAGGTGGATGTGCTGGCCCAGGATGTCCGTGGGCGTGCGCACCTCGAAGTCGTCGAGCTCGTAGACGTTGGGCACCAGGTTGGCGTGGGTGTACTCGATGCACTCGCCGGAGTTGGCGCGGAAGAAGAAGGGCTCAGGCGGCCGGACGCCGTTCAGGGTGTCCTTGACGTCGCCCCACAGCGCCAGCATGCGCTGCTGCGGGAAGTGCCACCCTTCTTTATTGAAGATGGCGTCGAGCTGGAAGTCCGCAGCCTTGTAGCGGCGGGTCTTCAAGCCCGCCGGCGTGCCGCCCGCGTCGCTGTAGTTGATGCAGGGATCAGCGTAGGGTGCGCCCTGCTTCGGCGGCAGCCCGTTGAGGGTGAAACGAGCGGGCGTGCCCTCCGGCGTCTGCGTGTTGTGGAAACGCACGGCGTGGGTCTGCATCGCCACCTTCTCGATCAGCGTCCCTTCTTCCGCCACCTGCCGGGCGGAAACGCTCTCGAGCGTCTTGCTGAAGTCCTGGGGATTGAGGGGCGGCACGTCCGTCGTGCCGCCGCCCAGGATGAGGTGCCGAGGCAGGCCGCCGTCCAGGGCCACGCACTGCGCCGCCACCGAACCGCACAGGGAGAGGTCGGCGGGCTGGCCGGCGTAGGCCGGCGTGCACGACTGGCTGTTGTCCGAGCAGGCGTAGGCGAAGTCCATGGGCGGATGCGCCGTGCGCTGGCCGCCGACGATGGGGATGTAGAAGGGATAGCCGGGGTTCTTCCAGGTGCCGTCGTTGCCCGGATCGCCGGCCAACAGGTTCGACCGGCACTCGGTGGTCGTGCCGTCCGTAAGGGTGCGGCAGACCCACATCTCCTTGCCCCCGTTGACGAGCACGGTCTTGGCCGGCATGGGCGCCATGGGACGCGTGGGCAGCGGCACCAGGCCCGGGATCGGCGTGCCGGCCGTGATCTCGCCGTCCGGCAGGGCGCGCGCGACGGTCACCGGGCCGATCTCGGGCATGGCCCCTTGCTTCGGGCGGCCGTCCGCATCCATCTCCGTGCCCGGCTCGAAGACATCGTGCACCCGCCACAGGCTCCACATGCCGGCCGCGAAGTGCGGGTAGAAGTGGCAGTGGAAGATCGAGTCGCCCACCGTCTGGTTCACGTTGCCGCTGCCGTTGTAGACCATCTCCAGGGTGAACGAGGAGCCGGGGCCGATCGACTGGCTGTCGGTGTAGTCGCCGTTGGGGGTGTCCGGCGAGTGCATCCACTGATGGGCATGCTGGTGATGGAGGTGGTGGAGGTCCACCCCGGCATGGAGGATGCGGAACTTGGTGTGGTCCGCCATGTAGCTGTGGTAGACGTTCGACGGGTCGTCGGGATACAGCGCCTTGGTCGCCGGCTTGCCGCCCGTGCAGTCATACGTGGTCGACCCGTTCCAGGTGCAGGTGCTGTTCGCCGGAACGTCCACCACCATGGCGGGGTCGCCCACCGCCGAGGAGGCGAGGAAGAACTCCTCGTACTTGCAGCTCGTGCAATCGGCCATCGGCCCGACGCCGAAGCGGTTGGCGAGGATCTCGGAGCCGATACCGGCCATGCCGTAGTTGAAGGAGAAGTTGTCGGCGCCCGTGCCGTTGCCGTTGAGGACGTTGGCGTAGACGTCCGGGAAGGCCTGGGTGGCGCCGAAGACCTCGTGATAGACGATCGTGAACTCCCGGTACGGCTGCAGGCGGTCCGGCAGGGCGTACGACGGGTTGAACACCGGCCGCAGCAGGCCCGTGGCCGGGAAGGGCCCGGGCTGGCCGTTGGCGGTGCGGCCCGAGATGATCGCCGTCACGTCGGTATGGACCAGCTCGCCGCCGTTCGGGCAGCCGTTCGTCGCCTCGTTGGGGCAGGCCAGCAGGTTGAGCACCGGCACGCCGGCGAGCGCCGGGTCCTGGTACACGGCGCGATAGTTGATCTGGGGCAGTTGGGCCGGGTTGCCGCGGGTGCAGGCCCCCGCGCCCGAGCCGTCCCGGCTGGCCTTGCAGAGCTCCTGCTCCGTCACCTGGCTGCGGTACCACTCGGCGCCGGCCGGCTGGACGTTGAGCGCGCCGAAGAGGCCGAGGGAGAGCTGCCCGCCGTCGCCGCTGGCGGGGGTGGTGAAAGTGTCCGCCGTGCTGTAGAGCAGGTAGGAGCCCTCGTGAGCCGCGAACAGGGTGTAGACGTGCTGGCAGTTCGGCGACACGGCGCTGCAAGGAGCGGTGCCGGCCGCCCGCGGCGCCACCAGGCTGCTCGCGTTGCCGCCCACCCAGGAGCCGTCGTCCGCCGCGCTCTGCAGCCACTCCATGCCCTGGATGTGCACGGAGGCGTCCGCGGTGCCGGGCCCCGATTCGGCCAGGAAATTCGAGAAGACCACCTGCAGGCACTGCCCCTCGTTGACCCGCAGCACGATCGGCCGCGGCCGCTTGTCGCTGCGGAGCTGAACGTTGCCGGCCGTGCACGCCTGCCAGCGGCAACTGTTCTGCTCCGTCTCGTTCGCGGGCGTCGTACCCTTGGGGAAGACGTCCCGCGCCAGAGCGAACATCATGCCGTTGGAAAGCTCCGCTCCCAGCCGGTTGTAGGTGAAGGCCTGGTCGATCGCGGCGACGTGAGCGGTGACCACCGAGCCCCCGTTGGGGCAGGCGGGCTCGCCCGGCGCCGCCGTCATCGTCCACTGGGGCTGCGCGAATGCCACCGCGGGCAGCGCCAGGAGCGCCACCAGGGCCGGAAACAGCGGGAACGGCCATTGCCTGATGATCTTCATCAAGGATCTCCCTCTTTGGAAAGCGGCACCGATCCATCCCGCGTACGCGCTACGCGTCGGGTGATTCAAGGACCGCTGATCGAGCTTTTCTGTTGGCCCGTCAGTGTAATCCAACTTTTGGATTGCTACTAGTGTAGTGCGTCACGCAGATAGGCCCTTATGATCCAAGGGTGAACGTCTGCCTCTCCCCTGGGGCAAAAGACCTCCTAATTGCGACGCACTACACTAGATCTAAAATTGATACTCCTTTTTCTACTCTCTGCCGCGGCGTCGCCTTCTATCTCACCGCCTCACTGCTATCTGACCGCGATCCGCACCTGGCTGCGGCGGACCATCTCCCGCACGGCGCCCAGGGCCTGCTCGACGGTGATGGCGGCCGGATCGTTGCCGGCGTCGTCGTAGAGGGCCCAGCAGGCCCGGGTGCGCGGATGGGAGTGGGCGAGCTTCTCGCGCTGGGCGAAATAGAGCGTGGGGACGGCCACGGATTCGCCGAGGTGGATCGGGGCGCTGTCGTTGGCGATCAGCAGGCGGGCCATCTCGAGGAGCGCGGCCAGAACACCCAGGGGATCCGTGGACGTCACGATCCGCTGCCGCGCCGCGCCCGGCGGCAGGGCCGCCGCGATCTCGGCCAGCAGGCCGGCCTCCGCCGGCGCTCCCTCCAGGATGACGTGGAGCCCGAAGTTCCGGCCCAGGAGTACCGCCAGGCGGGCGAAATTCTCCGCCGGCCAGCGCCGCGAGGAGGCGCCGCCGGGGGCGATCACGGCGAACGGCTCGCGGCCGATGCCCAGCTCCCCCAGGACTTCGGACGCCCGCGTCCGGTCCGACCGGGAGACGTGGATCTCCACCCGCCGGTCGCCCTGGAACCGCTCCCAGGGCTCCGCCCGCAGCAAGGGGTCGAGCGTGTGCAGCAGCGAGCGCGGGCTGGCCATCGATCCCCAGAAGAGCCACCCCTCGTGGGTGAACGGCGGGGCGGGGCGGCTGCCGTCCATGAACAGGTCGTGGTACTCCAGGTTGATCCGCCAGGGCACCCCCCAGCCGGCCGCCGCCTCGGCCAGCCAGCGGCTCTCCCGCCGCCGGGCGAAGGCGAAGAGCGCCACGTCGAAACGACGGTCCGCGAGGGCCGCGAGCACGCGCCGCCGCCCCTCCTCGCCCTCCGCGGGGTGGTAGAGCTGGAGATCGCCCACCCGGGGGTTGCCCGCCAGCACCTGCCCGGCGGCGGGGGGCCCGACGACGGTGATCTCGGCTCCCCGGAAACGGCGCCGGATCTCCCGCAGCAGGGGCGTCAGCCACAAGGTGTCCCCGACGTGGAAACGGGCCTGGTGGACCAGGAAGCGGGCCGTGCCGTCCCGCGGCGGCGGCGCGAAAGGGATCGCCGGGACCGCGGCCCAGCGCGGCGACTCGGCCCGCACCGCGGCCAGGAACGCGTCGGCCGCTTCCCGCGCCCCGAGGCTGGGGACATTGGTGTGGAAATCGAGCGGCACGGCCGCCGCCACGCTCAACCGGGGGCACGCCGCGAGGAGCCGCCGCAGGCCCCGGGGCGGCGCGATCAGCACGCAGGACGCGCCCTCGGGCAACTCTGCCAGAAAGCTGCGCAGCCCTGCCGTCAGCTTGCCGCGGCCGCCGTCCGAGCTCAATCGCGACACCCGGTCGACCGGCAGCAGGCCGAAGGGGGCCGGAGCCGTCAGGGCGGAGCGGAGATGGAGATGGATCTCCGCCTCCGGCGCCTTCTCCCGCAGGGCCGTCAGCAGGCCGTGCAGCCCCTCGAATTCCAGGACGTGATGGAGGGGCCGGAAGCAGAGCACGTCCAGCCGGCCCCGGTAAGCGGACGCGGGGAGGTCCGCGAAGGGATTCTCCGCCTTCGGACGCACTCCGGACCTGCCGAAAGAGCTTGCGGGAACCGAGACGGCCGGCTGCCGCGGATCGAAGATCGCGATCCCGAGCCTCCTTGCAAAATACAGATTTCAGCGCCGTAGTATAGCGATGCCCGTGGACGATCTCTCCCATGTCGTCTGGCTCGGCGGCTCGGCCTGCGCCGGCAAGACCACCCTCGCCCGCCGTCTCGCGGCCCGCGACGGCCTCGCCCTCTACTCCTGCGACGACGCCTTCGAGGCCCACCGCCGCCGGGCCGACCCGCGGCGCCACCGCTGCTTCCACCGCCTCATGGACCTGCCTCCGGAAAGGCTCTTCGCACCGCCGGCCGAGGTGCAGGCCGCGGACCTGCTCGCCTTCTACCGGGATGAATTCGAGATGGTGCTGGAAGACCTGAGGGAGCTGACCGGCCCCGTACTGGCGGAAGGCGTGGGGCTGTTGCCGGACCTCGTGGCCGCCATCGCGCCCGTTACTCTCGAGCCTGGCCGCTCGTCATGGCTGATCGCAACCCCGGAATTCCGGCGCCGGGCCTATGCTGGCCGAAGCGACGCCGTCCGGGGTGTCACGGCAGACGCGTTCGGCCGCTGGATGGAGCGCGACGATCTCGTGGCGCAGTATCTGGAGGCAGAGGCGCGGAGGCTGGGGCTGCGGGTGAGGATCGTGGACTGACTCTCACTTCCAGTTCTCCCGCCAACGCGATCCCTCGTCCGGTGCCTCCTTCGCATGCCAGGTGCTCCGCAGGCTCTTGAAATCCTTGAGCACCGGCATCACCGCCTCGTCCCAGAACCGCTCGACATCGCCGAACGTCCGCAGCCGCGACGGCCGGCCGGGGTCCCATTCCGCCAGGAGCCGCCTCTGCAGAGCGCCCAGCCCGGCGGCCATGTCCGCCACCATGCGCTCCCCCGCCTCGCGGCTGGCCTCGGCGGCGTCGCGCCCCATGGCGAAGAGGGGGAACGCCGGCTCGCGGGGGATGAGCGAGAGGTCGACCCCCTCCGGCTCCAGGGCCGCGAGCTGCGAGGTCTCCACCTTGCCGGCGTGGTCGCCGTCCGCGGTTCCGTCAGGAGTGCCCGGGAAGCCGGGCCGGTTGACCTCGAAGTCGGGCAGGCCGTGGAGGCGCATGCGCACCCACGGCTGGAGCAGGCCGACGAGCGTCTTCAGATCCTCCCAGTTGGGACCGTAGTGGCCGGTGAGCAGCACCGCCGCGCGGAAGCCCAGGACCTCGGCGGCGCGCACGTGGTAGCAGACGTTCTTGAAGTGGACCCACGGCGGCACGGCGGTGAGCCATGGCCGGGCCTCGCCGATCTCCCGCTCCGCCCAGATCGCGTAGCCCCCCAGCTCGTGAACATGCCAGTAGTCCGGCGGCGCCACGATCCCGCCATGCTCGCGCGCCGCCCGCACCAGCAGCCCGTGCGCCTTGAGGCCGTCGAGCCCCAGAACGTTCTGCGGCCCGTGCGGCTCGCACAACCCATAGGCGAACCACGCCACCGGACAGGCCGCGAACGCCTCTTCCAGCTCGTGAGGGAACATTCTTTCCCAGCGGACCTCGCGCATGCAGGGTAGTCTGGCAGATCCGGCGCAGTAGAATCCGACTCCCAATGTTGACCGAGGAGCAACGCGCCTTCTTCGACGAGGAAGGGTATCTCGTCATCCCGAATGCCCTGACACCGGAGGAGCTCGGCCGCGCCCGCCGGGCCGCCGGCGCCGCCGAGGCGCTGTGGCGTGCCGATCCCGCCCGGCCCGGCGTGCGCCGGCCCGACCTCGAGCAGGTGCTGGGGATCATGGAGTACGACCCCGTCCTCGTCGAGCTGCTGGAGCACCCGCGGATCTTCCCCGTGGTGCGCGATCTGGTGGGCCCCTCCGTGATGATGCTCGACCATGACTACTTCATCACTCCGCCGGGAGCCGAGATCCCGAACGGCTGGCACTTCGACTTCGACATGCCGGCCGTCGACCACCCCAACTCGCGGCTCATGGTGAAGGTCTTCTACGTCCTCGAAGACGTGCCGCCCGACGGCGGAGCGACGCTCGTGCTCCCCCGCTCCCACCGCACCCCCCTGGGTGCCGCCATGCCCAACTCCGAGGTCCCCGGGGACCTCCCCGGCGCCGTTCAGATGGCCCTGCCCGCGGGCTCGGCCTACCTGATCACGGGTCGCACCTACCACTCGGCGGGGAACAACCGCTCGAACGCCGTCCGCCGCCTCCTCATCTACACTTACGGCCACAAGTGGATGCGGATGTGGGACGAATACCGCCCGTCGCCCGCCCTCGCGGCCCGTGCGGATACGCCCATGCGGCGGCAGTTGCTGGGGTTGACGGACCCGTATGCCCTCACCCCCGGCCCCTCTCCCGCCCCCTCCCTCCCCCCCTCACCGGGAGAGGGGAGAAAAGCAGAGCTGGGCGAGGGTTCGTGGGAGGAGAACGGCTACCTGGTGATCGAGAACGCTCTCTCGCCCGCGGAGCTCTCGGCGGCCCGGCGGGCGGCGGACGCGGCCGAGGCGGCGTGGCGGGCCTATCCGTTGCGGCCCGGGACGCGCATCCCGGAGTTCCTGGAGATCGAGGGGATCCTGGAGTACGACCCGCTGTTCCTCGACCTCGCCGTGCATCCGCGGATCTTCCCGCGGATCCGCGAGGCGCTGTCCGAGGACATCGCCCTGATCGACCACGCCTGCTACATCACCCCGCCCGGCGGCTTCCTGGACGGCGACGCCTGGCACACCGACGTGCGGACTAGGGTGCCCGGCGTCCACCACGCCGGCTCGACGATGATGGTGCGCGCCATGATCGCCCTCGAGGACATCCCGGAGGACGGCGGCGCCACCCTCGTCCTCCCCGGCACCCACCGGCAGCCGGACGCGACACCCATCCCCCGGGTTGCCGTCCCCGAGGAGATGCCCGGCGCCGTGGCCCTCGCCTGCAAGGCGGGCGCGGCCTACTTCTTCAACGGCAACCTCCTCCACTCCCCCGGCACCAACCGCGGTACGACCACGCGCCGGGTGCTGCTCTTCAACTACGGCCACAAATGGATGCGGATGTGGCAGGGGCACGAGCCCTCGCCCCGGCTGGCGACGTGGGCGACGACCCCGTTGCGCCGGCAGCTCCTGGGGTTGACGCCGCCGTACCGGGGGCCGGAGGCGGAGTTGGAGTCATGACAAGATCCCCGACCATGCGCAGACGCTACGGAAGCCCTCTCGCGGCCGCCCTCGCCATCACGATTCTACAGTCCTCCATCCAAGCCCAGGAGCCGCAGGAGCCCGCCGGCACCTTCTACTCCACCGCTACCGTGCGGGAGCGCCCCCTCTCCTCCGCCACCGGCTCCGTGACCGTGCTCGACCGCGATGCCATCCAGGCCAGCGGCGCCCGCACGGTGGCCGACGTCCTGCGCTTCGTGCCCGGCCTCGACGTCACCACCAACGGCACCCGCGGCGGCCTCAGCACGGCCCAGATCCGCGGCGGCGATCCCAACTTCACTCTCGTGCTCCTCGACGGCGTGCCCCTGAACGATCCCACCTATCAGGTCGGCGACGTCTACAACCTGGAAGGCCTGGCGGCCTCCGCCGTGGAGCGGGTCGAGATCGTCCGCGGCCCGCTGTCCTCCTTCTACGGTTCGACCGGCCTGGCGGGCGCCATCAACATCGTCACCCGCCAGGGGCAGCCGGGGCCGCCGGCCGTGGAGTTGGAGGTAGCGGCCGGCGACGCCTCGTTGCGCCAGGCCCAGGGCTCCGTTTCGGGCGCCCTCGGCGCCGCCACGTACTTCGTGGGCGGCGGCTGGGAGGAGGAAAGCCGGCGGATAGCCGACGAGCGATTCCGCCAGTCGAGCGTCCATGCCAACTTCGCGGCGCCCCTGGGTCGGGCGCGCCTGCAGGTGAAGACCCGCTGGGCGGACTGGCTGGGCGACGACTACCCCGATGCCTCGGGCGGCCTCGTCTACGGCTCGGGCGAGCTCCGCCGGTCGGACCACCAGGAAGCCTCGATCGGCTCCGAGCTGACGTTCGGCGGGTCCGGCGGCGACCGCCAGAAGATCAGCCTGGCCCTCTACCGGCACGACCGCGACACCGACAGCCCGGCAGTCTTCCCCCAGGTGCCGCCGTCCCTGGAGACGACGCGGTACACCGTGGCCCGCGCCGGCTGGACCTCAATCCTCCACGACGCCAGGGGCGTGCGGCTGAGCGCGGGCGCCGACGTGCAGCGTGAGAAGGGCGAGAACGAGAGCGTGCTTCTCCTGCCGCCCGAATTCGGCGGCCGGGTCGAGGGCGACTACGAGATCACCCGCACCCTGCCCGGCGCCTTCGCCGAGCTCGTGATGGAGCGCGGCGGCCTGGTCGTCGAGGCCGCGTCCCGCTTCGACGTGCCGGAGGACCGGTCAAGGCAGTGGAGCCCGCGGCTGGGCGTGAGCTGGCGTCCGGGCGAGGGTTCCACCCGCTGGCACGCCTCCGCCGGGCGAGCCTGGAAGCAGCCCAGCTTCTTCGCCCTGGCGAGCCCGCCCCAGCTCGGCGGCAACCCCGATCTGAGGGCGGAGAAAGTCCTGGGCGGCGATTTCGGAATCGAGCGGAGCTTCGCGGCGGCTCGCCTGGAGGCCGGGGTCACCCTCTTCTACAACCGCTACGACGACCTGATCGACTTTGATTTCGAGACCTTCACCCATCTCAACCGCTCGGAGGTGGAGGCCCAAGGAGTCGAGACGACCGTCGGCTGGACTCCCCTCGATCGGCTCTCCCTGCGCGCCAACGCCACCTGGCAGCAGGTCGAGGACCGGACGACCCACGCCCGCCTGCGCCACCGCCCGAAGTGGGTGGGCGGCGCCCGTCTGGACTGGCGCCCCTCGGACCGCCTCTCCCTCCAGCTCGACGCCCAGACCCTCTCCGAGAGCTTCGACGAGCAGATCCCCGTCCCCGAGCGCGACACCGTCCCCGGCTACGGCCTGATCGGCCTCGCCGGCACCTGGCGCCTCGCCGGCCCCTGGGAGATCCACGGTCGGATCGACAACCTGGCGGACCGAGAGTACGAGACGCTCATCGGCTTTCCTGGGGCGGGACGGTCGGTGCGGATCGGGTTGCGGTACGGGGGCCGGTCGTAAGGCTCTCATGGGATAGGATCGTTCCAGGAGGATTCCTCTGAAATGATCATTCCGGCATTGATCGTCGCCGCGTTGCTCCCTCTCCCCGCCAAGGCGCCGTCAGGCCCCAAGCCCGAAAGTCCGGTCCTCGCTCTCAGCGCCTGCGCCGACTGCACGCAGCTCCCTGCCGTCGTGGCGGGCGGCGCTCCGGGTACCTTCACGGCCCTGTGGCGTGCGCATTCGACCTTCGATGCCTTCTATCGGACGTTCGACGTACAGGGGAACGCCGGTCCCGAAATCCAGATCGCGCGGGGCAACGCGACCAGGCCGGCGGGCGTCGGCGTGACGGCCGCGGGCAGCTTCGTTCTGGGCTGGCTGCACCCGGGAGAGGTCTTCGTCCGGCGGCTCGATCCTCCCGGCAACCTCGCCGGCGATCCGATTCACATCAATGCCAGTCACCCTCTCGAAGTGCACGACGACAACGCCTCGATCGCGGTCCGGGGGGACGGCGGCTTCCTGGCTATCTGGGACCGCCTGCAGAGAGATACGAAGATCGTCGTCCGGCGCGCGGACACGAACGGCGCGCTCGAACCCGAGGTCGTGATCGGCGAATCTATGGGCAGCTCGAGCCCGGTCGCGTGCTTCACCCCGTCGGGAGGGAACGTCGCCGCCTGGACGTTGCGGCGCGAGTTCTTTCCGGACACCGCCTCTCAGGCCGGCATCGCGCTCCGACGGCTGGCGCCCGATGGAGCTCCCGTCGGGGAGGTCGTGGAGCTCCGGGCTCCGGACGAGATCACCTACGACCTGGGGCTCGCGCTGGCCTGCGCTCCGGATGGCGGCTTCGTCGTCGCCTGGCACACCCGCCGCCGCCCCGCCAAGGCGGGATTCGACATCGTCCTGCAAAGGTTCAATGCCGCGGGCGCGAAGTCGGGCCAAACCGTGCGGATGAACACGGGCGCGGCGGGCGACCAGACCTCGCCGGCGTTGCTCTTCGAGAAGAACGGCAAGCTGCTGGTCGTCTGGGCGAGCGCCGCCGGCGGCAAGGGGGAGATCCGGGGACGCCGCCTGTCCGCCAAAGGCGCGCCGACCGGCGCGGAGCTCGTCCTCCACCGTGCCGGGGCGGGGATCAACCCCGTTGCCCCCGCCATCGCCGCCGTGGGCGAGCGCGGCCAGTTCGTCGTGACTTGGAACGAACGGGACCGGAACTTCGCCCGGGTGTTTCGTCCCTAGGCGTTCGAGCCGCCTGGAAAGAAAACAACCTCACGGCGCGAACGCCGTCTTGTCCACCAGCCCGGGCAGGGCGTCGCTGTCCGCCGGCACCGCGGGGAGGTCGTAGTAGCGGATGGCGCCGCCGGTGCTCCGCTGCGCCCAGACCTCCAGCCGGGAATTGGTGAACCGCACCACCTGGGCCCAGAAGAAGCCGTTGGGCCGGGGGCCGATGATGCGCAGGAACAGCTCCGTGCGCTGGGGCAGCGCGCCGGCGACGCAGAGGGTCTCGGGGACGCAGTCGGGCACCAGGCTCCCGGGGGCGGTGCCGTTGATCCGGACCTTGAACTGGTAGCCGGGAAGCTGCGGGGTCGCCAGCCACGAGCCGGCGGGAGGATCCGGGGGAGGGTTCTCGACGGTTCCCGGCAGCGCCGTCCAGACGGTCTCGACCAGGTTGGTCTCCGTCCGCAGATTTTCGACGGTGACCACGTAGTCGCCGCTGACGGGGTTGTTGAGCTCGCAGAAGCCGACCACCAGGCCTGCGCCGCGGCAGATGACCGTGCCGGCAGGTCCAGTTACGGCCATTCGCAGTTGAAAGTTGCCGCTGGCCGCGAGCCGGAACTGCGCCGTCCCCGCCGGGACGAAGAACGGCGGATAGGTGATGCTGGTGGTGATGGAATCCGCGGCTCCCCGGGTCGCGGTCCCCTCTGCGCCAACGTTGGAAACCGTGCCGCACTGCACGGGTCCCGTCGCCAGGTCGGCCCCCGCCTGGGCGGCGACCCAATCGTGGTCCAGGAACACGTCGGCGTCATAGGAAAGGTTGGTCGGGGCGCAACTGCTGTGGCCGAACGAGGTCACCCCCGCCAGGACCGTCCCTTGGGCCGAATCGATGAACAGCGGCCCCCCGGAGTCGCCGTTGCAGGTGCTCGACTGGGAGCCGCTGAAGAGCCAGCAGAGGTGCCCCGGGATGTCGCAGGCCGAGATCGTGATGCCGCCCGACCTCTTGATTCCAACGCCCTGCGAGGCGGCGTCCGTGCGTCCGAATCCGACGATCGTCCCCGGGGTGTCGCTCGCCACCCCCGCGCTCTGGTTGATCACGGCAGGGGCGATCCCGGTGATGGGCGACGAAAGGTGGATCACGGCCAGGTCGTGCAGGGGAAGCTGGTCGCCGCCCAGGGGGACGTGGCCGGGGTGAACGTCGATCGAGGACACGCCGAAGACCCCAGCATGGTGGAAGAACACGGCTTTGGTGGCCGGGGCCAGGAGACCTGCGGCGGCGCACTCCGCCGGTGGCAGGGTGACGCCGTTCGGACCGGTGCAGACGCAGTGCGCCGCCGTCAGCAGGGTCCGGCACCCGATCAGCGTCGCGGTGCAGAACGCGCCGTTGGTGTCGAGCCAGCCCACCGACGGGTACCCAAACTCGTAGTCGCCGTTGACGATCTTGGCGGCGATTTTGGCCGGTTGTTCCGCCGCCAGGACGGACGTGAAGGCGAAGAGCAGAAGACCGAGAACGCGCTTTGCCATGGAGCACCTCCCTTTCCCAACTATCAAGAGTACGCTTCGCGCCTCTCTAGAGATGTAGGTGCGCTAAACTCGCCTGCCTGACCCCATGGCACACGAATGAAACGCTACTGGCTGCTGACCGGGGTGATGATGGCCTCCTTCCTGGCCCTGTTCGGGCTGGCGGAGTGGCTGCACGTTCCCCTGCTGACGAACCCGGACCCGTGGCTCGCCCGAGGCGGCTGGATCGCCGCGGCCGTGGGTGTCGGGCTGCTGGTGGCGGACGTCCTGCTGCCGGTGCCAGCGAGCTTGGTGATGATCGCCCACGGCGCCCTCTTCGGCGTGATGGGCGGCACTCTGCTCTCTCTGGCCGGCTCCCTGGGAGCGGCCCTCTTCGGCTTCGCCCTCGGCCGGCGGGGCGGGCCGCTGCTCGACCGGCTGGTGCCCGCGGACGAGCGGCGGCGGGCCGACGCCCTGCTCCAGCACTGGGGGGACCTCGCGATCATCGCCACCCGGCCGGTGCCGATCCTGGCCGAAACCCTTTCCATACTGGCCGGGGCCTCGCCCATGAGCTGGGGCCGGATGCTCCTCGCGACCTTCGCCGGCAGCCTCCCCGCCGCCCTGATCTACGCCCTGACCGGCGCCACGGCCCGCAACCTGGACAACCTGGCCTTGGTCTTCGGATTGGTGCTGGCCGTCGCGGGGGTGTTCTGGAGGGTCGGCCGGCGGCTGCGGGTCAGCCAGCCGGGCCCTCCTGTCCCCGTATCTACCTCAACGCCGCCGTCAACTCGGCCGCCTCAGCCGCCCTGAGGTCCGCCTCGATCCCCTCCAGCTTCGGCGGCCGGGGGAAGCCCCATTCGACCAGTGCGAAGGGGCAGCCCGCATTCCTGGCCGTCTCGGCGTCGACCCAGGTGTCCCCCACCAGCATCAGATCCCCGACAGGGACTCCGAGACGCTCTGCCAGCAGGTGCAGCCCCGCGGGATCGGGCTTGCGCGTGGGAAGGCTGTCGCCGCCCAGGATCTCGCGGAAACGGCTGGAGAGGCCGAGGCCGTCCAGGATCTTGCGGGAGAGAGCCTCGCCTTTGTTGCTGAGCAGGGCCAGGGGATAGCGCCCGCCGAGCTCCTCGAGCATCTCCTCCACTCCGGGATAGGGGCGGGTCGTCTCCAGGCAGAGGTCCCGGTAGTGCTCGAGGTAGCGCGCCAGGGCAGGGTCCACCCGCTCCGGCGGACACTCGGGACCCAAGGCCCGCTCCACCAGCAGGCGGGCGCCCTCGCCCACCATCGTCACCACCTGCTCCAGGGCGAGCGGCGGCAGGCACTGCTCGGCGCGCATGCGGTTGATGGCGGCCGTGATGTCGCGGCGGGAATCGATGAGCGTCCCGTCGAGGTCGAAGACCAGGGCGGCGGGACGCTTCATTCCTTGATGAACTCGGCTTCGACCCGGCTCGGCAGCACGCCCGCCTCGTGGCCGCGGTCGAGCAGGAGCTGCACGGCGCGCCGGCCGGCCTCGCCGTAGTCGCGGGTCCAGTCGTTCACGTACATGCCCACGAAGCGGTCCGAGCGCTCGGGATCGTCCTCCAAGCCGCGGGCGTAGCGCACGGCGTAGCCCAGGGCCTCCTCTCGATGGTCCAGACCGTAGTTGATGCTCTCGGTCAGGAGCCGGCAGAGCCGCCGCTTCAGCCCGGGCTCGATATCACGCCGGATGCCGTTGCCGCCCAGCGGCAGGGGCAGGCCGGTCTCTTCCTTCCACCACTCGCCGAGGTCGACCACCTTCCGTAGCCCGAGGTCGCCGTAGGTGAGCTGCCCCTCGTGGATGACGACGCCGGCGTCCGCCTCCCCTGCCACTACCACGTCGAGGATGCGGTCGAAGGGCACGATCTCGGTCGTCACCTCCGGCTGCCACAGGCGCAGGGCGAGGTGGGCCGTGGTCAGCTCGCCCGGGATCACCACCTTGAGCCCCGGCAGGTCGGCCCGGCCGAGGGGCTGGCGGGAGACCACGACGGGTCCGTAGCCATCCCCGAAGCTCGCCCCGGAAGGCATGATCTGGTAGCGGTCGGCGAGATGGGCGTAGCCGTGGAAGGACAGGGCGGTGATCTCGTACGTCCCCTTGAACGCTTCCTGGTTCAAGGTCTCGATATCCTGGAGAACGTGCCGGATCTCCAGCCCCTGCGTGTCGAGAACCCCCTGGGTGAGGGCGTAGAACATGAAGGCATCGTCCGAATCCGGGCTGTGGGCGATACGGATGACGGTCGGCGTTGGCTCGGTCATGGCGGGGGAGATTATCAGAGGACGCCCCACCCCCGGGAGGATGTTTTGAACCTGTCCTCTCAGGAGGACAGGTTTCAGGTCCCATCCTGAACCTTCCTGGGTAACTCCTTTGTTTCTCACAAAAAATACAAGTGGCACGCTCCTTGTATTGATAGATGGGCAGAAGAGAGGGGTGACCGATAGGGTCGCCCAACAGCCTTAGGAGGCACACCATGACGAACAAAACTCGAATTCTCGCCAAGGGCATGTTGCCGGCCCTTCTCCTCTCGGCGGCCCTGTCCGTCCCCGCTCCGGCTTCGGCCGGCAATGCCAAGAACGAGCGGGCTCACGCGGCCGAAAAGGCAAAGGAGCACCAGAAGCAGGCGAAGCAGAATGCCAAGGCCGCCCGGCAGAACGCCCAGCAGGCTCAAAAGCACGCCCAGAAGGCGCAGCAGCAGGCGCAGAAGGCCCGTAGACAGCAGCCGGCCAAGGTGGTCGTCGTAGCTCCCCAGAGGCGCGTGGTCGCCCCCCGGCAGGTGGTCGTGGTGCCGGTGCAGCCCGTGGTGGTGGCGCAGCGCAACGGCCGCAACACCCGCAACCGTTGGGACAACTGGAACCGCGGCTACAGCAAGTACTCCACCGGCGTGTTCCAGCTCGACGCCACCTCCTCCGGCCGGTCGAGCGGCTGTGCGCTCGTGAGCGACCATCGAGGGCAGGTCATTCCGCTGGTGGGCATCGACCCGTTCGCCTTCCGCCAGGGGGATCACGTCCTCATCTCGGGGCGGATCCAGAACGGCACGGCCTGCGGCACGGCCTTCCGGGTCAGCAGCGTCGACAGGGTCTACGACGGTTCGAACCACCGCAACGTCCTCTTCGACAGCCGCCGCGATGGTGACTTCTTCTCCTATCGCGACCGGGGCCGAGACGACCGGTATGACCGCGACAATCGGGACGACCGTTACGGCCGCGACGACCGCTATGACGACCGGAACGACAACCGCCGGGCCATCTCGATCGACGGGCGCCTCGACGACAGCGGCGACTGCCCGGTGATCCGTGGCGACCGCGGCGAGTACTACGACCTGATTGGCGACCTGCGGAACTTCCGCGACGGCGCCCGTGTACGGGTGATCGGCCGCGACGGCTTCCGCTCGGACTGCGGCGGACAGGCCATCGAGGTGGGCGAGATCATCCGGAGGTGAGGGGATCTCCAACGGGTTATGCGAAGGGCGGCCTGACGGCCGCCCTTTTTGTTTTTTTTCTATTCGTACTGAATGAAGCCCGGAGCCATGATCCCATCGGGATCGAACTTCTTCTTGGCCTCCAGGATCATCGGCCAGCGGTCGCCGAAGTGGCCGGCCCACTTCTCCGCCGTGTCGAAGGTGACGTAGCCGGAGAGGTAGCGCTTGCCGCCGTAGGCGATCGACAGCTCGCTCGCCATGTCGAGCTGGGGCAGGGCGCGGTCCAGGTACTGCCGCGGCACGCCGGGGAGGATGCCCCAGCCCATCACGAACTCCCCGCCCGGGTGCATGAACAGGGGGACGTCCGAGGTCGCCGTGTAGGCGGGCCAGAGGAGGATGTGGCCGCCCGGTCCCAGGGCCTGGGGCGGGGTGATCGCCAGCGCCGCCTCGATGAACTCGCGGGCGGTGTCCCAGGGCAGGGTCGTCTCCATCCACGGGTGCGCCATGTCCCAGTAGCCGCTGCGCCGCCAGAGCTCGAAGACGGGGTCCATGCGGTTGCAGAACTCGTGCTGGGTGAAGTCCTCGGTGTGGACGTGCCGGTAGGGATTGAGGCCCGCGAGGACGGCCGCGTCGTCCGGCTCCTCGCCGGGATCGAACTCGACCGTCGGGTGGACCGGGTAGAGCCAGTAGGCGAAGGTCTGCATGCCCTCGCCGAGCGCCATGCCGTCGCCGATCTTCTTGATCCCCTGGAGGCACGGCGTGCACCAGGACTCGATGGAGGAGAAGGTCGGATTGTCCGGGCTCATCACCTTTTTGGCGTCTTCCATGACGGCGCCGAGGTCGTCGTAGACCAGGTAGTACTTGCGCACGATGCTCTTGCACTTGCGCAGCCGTACCGTGGCCCGTGTGATGACGCCGAACTGGCCGAGGCCGCAGCGCACGACGTCGAAGAGGTCGCGGTTCTGCTCGCGCGAGCAGACGACGATCTCGCCGGTGCCGGTGACCACCTGGAGCTCGGCGGCGTTGTCCGCCTGGGTGCCGTAGCGGAAGCTCGCCACTCCCAGGCCGGCCATCGACAGCGTCCCCGAGATCGCCACCCCGAGGTTGTTGGTGAGCACCCGCGGCACCAGGCCCTTCGCCAGGGCGGCGCTGACCAGGTCGCGCCAGACGACGCCGGCGCCGACCGTGGCGGTCTCCGCCGCCTCGTCGATCTCGTGGATCGTGTTCAGTGAGGAGGTATCGAGCAGCACGCCGCCCTCGGTCGTGGCCTGGCCGGTCTGGGTGTGGCCCTGGCCGCGGGAGGCGATTGGGATCTTGCGCTCGCGGCAGAAGCGGACGACCTCCGCCACCTCTTCGGCGGAGGTGCAGCGCGCCACGGCGGCGGGCAGCCGGTCCACCAGCCGTCCGAAGTCGGAACGGTAGAGCGAGCGCGTCTCCTCGTCGAACAGGATGCGGTCGCCCAGGATCTCCTGCAGCTCGCGGAGAGCGTCGGCGGTCGATGTCTCGGTACGGATGTCGGTATGAACGGTCATGGGGTCTCTCCCTGGAGGATCAGTTTCGCGGACGTGCCAGTATTAGCCAGTATTAGCCGATTTGTCGCGGCGCGGCAACCAAGCCGCCCGGCGGCGGCTCCGGCGTGGGCTGTTCCGGTGAAGGCATCGGCGGGGACTCCACGGGCGTTTCCATCTGAGGCTTGCCCGGCCGCGTGGGCATCACGGCCCCCCTGCCGTCCGCCTCGGGCTTGGGGGCCGGGCCGGCCCCCAAGCCCGAGGTGGGCAGCACGGTCTTGAACCCCCCTCGGATCCAGGCGTCGATGCCGCCTTCCATCAGCACGGCATTCTCGAAGCCGCTCGCCAGGAGGACCGCCATCCCCTTCTCGCCGCAGTCATCCGCCCGGCAGTAGACCAGGAAGGTGTCGTCGCGGAAGGAGCTGATCTCGAGCAGCCGGTACGGCAGGCGCTCCACCGGAATGTTCCGCGCCCGGCGGACGTGTCCGGTCTCGCCGTTGTACTCCTGCGCCGGGCGCAGGTCGAGCACCAGCATCTCGGGATTGTCGCGCATCATCTCGAAGGCGATCGGCGGGCTCAGCTTCTTGTAGGGCGGACGGTTGGCGGCCCGCCGCCGGAGGAACCCGCAGCCTCCGAGGAGGGTCGC
Source organism: Thermoanaerobaculia bacterium (assembly GCA_035266085.1). Taxonomy (GTDB): domain Bacteria; phylum Acidobacteriota; class Thermoanaerobaculia; order Multivoradales; family UBA5704; genus DATARR01. The sequence continues at coordinate 108,679 of DATFNZ010000088.1, forward strand.
GGCGAGCAGGAGGACGAGAACCAGAGCGGCCCGGTGGGGAAATCTCGGCGGCAGACTCATTCCGGGGCGCAAGTCTACACCTCTTCCAGATCCACCTTGGGGCGGACCTCGCCGACCCGCAGGCCGCGATGGCCGTCCGGCGCCGCGGCGGCCACGGCGCCGAAATGCCAGGACTCCGGCTGGCCGTTGCGGGCGACCGTGGCGATCGGGACGAACAGGGGGATCTAGCGCTCCGCGCGTCCCGAGGAGGCGATGGCGGCGTCCACCGAGCCGTAGGTGGGGAACAGCTCGTCCAGGCGGGCCACCTGCAGCAGCTTGCGGATGCGCTCGGAAGGATTGACCAGGATCAGCTCGCGCTTGGAGTTGCGGAACCGGCCCAGATAGCCGACCAGTTCGCCGATGCCCGTCGAGTCGATGAAGTTGATCTTCGAGAAGTCGATGATGACGTGGCCGTGGTCGTCGGAGAGGGCGCGCTCCAGGGTCTGGGCGAAGAACTGCGCGCTCTCCCCGAGCTTGATGACCCCTTCGACGTTGAGAAGGGTGAACCCGTCCAGATGGCGTTTCTCGACGATCATGTCTTCGCTTTCGGAGGCTTGAAGTCTAACACGGCGCGGGGCGTCTGCTGCTAGGATTCGCGCTCACGAAGGGGGACCCTTGGCGCGAAAGAGAAGACGAGGCCCGCTGGCCGGGCTCCGCGTCGTGGACGCCTCCCGCGTCCTGGCCGGGCCCTACCTCGCCATGCTGCTGGGCGACCTCGGGGCCGACGTGGTGAAGATCGAGCGCCCCGGCTCTGGCGACCAGACGCGGGCCTGGGGTCCCCCCTGGGTGGGCGAGGGCGAGGAGCGCGTCAGCACCTACTTCCTCTCCGCCAACCGCAACAAGCGCTCCGTGGCGCTCGACCTGAAACGGCCGCAGGCGCGGGCGGCTTTCGAGCGGCTGGTGGCCGGGGCGGACGTGCTGGTGGAGAACTTCCTCCCCTCGGAGTGGCGCAAGCTCGGGTTCCGGCGCACCCGTTTCAACCGGCTCCACCCGCGCCTCGTGCAGTGCACGGTCACCAGCTACGGCACCGCCGGCCCGGAGGCCGACCGGCCGGCCTACGACGTGGTCCTGCAGGCGGAGTCCGGACTCATGTCCCTCACCGGCTTCGAGACCGGCGAGCCGGTGCGGGTGGGGGTCGCCATCGTCGACGTCCTCTCCGCCCTCTACGGCCTCGCGGCCGTGCTCGCCGCCCTCAGGCAGCGCGACGCGGGCGGCCGCGGGCGCCACGTCGAGGTCTCCATGGTGGACGCCGGCGCCTCCTTCCTCTCCTATGCCGCGCAGTCGTGGCTGGTGGACGGCCGGCAGCCCGCCCGGCTCGGCTCGGCGCATCCGAACCTCGCGCCCTACCAGGCATTCCGCGCCGCGGACGGCTGGTTCGTCGTCGGCGCCGGCAGTCAGGACGTCTGGCGCCGCTTCTGCGCCGCCCTCGAGCGGCCGGAGCTCGCGGACGACCCCCGCTTCCGCACCAACGAGGCGCGGGTCCGCCACCGGCAGGAGCTCGACGCCCTTCTCGGCGAGGTCTTCGCCGCCCGGCCCGCCGCCTACTGGGACACCGCGATGCGGGCCCACCGCGTGCCCGGCGGTCCGCCCGCCACCGTCGGCGAGGCCGTCGAGAAGGCCCGGACGCGCGGCCAGGTCCTGGACCTCCCCGCCGGGGCCTACGGGATCCTCCCCACCGTCGCCGCCCCTTTCCTCTTCGACGGCCAACGCGCCGTGCCCTCCTCCTCCGCTCCCGCCCTGGGCGAGCACACCGGCGAGGTTCTGCGGGAGGCGGGGCTGAGCCGGGCGGAGATCCGCGCGTTGCTGCCGGTCAAATAAAAACACCGGCGCAAGAGATCAGCGCGCCGGCGGTGAGAGGAGGGCCGAGGGAAACACTGCCCTCGGCTTCCATAATAGCGGGGCGGCACGATAAAATTCAAGCGATCTACATCAATATTGCGATTTGATCTTTGATCTCACATTGATCCTTCCATCGGTAAAAGCGCCTTGCACTACACCCCCATTCCCTGAGAAGATGCCGCCGTTTCTCTTGGACGTGTCGACTGGGGGCGGCGGTGGCGGAACACGACAACGGCTACAAGCGGCTTTTCTCCCATCCCGAGATGGTCGCGGACCTACTCCGCGGCTTCGTCCACGAGGAGTGGGTTGGCCATCTCGACTTCTCCACCTTGGAGCGTGTCTCCGGCAGCTACGTCACCCCCGAGTTGCGCAGCCGTGAGAGCGACGTCGTCTGGCGGGTCCGCTGGGGAGAGGACCGCTGGCTTTACGTCTATCTCCTGATCGAGTTCCAGTCGAAGGTCGATCCCTTCATGGCGTTGCGCGTGATGGTCTACGTGGGTCTGCTCTACCAGGACCTCGTCCAGCACCGCCAGCTCACGTCCTCGGGAAAGCTGCCACCCATCCTTCCCCTGGTTCTCTATAATGGACACGCGCCCTGGGGTGCCGCCCGGGATGTCGCCGATCTGGTCGAGGAGGTCCCGGGAGGCTTGGAGCAGTACCGGCCGCAGCTCCGCTACTGCCTGCTCGACGAGGAACGGATCGCCGACTCCGAGTTGGATTCGTTACGGAACCTGGCGGCTGCACTGTTCCGGCTGGAGAAGAGCCAGGGGCCGGAGGACATCCGGCAGGTCCTGGCGGCTTTGATCGAATGGCTTCGGGAGCCAGGCCTGGAGGAGTTGAGGAGGTCGTTCACCTCCTGGCTCGTGGCCGTCCTGCTCCCCGGCCGGGTCCCTGGGATTACAATTCCCCAGGTCGCAGATCTTCAGGAGGTCAAGTCGATGCTCGCCGAACGGGTCTTGGAATGGACTGAAAAGTGGAAGCAGGAAGGATGGGAAAAAGGGCGGCAGGAGGGCCTCGAGACGGGACTTGAGGAGGGTCTCGAGAAGGGCCTCGAGAAGGGCCTCGAGAAGGGCCGGGGAGTCCTCTTGCGGGGCCTTGAGATGCGCTTTGGTCCTCTGCCCCCGGAAGTGCGGCAACGTGTGGAGGCGATCGGCTCGACCGAGGAGCTGACCGAGCTCAGCCTGCGCGTCGGCTCAGCCGCCTCCATCGGCGACCTCGATCTGGGGTGAGCCCCCGCGGGGCCTCCTACGGCTTCGCGGCCGCCGGTCCGCCGATCCACCCCGCGACGTCCGCCACCACCGCCTCCGCCACGTGCCCGGGCTTCTGATAGTCCGCCGGGCCGCTCTTCCCCTCGCCTTCGATGAACAGGTGGTTGAGGCCGGGATAAGACTTGAAGGTCACGTTGGCGCGGCCCGCCAGGGCTTTCTTCCAGGCCTCGAGATTGTCCGGCGTCACCTGGTAGTCCCGGTCGCCCTGGAGGATCAGCATCGGCCGGGCGATCGCCTTCGCCGCCTCGGCCGGGTGGTAACCCTTGAGGTCGAGCCAGTAGGAAACCGGGGCGCCCAGCACGGAGCCGGTGGCGCCGGGCTCCAGGGCCTTCACCCTGACAACCTCCTGGCGGAGACCTTCGAGCTGCTTCTTCTCCTGGTCGGAGACGGCGCCGTCCAGGCCCGCGATGTAGGTGACCTGCTCGAGGATCAGGTCCTCGAGGGGCTTGGCCGCTCCCGCCATGACGACGAAGCCGGCGATCTGGTCGTCGCGCTGGCCGATGCGGGGCACCAGCATGGCGCCCAGGCTGTGGCCGAGGACGTAGACGCGCCTGGGATCGATCCCCTCCGTCCCGCGCAGCAGGGCCGCGGCCGCCAGGGCGTCGTCGACGGTCTCCTCCTGGACGGTGAAGCTGGCGACCGACGCGAGCTTCGCGCCGTGCTGCCGGGTCCGCTTGTCGTAGCGGAGCACGGCGATACCCCGCGAGGCGAGGCCCCAGGCGAGATCGCGGAAGGGCTTGGAGGCCTCGACCGTCTCGTCGCGGTCGTTCGGGCCCGAGCCGTGGACGAGCACCACGGCGGGGAAGGGGCCCTGCCCCACCGGCACCGTCAGCGTGCCGGGGACTGCCCAGTCGCCGGCGCCCACCGTCACGTCCCGCTCGCGGAAGGCGTCCTTCCTCACGTAGGCCGGCGGCACGTACTCGGCTGCCGGGGCGGCCGCCGGCGGGTCGATGAAGAACCCGCCGATCCTGCCGTCGCCGTCGAGCGCCACCTTGAGGTTCACCGTGCTGCGCTCGAACTCGGTGGCGGCGAGGACGATGTCGTACGGCCCCTGCTTCTCCAGCCGCGCGGAGACCCGCCGCTTGAAGACACCGAACTGGCTCTGCAGGGCCGTCCAGATCTCGGCGAGCTTTTCGGGCGGGGCCGCCGCCTTCATGGGCTCGGCGAAGCCCCGGGTCGCGGCCTGGTAGTCCCCCTTGGCCAGCAGGTCGAGGAACTCGGTAGCCACGGCGATGGGCTCCCGCGGTCTCGCGAGAGCGGCCGGCGGCGCCTGGGCCGCGAGGACGCATGGGAGGAGCAGCAGGGTCAGGCAGAGGAAGGCGGCGTGCTTCATGAAAGGATGGTGCCATAGCTTCTGCCATACTGACAGCCACTCATGAGCCACCGCCGCCACCGCTTACGGCTCTTCCGTCCAGTCCTCCACCCCGCCCCCGGGCGCAAGCTCCCCCCCGAGCTCCGCATCGGCCGTGTGGGGAGCCTGGCGGCGGCGTTGTCCGCCGGGCTCGAGGACCCGGGATTCGAGGTGCTGCTGCGGCGCATCGACGGCGCGCCGTTCTTCGGCGGCAACCGGGTGGAGGTCTTCTTCAACGGCCAGCAGGCCTTCCAGGCCATGCGCGAGTCCGGCGACGCGGCCGCGCGGGAGATCCTCCTCGAGTCCTACATCTTCAAGGACGACTCGACCGGCCGGCGGTTCCTCGCCGGGATGAAAGCCGCCGCCGCCAGGGAGCTCCCGGTGCGGGTGCTCGCGGATGCCCTAGGCTCCTCCTCGACCCGCGCCGCCTTCTGGGAAGACATGGTGAGCCACGGCATCCAGGTCCGGCTGTTCAACCCCCTGTTCGAGAAGTTCTGGTACCAGCCGTTCCGGGACCACCGCAAGATCCTGGTCGTCGACCGCGAGGTGGCGTTCACCGGCGGCATGAACATCGGGGAGGAGTACGGCTCCTTCCGGCCCAGGCCGGGCGAGACCTGGCGGGACACCCACGTGCGGGTCACCGGCCCGGCAGCCTGGGAGATGGCCGTGGTCTTCCAGGAGGGCTGGACGTACGCCGGCGGCGAGCCGTTCGAGATCGACCCCTTGCCGGCCGCGGAGGCCGACGGTCCGGGGTCGCGCATCCTGGTGCTCGACTCGCGGCCCAACCGCGGGCAGGCGGAGTCGGCGGCGGTCCTCGCGGCCATCGCGGCGGCGGCGCGCAAGACCCTCTGGATCACCAACGCCTACTTCGCCCCCGGACACCGCGCGATGGACATCCTGGGCGAGGCCGCCGGGAGGGGAGTGGACGTGCGGCTGCTGCTGCCCGGCAAGACGGACGTGCCGATCGTCCGCCGGGCCGGGCACGGCTACTACGGCGCGCTGCTCGAGCGCGGGGTGCGGATCTTCGAGTATCAGGACGCCATCCTCCACGCCAAGACGCTGGTGGCGGACGGCTACGTTTCGGTCGTGGGCTCGACCAACCTCGACTTCCGCTCCTTCCTGTTCAATGCCGAGTGCGATCTCCTGATCCTCTGCCGCGAGACGGCGGCGACCCTGGAGAACGCCTTCCGCGACGACCTGGAGCACTCGGAAGAGATCCGCCTCGACGACTGGCGCCGCCGCTCTCCCGGTAAGAAAATCGGCGACCGCCTGGCCCGCTGGCTGTCGCCGGTGCTCTAGAACCCGTAGGTCCGCTCTTCGTATCTCCTCAAGGCATGATCACCAGCGCCAAGCCCCGACCGATCGACTTGCTGCTCGGCATCGTGGCGGGCCTGCTGATCTTCGCGGCCGGCCTCGCCCTGGCCCAGGTCTATCTGCCCGAATGGCGGGCGGGCGAGCCGGTGGGAGACAAGGCCTACTACCGCGAGCGTTACCGGCAGTTGGCGGCGAAGGCGGGATTGGCGCTCGAGCCGGGCGAGCCCCGCGTCTTCCTGGCGACCCGCGGCCCTGAGCAGCTCGAGCCCTACAGGATCCTGGGCGACGAGGCCGCGCCATGGCTCCTGGCGACCCGAACGGCGATCCGGGTGGGAGTTTTCCACCAGGCGACCGCGGGCCAGGGGAATACCACCAAGTACGGCCTGGAGGTCGACTTCTCGCTGAATTCCCAACCCGAGTACGTCTCCTGGTGGGCCCAGGACCTTCTCACATTCTTTTCGCCCAGCAACTTCCTACCGGGAGAGTCCCCCCTGGCCGCGGCCCTCGCGGCCCGGCTCCTGACTCCTGGGGAGACGCTGGGCCCCTCACGGCGGCAACTGATCACGGCCATGCCCCGGGTGCTCTATCCCCTTCAGGGCAGCCGCCGACCCCAGTTCCTTTTCGGTATGGCGGCCCGGCAGAACGGCTACGTCGGGCGCTGGCCAGGCGAGTCGACTCCAGCGCGGACGGCGCAGGCCGATGCCCAATTCATCGGTATGTTCACCAAAGCCTGGAAGCTCATCCCCGTCTTCCTCGGCCTGGGTGGGCTCTTCCTGGTGCTCGGCCTCAAGTCCAGGATCGGCCTGCTCAACGCCTCTCTCCTCGCCTCGGTCTCCCTGCTCACCCTGCTGCCGAATCTGTCGTTGTCAGGCCCTTGTCCCTTGAGGTTCATCCTGGCGGCGGTACAGGCCTTGTGGATCTTTCTCCTCTGGGCGTGCGCCGAGTCTCTGCTCCGCTCGAGCTCGGCGGACTTCACCACCAGCCTCGATGCCCTGCGGGCAGGCAGGCTTGGTCCCCGCGGCGGCCGGGCCCTGCTGGTGGGTTTCGGCCTCGGGGCAGCGCTCGCCGGTCTGCGCCTCGGCCTGCTGTCGCTGGTGGAAGCGCTGCCAGGCGTCTGGATCTCGCGTTCGAGCGTCGAGCTCCCCCTGTTTCAAACCCTGGGAAGCCCGGTCGCGGACGGCATCTTCTTGGCCGGCGGCATGGCCCTGGCGCTCGCTCTCGCCATGCGGATCCTGCCCCTCCGCTGGGCCCCCTACGCCGCGGCATTGATCGCCGGCTTCTTCCTGAACCCCCTGTCCGGCCAGCCCGGCCTCACGGTCCTGGCTGCCAACGCGGCGCTCGCGGGCGTGCTGGTCTGGACGGGCCGGCGCCACGGGCTGACGGCCCTGCTCGCCGCCTCGGTCGTCTCCTACCTGCTGCCCGCGGCGGCCCTCGCGTTTCAGTATCTCGACTGGATCCCGGGCAGCTTCGCCGCCGCGGCAGGCGTTGCCTTGGCGATGCCGCTGCTCGGCTGGCTGGGCCTGACGCGCTCCGCCACGGCCGAGGTCCAGCGTCTGGCTCCCCCCGCCTTCGTGCGGCGCCTGGAAGAGGAGCGGCGCTTCCAGCACGAGATGGACCTGCTGGCGAAGATGCAGCGGGGCCTGCTGCCGCGAACTCTCCCCCAGATCGCGGGCTACGAGCTGGCCGCTCACTCGGTGATCGCCAACGAGGCGGGCGGCGACCTCTACGACGTGCTGAGCGACGAGGAGGGATACGTCTGGATCGCCGCCGGGGACGTCGCCGGCCACGGCTACTCCTGCGCCATCGCCCAGGCGATGACCAAGTCGGCGCTCGCCAGCCTGGCCGGCCGGGGGAGGACTCCGGCCCAGGTGCTCCAGCGCGCGGACCTGGTCCTCCGCGCGGCCGGAGCCACGCGCAACTTCACCAGCCTCGCCCTGCTCCGCTTCCGCCCGGAGACCGGCGAGGCGCTGCTGAGCAACGCCGGCCACCCCTACCCGCTGCTCGCCGCCGACGGCGAGGTCTCGGAGTTGGAGATCTCCGCGCTGCCGCTCGGACTCGGCCCAGCCCGGACCTACGAGGACCGCCCCCTCCGGCTGGCGCCCGGCAGCGTCCTGGTCTTCTGCTCCGACGGTCTGTTCGAGGCCACGGACGCCAGCGGACGGGCCTACGGCTTCGACCGCCTGCGAGAGCTGGTGCGGGAGGCCGGCTCGCGGCCTGCCGACAAGATCCTCGAAGCGCTGCTCGCCGACTGGCGGCGGCACTTGCGCGCGCTGGAGCCGCTCGACGACACCACGGTGGTCGTCCTGAAGCGGCGGCAGGAGCGGAGCTGATGGCCGCTCCCAGACTCGCGAAGGCCACCCGCTCCCGCCTGCTCGCAGCCGTGGCCGCGGGCCTTCTGGCGTTCGCCATGGGCGCCGCTCTCGCCCTCTTGTGCCTCCCCGAGTGGCGGACCGGCAAGACCCTGGACGAGCGACCCTTCCGCCTGCGGTTCCAGGAGATCGGCCGCGAGGCGGGCTTCCAGCAGGCCCGCGCCGAGCCGGCCCTCACCCTGGTCACCCGCGACCTGTCGCTCGCGGAGACTTACCGCATCCTGCGAGAGGATGCCGCTTCCTGGCTCACCCTTACGCGCTCCGCCGCCCGCGTCTCCGCGTCCCGGCCCGTGCGCCTCCCCGGCGGCGAGTGGGACCAGTTGCGGGTCGATTTCTCCCTTGACGGCCACCCGCTCGGGATCCAGTGGATGAAGAGCGGCTCGCCGCTTTTCGGCCCCATGGACCAGGAACGGTTCCAGCACCTGGCCGAGACCCTGGAATCCCAGCTCCTGGAGCCGGGAGAGTCGCTAGGACCGCGGCGCACGGGCGGCTTCCTGAGCCCTCAGTCCTGGCGGCTGCGTGACATCGTGGGGAGCTCCCCGCCCCAGCAGGTCTCCTCGTTCCTCTCACCGCCGAGCTTGGTGGACGCCGAGCGGCGGCCCAGGCCCGTGAGAGCCGGCAGGGAGGTGCCGCCGAACAAGACCGGTCAGATCCTCGTGGGCTTCCTCCTGTTCCTCCCCTGGGCCATGGCGGCGGCGGTGATCTTCCTCTCTCTCCTGCTCAAATCCCGCATCGACCTGGTCAACGGCGCCGCGCTGGCCCTGCTGGCGCTGCTCTCGCTTCATCCGGGCTGGATCGAGGACTTGCAACAACCGCTCTGGGTAGCCCTCGCCGACCTGTTCGTCGGGGCCGTCGGCAGGACCCTGTGGATCTTCCTCGTCTGGTCGGCGGGCGAGTCCCTGCTCCGGACGACCCGGCCCGACTTCACCACCAGCCTGGACACGCTGCGGCGCGGACGGCTCGGCCCCCGTGGCGGCCGGGCGCTCCTCCTGGGTTGTGCTCTGGGCGGCGGCCTCGCCGGCGCGCTCCTCGCTCTCCATGCCTTGGCCGTGGTCCTTCCTGGCCTCTCGCCGGCGGCGGCGAGCGTCATCCTGCCCGTCTTCGGGCACAGCCGCAGCCCGGTGCTGGACGGGATCTGGCTGGCGGCGGGCGTGACCCTGGCGACGGCTCTGGCCGTGCGGCTCCTGCCGGAGCGCTGGGTCCTGCCGGCGGCGGCCGTGCTCGCGGGGTACGGCCTCTCCACCCTCCAGCTCCTGCCCTTCCCCGTGGAGCTCGCCGCGAACGTGGCCTTCGCCGGGGCGCTCGTCTGGATCTGCCGGCGCTTCGGCCTGACCACCCTGCTGGCGGCAAGCGTCAGCTCCTTCCTGCTCCCTGCCGCCCTCTACTCGGGCCTGCACCTGGACTGGATGGCGGGCTCCTTCGCCGTGACGGCGGGGCTGATGGCGGGCATCGCCCTCCTCGGGGCCGCCGGCCTGGCGCGGCCTGAGAGCGTGGAAGAGGAGCTGTCGCCGCCGCCCAGGTTCATGCGCCGCCTGGCCCACGAGCGGCGGATCCACCACGAGGTGGACCTGCTGGCGCGCATGCAGTTGGGCCTCCTCCCCCAGGAGATGCCGCGCCTGCCGGGCTACGACGTCGCCGCCCGCTCGGTCCTCGCCAGCGAGGCCGGGGGCGACCTCTACGATTTCCTGCGCGACGACGCCGGCCGGCTCTGGATCGCGGCCGGGGACGTGGCCGGCCATGGCTACTCCTGCGCCGTGGCCCAGGCCATGGTGAAGGCGGGGCTGCTGAGCCTGATCGCGCCCGAAGAGTCGCCCGCCAGCGTCCTCCGCCAGCTCGACCGCGTGCTCCGGGGCGTGAGCACCGGCCACAGCTTCACGAGCCTCGCCCTGATCCGGCTCGACCTCGCCACGGGAGAGGCCGCGCTCGGCAACGCCGGCCATCCCTATCCCCTCGTCTTCGTCCCCGGCCGGGTCGAAGAGATCGAGCTCCCCGGCTTCCCCCTGGGCCGAGGTCCCGTGCGCGCCTACGCCGACCGCGCCTTCCAGCTCCCCTCCGGCGGCGCGCTCCTGCTCTGCTCGGACGGCCTGTTCGAGGCCCTGGACCGCCACGGCAACTCCTACGGCTTCGACCGCGCCCGCGAGGTGCTCCGCGCCATGGGCCACCGGCCCGCCCTGGAGATCGTCGACGCCCTGCTGAACGACTGCCGGCGCCACCTCGGCGGCGAGCAGGCGCCGGACGACGTGACGGTGGTGGTGGTGAAGCGGGCGTAGGCATCGCCGGCCGGAAGAGCCGCCTCTCCGCGGCGGGCCCTCATCACCCCGGCCCTCTTCTCCCCGCCTCCCTCCCGGCCGCCGGGAGAAGAGGGAGTGGTTTGTCTTAGAAGGTGTCTGGAAAGTGTTCCTCTGCCGAGCAATTGGGAATCCCCGATTGCTGCGGGCGCACTTTCCAGACACCCTCTTCCTGAGGAAGAGGGCCGATTTCGAGGCGCCGGACGCCGCCTGGATCGAGCTAGGCCGACGTGCCCGAAGTTCGTTCCGGGTTTACGCTGCACCGAGAGCCTGGACGGCGGAACGACGTGACGGTTGAAGGGATTAGCAAAGCGAGCGATTCCTCCGCCTCGGAGACGCCCCGACGCGGGAGGCCTCCGAGACCTCTTCGTGACCCGTCTGGGGTCGTCTCTACGG
>DATFNZ010000089.1:0-11760 GCA_035266085.1 Thermoanaerobaculia bacterium
CTCCGACCCTCTTGTCGTGTACCTTCAACATGGGTGGCGCTTCCTTTCTCTCCGGACATGCCGGAGTTACGTGCTCGCTACACGAAGGATACGCCACCCGACTTTCTTTCGCCCTCATCCACAACTTCTGGTTATACCTCCATAGGGGGCAACGAAGTGACTCTCCACCGCAATGGTCATTTCAAGACCTCCCAATATCCCGACTTGGTCGCACCCATGCGGCGAATAACCTTGGCAGCTTTCAGCTTCTCCAGGTGGTACTTGATGCCACTGTCACTTAAGCCCAGCCTACTTGCCAAATCCCTGCGCGTAAGGGAAGGTTGGGCTCGCAACAGAGCAAGAACCCGCTTTTGGACAGTTTCTTGGGCAGTTTCTCGGGTTTCTTGGGCAGTTTCTCGGGTTTCTTGGGCAGTGCCCTGGTTTTCTTGGGCAGTGATTGGGGTAGTAATTAGGGTAGTAATTGGGGTAGTGCCCCGGCTCTCTTCCAGCGTGGCGGCTTCCAGATGCGCGGGGTTGGCGCGGAAGGTCAGCAGCAGGCCCGCCATGCCAAAATCGTAGACCGGCGGCTCGATCCCGTGCTCCCGGCACTCGCGGTGCATCTTCTCGATGCCACGTCCCCAGGATTCGATGTAGCCGGCGCGGAAGAAGGCATTGGCGAGCAGCGGGTTGAAGGGGCAGGACGGGTGTTTGCCCAGGAGCTTTTGCAGCGTCCAGCTTTCCGGCAGGCTTCCGGCATTCCAGAAGACGATCCGGTCGTCATACACGCTGATCTGGATTGGGATGCCGCTGCTGTAGTCCTTGTGCACCACCGCGTTGAGCAGGGCCTCGCGCAGTGCGGCGTCAGGGAAGAGGAAGGTCTCCCGCCGCTGCAAACCCTCGTAGCTGATGTACGCCTTGAGATACTTCGTATGCAGCAGGTCGATCGTCTTTTCCACCTGCTCGAAGAGGCTCCCGTGCACCTCGTCCTGATAGCGGAGGTCGTCATCCGTCACGAAGAAGCCGATCTTGATCCAGGAACCACTCACATACTGCTCAGGACGATCGGAGAACAGCAGGCAGGCGGCGCGTTTGAGGCCGTGCCTTTCGGTCAGTTCCAGGTTGCCGAGCACGACCTCCCGGCTGTCGCGTAACACCGTCCGGTCCATGCGCCCGCTCTCTGTAGCTCTTTGCTTGAACAGCCGCAAGGCCGCTGTGCTGAGGGACCGAGTAGTGAAGGAGGGCTCCGGTGCATCATCCCAGTGTCGTCCACGTTTCTTCAGCAGGAACCGCTCCAGCGCCGCACCCTTCAGCTCCTGTTTGGTGCTGCCGCTGCGGTAGTGGTATTCGCCCTTGTAGCTGATGGGACTAGGATACGGCTCGACGCGGATTTCGACCAACTCCTTGCCCGCCTCCTTAACGAGGCGGACGTCGGCCATGATGCCCAGCACATCTCGGATCTTGTTGGGCAGGTCCTCCAGCAATTTGCGGGCATTGCTCACGCCCACGGCCACACCTTGGTCATCGCGCCCAATGACCAGCTTGCCTCCCTCCGCATTGGCGAAGCCGCAGATCCACCGGAGACAGTCGTCACGCCAGGCGGTCTTCCATTCGATCTGCTGGTTCTCCTTCATACCAGGCGAATCCTCCCGGTGAGCAGCTCCTGCATCATGCCCTGCTTGAGCTGGCGAGCTTTGGTGAGCTTGGCCTCTAGCGAGCCGATCTCGGCGTCCATGTCGGAGAGAATGGCGGCGATGGCTTCTTGTTCGGCTTTGGTGGGGGGGAGCGGGATGGGGACTGTTTCTAACTTTTCTTTGGAAAGATGCGCGATACTTGTTTGCGTAACAAAATTAAGTAGAAATCCACTCGATGCGAGCCGACAGAGTACATTAAGCATCAGTTTGACGTTATAACCGCGTTTCGGCCTTAGGCGGTGTAACGCCTTCTGGTAGTAGCATTCCTCAATCGGAGCATGCCAAATCGCGCAACGACCAATCTCTCCTCCCTCGCAGACAAGCAGATCATCGGCTCGAAGTCTGAAGCGCTGGAGATCGGAGGGCGTCAGCCTGACTACCCCAATGTCGCCTAGATCAAGCCGCCCCCATTGAACAGCTCGGTTGCCCAGGAAGGGCTTCGGCGCACCAACGTTCTTCTCAGAATCGAGCATCTTTCCTAACTGGATAGAGAATTCGTCGCCAACAGCCGAGACCTCCCAATCCTCAGGGATCACCCCCATCTCAGTCTGCTTGTATCCGCGCTTGACTTCAAACCCCGGCAGACGCTTTTTACCAGTGAGCAAATCCTGCATGGCACCTTGTTTGATCTGGCGCTTCTTGGCGAGGAGTTTCTCCAAAGATTCGATGAGGGCATCCGCATCGCTCAGAGCCTCTGCAATGGCTTCTTGTTCGGCTTTGGTGGGGAAGGGTATTTTGAGCGCTGCCAAGCGCCCCGAGCCTAAATGAGCAATAGAGGTTGTCTGTAGTGCGATTGATGCAAAGATCCCGGTTCTGAGGTATTGCTGGAAGACGAGTTGCACGAACTCCGAGCACGTGCCGTGGCCAGCGCGAAACCGGACTAGCGTATTCTGGAAGCAACAGTTCTCAGGCTTGCCCCTGTAGATCGCGCTCCGTCCCACAAGCTCGATGCTTTGACCTTCATTAAGCAAAATGTCGCCATCCTTGAGTTGAAAGCGCTGCTTCTCGGCTGGCGAGAACGGCATTTCGAGAACATCTTTTGTGTCGATGAAACCGTCGAAAACATTAGCAACCCTTAAGTATTTAGTCGGTTGCCCCACATGATAAGGCGACCGTTGGCGACCTCCGAGCACTCCTCCGGCTTCCCCGACCGGCATCGTCTTCCAATCTTCTGGAATCACCCCGACCTCAGTCTGCTTGTAGCCGGGCTTTACTTTCATGTTCATGCAAACCCCATCCTTTCAAGATGGCGGTTCACCTTGGCTTCTAACTCGGCAACGCAGCTGACCATCTGCGGCAGCGGAGTTTCGTAGCGCTCTGCCAGCTCCTTCACGCGCTTGGTGAGTTGCTGGCTCACGCGGTCCATCTCGCCGTGGATGGTGGCATCGAGCGCGGCGAGCCACTTGTCGTCCACTGCCAGTGTCTTAATCTCGGGCTCCGTGAGCTTTGGATATCTGGCACAGGCCTGGGCGTCGAGCGCGACCTCGGTCTCCTTGAGGCGCCTCTTGAGGTCAGACTCCTCTTGGTTGAGGTTCAGCCATTCGGTCAGTACGGCGGCTTCGTCTTTCGCCTCCTTGTCGCCCTTGATTTCTCTCAGTCGGGCGGCGACGTTGGCCTTGTTCACCTTGTCGAGTTCGGAGAACGCCCCCTCCTCGCCGCCGTGTTCTTCCTCCATCTCGTTAAGGCGGGCGGTGACGCCCTCCAACTGGGCGGCGAGTTGGTCGATGGCAGCCTGATCCTTGGCGAAGTAACGGGCAACGATGAGGGCCTTGGGGATGAGGTCGCAAGTCCAGCCCCTATCCTTCTCTTTGCCTTTCTTGTCCGTCTCGATGATACGGTAGGTCTTGGCTTTCCAGCCGTCGGCGGCGATCAGGTAGCAGTCGTCCTGCATGGTCTCGGCCCAATAGTCCATAAGATGTTGATAGACGTCGTAGGAGTCGATAAGTGGCTGGTCAAGGTAGTGAGCGAGCAGGCCCTCGGCCAGCTCCGCGATGACCTCCTTGGGATGGCAGCCGACTCCCAAGCCTTTAAGCGACGTGGCGCGCTTCTTCCGCCAGATGGAGAAATGGGTGTTCATGCCGGAGATGAAGGAGGCGAACTCGGGGTGGCCGTAGATGGCGGACTTGATGGCGGACTTGTCCACCGCAAGGCTAAGGTAACCCCGGCGCTTTTTCCTGAACAGGGTATGCCGGAGTTGCGGACAGACATCCCAGTAGCGCTCGAGCGCATCGATGTCAGCCTCGGGGATGCCGCCCCACAAGTGCCCCGCGATGTCCTGCAGGTCTTCGGGGGGCTGGCTGTCAATATAGCGCGGCAGGTTGAGGTTGAAGTCGTTTTTCTCGATCTCCGTGATGGAAACCATGCGCGCGTATTTCGGGACGTCGAGCCGCTTGTTGAAGACGTCCACGATTTTATGGATGTCCATGTCGCACAGGCGGTTCTTGGGACCGTCCTTCATGAAGCCGCCGCTGGCGTCGATCATGAAGATGCCCTTGCAATCCTGGGCACTCTCCTTGTCGATGACCACGATGCAGGCGGGGATGCCGGTGCCGTAGAAGAGGTTGGCGGGCAGGCCGATGATGCCCTTGATGTATCCCTTGCGTACGAGAGCACGGCGGATGTCACCCTCGGCGTTGCCGCGGAACAGCACGCCGTGGGGCAGGATGCAAGCACCCTTTCCTGTGTTCTTCAGAGAGCGGACGATGTGCAGCAGATAGGCGTAGTCGCCCTGCTTGGCAGGCGGCACGCCAAAGGATCTGAAGCGCTCGAAACGGTCTTTCAGAGGATCAAGGCCGGTGCTCCAGCGCTTGTCGGAGAAGGGCGGATTGGCGACGACGTAGTCGAAGGTCTTGAGGGCGGCACCATCCGTGAACTGGGGATCGGTCAAGGTGTTGCCCTGCTTGATCAATGCCCCGGGCTGGTTGTGCAGGACCATGTTCATGCGGGCGAGGCCGCTGGTGGCAGAGTCTTTCTCCTGCCCATAGATCGTGACGGCGGTGCCGGCTTCGTCGGCCACCTTGAGGAGCAGCGATCCCGAGCCGCAGGTCGGGTCGTAGACGGTGGTGTTGGCGCTCGTCTTCGCGTTCCGGATGCCTAGGATCTTCGCGATCACGCGGCTGACCTCGGCGGGGGTGTAGAACTGGCCTTTGCTCTTGCCACTCTCCGTGGCGAAGTGCCGCATCAGATACTCGTAGGCGTCGCCCAGGATGTCGTCGCCGTCGGCGCGGTTCCTGGAGAAGTCGAGGGCCGGGTTCTCGAAGATGGCGATGAGGTTGGTGAGCCGTTCCACCTTCTCCTTGCCATCGCCGAGCTTGGCGGCTTCGTTGAAGTCCGGGAAGTCCGACTGAGAAAGCTGCTGGTTGGCGTTGGCCAACGGGCCGATGATCTTCTTGTTGATCTGGTCGCCGATGTCGCTCTTGCCCTTGAGGGCGACCATGTCCTTGAAGCTGGCGCCGGCGGGGATCTTGATCGGCGCGTAAGGCCGGCCAGCGTACTTGTCGCTGACGTACTTGATGAAGAGCAGGACGAGGACGTAGTCCTTGTACTGGCTGGCGTCCATGCCACCGCGCAGCTCGTCGCAGCTCTGCCAGAGGGAGCTATAGAGCTCGGATTTTTTGAGAGCCATAGGTCAATCGGGTGACTCGGGAAAGCGGGTGAAGTTCTGTCCTCAAGCGAGGCGCTATCTTAGCAGACCCCTGCGCCCTGGCCGCCCCTCAGCGCTCGGGCCAGCGCCACGGCGCCCGGTCCAGAAGGCCTTGCCCTACGATGCGGGTCTCGCCGAGATCCTTTGGGCTCCTCTTCCAGAGCCGAGATCAGGCGCGCGGCGTGCGGCGGCGAGAGGCCCGGCGTTGATGCCGGGCCTCTCCACCCCTCAGGAGGGATTCCAGGAGGGACTTCGTCCTACGGGAGGAGCTCCCAGAAGCCGCGCCCGAAGGTCGAGACGCGGGCCAGGGTGGAGCTCGAGGAGATGTAGAAGTCGGTCACGTTGACGAGCGGCAGACCGGTTCCGAAACGAACCCAGTTGGCGCCGGCGTCGACCGAGCGGTAGGCCCCCAGGTGGGTCGAGGCGTAGAGGGTCTGGTTGTTCCCCGGATCGGTCCGCACTTTGTTGACCGGGATGCCGAACGGGAAGCCGTTGCCGTCGATCGTGATCCAGTTGGCGCCGAGGTCGCTCGACTTCCAGAGGTGGTTCTTGGTCGAGTCCGGGGCGACCGAGGCGACATAGATCAGGCTGGGGTTGACCTCGTCGAACCAGATCGAGCTCAGCGAGAGCCCGTTGTTGGTCGGCGTGGTGGCCAGGGTCCAACTCGTGCCGCCGTTGGTCGAGATGTAGACGCGGCCGCTGTTGGCGACGAGCCCCATCGTGTTCTGGTTGCTGAAGGCGACGCCGAAGCCGCGGATATTGAAGGCGGTGGTCGGAAGGCCGGTCGTGCCCAGGGCCGTCCAGGAGCCGGCGAAGTTGGTCGAACGGTAGACCTTGACGTTCGACCAGGTGAACACCGTATCCCCGGTCGCCGAGCCGTCCCAGGTGACGATACCGGTGTTGAAGGGCGCGGACGCGCTGTTGCCGCACTCCGTGATCCCGGTGCAGGCGGTGCTGAAGCTGGTGCCGCCGTTGGTGCTCTTCATGACCCGGTCATAGTAGAGGCTGCCCAGGACGAGCGAGCTGTTGGTGCGGTGGATGGCCGAGCCGAAGCCGTCGCCGCCGATCCTCTGGTCGTAGATCGTGGTGGCGGCGGAGCGAACGCGCGTACCGTTGTCCTGAAAGCCGCCGACGACCGCCGAGGCGCTGGCCAGCGTCGAGCCGACGGAATAGATCAGATGGGACGTGATGCCGACGTTGAGAGCCGCGCTCCAGGTGGTGCCGGAGTCGGTGGACTTGAAAATGCCGCCGTCGGTGCCGACGTAGAAGTTACCCAGGCTGTCGAAGGTCCCGCCATGGAAGTCGGCGTGAACATAGGGGAGGCTGAACTGCGCGAGCCAGTTGGAGATCTGGCTGAACGTCGAGCCGCCGTCGGTGGTCTTGGCCAGCAGGAGGGCGCCGCCGAAATAGACGATGTTGGGGTTCGTCGGATGGACGATCGTCAGGTGGTTGTACCAACCCTGCCCGTTGAGGAGGGCGTTGACGTTGGCCGATTCGCGGTTCCGGTTCGAGTAGCGCTTGCTGGCGGCTCCGAGGGCCGTCCAGGTGTGGCCACCGTCGAGCGACTTGAAGATGTCCGCCAGGTCGGCCGCCGAGGTGGCGTTGGGGACCGCGGCCATGGCATACATGGTCGTGCGGGCGGAAGGGGCCGAGGCGATCGAGGCCCGGCCGACGCCGCTCGTCTTGGTGAAGCCGGTGGCTCGGGTCCAGGTGGCGCCGTTGTCGGACGACCACCAGACCTGGCCGTCGGTCGTGCCGGTGGTCGCCGCGGGGTTGGCCTCCAGGGTCAGGGTGAAGGTGCTGCCGCCGCCCCAGGCCATGTCCCAGACGTAGGGAGCGCCCGCCTGGCCCGTGGCGAGAGCGACGCTCGAAAAGCTGGTGCCGCCATTGGTGGAGCGGAAGAGGCCGGCGTTGGTCGCGGCCAGGACGATGCTGCTGTTGCCCGGAGCGACCATCATCTTCGGGATCTCGGTCGAGGCGCCGAGAAAGACCGGCGCGCTCCAACTGGTACCGCCGTCGGTCGACTTCACCAGGCCGGTGCCGGTGCCGTCGAAGGGATCGCCGAGCCCGAGGTACAGGACGCTGCTGTTGTTCGGATCTATCGCCAGATCGCCGCACGAGAGCGAGCCCAGCGAATCCGTCTTGGGCGCCCAGTTGGTGCCGCCGTCGGTCGTCTTCCAGACGCCGCCGCCGGAGTCGCAAAGGTAGATCGTCGAGGGGTTGGCGGGATCGGTGACGATCTCATTGATCCGGCCGGAGTCGCTGACGTTCAGGGTGGTGCCGCCGTTCTGGAGGACGTTCGCCTTGGTCGGTCCGATGTTGGTCCACGTCGAGCCGACGAGCGCCGCCTTCTCGGCCTCCGGATCCAGGAACGCCGCGTCCTCGCTCGGGTTGGCGGGGATCATCGCGCCCCAACGCTCGCGCTCGCGGGCGGCCGCCTTCATCAGGAACCGGCGATAGCTGGCGGAGAAGATCTTGTTCCCCTTGCCGCGGCGGGCGGGATTGCGGAACTGCGGATTGTCGTAGTTTTCGTTGTACCACTGATCCCAGCCGATTCCTCGGATCGTGGCGCTGTCGAGGTCCGGATCTTTCTGTTCGGCGCGCAGGGCCGGGGTCAACTCCATTCCCAGGCACGCCACCAGCAGCAATACTCCATAAGAAGTCCTCACCTTGAATCTCCTTCTCGCGTATGGCCAAGGCGGAAGGCCCGGGCCGGAAGAAAAGAAAACGGTCCCGGGCAAATCGGGACGCGGAAACATCGCTTTATCGAGTGCGAAGCCTTACGGAGTGAGAGAAAGGTAACACACTCGGAGGGTTTCAACGCGTCCTCTGAAGTTTCACCACGCGATTCGACCGGGCGGTAACGGCGGCCAGACGCAGGGCGACCAGCTCCGCGACCCTCTCTTCAATCGGCGGGTGAGGTGCCAGGTACTTCGTCAAGGGGCCCGCTGGCAAGGTGCCCGCCGCTTCATTCGGTGCCAGTCCGCCACGGCGCACCCCCGCCCGTCACCGCTCCGGCCAATGCCACGGCGCCCGGTCCAGAAGGCCTTGCCCTAGGATGCGAGTCTCGCCGAGATCCTTCTCCAGGAGGATGGATTGGCAGTTTGGCTCCTCCTCCAGAGCCGAGATCAGGCGCGCGGCGTGGGAGACCACCCAGACCTGGGTCTCGCGGGCGGCGTGCGCCCCCATGAGCCGTCTCGGCCAGCAGGCACAGGGCGCGATAGAGATTGGACTTGCCGCTGGCGTTCGGACCCGTGATGAGATTGAGCTGGCCGAGCGGAGCGATCAGCTCGCGCAACGAGCGGTAGCTCGCGACGGCGAGGGTCTCGATCATGGTTCAGGGCTTCCGCTTTCGCGGGGGGCTGGGCTTTCTCTCTTTGAGCAAATTGATGTGGCTTTGAACTATTTGCGCGATTCTATGGTCCAACCCCTCTTCGGTCAGCTCCGCGGGCGAAGACGGCGCCTTGGGCGGGCGGGGAGAGGGCCTCAGCTCCTCGAGCAGGGCTTCGAGCTGCCCGGCGGCCTCGCTGGGCGGGTCGTTGCGCGCCGGATAGGCGAAGGCGAAGAACTCGTCCGCCGTCAGCCCCATCGCGCGGGCGATGTCCACGATGTGCTCGAAACGCAGCTCGATCTGGCCGCTGAAGAGCCGGGTGAGGTAGCTCGGCGTGTAACCCAGCCGCCGCTCGATCTCCCGGTTGGTGAAGCCGAGGAGGCGGATGGCCACCTTCAGCTTGCCGATGATGCGGTCGGCTTCTTTTTTCGCGGTACTCTCCATGCCGGTATTCTACGACAGCCAGGATCGTACCGACAACGAGCGCACCCTTCAGGCAAGGGACTATACCTTGCCGGCATCTTTGGTGCATCCCGGATCGCGGCCTCGATCCGCCGGAAAAAATCTCGGACCTATTGGAAAAAGCGTCCGACCCATTGAAAAAAGCGTCCGACCTACTGGAGCTCGCGCCTTCCTGGCAGAAAAAACCCTGTACCCAGTAGAAAAACCTCGGACCCATTGGAAAAGCGTCCGACCCATCAGAAAAAGGCGCCGACCCATTGGATAAGGGCCGCGACCCATTAGAAAAATCCCAAATCCATTGGGTCGCGGTCGAGATCCAGTGGAAAATCCGCCGCCCTTATGGGTTGGGGCGCCACTCCACTGGAAAAACCGGGCTCCTGGCTTCCCCACGCCGATCCAAGGAGAAGACGGGCTGAGCCGACAGAAGCGGGCACCAAGAGCCTTCTTGCAGACGCCTATTGCACTACTAGTGCTGCCTGTGCTAAGTTGTGGGCCGTCGCCGGTGACATCGTCGGATCCGGTGGAGGCGTGCTCCACCCGGAAAGCAGTGAACTGAACGTAGGACGCTTTGAGAAGAGGAGAAGCTGTCATGGCCAGAGCCAAAGTTTCGTCGACCCGAGTACGTAGTTGGGACCTGCTGAACGAGAGTCTGAAGCCGCTCGTTGCGGAGATGCCGCACGTCCAGCCCTTGCTGGCCGAGCTGCAGGGGATGCTGGATGGGGTGCGTTCGCTGGATAAGGAGCAGGAGGACGCGCGCTCCAAGCTCCGGGACCTCGTCCGCCGCCGGCAGGATGCCGAGCAGCAGGGTGAAGTCGTGCGCCGGCGGGTGGAAGCCCACCTGCGCGGGACGTTCGGCTACACCAGCGAGGAGCTCATCAGGTTCGGCATCAAGCCCCGCCCGCGGGTGATCCGGAGAAAGGCTGCTGAGAAGCAGCGGCCGGCGCTCCCGGCGGAGGCGTCGCAGAAGCCCCAGTCCGCGTAGTCTTGCCGGATTCTCCCTGTAGGGGCGGCCGCGCACGAGGCCGCCCCTACAGGCAACCTGGAGGATCAGGCGGGATCGACCGGGATCAATTGCAGAAGCTGAAGTACGGGCACGAGGCGTATTGGGGAATGCAGCACCCGCCCGGGACGCTCCAGGTGTAGTTGCAGCCCGGGTACTGCCGGTTGTAGTTGCGGCAGAGATCGGGGCACAGCTCAGGGCAATCGATGTGCGTGGAGCCGCAGTCGACATACCCTCTTTCCATGTTGCTGCAGTCCTGGTCCATGCCGCCGCAAGCCGTTCCGCCCGTGTTGCTGATCGGGCCGCAGGAAATCGTCGTCGTGGCGCAGGTCGCGCTCGCGGAGCACGAGCTGGCGAGGATCGGCTTGGGAGTCGAGAAGATCGCTTCGAGCTGGGAGCTCAGCGCCGCGGCCGCGCTCGGCTGAACGCTCGCCGCATGAGCCGGCAGGAGACAGAGCAGCGACACCAGGATCCAGAACCCCGAACACTTTCTCATCGCATGTCCTCCGTGGTTTGCCCTACGTTGATGACGCCAGCTTATCGAGTCTGGCGCATAAGGTCAATTCTTCAGGCGGTCCCGGGCCGTGAGGTGCCGGGCCGGACGCTGAGCCGCCGCGGCCGATGACAGGATTCTTTGAATTTGCGCGCATAGCCAAAGTGGAGATCCACTCTCGGGTCTGCCCTCTTTCAAGAGGAGCCCATCATGAGGTATGTCAGGTCTGTCCTTCTGGCCGTGCTGCTCGCCGCCGCTGCCGCCACCGCCGCCGTCCCCGCCTATGCCGGGACCGCCACGGGTCCCGTCTATTTCCAACTGTCCTGGAACCGGTGGTACCCCGCGCCCAACGGGACCACCGTGAAGTTCTGCAAGAGCACCGTAGCGGGTGGGATCACGGGAACCGGACAGTGCTACAGCACGATGACGTCCGGCGGCAACTTCACGATCACCCTGCCGAATCTTCAGGGCTATTATTTCTTCGCCTGGTATGACCCCTATGACCTGGGAAGCGACACCACCCGTGCCTGGTCGAACTCGGTTGGGGGGACTGGAGATTGGATGAACTTTGGCTCGAGCGCCTTCATGAACGTCCTGTCGGACCCCCGGCCGCACAAACCGACGGCCGTGTATCCCGCCAACAACGCCACCAACGTGCCTCTCGCCTTTACCCTGAGGTGGGGGAGCGGGATCGATTACGACCGGGACTGGCCGGGGACCTGGGCGATAACCTATGACGTCTATGCCTACGGTGAAGGGGGCAGTGAGCTCAAGGTCCTCTCGGATGTCCCCTGCAACGGCAACAACGGCAGTTGCACCTACTTCATCGACAACGTCGTGCCGAACTGGCGGTACTTCTGGCGCGTCGTCGCGAAGCTCCACGCTCCATACCCGGCACAGACTCGAGTCTTCGAGCAGTCTTCCCAACTGTTCACGTTCGTGACTCAGCCGTAGCGCCGCTGGACGGAGAGAACGAGGGACGAGGTGCGCGGCCGGAAGGGTTTTCCGGGCCGCGCGGCGGGAGGTATAACCAGAAGTTGTGGATGAGGGCGAAAGAAAGTCGGGTGGCGTATCCTTCGTGTAGCGAGCACGTAACTCCGGCATGTCCGGAGAGAAAGGAAGCGCCACCCATGTTGAAGGTACACGACAAGAGGGTCGGAG
>DATFNZ010000090.1:0-3129 GCA_035266085.1 Thermoanaerobaculia bacterium
GCTCCTGGACCTTGGGCACCGTCACGCGGTCCTTGACGAAGGTTGCCGCGACCTCGAGGTTGAGCTTCACGACCTGCGGCCCGGCGGCGAGCGGCTTGATCCGCGACGGCCGGTAGACCTCGGCCCAAGGGTTCTCGCGGCCGAGCGCGAAGTCGGACAGGAGCATGCCGCCCAGCGTCCCGAACACCATGCCCGTGCCCGAGTAGCCGGTCGCCACGAAGACGTGCCCGGAGGTCAGGGCGCGGCCGATCATCGGCAGCCCGTCCGGCGGATCGTAGAACTGGGCCGACCAGCGGTAGTCGATCGACTCGACGTCCCAGCGCTGGCGGACGTACTCCTCGAGCCCGCGGTAGCTCTCCTCGGGGTCCCCCTCTCCCGTTTTGTGGTCCTTGCCGCCGACGATCAGGAGGCCGCCCTGCCGGCGCGTGTAGTTGTAGGGATCGGCGGTGTCGAAGAACAGGCCGTCCGGAGGCGCGGCCCCGCGCAGCCGGGCTGCCAGGACGTAGGAGCGCAGGGGCTCGAGCTCGGCGTGGAGCAGCGAGAAGCCGGCCGGCGTATGGGTGGCGAAGAGCACCGCATCGGCGGTGACCGTGCCATGCTCCGTCTCGACCCGGCAGGGCTCGCCGGAATCTACGCTGACGACCCGCGTCTCCTCGTAGATCCTGCCGCCGTTCGCGTGCACCGTGCGGGCGAGCGCGGCGAGATAGGAGAGGGGATGGAACCGCGCCTGGTCCTCGTAGCGCACGGCCGCCGCCACCGGGAACGGCAGCGGCAACCCGCGCACGAGCGAGGCGGGCATGCCGGCTTCGTGGGCGGCCTCGACCTCTTCTTCCAGGCGGGAGACCTCGTCCGGGCTCTCCGTGTAGAGGTAGGCGGGGATGCGCACGAAGTCGCAGGCGATCGAATCGTCCTCTACCAGCGAGGCGATGAGCTCCAGCGCCGCGCGGGACGAATCGACCACGATCCGCAGGTCGTCGACCCCGAACTTGGAGCGCAGGTCCCGGTAGCGCAGGTCCGGCACCTGGGTGACGTGGGCCGTGGTGCCGCCCGTCGTGCCGCTCCCGACCCGCCGCTGCTCGAGCACCGCCACCCGCTTGCCCTCGCGGACCAGCAGGCGCGCCGCCGTGAGGCCGGTGATGCCCGCCCCCACGATCGCGACGTCCACCCGCAGGTCGCCGTCCAGCGCCGGGTACTCCGGCATCTCGACCGTGTCCCACCACAATGTCTCAAGGCGATTCGCGTCGGCCATATCCCCTCCCTTCAGGGGGAAAGGCTTCGCAAGGGGGATGCCAGTCAGGGCCGGTGCCGAGCGGAAATCAGCGGATGTAGCCCAGCGCCCGCAGCTCGTCGAGGAGCTCCTGGTCGGCCTTCGAGGACTTCGCGGCCCCCCCCTGCTCCCGCTTGCCCCACGAGCGGATCGTCCGCGCCGGGTGCGTGCGCTGGAACTCGCCGCGGAAGAGCGCCGTCCGCGGCAGCCCCGCGAAGTCCTCCGCCACCGGCAGCCCCAAGCCGTAGAGGATCGTCGGCGCGATGTCGTGAACGTGGATCCCCTCGAGGTTCGCCGCGGGATCGATGTCCGGTCCCGCGGCCAGGAAGATGCCGTTCGTGCTGGTCGTGTGCGTCCCGGAGATCCGGCCCAGCCCCCGGACGGCCTCGCGAAAGGGCGCTCCCCCGACCTTCAGGACCGGCGTGACCAGGGCCTGCCGGACGACGACCACGAAGTCCCCGTCCTCGCCCCGGTGCCGCCGCGCGTCCTGCACGATGAAGACCGGCTCCCCACGGTCGTTGGTGACCGTCGCGAGGTCGGCTTCGAGCCGGCGGCGCAGACCGTCGCGCTCTTCCGGCCGGACCCGCCCCCCGCGTTCCCGGCCCGCGAGGGCGAACCGGAGCATCTTCGAGCGCTGGAAGTCCGGCGTGCCGTAGGTGTACAGCCGGCTACGGGAGAAGTCGACGGCGCCGTCCCGGCGGACCAGGTAGCCCAGCCGCTCGAGCACGGCGTCCATGTCGAGGAGCACCCGGAGATCCTCCCGCTTGGCGGCGTGGAAACCATGGTCGGAGAGCACCAGGACGTTCGAGTCCCGCGGCGCCGCGGCGAGGATGCGGCCGATCTCACGGTCCACGGCCTCGTAGACCCGCGGGATCCGGTCGCGGTGCGCCGCGAGCTCCCGCGGGTCGAGGGGCCCGAAGGCCTCGGGCTCGAAGTACTTCCACTCGTTGTGACTGACGATGTCCGGGCTGCGGAAGTAGAGCAGGATGAGGTCGTACTTCTGGCCGGCGAGCTTAGCCGCGGAGCGGGCCATCACCCGGTCCCGGCGCTGGGCCTCGTCGCTCTCGAACAGGCCGGGATCGGCGTCGGCCCGGCGGAGGTCGACGAGGAAGGCCGGCAGGTACGAGGCCGGCGCAACGCGCGCCTCGAGGTCCAGCAGGGCGCGGTCGGTGAGGTTGACGCCGTTGACCTCCTCGGCGGGCCAGGAGCCCCACCAGCCCAGCACGGCGACCCGCCGCCCCGTCCGCGACAGCATGTTCCAGAGCGCCGGCACCTTGCGCACCGCCGACGAGATGGGCACGTCGCCCTGGGGAGTCGCCACCACGAAGTCGGTGATGCCGTGGACCGGCGGCGTGACGCCGGTCGCGATGGTCGTCCAGATCACGGGGGAGGAGTTGTAGGCCGTGCGCAGGGTGGCGGCCACCCCGCGGTCGGCGATCGATTTGAGGTTGGGAAGCTTCCCTTCGCTCCAGAGACGCCGGATCACCTTCCACTCGCCGCCGTCGATGCCGATGACGATCAGCGGCGGCCGGCGCTGACCGGCGGCTGCGGCGGGCGCCGTCTCGCCTCGGCAGCCGCAGAGGACGCCGGCGAGGAGGGCCAGAACGGCAAGCTGCCCCCGCCGGGCGGACAGAAATCTCATGCGGTAGCGCCTCCGATAGGTCCTTTCCACAAGCTCAACCCTAAAACAAAGGCCCTTGGTATTACCCAAGGGCCTTTCAGAAAATACTTCCCGGCAACGACCTACTCTCCCACACACTTGCGCGCGCAGTACCATCGGCGCTGAGGGGCTTAACTGCCGTGTTCGGAATGGGAACGGGTGTTTCCCCCTCGCCACAGTCACCGGAAAATTTGATCTTGAA
>DATFNZ010000091.1:0-9968 GCA_035266085.1 Thermoanaerobaculia bacterium
GGGCGATCGCCGCCGTGTCGGCCACGATGGCCGGCCCGGCCTCGGAGACGGCCGCCAGCGCCGCGTCCCCCCCGGCGCCCTCCCGGCTCAGGCGCAGGAAGACCTCGTAGAAGTGGATGCCGTAGTCGATTCCGACCCCCAGGGTGATGGCGCAGAACATGGCGGTCGCGACCCCGAGCGGAATGCCCGCCCACCCCATCGCCCCCAGCATCCATGCGATCGCCACGGACGACGGGAGCGCGATCAGGAACCCCACTTTCCAGGACCTGTAGAGGAGGGCCACGACCAGCCAGGAGCCGAGCAGGGCCAGGGGCAGGGAGGAGACCTGGGTGCGGACGATGGCGGGGATCATCGCCTGGCTGACGGCCACGTCGCCGGCGAAGCCGATCCGGATGCCGAGCGGCTCGAGGCGCTCGCGGGCATGTCGCCGGGCCGCCGCCATCAGGCCGTCCACCTGGCGGTAGTCGGGATCCTTGAGGAAGACGGTGATCACGCCCCGCCGCCGGGCATCGTCGATCACTTCCCGGCGCCGCGGCTCGCCCCGCACCTCGTCGAACGAGCGGATCAGCGAGGAGACCTCGTCCGGCGTGCCGGGGATGCTCAGCCTCTTGGGATCGCGGGCGAACCGCAGGAAGGAGACGGTCGTCAGTTGGGCGTAGGGCCCGAGGACGCCCCCCACCCGCGGCTGGCGCCTCAGGAAAGCCTCGAAACCGCCGATCCCCCGCAGGGTCTCGGGATCGAGGAGCGGCCCGGGCTCCCCCTCATACACCTCGCCGAGCGTCCCCTTCCAGCCCGAGAGGTCGAGGTGGACGAGCAGCAGGTGGGTGCCGTTGAAGAGCTGGTTGACCCGCTCGGTGTCGGTGCGGAAGGGACTCCCCGGGGCAAACCCGCTGAGCCAGGAGTCCTGCACCCGCAGGCGGGCCATCCCTATCCCCACCAGGAGGGTCGTGAGAGTCAGTACAGCCAGGGCGCGGCGCGGCGCGTGGTAGACCGGCGTGAAGAAGCGGCGGAACCGGCCGGAGGGCGAGGCGCTCCGGCTGAGGGGCCGCCGCAGCACCCGCGGCGGCAGCAGCGCAAGCGCCGCCGGCCCCACCATGAGGGACCAGAACAGGCAGAACAGGAGACCGCCCGCCGCGAATGCCCCGAAGGTCCGCACCGCCACCAGGGGAGTCGAAAGGAAAGAGAGGAAGCCGACGATGGTGGTGACCGTGGCCAGCACGACCGGTCGGCTCATCTCGGAGATCAGCACCCGCACGGCCTCCGGGTGGCGGGTGCCGGGCGCATCCTCGGACTCCAGGATCTGCTGGTAGCGCCAGAAGAGGTGGATCTCGTCGGCCAGCGCGAGGGTGGTGAGGATCACGGGGAGCACGGCCGTGGTGAGGTAGGCCGGCACGCCGAGCCATCCCATCGTGCCGAAGGTGAAGACCTGGGCCGCCGCGAGCTGGACCATCCCCAGCAGCACGCCCGCGATCCGCCGGCATCCCAGCCAGAGCACGAAGCCGATGACGGCGATGGACAGGGGCAGGAGCACCGCCAGGTCCTGGAGGATGTGGGTGCCGAGCAGAGACTCGGCGACGGGGGCGCCCACCACCAGGACGCGGTTGCCGGGCGACTCGAAGCGGCGGCTGACCTCGGCGATCCGCCCGCAGAGGGCCACCCGGTCCGCCGCGGCGGCATTGACACCTCCCCGGCCTCGCGCTCCTTCGAGCACGTTGGGGGCTCCGACGAGCACCGCCGCCGCGCTCAGGTCCTTCGACACCAGGGTGCCCCGGAGGATCTCGATCGCCTCCAGGTCGCCCTTGAAGACCTCCATCGCCGCCGGCGTTTCCGGCACCTCGTCCAGAAAGGGGCGGAAATTCAGCGTGCCGGGATAGACGCGGTCGCGCTTCTCGCTCGCGAGGCTCGTGACACCGCCCGCGGGCACCCCCTCGACCTTCTCCAGGGCCGCCGTGAGATCGCGCAGCCGGCGGAGGGTGCCGGTGTTGAAGATGCCGTCCGGGCGCGGGGTCTGGAGCACCACCACGATCGGGTCCCGCAACCCGAAGTGGCGGCGCACCCCGGCGTCGAACCGCACGGCGGGATCGTCCGGGGGCACCAGGGCATGGCCGTCCGTGCGGAGCTGCAGCCTCAGGAGCCCCGGCGCCGCCAGGAGCACCAGGGCGGCGAAAACGGCGATCACCCTCCGTGGATGGTCAATCGAGTAGAGGGCCAGACGGTCGAAGCCGAAGGCGGAGCTGAGCTGCGCGGAGAGCTGGCGGAAGCGGTTCAAGCAATCGAGATTTTTACATAATTCCGCCAGCTACGGCAGACACACAAAGGGCGGCTTGCGGTCGCCTCTCCTTTCCTCACTCACCCGCCCACCCCACGCCCTCGCCAGGGGCGACCGCCTGCCGCCCAAACCCTTTTGATTCCGTCTAGTACCGGGGCGGACCGCCCGGTCCGCCGGTGCCGGTCGTGCCGGCGCGGCCCTGGGTCTTCTTGACGGCGCTCAGGATTCCGATGCCGAGGAGACAGATCACTCCGACGGCGATCCACATCGTAGGCACGCCGGCCAGGTGGGCCCCCAACGCCAGCCCGATGACCAGAATGATGAAGCCGATCAGGTAAATTCCGAACGAGGACGACATGCGTTTCCTCCGTGTATTCCAGGATGGACGGGCGAAACCCGCCGCTCGTCCGATTGGATTCAAAACGCGAGCCAACTCGGGGCGGCTCAGGCCCGGCTGTCCCACAGGACGTCCGGGATCCCCCGCTTCGCGCTCTCGTAGCGCGACATGACGAACAGGGCGTCCGAGAGCCGGTTGAGGTACCTTACTACGAAGGGGCCCACGGGCTCCAGGCGCGCCAGGGCGATCGTCAGGCGCTCGGCCCGGCGGCAGACCGTGCGGGCGACGTGGAGCTGCGCCGCTCCCGGCGAGCCGCCCGGCAGGATGAAGTTGTCGAGCGGCGGAAGCTCCTCGGAGAGCTCGTCCATCAGCCGCTCCAGGGCGTCGACGTTGCGCGCCTCGATCACCGGCACGGGCATCTTCACCTTGTCCTCCTCCAGGATGCAGAGGTCGGACCCCAGGTTGAACAGCTCGTTCTGGATCCGCGCCAGCGTCTCGGCCAGCCGGGGCTCGAGGCCGAGGGCGATGGCCACCCCGATCGCCGAGCTCAGCTCGTCCACCGTGCCATAGGCCTCGATACGGGCCGAATCCTTGGGCACCCGCTGGCCGCCGCCGAGGCCGGTGGTTCCATCGTCTCCAGTGCGGGTATAGACCTTGGTGATGCGTGGCATGGCGTTTCTCCCCCTCTAAAGGAGGTGTAAGCTATCCGACGCCCGCCCCGCGATCAATCGAACCGGAGGCATTCCTATGACCACCTTGACGATAGAGCTCCCCGACGAAGTCTACGAGACCCTCCGGCGCTCGCCGACGGAAGTCCAGAAAGAGCTGCGTCTGGCTGTAGCAATCCGCTGGTATTCGCAAGGTCTGATCTCCCAGGAGAGGGCAGCCGCGATCGCCGGCCTGGACCGGACGGACTTCCTGAAGGCGCTTGCCCATGAGAGGGTGGATGCCTTCCAGGTAGACATCGATCAGCTCGCGCGGGAAATCTCGCGTGAGTGACGCGCCTGTCGTCAACGCTTCACCACTCATATACCTCGCCCATGCCGATCTGATCGAGCTCCTTCAGGTGGAGGGACCCCAGGTTCACGTGACCCGCACCGTCGCTGAGGAGATCCTTCGGCGCGGGCCTCAGGATCCGACCGCTCAGATTCTGGAGAACACTCCCTGGCTGCGCCAGGTCGAGCCGGTTCAGCCCTCGCCCAAGGTCCTCTCCTGGAAGCTCGGCCCTGGAGAGACATCCGTGCTTTCCTGGGCTCTCGTGCATCCCGGCACGGTGGCCATCGTGGACGATCTAGCGGCGCGACGCTGCGCCGAGGTTCTTGGAGTCCCGTTCATCGGGACTCTGGGACTCGTACTCCGCGCCAAACGGAAGGGACTCCTGCCAGCCGCCCGGCCTGTTGTGGACAAGCTCTTGGTGGCGGGGATGTATCTCTCCGAAAGGGTCCTCTCCCGAGCCCTGGCACTGGTGGGGGAATGATCCCTACGCCCACTTCCCCGTCAACAGCGGCTCCACGGGATGCCGTTCGCGGTCGATGTCCAGCTCCTGGAAGAGATTGGCCGTTTCCTCGGACTCGCACTCGGGCTTGAGATCGATGTCCAGATCCTCGGCGGGGCCCTCGTCCGAGCCCATGAGGAGCAGCTCGGCCCCCTCGTAGTCCAGGAACTCGGGGGTGCCGAGGGCGATGAAGCGGCGGCTGCCGAAGCTCTCCTGAAGCTCTTCCGGGAATTCCGCCTTGCGCTCCTCGTCGAGCCCCACCGACGGCGGTGATCCTGCCTGGGGGTTCTTGACGCTCAGCAGATAGCTCCCCTGCTTCTCGATGTGAAGCTCCCGCTGCACCTCGTCCGGCTCCGCCGGCAGCTCCAGGGCATAGAGAAGATGCGTGTGGTTGCCGTGGCGGGCCAGGGCGTAGACCCCCTCGCCCGCCGGCCGGGCCGAACGCCGGGTGCCGAAACCGTCTCGCATCTGGCCGCGCTGGAGCTCCTCCACCATCTCCTCCGAGCTCTGCCCGACCTTCTCCACGAAGCCCCAAAACCGCTGCTCCGCGTCGTCCGATTCGGGCAACCGCTTCTTGCCGACGGTGATCATCCGGAAGAGCTCCCGCCCCTCCGGGCTCAGCACGAAATGAAAGCGTTGCACGTCCACCAGCCCCTTGGGCGCTTCCTCTCCCACGGCGGGACGATAGAAGAAATAGATGTTGCCTCGCTCGAGGATCTCGACGTCCTCTCTCTGGGCACGCTCGGTCATGTGTGGCTCCTTCTCATAGGTGGGACCTCGGCCCCGCCCTCTCAGGATTGCAAACACGCTGCCACGGAAATCAGGCGTAAGGGAGTTGAATCTCGCCGATGGCCAAGCGAGCCGGCGTGGCTACTGGCCGAGCACGCCCGGCTCGAACAATCCGTCCGTCTCGATCCCCTTGGCCTGAACGAGCACGCGGATCTCCTCGCCCATTCCCTCGCCGTCGAGCAGGGCCATGGCCCCCTGCCGGGTGGCGGCGTCCGCGCCCTGGAGCTCTTCGAAGAGGCCGCAGGCGGTGAGCCAGAGGGCTTGGCGGGTGAGGGCCACGGTCTTGAGCCCCTCGGCCTCGCCGGCCTGGAGGAGCGTGGTGAAATCGATGTGGGCCGTCAGATCCTGCTCCCCCACCTTCACGAAAGGGTTTCGGTGGACCCGCTGGCGGGTGTAGCAGGCCAGGGTGCCGTTCGCACGGATGCGGGGATCGAGGAGACGCTTCCGTTCGAAGCCGTAGTCGCAGGTCACGAGGAGGCCGCGTCCCAGCCGCCGCGCCAGCTCCCGGTAGAGCGGTCCCCATCCCGGCGACAGATCGGCGACCTGCCCGGGCTGGAGGGGCGCGTCAGGGCTCCGCAGCAGATCCAGCAGCTTGGGGTCAGACACCTCGCCCTCTCGCCAGACGAACGCGCCGGCCTCATCCAGATCGACCCAGAGCTCGCCCACCGTCCCATCCGCCCGGCCGACCAGGCGGTGGACCGGCAGAGCGTCGAACAGCTCATAGGAGAAAATCAGCCCCTGGATCTCCCCCTCTCCGATCCCTTCGAGGCTCCCGACCCGCTCCACCCCCGCCGGCACGGACCGCGCCACCCGGTCCCACGCCCGCACCCGCCGGCCCATTGCCTTCTCCACCAGGACCGCGACCACGTTCTCGAGATGGAGGCCGCTCCCGTACCCCGCCTCGAACATCTCCGCCGAAGTCTTGCCGAGCGCCCCGTCCAGCCGTCCAAGCAGGCGTGCGGTGACCCGGCCGAACAGGGGTGAGAGCGTGGCGCCCGTGACGTAATCTCCGTCCTCGCCGATGGGGAGATCCTCGCGGCTGTAGTAGCCTGCCTCGCCGTACAGCGCCTCTTCCATGAAGACGGCGAAGGGGATGGGGCCCTCGGCACGGATGAGGTCTTGGAGGCGAGGGAGGGGGGGCATGGCGGTAAGGGCCTAGCTTAGCCTGTCAAGGGGGCCGCCCGTAAGTGCTAGGATTGCTTGAGCCGAAGGCTCTAGACATGCCTAGAACTGATCGTGGAGCTAGGTCTATGACAATCCCTCTGAGGGCCCTCGCGGAAATCAACCATGAAGCGATCCGTATCCTTTCCAGGGAGATCGGACTCGCGAACACCATACGGTTCATCAATCAATTCACCACGGGGATGGGGATTACACAGCAGAGCGGCGGGAGATGTTCGCCGACATGTCCCTTGACGACATCGTGTCTGAGATGAAGCGGCGAAAGGCTTAGCCGAGCTAATCCCGCACCTTGAACGGCCCCACGTTCCGTGAGACGCGCTCCACGGGCAGCCGCTCCAGGGAGCGTTCGATCTCCAGGTGGTCATAGCCCAGCCGGCGCAGGAACTTCCAGGGATTGCGGTCCAGCGGGGTATCGAAGATGTCGATCAGGACGACCCTCCCGCCGGTGCCGAGGCAGCGGCTGATGCTGCCGGTGAGATTCCGCATCCCTTCCTCGACGGGGTGTTGAGTGGCCAGCTTGGTGAGAGGCAGCCTGGGAACGCGGCTGGCGGTCGGCGACATCTTCAGCAGCAGCTCGGGCTCGTCGAACCCCGGGACGACCACGAGGCAGGCGCCGTGCACCTCCCGCTCCAGCAGCGCCATCCGCTCCTGCCGGGGGTAGAGGATGCGGTGGGTGGTCACGTCGGCCAGGTTCCAGGATAGTCCGGCAAGGCTCAAGCCGAGGAAGACGGCCGCCGCACGGCTCCGGGGTACGGTCATCCGCGCGGCGAGGGCGCCGAAGACGGGGGCCATCTGGAAGTAGAACTGGTCGTCCGAGTTGTTCCAGAAGACCCCGAAGCCGAGGATGGCCAGAAGCCAAACAGCCGTCAGGATCAGAGCACCCCGGTTGGCAGGCTTCGACGGATCCCGGAGCGCGGTCCAAAAACCGTAGAGCAGGGCGGCGGCAGCGGCCAGAAAGGCCAGAACGCCCAGGACGGCTCCCGGCGGCGGCGCCTGCCGGTCGCGGACGGCTGCCGCGGCCGGGGTGAGATCGACCAGGGCGCTCGCGGTGCCATAGAACGCGCGGACGACGGACTCCACCAGTCCCTTCCAGGAACCCACGAACCCATAAGCGCCTTCGGTGCGCCCCGCCCGCTGGCCGCCGCTGTAGCGGGTGAGCCACGCGAGAAAGCCGGGAGCCCCACGGGAGCCGAGCCAGGCCGCGAGCAGGAATGGCGTGGAGGCGAGCGCCGCGCCGAGCCCGACGGCCGTGGCGTCCCTCACCCCGAGCCGCGGCTCGCGCCTCATCAGGTGCCAAGCCGTCAACGTGACGGCCAGGGCGATTCCTAGAACGAGGTTCGAGATGAAAGCCAGGGCCGAGAATCCCACCGCCGCCCCGAGAGCCAGGGCCCGGCGGAAGGATGGCCGCTCCACGCAGAGCAACGCCAGCCACGCCACGGCGACGACGAAAGGCATCTGGATCATGTGGATCTCGTCCGAGACCCACAGCCTCAGAAACGCCGAGGAGAAGGCCAGCCACGCCGTCGCGTGATTCGCCGCCCATCGGGTGTCGGCCAGCCGCGGAGCCACGCCGTAGCGGAAGAGGCCCGCAGCCAGCGCCCCCGAGAGCGCGCTCAGGAGCTTGAGGACGTCGACGGCCTCCCGATGGGAACCGCTTCGCGCCCACAGGTTCTGCCACCAGGCCCCGAGCGGCTCGAACAGAAGGTGGTTCGGATTGAGGTGCCAGCTCCCCGCGGCGAACTCCAGGCTGTGGCCGAGCCCGTCGTTGGACACGAAGCCGATCGGGATCGTGCACAGCAGGAGAGCCGGCAGGAAGAGCCAGAGCAGGGCGTCGAAGAGGTCCGGCGCCTGCGTGCGCTTCATCGCTCCCCTCTCCGAGGTCTCCTGAATCCCATGGTCACGCTCGGCTGTCATATCATGGGGCCAGGAGGTCCAAGATGCAGGTCCAACTCACAGCCGTTTACCAACGAGTCGCCAGAGGCTATGTCGCCTTTGTGGAGGAACTGCCCGGAGCCAACACTCAGGGCTCAACTCTCGAAGAGGCTCGCGAGAACTTGCAGGAAGCGGTGGCCTTGGTGCTTGAGGCCAATCGTACCCTGGCGGAGGAGGAGCTGCACGGAGCGGAGGTCATCCGTGAGCCCTTCAAGTTGACGGCTTGAAGAGGATCGACCTCATCCGGCATCTCGAACGCCACGGCTGCCAGTTGCTGCGAGAGGGCGGAAGTCATTCCGTATACGTCAACCGAAGCGCCCGAAAAAGCTCCACAATCCCGAGACATCGGGAGATCGATGAGTTCTTGGCGCGTAAAATCTGTAGAGATCTGGAGATACCTAACCTGAGGTAGCGCTCTTGAAGATCCGTCGCGATTCAGTGGCAACTACTCTCAGCATTTGGAGGGCTCATCCATGAAAGGCAAGATCTTGCTGGCAGGGCTCGCGGCCGGGTTGCTCCTCGCCGGAGCGGCGGGGGCGAGAGGCGCCAAGGGCGTCTTCACCATCGCGCTCCATTACACGGCTCCGGAGAGCGAGGAATCGGATGTTTCGCTGGCGTCCGGCCTGAGCGGCAAGCCGCTCAAGCTCAGCATCACCGACGGCCGGAAGGCGTCCGATCCTGCCGTGATCGGCGAAAGCTCGGATGACGATGACAAGGTCTGGCCCGTGCAGACCAGCAACGATCTGGCCTCCTGGGCCAACGAGGTGCTCCAGAAGAGCGCCGCCGAATGGGGCGTCAAGACCGCGGACGACGCTCCTCTCACCCTCTCCGGCGAGCTGACGAAGCTGCAACTGGTCGAGAGCAACAAGGCCGTGGGCTCGACCTACAGGGTCGAGTTGGAGGTGGCCTTCTCCCTGACCGATGCGAAGGGCCGCAGCCTCTGGTCGGGCTCCGTCCCCGGGGACACCACCCGCTACGGCAAGAAGCGTAGCGCGGAAAACGCCAACGAGGTGATGAGAGACGCCCTCCGGGAGGCCTACACCGACCTCTTCAACGACTCCGGCCTCCAGGCGGCCTGGGCGAAAAATCCCTGAGTGCTCAACGTGGAATCGGATGACGATCTCCGCAAGGAGAAGACGAAACGGGCACTGACAACACGAGAGGCAATCCGGCGCGCTCAAGCTCTCGTGCGCTCCTATGTCCCCCAGGGTCGCATGCTGTCGGACGAACTGATCGAGGAGCGCCGCAGAGAGTTCCGAGACTGAATAGCGTCCTGCTGGATGCGGCAGCTTTTATCTGGTCCATCAAGGTAGAATCCGCCGCAAATGCCCCAGGCCCAGCGACTTCCAACGACCGACCGGCTCCTGCGCCGGGTCGACGCCATGGCGGGCCGGCCGGTCGTCATGCTGGTGGACCTCGTCGCGGACGTCTTCATCACCGGCACCCCGAAGCGGATCAGCCGGGAGGCTCCCGTGCTCATCCTTTCCTACCAAGGCGAGAGGCTGACCCCCGGCGGCGGGGCCAACGCGGTGGCCAACGTGGCCGCGCTCGGGGGACGTCCCCTGCCCCTTGGAGTCGTCGGCGACGACGCCCATGGACGGGACCTGCTGGCCGACCTGAAAGGCCGGGGGATCGAGGCGGCGGGGATCGTGGTGCGGCCCGGGTACCGGACGCCCACCAAGGTCCGCATCCTCGGCGGCGGCAAGCACTCGATCAAGCAGCAGATCGTGCGCTACGACATCGAGGAGACGCTCGAGCTCACGGACGAGGAGCGCGGGCGGTTCACAGAGCGGCTCCACAAGTGGGCCGGCACGGCGCGGGTGGCGATCCTCTCGGACTACGGCTACGGCGCGGTCGAGCCCGGGATGCTCCCCCGCGTGCGCGCCGCCCTCGGAGAGAAGGCCACCCTCGTGGCGGACAGCCGCTACCGCCTCGGGGAATTCGAAGGGCTGGACGGGGCCACG
>DATFNZ010000092.1:0-118876 GCA_035266085.1 Thermoanaerobaculia bacterium
GGCCCTTCGACCTCGAAAGCGGACCGCTGGTGCGCGTGCGCCTCCTCCAGGGAGCGCCCGCGGGCGACGTCGCGCTGTTCGCCTTTCACCACGCGGTCGTCGACTTCGGCTCGGTGGCGACGATCGCCCGCGAGCTCGGCGGCGAGCAGGGTCGCGAGATCGGCCAGCGTCGCGCCTTCGAACAGGGTCGCCAGGGGCACCACGGCGCCCAGACGCTCCTCGACGGCGGTACGCAGATCGAGCGCCGCCAGCGAGTCGAGGCCGTGGGCGGCGAGCGGCACGTCGCGGGCGATCCGCGCCGCCGAAATGCCGAGGGCGCGTGCGGCGAGCGAGCGCAGCACGGCTTCGAGCGCCGCCGTGCGCTCCGCCGCCGGCAGCGCGGCCAGGCTGCCGCGGTCGAGGACGAGAGCGGCCGTCGCACCGTGTTCAAGATCTTCCTCGGACCCGTCCCCCGCGGCGCTCTGCGCGATCACTGCCAGCGTTCCGGCGAGATAGGCGTCGCGGCAGGCGTGGCGCTGGACCTTGCCGCTCGAGGTCTTCGGCACGCTGCCGAGCTTGACCAGCACCAGGTCGGCGACCTGGGCCTCGTGCTCCTCGGCGATCGCCGCGCGCACGGCCGCGGCGACCGCCGCGATGCCCTCTCTCCTGACCATGGCGTTGGCGCTGCGCTCCAGCTCATGGACCAGGACCAGCCGCTCCTCGCCCTCCCGCTCCACGGAGAACGCCGCGCCGCTGCCCGGGCGCAGCGCCGCGTGCGCTGCCTCGGCCGTCAGCTCAAGATCCTGCGGATAGAGGTTGCGGCCGCGCAGGATGATCAGATCCTTGCGCCGGCCGGCGACGAACAGCTCGCCCGCCGCCAGGAAACCGAGGTCGCCGGTGCGCAGGTAGGGCCCCGAGCCGTCCTCGGCGTAGGCCCCGAAGGCCTCGGCGCTCTCCTCCGGGCGGGCCCAGTAGCCGGCCGCGACGTTCGGGCCGGCGATCCAGATCTCTCCGACCTCGCCCGCCGGGAGCTGGCGCCGCGTCTCGGGATCGACGATCGCGAGCTCCTGCTCGAGCCAGGGATGGCCGCAGGCGGCGAGCTCGCGGGCGTTGGCGCCGGCAGCCGCGGGCCGCGCCTGCCCCAGGGCGAGCCCCGCGGCGTCGAATGACGCGGCCTGCGGCCCGGCCGGCAGATCGCCGCCGGCGGCGAACAGGGTC
Source organism: Thermoanaerobaculia bacterium (assembly GCA_035266085.1). Taxonomy (GTDB): domain Bacteria; phylum Acidobacteriota; class Thermoanaerobaculia; order Multivoradales; family UBA5704; genus DATARR01. The sequence goes on from DATFNZ010000092.1 coordinate 1,198, forward strand.
GCCTCCGCGAGGCCGTAGCAAGGGTAGAACGCCGCAGACCGGAAGCCGCGGCAGGCGAACGCCGCGGCGAAGCGTTCGAGCGTCGCCGGCCGCACCGGCTCGGCGCCGTTGTAGGCCACCTCCCAGCTCGACAGATCGAGCCCCGCCTTCTCCTCCTCGCCGATCTTGCGCGCGCACAGGTCGTAGGCGAAATTCGGACCGCCGCTGGTGGTGCCGCCATAACGGCTGATCGCCGCCAGCCAGCGCAGCGGCTTCTGGAGGAACGCGACCGGCGGCATCAACACGCAGCGGCCGCCGCTCCAGAGCGGCTGCAGCACGTTGCCGATCAGCCCCATGTCATGGTAGAGCGGCAGCCATCCCACCACCACCGAAGCCTCGCTCTGGCGGAAGGCGGCCTGGATCATCCGCTCGTTGGCGATCAGGTTGCCATGGCTGACCATCACGCCCTTGGGGAGCGCGGTCGAGCCGGAGGTGTACTGAAGGAAGGCGAGGTGGTCCGGGTCGCCCCCCGGATCCCGCCAGTCGTCGGCCGCGGCGGCGTCGAGCCCGTCCGTTGCCAGCCAGCGGGCCGCGGCGAGCTCCGGGATCTCCTCGACCAGCGCGCCGCTCTTCAGCGACAGAGCCGTATCGGTAAGGACGACCGCGGGGCGGGAGTCGCGGACGATGGCGCGCAGGCGGGGCTGTCCGCGGTTCGGCCGCGGCGGGTAGCAAGGCACGGCCACCACTCCGGCATAGAGGCAGCCGAAGAAAGCGGCGATGAAGTCCAGGCCGGCCGGGAACAGCAGCAGCGCCCGCTCTCCACGAGCGGTCACCGCGCCGAGATGAGCCGCGATCGTACGCGCCTGCCGATCGAGGTCGGCCCACGACAGGGTCCTCTCCGCGGCCTCTCCGTCCTCGAGGTACGTGTAGGCGGGAAGGAAGCCGTTGCCATCGGCGGCTCGGTCGCGCAGAGTGTCCACGAGACGAAGCACCCGTAGGTTGGACATGGACGTCAATGCCACCGTGCGATCTCCCCATCTCCAACCGGTTCACCGGACGGAACCCTGGGACACTTGCGATTTCGTGCGATTAGAGAATCCTCTGGTCTGGAAAAGCTCTCAATCTTTGTGCGCCTCATCTCTATTTCCGGGACATCGATTTTGCTTGGAAAAAAGCCAATTCCGACGCGGCTGCGGCCTCGCCTGGCGAAGGTGATTGTTAAGTACTGAATCGTATGCCCTCGGTTGCGGCCAACCTTAACATGCCCACGGAGCCGTCCGCCAGCGCTGCGAACAAGTCCGGGGGCCCTCGGCTATACTCTGGACAATCGCCTGGACAATCGCCTGGCCAACAGGACAATAGGGCTCCGATCCGAAGGAGAGCACGATGAGCGAAGAGGAAACCAGCCGACCGAGCCTGCGGAAATTGGGCATCCCTGCCCGCCGGGCGGTCAGTGCGCAGCAACAGGATCTGGTGCACATGGAGCCGCTGAACGAAAGCGGCCTGCCGCAGGTGATCCGGCCGGCTGTCCCGGGCGTCAGCCTGGCGGGTTGGGCCGAGGCGAACCGAGAGCTGATCAGCCGGCAGCTCGCTCAGCATGGTGGACTCCTGTTCCGAAGTTTCGAAATATTGCGGGTTGAAGATTTCGAGCACGTCGTCCGCTCCATCTCCGGCGATCTCCTGGAATACAAAGAGCGCTCCTCGCCGCGCCACGCCGTCAGCGGCAAGATCTACACCTCCACCGACTATCCGCCCGAGCACCCCATCTTCCTGCACAACGAGAACTCCTATCAGGCCGTCTGGCCGCGGCGCATCTTCTTCCACTGCGCCAAGGCGTCCGTCGAAGGGGGCGCGACACCCATTGCCGATGTACGAAACATCTATCAACGCATCGACGCCGAGGTGCGTGATCGCTTCATCGCCAAAAAGTGGATGGTGGTGCGCAACTACGGCGACGGCTTCGGTCTACCGTGGCAGACCGTCTACCAGACCGATGACAAGGCCCAGGTCGAGGAGCACTGCCTGAGGAACGGCATCCAGTTCGAATGGAAGGACGGCAACCGCCTGCGCACCCGTGCCGTGCGCAGCGCCGTGGCCAGGCACCCCGACACCGGCGACCTGTGCTGGTTCAATCACGCCACCTTCTTCCATGTCAGCACGCTGACTCCGGCCATCCGCGAGGCGCTCGTCGAGGAATTCACCGAGGAGGACCTGCCGACCAACACCTACTACGGCGACGGCAGCCCCATCGAGCCCGACGTCCTCGAGCACCTGCGTTCCTGCTATAACGCCGCGACGATCGAATTCCCCTGGCAGGTGGGCGACCTCCTGATGCTGGACAACATGATGGTCGCCCACGGCCGGGCACCCTTCAAGGGTGAGCGCAAGGTGCTGGTGGGGATGTCGCATCCGACGACCTGGAACGACGTGCCGCCGCTCTAGAATCCGAGGAGCGCGCCCCGATTCATGGCACAATACCCTGTCCCCCTGATTCGCCATGAAATCCTGTCTCACCTGGTGCTTCGCCTTGGGCGTCCTTTTCGTCTGCGCTCCGGGCGCGGCGCTGGACCCGGAGCGCGCCATCACGGAGTACCACCTCCAGGGTTGGAGCACCAGGGAGGGGCTCCCCCAGCTCACCGTCTCCGCCATCGCCCAGACCCCCAACGGCTACCTCTGGCTGTCCACCAATGGATACCTGGTGCGGTTCGACGGCGTGCGCTTCGTGCCCCTCCGCTCCCGCCCCGGCCGCATCCTCGCCAGCCGTTCCGGAGACCTCTGGTGCTCCTCCGCCACCGGAGGGGCCATCCAGTGGACGGGGAAGCGCGACGTCCCCTGGACTACCCGCCAGGGCCTGCCGGCCGGCCAGGTGCAGGCGTTCTTCGAAGACCGCGGCGGTAGCGTCTGGATCGGCACCGGCGAAGGCGCGGCCCGCTTGAAGGGCGGCCGTGTGGAGCGCGTGCCCGCCCTGGCCGGCCGCAGCGTCCTCGCGTTCGTCCAGGAGCCCGGCGGCGCCCTGTGGGCCGGTACCGCCGACGGTCTCGTCCGCCTGGAGAAGGGCACCCTCGCGGCCTCCGGCGCTCTGCCGGGCGAGCGCGTCCTCTCCCTCGCGATGGACCGGCGCGGCGGCCTCTGGGCCGGCACCGCCAAGGGGGTCGCTCACCGCCCTGCTCCTGCCGGGCCGTGGGAAAGGTTCACCCTGAGCGACGGCCTGCCGGGGGCCAAGGTGTCCTCCATTCTGGCCGACCGCGACGGCAACCTGTGGGCGGGCACGAACCAGGGCCTTGCCCGGCTCCGCGGCCGCCGTTTCGAGGCCCTGCCCCTCCCCGAGCCGGCGCTGGCCGAGGAGGCCATCTTCGCGCTGCTGGAAGACGCCGAAGGCGGCCTCTGGGTCGGCACCGAGACCAGCGGCGTCCTGCGCCTGCGCGACAACGTCTTCACCACCTTCCAGCCGCCGGGTGGCCGCGGCATCGTCTGGTCCGCCTACGAGGACTCCGCGGGCACCCTCTGGATGGGCACCGGCGAGCACGGCCTGCTGCGCCTTCGGGACGGCCGGGTCGACGCCTTCACCACCGCCCAGGGCCTGCCGGACAACCGGGTCCGCCCCCTCCTCGAAGACGGCGAAGGCGGCCTCTGGATCGGCACCCGAGGCGGCCTCGCCCGCCGCCATGCCGATGGCCGGATCGAGACCTGGACCCGGCGCCGGGGCCTGCCGGACGACTACGTCCTCGCCCTCTTCCGCGACCGCGACGCCGCCCTCTGGATCGGCACCGTCCACGGTCTGGCCCGCCTGCAAGGCGGCCGCATGCAGGACGTCACACCCAACGGCCTGCCCGCCGACGCCGTCTACTTCGTCCAGCGCGACCGCGGCGGCACCCTCCTCGCGGGCACCCGCAAGGGGCTCTTCCGCGAGGCCGGCGGGCGCTTCGAGCTCGTCCCCGGCGCCCCCGTGGTCCAGGTGTTCGCCGCCCATGAAGACGCCGAAGGCACCCTCTGGCTCGGCACTTCCCAGAACGGCCTGTGGCGCCGCCGCCAGGGCCGGTGGACCGTTTTTCTCCCCCGCGACGGCCTGCCCGAGAGCACCGCCTTCCACATCCTCGAAGACGCCGAAGGCCGTTTCTGGATGACCAGCGACTTGGGGATCTACCGCGTCCGGCGCACCGACCTCGACGCCTTCGCCGAAGGGCGCATCCCCCGCATCCCCAGCGTCCTCTACGGCGAAGCCGACGGCATGAAGGGCGCCGAGTGCGCCGGCGGCAACCAGCCCGGGGTCCTGGCCGCCCGCGACGGCCGCTACTGGTTCCCCACCACCCGCGGCTTCGCCATCACCGACCCCCGGAGAGTCCAAGACAACCGCCGGCCGCCTCCCGTCGCCATCGAAGAGATCCTCTCCGACGGCCAGCGCATCCCCTGGACGCCGGGCGTGCCCCTGAAGCTCCCCCTCGGCCGGCGCAACCTGGAGATCCACTCCACCGTCCTGAGCCTCCTGGACCCGGAGAGAGCCCACCTGAGCTACCGCCTGGAAGGCTTCCAACAGGGATGGACTGAAACCGGACCCGACCGCCGTGCCGTCTACACCAACCTCCCGGCGGGCTCCTACACCTTCCGCGCCGTGGGCCGCAACGGCGACGGCGTCTCGAATACCGAAGGGGCGCGGCTCGACATCATCATCCCCCTCTACTTCTGGGAGACTCCTTGGTTCGCCGCCGGCGGCCTGGGGCTCGCCCTCCTCCTGGGGATCGGCGCCGGGCGCCTGCGCCTGCGCGCCGTGCGCCGCCGCGAGCTCGAGCTCGCCCGCCTCGTCGAAGAGCGCACCCGCGACCTGCGCCGGGAAAAAGCCCGCGCCGAAGAAGCCAGCCACGCCAAAAGCGAGTTCCTGGCCAACATGAGCCACGAGATCCGCACCCCGCTCAACGCCGTCCTCGGCATGACCAGCATGCTCCTCGACACCCCTCTCTCTCCTGCCCAGCGCGACTGCGTCGAGACCATCCGCCACAGCGGCGGCGCCCTGCTCTCCGTGATCAACGACATCCTCGACGTCTCCAAGATCGAAGCCGGAGCCCTCGAGATCGAGCTCGCCCCTTTTATTCTCAGCGACAGCCTCGAAGACACTCTGGAGATCGTCCGCCCCAAAGCCACCGCCAAGGGCCTCTCCCTCGTCCGGCGCATCGGCCCCGGCGTGCCCGGCGCGATCACCAGCGACGCCGGCCGCCTCCGGCAGATCCTCCTCAACCTGCTCGACAACGCCGTCAAATTCACCGAGCGCGGGGAAATCTCCCTGAACGTCGAGCTCGTCCCGCCGGCCGGCGGCCACCCCGGTGCCGCCGAAAGCGCCGAGCTCCTCTTCGCCGTCCGCGACTCCGGCATCGGCGTCCCCCCCGAGCGCCTGGATCGCCTCTTCCAGCCTTTCAGCCAGGCCGACTCCTCCACCACCCGCCTCTACGGCGGCACCGGCTTGGGCCTCGTCATCAGCCGCCGCCTGGCCGAGCACCTGGGTGGCCTCATGTGGGTCGAGAGCACCCCCGGACAGGGTTCCACCTTCTCCTTCACCGTCCGCTGCCAGCCCGCCGAGGTCGTCCCCCACTCCCCCACCCTGCCGGCTCCCCTGGCCGGCCTCCATCCCATGCGCATCCTGCTCGCCGAAGACAACTCGGTCAATCAGAAAGTCGCCCTCCTCATGCTGGAGCGCCTGGGCTACCGCGCCGACGTGGCCGGCGATGGCTCCGAAGCCTTGGCCGCCGTCCGGCGCCAGCGCTACGACCTCCTTTTCATGGATGTCCACATGCCCGTCATGGATGGCCTGGAAGCCACCCGCCACATCCGCGCTGAAATTCCCGCGGACCACCAGCCGCGCATCGTAGCCCTCACCGCCAACGTCCTCGTCGAATACCGCCGAGCCTGCCTCGAAGCCGGCATGAACGACTTCCTCGCCAAGCCCATCATGCTGTCGGACCTGCGCGCGGCCCTCCTGCGCAGCCGCGCCCCCGAGACACCGGCAACCCCGGAAACCGCCGAGACCCCACCGGAGCCCTCCTCCTCCAATCCCGCCGTCTCTCCCTCCCTCGACCTGGCCCCTCTCGATGACCTCCGCCGGCTGGGGCAGTTCTCGGGCCGGTGCATCCTGGACGAAGTCGTGACCACCTTTCTGGCCGACACTCCTGGCCGTCTGGAACGCCTCCGCCAAGCCCTGAACCAGGGTGACGCCAAGGACCTCGCCTTCGTGGCCCACAGCCTCAAAGGCAGCAGCGCCCAACTCGGCGCCCTCCGCCTGGCCGCCCTGAGCGCCAACCTGGAAAAGAGCGGCCGAAGCGACCAGCTCAACACCGCCGCCGGCCTCCTCGCCGAGCTCGAACAGGAGCTCGCGCGCGTGGTGCCCCTGCTCCAAGCACAAAGGTAAGCCCCTTCAGGTGGGCCCTGACGCCGGCGGCGCGGAGAGGCGAGCTCTGCTCCTCACGGTCTCACGGTCGCCACCGTTGCCTTGCCTCCCGGGATGCCCTACAATACGCCTCCGCTTCACGGAGACTCACCGCATTCTTCGTTTAGCCGACGTAGCTCAGGGGTAGAGCAGCTGATTCGTAATCAGCAGGTCGTCGGTTCAAATCCGACCGTCGGCTCCATCGTAATTCTCCAGAAAAAAAGAGTTAAGAGGGTCGCCTGGGTAGCTTTAGTCAGGCAGAACCCGCGCTCCGCAGGCTGCTAGAGATTCCCTTTATCCAAAATTTCAGTAAAATAAAGAAAGTTAACCTCCGTTCGTTTCAACCTGGGGAAGAGGGATTCTGCGATGGGCATGAAAGGAACGATCCGAGTTCTCGTCGTGGACGACCATTTTGTCGTTCGTGCGGGTGTTTGTAATCTTTTGTCAAGCGTGGCCGACATCGAGTTGGTGGGAGAGGCGGCAGATGGATGGCAGGCTGTGGAGGAGGCGGAGCGTTGCGCTCCGGACGTCATCCTCATGGACCTCCGCCTCCCTCTGCTCGGCGGCGTGGAGGCCACCCGGCAGATCCTCGCCGCGCAGCCGGGGGTCGGCATCGTGATCCTCACCACCACGGACGCTGAGGCGGACGTGCTGGCCGCCGTCGAGGCCGGAGCCGTGGGCTATGTCTCCAAAAGCTCGCCGAAGGAGGAGCTCCTCGAGGCCATCCGCAGCATCGCCCGTGGGGAGGCCTGGCTTCCCCCGCACCTCACGCGCCGGCTGCTCAACCATCTCAAGCCACGCCAGGGTCAGGAGGTCCTCACGGGCCGGGAGCAGGACGTGCTGAACCTGCTGGCCCGGGGGTGGAGCAACCGCGAGATCGCCCGCGAGCTGGGCGTCACGGACATCACCGTGCGCACCCACGTGAGCCATGTGATCGGCAAGCTGGGCGTGAGCAACCGGGTGGAGGCCGCCCTCCACGCCTTGCGGGCCGGCCTGGTGCCCATGGAGACGCACTGAGCCCGATTGGGGAGGGCTTGAGGCCCTGCAAAGAAAAATTCCGGCGGCTGGAGCTCCTCGGCCTCGCCAACGGCGGAATCCTCCTGGCCGCTCTGGCCTTCTTCGTCTTCACGGCTCCTTTCGTCCTGTCGCCCTTGCATCTCACCGCCCTGGGCCTTCTCCTGGTCTGCGCCCTCGCCGGCCTGGGCCTGCGCCGCCGGTTCTGGCTCACCGTCGAACGCGAGCTCCAGGGGCGCCGGCAGGCGGAACAGAACGCCCGCGCCGCCGAGCAGGCCAAGGGCCAGTTCGTGGCCAGCGTGAGCCATGAGATCCGCACCCCCATGAACGGCATCCTCGGCATGACCGACCTGCTGCTCCGCGGCGGGCTCACGCCGGAACAGCGCGAGCAGGTGAAGCTGGTGCAGACCTCGGCGGAATCGCTGCTCGCCCTGGTCAACGACGTGCTCGACGTGTCGCGCATCGAAGCCGGGCGCCTGCTCCTCCGGCTGCGCGACTTCCGCCTGCGGGAGGCCGTGGAAGACGTGGTGCGGCTCCTCGCGCCGCGAGCCGCGGAACACAAGCTGGACCTGCGGTTGCAGGTGGCTCCCGAGCTGCCCGAGGAGGTGCACGGCGATCCCGTGCGCCTGCGCCAGGTGCTGCTCAACCTGGTGAGCAACGCCATCCGGTACACCCCCAAGGGGTCGGTGATGATCACCGTGAAGCCGGACGCTTGGAGGAAGGACGACCGGGAGAAGACCGAAGCGGCGCTCTGCTTCGAGGTGCGCGACACGGGCGTGGGCATCCGGAAGGAGGGCCAGGCCCAGCTCTTCAAGCCGTTCACGCAGGTGGGAAGCCCGGGCTCCGGCATGCCCTCCGGCACGGGGCTGGGCCTGGTCATCTCCAAGAACCTCGTCGAGCTGATGGGCGGCGAGATCGGCTTCGAGAGCACCCGCGGAGTGGGCTCCATGTTCTGGTTCCGGCTGCCGCTGGTGCGCGCTCAAGGCCCCGGGCCGGAGGCGTCCGGCACGGGCGCCGGAGAGGCCGCCGCCCGCCGGCTGGCCCGGCATGGCCGGAGAGTCCTGGTGGTGGACGACCGCGGCGTGAACCGCGCCGTGGCCCAGGCTCTGCTGAGCGAGCTCGGTTTCAGCGCCGGAACCGCCGAGAGCGGCAAAGAGGCCCTGGCCCTGCTGGCGGAGCGGCCTTTCGACGCCGTGCTCCTGGACTGCGAAATGGCCGGCCTCGACGGCTACGAAACCTGCGCCCGCCTGCGCCGGCAGGAAGCGGCGGACCCCGGCGGTCAACGCATCCCGGTCATCGCCGTCACCGCCCACTTCCAGCCGGAGGAACGGGAGCGCTGCCGCGCCGCCGGCATGGACGACTATCTGGCCAAGCCCTTCCGCACCGCCGAGCTGGCCGCGATGCTCGACCGCTGGCTGGGCATCGAGGCCGCGTTGGAGCGGCGTGAGGAGGACGGCTTCGAAGAGCGCCTCACGAGCTTGAAGACCCTGGAGGAGAGCACGGGCCGGTCCGTCGTGGCCGCCTTCCTCCAGGAGGGTGAGGAGGACCTCGCGACCCTGCGGCTCGCTCTGTCTCAAGGAGATCTCGAGGCCTTTGCCGCGGCGGCCCATGCCCTGGCCGGCAGCGCCGGCCTCATGGGTGCCGTCTACCTGTCCGGCGCGGCCTCCGAGCTCGCCACGCTGGCGCGCCAGGACGACCTCGGCGGCTGCAAGGCACGGCTGCCGGAGCTCGAACAGGCCTGGAGCAGCGTCGCCGGGAGGCTCCAGTGATCCAGACCGGCGACCGCCTCGGCCCCATCCGCATTACCGGCGAGATCGCCGAAGGCGGCATGGGCGCCGTGTTCGTGGGCTTCGACGAGAAGCTCGAACGCGAGGTCGCCCTCAAAGCCATCCGTAGCGACCGGCTCGACGCCCGCACCCGCGCCCGCTTCCTCACCGAAGCCCGGCTCCTCTCCCAGCTCGACCACCCCAACGTCTGCCGCATCCATGGCTCTCTGGAGATTGAAGACGAGGACGTCCTCGTCCTGGAACGGATCCGCGGCCGCACCCTGCGCCAGGCCCTGCAAAAAGGAATCGATCAAGATGAGATCAATCCCGGCACCAGGCTCGCCGTCGCCGAAGGCGTGGCGCGCGCCCTGGAAGCGGCCCACGAGAAAGGGATCGTCCACCGCGATCTGAAGCCCGACAACGTGATGATCACGGACGAAGGCCAGGTCAAGGTGCTGGACTTCGGCCTCGCCCGCTCCGAAGCCGCGAACCCCGCGGACCCCGCAGGCATCGAAGCCCCCGGCATGGCGGAGGCCACCGAGGCCTCGCTGGCGGACTCGCTGCCGTCCGGCGCCTCCTGGTGGATGCCCTCGCTCACGGGCCATACCGCCCTCGGCGCCCTGATGGGAACTCCGGCCAGCATGAGCCCCGAGCAGGCCCGCGGCGAGCCGGCCACGGCGGCGAGCGACGCCTACGCGCTCGGCCTTCTCCTCCAGGAGCTCTTCACCGGCCGGCCTCCCTATGAACCGGGGCTCTCTCCGTCCCTCCTGCTCGTCAAGGCCGCGGACGGCGACACCCTGCCCATCTCCGGGATTCGGGACGGGGACCTCGCCCGCCTCATCCGGCGCCTCAAGGCCCTGGCCCCCGAGGCGCGGCCCACCGCCGCCGAGGCCGCCGAGCGCCTCGCCTGGATCCGCGGCAAGCCCCGGCGCCGCCGCCTGCGCCTCCTCGCCGCGGCCGTGGCCGCCGCCTTCGTCCTGGCCGGCGTCAAATACACCCTGGACCTCCGGCACGAACGACGGCAGGCCCTGGAAGCCCGCCGCGCGGCCGAGCAGGAAGCCCTGCGGGCCGACACCGCGGCCCGGTTCCTGGAAGACCTGTTCCAGGCCTCGGACCCGCGCGAGGCCCGGGGCTCCCTGCCCGACGCCCGGGAGCTGCTGCGCCGGGGCACCGAGCGCCTGGGCAAGGACCGGGACCTGGCCGGCCAGCCCCTCCTTCGCGCGCGCCTCCTCGACACCCTGGGCGGCATCCAGACCGATCTCGGCCTCTACGACGAGGCCCGGCCCCTGCTGCAAGAAGCCCTCGCCATCCGCGAGCGGCTCCTAGGCCAAGGCCACCCGGAAGTCGCCGGCACCCTGGTCCGCCTCGGCGGGCTCGCCCAGCGCTCGAATCGGGGCGACGCCCTGGCCCTGTTCCGCCGGGCCCTCGCCATCCGCGAGACGCGCCTCGGTCCCAGGAATCCCGGCGTGGCCGAAGTCCTCAACGACCTGGGCATGACGCTCGCCGCGAAAGGCCGCTTCGACGAAGCCGAGCCCATCCTCCAGCGCTCGCTCGCCCTTCAGGAGAGCCTCTGGGGGAGCCGCGACCCCCGGGTCGCCAAGTCCCTGCACAACCTCTCGGGCATCGCCTACTACCGCGGCCGGACCGGGGACGGCATCCGGCTCCAGCGGCGCGCCCTCGCCATCCGCGAAGGCGTCCTCCCGGACGACCATCCCGACCTCGCCGGCAGCCGCGAGGCCCTGGCCCTGTTCCTCCAGAAAGAAGGAAAGATCGCCGAGGCCACCCGTCTCCTGGAGCGCGTGGCCGCGACCACCGAGAAGGTCTACGGTCCCGAGCACCCCGAGCTGGCCCGGACCCTCCTCAACCTCGGCCAGGCTCACGCGGACCTCGGCCATCCCGCCACCGCCCTGCCGCTCCTGGAGAGGGCCCTCGCCATCCGCGAAAAAGCCCTGGAGCCCGGCCACCCAAGGCTCCTCGAAACGCGGGACGTCTTCGCCAAATACTGCCGCGAGGTCCACGACCGGTTGGACGCCCAATCCCGCGCCCTCTGCCGCAAGCACGGTTTCTGATCACCCCGCGGTAGCCGTCCCCGGGACGGCCGGCATCCCTGCCATGGACATAGTTCGATACATCCCGCCTTATACAAACGATGAGGAAAAACCGATACATCTGTACGACGACACGCGGTAGCCATTCTCCTAAGCTGGTCTCCTCTGATCCCAATTCAGAACCGTCCCGGTGAAGGGTTCACCGGCGACAGCCTCAAAGACCGAACAAAGGAGAACTGATGAAACCCCAACTCGTCCTGTTCCTGACCCTGTCGCTGCTCTGTATCGGCACCGGCGCCGCCCTGGCCCAGACTCCGGATGGCTTCCCTCCCGCTCTGGAGACGGTCTGTGACATGGAGCAGGGAGCCGCCTACGGCCACTGCAACGCCTACTGCGAGGCCATGGACTGCGAGCTCGCCAACGACGGCGATCCCAGCACCAATCCGAGCGCCTCGGCCACCGCCTGCTCCAAGGTGCGCAACAAGTTCCAGCAGGCGACCGGCCGCGACCTGCCATGCGAAGTCACCTGCCCGTGCAACGTCCCGCGGTTTCCCGCGTTCTCTGAAATCGTCGCCGGTCAATTTCCGATCGCTGTTTGCCGCACCGAACCCGCCTTCGGCAGCCTGGATGGCATCTTTGTCGGCAATGTTACTCAACCCTTTGCTCTCGCTGCCCAGCTTGCCAGCGGCCAGTGGTTTTGCGGTGATTTCTTGGCCGGCACGATACCCATCACGCCAGCGCAGGGCCAGTTCTGCGCTCAACTGCTAGAACAGGCGGCGAACAGCCAGAATGTGACCTGCAATTAGCCGTAGATCCAGCACCAGCCTCGCACCTTCCCCAGGCCGGGACGGGCACCTTGCCGTGCTCCGTTCCGGCCTGTCGGCCGTCTGCCCGTTGGGCCGTTTGGACCACGATCCTCACCTTCACACAGCCGCTTTGACAGGGCCCGCCTCATGCTATTCCCTGAGAGGGTGTTTGGAAAGTGGTTCCCGCCCCACTGTAGAGACGCCTTGCAGGCGTCTCTGGGTAGGCACCATGGTCTTATACGGCCGAGACGCCGGATCGAAGAGGCGCCCCGCGGGAATCCTTGTTATTCGCGTCGTCCAACCCGCCTCGGAGACGCCTGCAAGGCGTCTCTACAGTGGGCACCCTGCGGCCGCTGACTTTCCAAACACCCTCTGAGCAAGCAGCCTTCCCGCTTCGCCGGAGTCGCGTTTTCGGCCTGAAGGGCCGGGAGAGCTCTGGCGGCCTTTCAGGCCGGATGGAGTCACCACGTCCCGGGGGGCGCACGCCCCCGGCCGGTTCGGGTCCATGGGAACCGCCCTATACAAACGATGAGAAAAAGATCATCTGCTGTATGACGACAACGCTGGGCACAAAGGCGCAGGCTTTCATCCAGTCCAAAAGGAGCCTCGTATGAGCCCAAAAGCTGTGCGGTTGGTATTGGTCGCCCTGATTCTCGCCTGTGCCGGGCTGGTTTTCGCCCAGGCCGGCGGATTGCTCGGGGGGGCGGCGGAGCCCTCGGCGTTGTCCAGGATCTTCCCCCTGCGCGCCGAGACGGCGGGTGGCGGAGATCCCTGGCGTCTCTTCGACGGCGATACGGGCCGCGGCTTCGCCGGGAGCAAGGAGGGGGTCTCCCGGGTCCGGCTGCTGCTGGACGGCGAGCAAGCCCTGACGGCCGTGGGCGTGTTCGGCCCGGCGGACGGCCGGCTGACGGTGTGGGCCGAGGAGGGCGGCGTGCCGTCCCTGCTGTTCGAGATGGAGCCGCGCGCCGCGGGCTGGCAGCGCATCCCGGTACCAGGCCCGGTGGCTACGCGGGCTCTCCTGGTGGACTGGCAGCCCGCCTCTCCCGGCGCGGTGCTGCCGGAGATCGAGCTGTGGAGCGCCCGCCAGACGGAGGCGGGAGAGCGCTCGGCCAGGGGTTTGCCCGCCGCCGTGCAGGTGAAGGGCGGCAGCCCGGCCGTGCTCGTGCGGCTGGGCGGCGATCCGGCCACGGCCGAACGGGCTTTCCTTTCTTATGAATTGACGGGGCTTTCCCACTGGTCGCAGGCGGTCCGTTCGATCAACGGCCACCCGTTCCAGGGGTTCGGAGCCCAACCGGCGCAAGGCGCGCTGCAAACCGAGGAGATCGATCCGCGCTGGCTGCGCCGCGGGATGAACGAGATCCTCTTCACTCCGGCGAACGCCGAGGTGCTGCCCGAGTCCCCATCAGGGGAGGCGGGGAGAGCCCGCTCGTTCGGCGCCGAGGTGGTTCCCTACGAGGTGCGCAACCTGCGGTTGGTCCTCACCGGAGATTCCGGCCGGACTTCCTCCGCGCGGCCGTGGAAGGGGGCGAGGCCCCTGGAGCTGCGGTTCGCGCGGCCTTCCCAGCCGTATGCGCTGGAGATCTCGGTCGCGGACGGCACCCGGGGCGTGCTGACGGCCACGGCCCGCCTCGCGGGCGGCGGCGCGGTGGCGCTCCTGGACGCGGTGGACCTGGGCGGTCTCCAGCCCGGGCGGCACTTCCTGCCGTTGCGCGAGGGCGTGCCCGCGGCGTCAACCGTCGAGCTGGCCTGGAGCGGCGAGCGGAGCGGCGAGGTCTCGGCGGCCGCCGTGCTCGCCAGCCCGGTCGGAGCGCGGCGGGGACCGCGCCTGGAGATCACGCATCCGCCGGCCGGCGATCCCGCCGAGCTGGGCGCGTACCTGCGGGGCTTCGTGCAGGGCCCGGCCGGTGTGCCAGGGGTGCCCTCTCTGCGGGTGAACGGCGCGCTGGTGCCGGGCGCCGTGACGGCCGCCGGCGCTCTCGGCGTCCTGATCCCCAGGCCCGAGGGAGAGGAAGGGGCGTGGGACCTTCACCTGGACCTGACCTGGCCGGACGGCTCGCGCCTCACCCGCGTGTTGCGGCTGGGGCAGAGCGCCGATGATCCCGATGGGGAAGGCGGGGACGGCCATGAGGTGGAGCGCGAGGTCGGGCCCGGAGTGGCGAAGACCCTCACCCTGGACGGCGCCCGGCTCGAAGTTCCGAAGGGCGCCGTGGACCGCAAGGTGAAGCTCACCCTGCGGGCCCTGGCCACGGGCGAGCTGCCGGCCCTGGACGCAGGCATGACCAACGTCACGCCCGGCCGCGGCGGCTTCCGCTTCGGCCCGCACGGCCAGAAGTTCAAGAAGCCGCTCGCGATCACGCTGCCCTACGATCCGGAGCTCATTCCGGAAGGGTTGCGGGTGGACGACGTGCGGACGTACTTCTTCGATGAAGAGGCCGGCCGCTGGATCGCCCTGAACCGGCTCAAGACGAGCGGCACGGAGGTGGTCAGCACGACGGACCACTTCACGGATTTCATCAACGCCACGCTGACGCTGCCGGACCAGCCGGCGTCGGCGAGCTTCAATCCCAATTCCATGCAGGACCTGGCCAAGGCGGACCCGGCGGCGGAGATCATTCTCCTCAAGGCGCCCGAAGGGGAGCCGGGCGGCGACGCCTCGCTCGACTATCCGCTGGTGATCCCCAAGGGCCGCCGCGGCCTCCAGCCGGATCTGTCCGTGACGTACGGCAGCGGCGGCGGCAACGGCTGGCTCGGCATCGGCTGGGACCTCACGCTGCCCAGCATCGACATTTCGACTCTGTTCGGCGTGCCGCGCTACGACCCGTCCTTCGAGACGGAGACCTACATGCTGCAAGGCGAGCAGCTCGCGCCGGTGGCCCAGCCCGGGAGCCCGCGGCAGGCGGACCGGGTCTTCACCCGCCGGATCGAGGGGAGCTTCGACCGCGTCGTGCGGCATGGGAGCGGTCCCGCGGACTTCTGGTGGGAGGTGACGGACAAAAAGGGGATCCGGTCCATCTACGGCCAGAGCGCCCAGGCCCGCCTGGCGGACCCGGGATCGGGCAACACCTCCCGGTGGCTGCTGGAGCAGGTGATCGATCTTCACGGCAACACGGTGGACTATTCGTATGCCCACGACTCCGGAAGTGATGGCGAGCCCTGGGTGCAGGCCTATCCGGCCGCCATCCGCTACACGGGCGTGAACGGGAGCGGCGGCTTCTATCAGGTCCTGTTCCAGATGGATGACGGCGAGCAGCGGCCGGACCGCTTCACCTCGGGTCTTTCAGGGTTCAAGACGCTCACCCGCCGCCGCCTCGCCCAGGTGGACGTGCTGGCGGGCGACGACCTGGTGCGCCGCTATGTCTTCTCCTACCGGGAAGGAGACTTCCGCAAGAGCGTGCTGGCGTCGCTGGCGGTGACGGGCGAGGACGGCACCACGGAGCTCGCCCGGCATGACTTCGAGTACCAGCAGGCCACCGCGGCGTTCGGTCCGATGCAGACCTGGGGAGGCATCGGCAGCGGCAAGGACTGCAACGCCTCGTTCAACGTCGGCGGCGGCGTCCACGTCTACGCGGGCCTGGGACCGCCTCCCGGCTCGCCGGTCTCCCCCACCTGCACGCCGCTCGTGGGCATCCAGGTGGGCGGCGGGGTCTCCGGCACCACCGAGCTGGCGAATTTCCTGGACGTCAACGGCGACGGCCTTCCCGACCGGGTCGACGACCAGGGCACGGTGGACCTCAACCGGCGGGGCTCGTTCCAGTCCACGTCGGTCTCCGGGGTGAGCGACATCGGGCGCACCCTCGAGTTCACGTTCGACGTGTCGGGCGGGGTCCGCATCCCGCCGCTCAACCTCGGCGCGACCTTCGTCTACAGCCACTCCAACGACGACCGCGCCTTCATGGACATCAACGGCGACGGCTTCCCGGACCTGGTGGGCGCGGACGGCGGCTTCCGCACCCGGCTCAACAACGGGACGTCGTTCCTGCCGGCTTCCAACTGGGGCGGCTTCGGCGCCTCCGGGCTCACGCTCGGCAGGCCGGGGGAGGAGGAGGAAGTCCTCTCGAACCTGAAGCTCTCGGACACCCTGCGGCGGCTCGTCCTGCCGTTCGCCGGCCCGGTGGCCCTGGACGGCGCCATTCAGAAGAAGCAGGCGGGCGGCGACGGCGTGAGGGTGCAGATCTTCCACAACGACACCCGCATCTGGCAGCGGACTTTCGCGGCCAGCGACATGGCTTCCTGCGTGCCCGCGGACGGCGATTCCTGCGGCGCAGGCCTGACTCTCAACGTGCAGGCCGGCGACCGGCTCTACTTCCTGGCCAATTCCATCCGCGAGACCAGCGCCGACGCTCTGCTCTGGGCGCCGCGGGTCACCTACACGGGCCAGGACGAGGAGGCCCTGGAGCCGTGGGGCTCGCGGGTCTACCGGTTCGACGGCGAGGAGGACTTCCGTCTGGCCGGCCCGCCGGGAAGCTCCTTCCTTGCCACGGGCAACGGCACGGCCCAGATCCAGGGAGCGTTCGTCAAGCAGACCACCTCGGACGGCGTCACCGTCCAGGTGATCAAGAACGGCGACGCGGACAACCCTCTCTATGAGCGGACCTTCACCGCGGACGAGACGGGCAGCTTCGACCAGATCCCGTCCCTTCCGGTGTCCCAGGGGGACAGCCTCTCCTTGCAGGTCTCCTCCGAGACCCCCGTGGACCCGGACCACGTGCGCTGGACGCCGCAGGTGACCCTCGACGGCGACCAGCCCGAGCAGCTCCAGCAGCCGCAAAAGGCCCAGGTCTACTACGCCATCCCGAAGCTCGATCCGGCGAACCAGCCCACGATGTCGTGGACGGTGCCGGCGGGCTGGGACGGCAACCTCCATCTGGAGTGGACCGCGGGGACCGGCGACGCCATTCTCTACGTCCAGGGCCTCCACCGCCTGTACGACCGGCGCACCGTGTCGGGCTCCACGAGCTTCGACGTCATGGTGGACGCGGACGAGGGAGATGCGGTCTTCGTCACCGTGCTCGGCTCGGGGACCCTGGCCGCCACCGCCAACGGGGAGACCGTTCCGGTCAACGAGCGCACCCTGGCCGAGGCGACCACGGAAGCCATGTCCGGCGGCTGGCACGGCTGGTTCTACGGCGAGTGGAACGGCAACGAGAGCTTCCACGAGGCCGGCCTGGACCTGCCGCAGAGCGAGGACGCGGGGACGCCGGACTTCCTCTTCGGCTTGACCCATTGGGAAGGGACGACCGGCGTCTCGCAGCCGGTGTGGACCGCCGGCGGTTTCGATCTCTACATGGCGGCGGAAGGGGTCAAGCCGTCGCGGCAGGGAGGCAACGCGGCCGGCGACCTGGAGATGGCCTCGGGCACCTCCGGCGGCGGCGGCGGGCTCTCCATCCTGCGCAAGACCACGGGCCGCACCGGGGCCGCCAACATCGGGCTCGGGCTGAGCCTTTCCCTGTCCTTCGGCGACAGCCTGAGCGAGGTCGACCTGCTCGACATGAACGGCGACCGCTACGCCGACCAGGTGTCGGGCAGCGGCGTGCGGTTCTCCGACGGGCAGAGCGGCTTCGGCGGTCTGGCATCCTTCTCGGGCCTGGATTCCGCCGTCCGCCGTTCGGACAACGGCAACGTCAGCGCCAGCATCGGCCTCGGCACGCTCTTCGTCGGCACGGGCGGCAGCGGCAAGGTCGAGAGGGTGCGGAGCACGCTGCCCACCATCGGCACGACCGTGTCGCTGTCGCAGACGCGGTACGACCTGATCGACGTCAACGGCGACGGCCTGCCGGACCGCGTCTCCATGGATTCGGGAGCGCCCTTCGTGACGGTGCGGTTGAACCTCGGCTACCGCTTCGGCGCACCCGAGGCGTGGCCGTTGCCGGGCTGGGCCGACTCCGACTTCGACTCCGGCGTCGGCGGCTGCCTCGACGCGGTGAGCGGCCTCGGCGCGTCTCTCGGCCAGGCGTTCGTCACCGTGGCCTCGCCGAACGCGATCTCCTTCACCCGCAGCTCCGCCTTCACCGCCGGCATCGCCTTCGGTCCCCTGGGCGGCGGCGGCTCGACCACCCTGGCCCGGACGCTGGTGCAGATGGTGGACGTCAACGGCGACGGCCTCGCCGACCACGTGGCCAAGGAGCAGGACGAGGATTTCTTCCGCGTCAAGCTCAACCGCGGCGACTACTGGGAAGCCGAGCAGCACTGGCCGGTCCCGGGCTGGGGCACGGGCCTGGGAGAGGGCTATGTCATTCCCGGCGTCATGCGCTGCATCGACGCCATCAGCTACAACGGCGACATCGCGGCCAACGTCTCCCTGGGCTTCGCGGGCTGCTTCACCATCATCCCGCCGGTGCCGGTGCTCGGTCTCCAGTTCGAGATCACCGGCCAGATCGACGGCAGCGGCGGCGGCCTCCAGCTCACCTTCCAGGACCTGGACGGCGACGGCCTGCCCGACCACGTGCTCAAGAAGAGGGACGATCCGAACGTCTACGTCAAGCTCAACCAGTCGCAGAAGGCCAACCTTCTGACGGCCGTGCACCGTCCCCTGGGCGGCAGCTTCTCGCTCACCTACGAGCGCCAGGGCAACAAGGTGGGCCTCTCGGCGGACGGCCAGCGCAAGGTCGACATGCCGAGCACCCAGTGGGTGCTGGCCTCGGTCACCGAGAACGACGGCCGCGGCAGCAGCTACACCACCCGCTACGACTACTTCGACGAGTCCTATCAGGACCGCATCGAGCGCGAGCCCTACGGCTTCGCCCGCGTGAAGACCACGCGGCCGGACGGCTCCACGATCGACCGGCGGTACAGCAACCAGAGCTTCTACCAGCGCCGTCTCCTGGAGCGGGAGGAGACCGCGGACGCCTCCGGCCGCGTCTTCCGCGTGGAGACGTGCTCGTACGACCTGCGCGCCTCGAGCAGCCACTCCGCCTTCCCGGCCAAGGTGCAGGAAGAGACCCTGTTCTTCGAAGGCACCGGCAGCGCCGGCAAGAGCACGGCGCAGACCTGGGACTACGACTCCTTCGGCAACGCCATCGCGTACCGCGACTCCGGCGACCAGGGAACGGACGACGACGCGGTGGCCACCGCGGCCTACCACGTCGATCCGCTGACCTACGTCGTCCAGCCCTCCCGCCTGGAAGTGCGCGACGGCGCCGGCCGCCTGCTGCGCGAGCGCCGGGGGACGTACAACGCCCAGGGCGATCTCGTCCGCCTGGAGCAGGTGCTGGCCGGCGGCAAGGACCCCGCCACCGGATCGTCCTACAGCGGCACCAACAACGCCGTCTGGACCCTCGGCTACGACGGCGTCGGCAACCTGGCCTCGGCGGTCGACGCCGCGGGCTTCACCTCGACGTTCACCTGGGATCCGGTCGCGCAGACCTGGCCCGTCCAGGTGAGCGACTCCTTCGGCTACACCAGCCGTTTCGCCTGGAACCTGAAGCACGGCAGGATCGCCGAGACGATCGACAAGAACAACCAGTCGATCCGCCACACCTACGACGGCTTCGGCCGCCTCGTCCGCGTCGTCGGGCCGTATGACACCGACGCCAGCCCGACCCTGGCCTTCGAGTACAACCCCGCGGCGAGCCCGGCCTGGTCGGTGGTCCATCACAGGGACGCGGTGCGCTCCGATCCCATCAATTCGGTGGTCTTCATCGACGGCCTCGGCCGGACGCTCCAGACCAAGGACGACGCCGAGCTCGACCTGGGGAACGGCACCTCGACCCGCACCGGCATGAGGGTGAGCGGCCTCATCGAGTTCGACGCCTTGAGCCGCGTGGCTGTCGAGGGGCAGCCGGTGTTCGACACGGGCGCCACGACGGCCTTCGTCAACGTGCCGCTGCTGAACCCGACCCGCTACACCTACGACGTCCTCGACCGGACCACCGAAGCCCGCTTCCCGCACGGCGCCGTGACCCGGATGGACTACGGCTTCGCCACCCTGGACAGCGTCAGCCGCCTCTCCCACACCCGCACCGACCCCAACGGCCGGGCCACGGTGTTCTACGACCACGTGCGCGGCAACGTGCTCGGCGTTCGCCAGACCAACACCCTGGGCGGCTCGCAGCGGACCCTGATCAGCCGCTACGCCTACGACGCCATGTCGCAGCTCACCGCGGCGACCGATCCGGAAGGCAGCGTCACGCGGCTGGAGTACGACACCCTGGGCCGCAACATCATCCTGGACAATCCGGACGCCGGCCGCACGGAGTCCCGCTTCACCCCGGCGGGCGACCTGGGGGCGAAGATCACCGCCAGCCTGGCGGCGCAGGGGCAGCAGATCCGCTACCTGCGCACCTTCCACCGCCTCGACCGCGTCGACTATCCCGTCACGCCGGACGCCGTCTTCACCTACGGCGGACCCGGAGCGCCGGAGAACCGGGCGGACCGCATCGCCACGGTGAGCAACGAATCCGGCCTCGAAGAGCGCTCCTACGGCCGCCTCGGCGAGGTCGTCCGCAGCGTCCGCACCGCGACCGCCCTGAGCGGCGCTTCGCCCAGAGGTCCGTACACGACCACCTTCCAGTACGACAGCTTCGAGCGTCTCCTCTCCATGGTCTATCCGGACGGCGAGCAGGTGACCTGGGGTTACGACGCCGGCGGGCAGGTCAAGACGGCCTCCGGCCTCCAGGCCGGCGCCACCTTCGAGTACCTGCGGCACCAGGGGTACGACGAGTTCGGCCAGAAAGTCCGGACCCTCTACGGCAACGGCGCGGAGTCCCGCTGGACCTATGACCCGCGGTCGCGCGAGCTCGCGGCGCTCCAGTCCCAGGAGAACGGCGGGCGGAAGATCCAGGATCTCGCCTACCGCCGCGACCTGACCGGCACGCTGCTCGGTCTCGACAACAACCTCCCGCCCGGACGCTCGAAAGAGCTCGGCGGCCCCTCCACCCAGACCTTCGCCTACGACGACCTCTACCAACTCGTCGGGGCCCAGGGGACCTGGCGGACCGCGCCCAACAAGGTCTCGTCCTACACCCTGGCTCTCTCCTATGACGAGGCCGGCGATCTGGTCGCCAAGAACCAGCTCCATGAGGTCGCCAGCGGCGGCAACGCCCAGCCGCAGCTCAAGACGACCTACAACTGGGCCTACGCCTACGGCGGAGCGCAGCCGCACGCGCCCACGCAGATCGGCACCCGCACCTTCCATTACGACCTGAACGGCAACCAGACCGGCTGGGAGAGCGGCACGAACGGCGCCCGCCGCATCAACACCTGGGACGAGGAGAACCGTCTCAAGTCCGTCGACGACAATGGCCAGACCACCCGCTTCCTCTACGACAACTCCGGAGCCCGCGCCAACAAGCAGGGGCAGAACAACGAGGTCATCTACGTCAACCGCTGGTACTCGGTCGCCAACGGCGCCAAGACGACCAAGCACGTCTTCGCCGACGACGTCCGTCTCAGCTCCAAAGTCGGGAGCACCTCGCCAAAGGTCTTCTTCTACCAGCCCGACCATCTGGGCTCGACCCATTTCGTCACCGACGACCTTGGCAAGGCCTGGCAGCACCTGGAGTACTTCCCCGGCGGCGAGGTGTGGGTGGACGAGCGCTCGGCGACCGAGGGCACGCCCTACCTGTTCAGCGGCAAGGAGGTCGACGAAGAGACCGGGCTCGCCGACTTCGGCTTCCGCTACTACGACAGCCGGCAGGGGCAGTGGATCAGCACCGACCCGCTGCTCGACGGCATGCTGGACACGGCCCGGATCGCCAAGCCCCAGACGACGCACAAGCCGTTCCGCCTGCCGGGGCACGTCTACGGATATGCCGCCAACAGCCCGACCAACCAGACCGATGCCCTGGGCCTGGAGGAGGCCGATCCGGAGACCGTCAGTCCGCCGGAGCAGGCGGCCGCGCCCGCACCGGCGCCGCAGACCGAAGAGCCGGCCCAGCAGGCGAGCACGCCGGCCCAGCAGCCGGCGCCGGCCGCCGAGGAAAAGCCCTACTGGCCGCCCAACCGCGGCTTCGAGGGCGATCCCTCGGAGACCACCCTGCAGCCCGGAACCCTGATCGACCGTTACGGCGGTTTCATGAAGGATGGACAGTTCCAGGACAAGGGGACCTTCGTGGCTCCGGAAGACACGCCCTTCGAGCAGCGCGCGCTGCCGCAGGAGACGGCCCAGAAGACCTACTCGGTCTACGAAGTGCTGAAGCCCATCCCGGGCGTACAGGGCGGCCTGATCGCACCCTGGTTCGGCCAGCCAGGAATGGGTACACAATACGATCTGCCGCAGTCGATCAACAGCCTGGTCGAGGGCGGGTTCCTGGGGCTGGTGAGCCGCACCCCGGGCAAGTGAGCGGCGGCTGAAAGGAGCCTGTGATGACCGGCGGGAGACAGTACATCGAATGGGATCCCCGCAAGGGGTATCCCGCCGGTCCGGGCCTCTTCTACGAATGCGGCATCTGCGGCGACGTGATCCCTTCCCTGCCTGAAAACGCCGACGCATGCCGCTGCGGCAACGTCCGCGTGGACGCCGACGCCGGCCGGGTGTCGGTCAAGGACAACGGGAAGCTCCGGATTTTCAGGGGTTAGGGAAGGGGCGCGGCCCGCCTGGGCCGCCACCAGCCCGATGTTTTAGACAAGGCCGGAGGCGCGTCTATCGAATGTATGATTCCGGCCGGAAACTTTCTCCGGCCACTCATTCATGCGAAACACCCGACTCCTCCTCTTGCTGGCCGCGCTGGCCTTCGCTCCGTTCGTTCAAGCCGGCATCGGCGACTACCCGCAGGCCGCCGCCCCGGGCGCCCCCTCCGGCAAGGAGTGGGAATCGGAGCAGATGCTCGGCCTCAACAAGGAGAAACCGCGCGCGACATTCAACTCCTACGCCGACGTCCTCAGCGCGAAAAAAATCCTGCCCGAGTTTTCGCAGTACCACATGTCCCTCGACGGCGCATGGAAGTTCAACTGGGTGAAGCGCCCGGAAGAGCGCCCGGTCGACTTCTTCAAGCCCGGGTTCGACGTGTCGAGCTGGAAGGAAATCGCCGTGCCGTCCTCCTGGCAGACGCAGGGTTACGATGTGCCCGTGTATTCAAACCAGGCCTACCTCTTCAAACGCGACTGGCCGCGCGTGATGGGCGAACCGCCCAGACACTTCACCACGTTCGTGAACCGCAACCCCGTCGGCTCCTACCGGCGTGACTTCGAAATCCCGGCGAGCTGGGACGGCCGCGAGGTCTTCATCAACTTTGACGGCGTCGACTCGTTCTTCTACCTGTGGATCAACGGCAAGTACGTCGGCTTCTCCAAAAATTCCCGCAACCCGGCCGAGTTCAACATCACGCGATTCCTGAAGCCCGGAAAGAATGTCGTCGCCGCCGAGGTGTACCGATTCTCCGACGGCTCGTATCTGGAATGTCAGGACATGTGGCGCCTCTCCGGCATCTTCCGCTCGGTGGCGATCCACTCGAAAGACAAGACGCACGTGCGCGACCTGTTCGTGAAGACGACGCCGGCGGTGTCCGAAGAAAGCGGGCCATGGAAGCTCAGCGTCGCCGTGGACCTACGCCACGTCGCCGCAAGCGACGGAGAACGCATCAGAATCGACGCCATGCTCTACGACGCAGCGGGCAAGGAAGTTTCCCCGCTTTTTGTTTCAGGAGAGAATGTGGCAGGAGAGAAGGGTGCCAACGGCGAAATGGTTCTTGTTCAGAGCTACGCCAATCCGGCCCTCTGGTCCGCCGAGACGCCGAGCCTCTATACACTTGTCGTCAAGCTCACCGACGCCGGCGGCAAGATCCGTGACATCGTCTCCACGCACGTCGGTTTCCGCGACGTGAAGATCGTCGACGGCGTGTTCCTCGTGAACGGTAAGGCCGTGAAATACAAGGGCGTGAACCGTCACGAGAATTTCCCCCAGACCGGTCACGCGCTCACGCGCGCCGACATGGAGCTCGACATGAAGCGCCTCAAGCAGGCGAACGTGAACCATGTGCGCCTCTCGCACTACCCGAACGACCCGTACTGGTACTATCTCTGCGACAAGTACGGCATGTACCTCGTGGACGAGGCGAACATCGAGTCGCACGGTTATTACTACGGCAAGGAATCGCTCTCGCACCCGAAGGCGTGGGAGGCCGCGCACGTCGACCGCATCATGGCCATGGTCGAGCGCGACAAAAACCACCCGTCCGTCACCATCTGGTCGCTCGGCAACGAGGCGGGCCCGGGCGAAAACTTCGTCGCCGGCAACGCCGCGATCAAGGCGCGCGACCTCTCGCGCCCCACGCACTACGAGCGCAACAACGGCATCGTGGACATGGACTCAAACCAGTACCCGAGCGTCGCCTGGACCTACACCAAGGCCGCGCAGCAGAACAATCAAAGGCCATTCTACATCTCGGAGTACGCGCACATCATGAACAATGGCATGGGCAACCTCGCCGACTACTGGGACGCCATCGAGAAGTCCGACAACATCTTCGGCGGCGGCATCTGGGAATGGTCCGACCAGGGTCTCGAAAAGACGACCGAGGACGGCCGCGGGTTCATCGCCTACGGAGGCGACTTCGGCGACTTCCCCAACGACGGACAGTTCATCGTCAAGGGCGTCGTGTACGCCAACCGCGACCCGAAACCCAGTTTCTGGGAAGTGAAGAAGGTGTACCAGGACATCTCCGTCGCCGCGGTCGCCGCGGTCGCCTCGGATGACGCCGGCACCGGCGAAATCGAAATCTTCAACAAACACTTCTTCAAAGACCTGTCCGGATACGACCTGGCGTGGGAGCTCACGGGCGACGGCGCCGTGATCGGCTCCGGCAAGCTGCCCGCTCCGGCCGTCGCGCCGCGTGCGAAGCGGAAGGTGAAACTGCCGCTCCCGGCGTTGATCTCCGAGCACGGCGGCGCCAAGCCCGGTGTCGCTGGCGTCGCTGGCGTCGATTACCGCCTGCGCGTCGGTTTCCGCACCACGACCGACACGATCATGGGGCCGGCCGGCTACGAGATCGCCGCCGAGCAGCTCGCCGTGAAAAACCCGGCGGGTGACGCCAAACCCGCGCTCGCCGCGGCCGGCGACAAGCCCACCGTGTCCGACGAGGGCGAGCTCACCATCGTTTCCGGCAAGGGTTTCCGAGCCGTCTTCGACAAGAGGACCGGCGAGCTCACCGCTCTCGAATACGCGGGCAAGCCCGTGTTCAAGCCCGGCAAGGGCCCGGCTCTGAATGTATTCCGCGCCCCCGTGAACAACGACCGCTGGGCCATGAGCAACTGGTTCGGCCTCGGCCTGCGCCACCTCGAGGCCAAGGCCGCCGCCTTCACCGTCGAAAAGACCGGCGGCAACACGGTGCGCATCGCCGCCATCTCCGACTACTCCGGCGCAAAGGCCGAACGTGTCTCCGACTACGGCTCCAACAAGCCGAAGATCTCCGCCGCCGGTGAAGATCTCCCGCCCGACGCCCCCGTGTTCCGCGTGGTCAGCGCGTGGACGGTGTATCCCGACGGCTCCGTCGCGCGTCAGTCCGCCATCTCCGCGACCGGCCGAGACATCCCGCTGGCCAAGGTCGGCTTCACCATGGAGCTGCCCGCCGCGTATTCAAAGGCCGAATACTACGGCCGCGGCCCCGAGGAGAACTACCCCGACCGCAAGACCGGCTCGTTCCTCGGCCGCTACTCGCGGGCCGTGAAGGACTTCTTCGAGCCTTACGCCAAGCCGCAGGACATGGCCACCCGCGAGGATGTCTCGTGGCTCGCCCTGCGCGACGAATCCGGATCCGGCGTGCTCTTCGCCGGACTCGGCAAGATGTCCGCGACGGTCCTTCCCTACACCGCCGACGAGCTCGCCGCCGCGGCGCACCCGACCGATCTGCCCGCGAACCCCGACCGCACGCGCATCGACCTCGACGCCGCCGTGCTCGGCCTCGGCGGCGCTTCGTGCGGCCCGATTCCAATCGAGCGTGACATCGTCAAGGCCGGTGCGGCGCATCACTTCGGCTTCGTCATCCGCCCTCTCGGCGCGAAGGCGGACGCCGCGGAGCTCGCCCGCGTCTCCTCGAACGAGACGGCTCCGCGGACCTGAAATCATGCGAATCATGATCGGTGCCCTGTCCTGCTGGCAGTACCAGGAACGTCGAGACCGTTGCGAGCGGACCTGGATGCAGGAGGGGGACAAGCTCGACGGCACCTCGCCGGGCGAGCCTCCGCAATACCTGCATACCATCGAGCACACCATCGAGCACACCATCGCCCGCTCGGTGTTCCTCATCGGCAGCCCCGGGCTCGACGAGCCCACGCTCGCCGGCCGGTATCTGCTCTTGCCGGGGCCGAGCGACTATCGCTCTCTCCCCCAAAGGACTCGTGCCTTCTGCCAATGGGCGATCTCGCGCGACGATTGGGACTACCTTTTCAAGTGCGACGACGACACCTACGTGGCGATGTCCCGGCTCATCAGGTATCCACTCACCGCGGACTACATCGGCGCCGAGTGGAGGCCGGGAGCCCGCTACGCATCGGGTGGTGCCGGGTACTTCCTGAGCCGCAAGGCCGCGGAGGTCGTCGCCGAGCACCTGACGCGGAAGGAGGGGCCCGAGGACGTGTACGTCCGGGATGCTCTGGCGAGCCAAGGCATTCCCTTCACACAGGATCAGCGCTTCGTGGCGCTCGGCAACGAGGAGCTGCGGCCGCGTGCCGACAACGACCTCATCACCCTCCATGCGGTCCCGAGCGTCCCGGCCCATCTGTTCTACAAGTCCTACCAGGAATGCACCGGCCTGGAGCCGCCCTTGCCCGCACATCTGGATCCCGATCCACCGCTGTCGAAGCGGCTGTCGCCGGAGGACCTCCGCTGCCTGAAAGAGGGACAACGCCAGCTCACGCGCATGTTGAAGTACCTCTTCGAGGAGGTCTGCGAACCCCATGGAATCCAAGCCCTGGCCTGGGGAGGCACGCTGATCGGCGCCGTCAATTACGGGGGATGGATTCCCTGGGACGCCGACGCCGACATCCTCGTCCATCGGGACGACTTCGAGCGCTTCAAAGCGCGGATTCGCGCAAGCTGTCCCGCCGACTTTTGGTACCAGTCACGTGAAACGGATCCCCATTACAAAAAGACGATCGAGAAGCTCCGCTATCTGCATGCCCACTACGCCGGCTCCGAGAGACATCCTTGGCATGGAGGCCTCCAGGTCGACATCTGCCAGTTCTGGATCGAGAACGGCGTCTTCGTGACTTCGGCTCCGGACAATGATGCGACTCTCGGCGGACGCCTGCGCGAGGAGCACATCCTTCCCTCCATCGAGCTGCTCTTCGATGGCGTGCGCCTGAGAAGCTTTCGCGATCCAGTGGCCTACCTGCGGGTTCGCTACGCGACCGAAGCGTTGCAATCGGAACGGAACGTGCCCGTCGAAGCGCGCTATCCGCACGAAGGCGCCGTCCGCCTGGGAGCCTCAGCGGCCGATCTAGCGCGTTACCCGCAGCTTTACAATAGAGTTGGTTAAAAGAAAACGCCGTTCTTCGTCCAGGAGGCTTCGAGGGCGGCGGTGTCGACGTACTTGCGGTTCTCGAGCATCCACCGGGCCTCCTCCGCGCCGTCGTCGAGCCCTTGCTCGCGCAGAGCGGCCAGCGTCGTGCTGTCGACCTTTGTAGTCGTTTGCAAGGTGTGGCCGACCTCGTCGAGGCAGTCCGGCGCCACGACGCTGACGGCGAGCAGGATATCGCGGATCGACTCGTCCCCCCGGACCAGGTAGCGCCGCGGCGCGGACCAGTGGGCGCCGGAGACCGTCTCCTGCTCGTTCTCCTGGCCGTGGACGAGGAACACGTGTCCGCCGAGCAGCCAGTACTTGAGCTCGAGGTAGATTTCGCCGCCGGAGTAGCCCGAGAAGCACGGGTTGTAGCCACGGACGGCCTCCCACGCGGCCTTCGGCGTGGAGTAGCACCAGAGTCCGCTCGCTCCGATCGGGTACGTCGCCGTCTCGAGGCCGGTGCCGTTTCCTGGCGGCGGCAGCTCCGCCATCGGCGTCCACTCGCCCCAGAAGTCGCCGTGGAGCCGCAGCTTGTACGGCCCGAACAGCTTGTTCGGGTCGCTGAAGGCGATCGGGATGTGCGCCAGGTAAAGGTCCGGCGTGAGGGCGTGCGTGGGGAGCCCCGACCGGTTCAGGAAGAGGCGGTGCAGCGCCTCGATGGTGTAGGGCGTCAGCAGGACGTGCGAGTCGAGGAAGATCAGATGCTCGCCCCGCGCCGCGGCCGCGGCCTGGTTGCGCGGGAAGTACACCGACTGCACCTCGCCGGCGGCGACGTAGCGGACGGGGAACCGGGCGTTGGCGAACGCGGCGCAGACCTCCCGCACCGTCTTGCCGCAGGTCTTCGCGCCGGGGTCGTTGTCGGCGACGACGATCTCCATGCCATCGCGCTCGACGAGAGAGCCTCGCGTGTGCATCTGGAGCGAATGGAGTGTGAACCAGAGCGTGTCCGCTTCGTCGCGGCATGCGATCACGATGCTGATCCCGGGCATGGCCACCTTTCCTAGACGTGACAACAGTCGCTGAATTTTTCGAACAGCCAGTCGTCGTCGCGCACCCGGCGGGCCGCGAATTCGGCTCGTTTTTCCCAGACGTCGCTGTCGAAGGCCATGGCCAGGGCTGGCCCGAACCGGGCATGGTTCCGGAGCGCGGTCAACACGCGTCCCATGCGCGCCGGATTGAAGTGGAGCAATGCCACCCGCAATACATTGTGGACGAGCAATCGGATTTCGGCCCCGTAGGGACGCTGCTTCCGGAAGTAGTGCAGCACGGTGACCTCCGGCACCACCCACGCCTCATACCCCAGCAGCCAATACCGCACACAGAGCTCGACGTCCTCGGAGCCCCATTGCGGCATGCCCTCGTCGAAGGCCCCGGCCCGCTTCAGGGTATCGTGACGCATGGCCATGAAGCCGCCTCCCAGCGTCGGCACGGCATAGGGCTCGTCCGCTCGCCGGGGCAACCATTCCAACCGCAAAGTCGGCTCGGCGATCCGCTGACCACACTTCGGGGGGTAGTCCGGTTTGCCCATGACGCCGATGCCGGGGCCGACCACCCCCACCTCCGGCCGGTTGAGCGTGTCGGCGATCGGTTGCCACCAGGCCTCGGGAAGATCCATGTGGGCGTCGGAGAAGACCACGATCTCGCCGCGCGCCCGGGCCAGGCCGCAATTGCGCGCGGCGGCCACGCCCAGGGGCTCGGAGGTGCGGATGAGCTCCACGGTCTCCCGGGGCTCCTCCACCAGGAAATCGGCGCAACCGTCCGTGGAGCCGTTGTCGATCACGAAGATCTCGCTGCCGGCCGGCAGCGTCGCCTCGAATTGCTCCACGGTGCGCCGCAACAGCACGGACTCGTTGGTGGCCGGCAGGATCACGCTGATCCTGGCGGGATAGTCGCCACGAAACAGCCTTTCCACGCGCTCCGCCCGCAAGGCACGCGGCGGCGGAATGACGAGGAGCGGCGGCGGGAAGGGGATCTCTTCAGCATTGGCGGGCTTCTGCGGGGACCGGGCCGGCTCC
Organism: Thermoanaerobaculia bacterium; assembly: GCA_035266085.1. Taxonomy (GTDB): domain Bacteria; phylum Acidobacteriota; class Thermoanaerobaculia; order Multivoradales; family UBA5704; genus DATARR01. The sequence continues at coordinate 30,672 of DATFNZ010000092.1, forward strand.
GCCGCCGCCGCGGCGGCACCCAGACGCTCGAAGACGCCCGCGATCACGGGCGTACCGATCATCCGTTGGAGCTCCCGCGCGAAGGCGTCTCCATCGTCGGGCCGGACCACCTCCAGCGCCACCTCCTGAAGGCCGCTCTTGGGATACGGCAGGACCGTGCAGAAGGGCTCGCCGGCCTCGAAGCGCACGGTCAGCCCCGGGCGGGTGAATCGCCAGCTCAGGGTGAGCGTAGACGGCAGGACCGACGAATCGATCAGCGTTTCAAGAGGCACCAGACCGTCCTTGGCATGGATCGGGCCGCGCGCCCACAGGACCTGATCGCTCTCGGTCTTGAATTGAACTCCGGGATGGAACGTGAGCCGCCCCTCTCTCCCGCTGCGCACGAAGCCTTGCGAGGCGCCCGCCGTGCCATGGATCTCGACGTCCCCGGCGTTGGGGCCGCCGTTCCAGGTGGCTTCAAAAGCTTGGGGGCAGAGCAGGTCGAAACCCAGACCGGCGAAGGCGATTTCGCCGGTCTCGGGCCGAGCCCTCGGCTCCGGAGAGGGACGGAGGACGGCTGCATGCTCGTACAGAGGAAACGCGATGATCCTCATGCCGTCCCCCATTCCTCACCAGCTCCCTTCATGGCTGATACCGGCTACTCCACGGTCGTCGCGGGGATGATCGTGGTAGTGGCGCAAGCCTCGGAGGTCGCGCTCGCCTCCACCTGATGCCGGCGGTCGCCGTCCGCCTTGAGCATCCACTTGAGGGTGTCCAGAGCGTCGAACACCACGGTGAACTCCGAGAGGTGCTCGCCCGGATAGAACTCGGTCGGCTGCCCGCGGTCCTTGTCGCCGCCCACGAACATGTTCTTGGGCCCGACGGCCAGGGTGATGGCGCTGCCGGTGGTGTTCAGGTACCCGAAGTGGGCCGTGTAGGTGCCGTCCCCGTTGTTGTCCACGCACTCCAGCAGCGGGACCAGCACGCTTCCGCCTTGGGCTACAGCGACCCTCGAGACGAGCGGCATGAGGGCCAGCGAGAGGCCCACGGTGGCGAAGTTGGTCAGCAGTTGACGGCGGGAGACCGTGGCCGCCGCGGGGATGGCGGCGGGCTGCAGCAGATTAGAGGTCTCGAGCTCCTCCAGGGCAAGCTCCGTGAGATGCTCCGCCTCGGCCGGCAGCAGGCTGAATTTCTGGCGCAGGATCTCCGCCAACTGCTGCTGCGAGGTCTCCCCGTCGCAGTGCTGGAGGACCAGCGCCGAGGTGGCGTTCAGGACGTACTTCTGGCCGCCGGCGAGCACGGCCAGCCCGTCACCCACCACTTCGGTGAACAGGCCCGAGATTCTTTGTGGATACTCCATCGGATGCCTCCTTTCGGCATACCCCAGATTGGGGCTTTGATTGATCCTGATCTCAAGACCAGGATTTATTGGCCGGCTAGCCGCGGAGGGCTGCCGCAGACGGCCGGCAGGATCGCGCCAAGGGAAACGGTTCTGTGCCCCATAGCGCGGCTCCTTTCCAGAGCGCTCAGGAGATTCGATAGACACAGGTTAGCACCTGCGACGCGGCGTGACCATCCTCTCTAGAGATGAGTTTGGGTACTCTCCTTTGAACGCTAAATATTCGGAAAAAGAGAGCCGGGCTCTCGCAGGAGCCCGGCCCGGTGCAGCTTCCTCTCTGGAGAGGAGGCGGGGGTCCTCAGGTTTCGGTGGCTTGCTCCTTCGATCAAAGCGGCTGCGTGAAGGTGAGGCTCGTGGCGCCCTCGGCGGACTCTGGCAACAATGGTTCTCCTTTGCGTGGGCTGGAGGCTTGCCTGCCCTGAGCATAGGGAAACGCGATGGGTTTTTCGTCATACAAATGTATAAGATCCGTCTCATTGTTTGTTGTAGGAGGGGCGGACCTGAACATGGCCGAGGGAGAGTTCAGCGTTCTGCAGCGGCAGTGCTTGGATCGCAGGATGCGACCTCCGAGGGTGCCAGCCACCCGGGTCGATCCGGGTGGCTCTGAGTCGTGGGGGAAGTGTTTCGTAATCAGCAGGTCGTCGGTTCAAATCCGACCATCGGCTCCATTTAAATTTTTGGCTCAGTTAGATCGCGGAGCGCCTGGAACTCGAGCTCATCAGTTGGGGCATCGGGGCCAAGGATCTCGCGAACGCGTTCAAGGGTGAGCACGTCGAATCCTCAGCGCCTCCGTCTGCCCCGCTCCGAGAGACGCCTGCAAGGCGTCTCTACATTTGCGGGATGCGGCGAGGAGATTGCGGATCTCATTCTCCTTGCGGGTCGGAAATGTATAGAAAGAAGCTGGCCTTGAAGGGTGTCGAGGCGAAGACATCGACCTCTCACGCCCCATTCCCCACTCCTTCAGCCGCATTCCCCATGGGGAACGGCGCAGCGGGCGCCAGTCACGCGCTGTTCCCCCTCCGGCACGAGGCGTTCCCTCCGGGGAATGCGGCGTGACGGGCTCTTCACGTCATGTAACGCCCCCGGCATGCCGCATTCCCCATCCTTTGGATCGCATTCCCTAGGGGGAACAAGGCGTTCCCCATCCATCCGGCGGCGTTCCCCGTAGGGAATGCGACGACACGGACGGGGAATGCTTCGTCAAGGGTTCGTCACGTTCCATTCCCCATGGGGAACGTGAGACGAAGGAGGGGGAATGCCTCGTGACGGAGGGGGAATGCGGCGTGACGGACCGTCGAGATCTGCCGGAGCGGCGGGGCCGCCCCGGCAGAAGCGTCAATTGACCGTGGCCGACTCTTCCAGGCTGGGGAGGAGGGCGGGAACCATGGGCGGCGCCTCGTTCTTCTCGTCCAGCATCCTCTCGATGCGGGAGAGGACGTCGTCGAGCTGGCGGACGGTGGCGTGGGTGGAGGCGGCGGCCTTCGCCTGCTGGCGGTCGAGCTTGACCTGATCCCAGAGGTTCCGTTTCTCTTCCAGCACGTCCCGGCGCAGCGTCACGCCGTGGCGGGCGAAGATCGGCGCCAGCTCGTCGTAGCGCTCCAGGAGGTCGCGGCGGGTGGCCTGGTAGGCGTACTCGCAGACGGCCTGGCGCGCGGAGAAGCCGAATATGTTGGTGAAGAACATCAGGTAGTCGTCCTGCCGGGGCTGGACGCGGACGATGTCGGCGCCGCGGAACTTGGTCTCGTAGGAGGCCATGCCCACCTCAAGACGGGAGTGGACGATGGTGCGGAAGGTCTGGGACAGCACCGTCGGCAGACCCCAGTCGCGCAGGTTCGTCTTCTTCATGATGCCGGCTTCGACGGCGCGGATCGTGTCGACGGGGACGATGGGGTTGACGCAGATCACCAGCTCGGCCCCCGCCTCCAGGGCTACCGAGGCGTGGAGGGTCTTGAGCAGCACGCCGTCCACGTAGTGCCGGCCGTCGATCTCCACCGCCGAGTAGAGCCCGGGGAGGGCGCCGCTCGCCTGCACGGCCTTCGAGATCGGGACGTGGTCGAGCCCCGGCTCGCCGAACCGCGCCGCCTTGCCCGAGTCCAGGTCGGTGGCCACCACCACGAGGCGCTTGCCGAGCTTGCGGAAGTCGTCCGTCCGCCCCTTGATGTTGTAGATCTTCTGTAGATAAGTGCGGATCGGCTCGTTGTCGAACAGGCCCACGGGGAGGGCGCGCGACAGCCGCATCAGGGACTCGACCAGGCTGTGGTCGCCCAGGTGACGGGCCCAGTCCCAGAGCGCCTCGACGAGCAGCCGGGGGACCCGGGCGCCGCCGCGCAGGTAGGATTTCCAGTCCGGCGTGAAGAAGGTCTCGGGGATGAAGGGGTGCTCGCCGGGCTCGTGCGAGACGATGGCGCGGCACATCTGCGCCGTCGTCAGGTCGTTGGCGAGGTTGGCGCAGAGGAAGGCGCCCGCGCTCACCCCCACGTACATGTACATCTCGTTGAGGTTGATGCCTTCCAGGGCTTCGTCAAGGGCCCGGAGGGCGCCGATCTCGTAGATGGCGCCCTCCGGTGCTCCCGTGGCGAGCGCGAGTCCTATTTTGGAAGAACTGTTCTTGGGAGAACCGTTCTCGGGAGAACCGTTGCCGCTGCGCTCCACCCAGGGCCTCTCCGTCAGACGATGATCTTGGAAGGGTCGGTCGGCGTGACGGCGGTCTCCGGGGTCACGATGTCCGGACCGGCCGCCGGGGTCACGCGCGGCTTGAGATGCTCGATCTTGGCGTTGAGCTCCTCGACCCTCTGGGTCAGGCTGCGGATCTCGTCGCGGGTCGGCACGCCCAGGCGGTGCAGGGTCGAGGTCAGCGTCTCCTCGAACTTGCCGCCGAGCTTGTCGCCCAGGTTCTCGGCGGCGGTCTCGGCCTTGGTCTTCACCTTCTCGAAGTCGGCCTTGACCCGGTCCACCTCGACCTTGCCCTTCGACTCGACGTCGCGGCCGCGGTCGACCAGCCGGCTGAAGAGCCTGGAGCCCTCCTCCTCGGCGGCCGCCAGGGCGCCGAGGCCGGCGAGCCAGATGCGGTGCGCGGCATCCTTGAGGTCTTCCTGCACGTTCTTCTCTTGAGTCCCAGTCGTGTTCGGTTCCATGGCTTACCTCGCGGTCTTCGTAGTCTTACGTTGACGCGGCCGGGCCGGCTTCGGCGCCGCGGTCGCGGACAGGGAATCGGGGGTGATGATCAGGGGATCCGCCGGAGGAGCGACGGCGGCTTCCTTGCGGGCCGCGTACTCGTCGACCTTCTTGGTCAGCGTCTCGAGGTGGGCGGCGAGGAGCTTCACGTCTTCCCGCGTCATGACGTTGAACCGCTTGAGCATCTCGCGGCTCTCGAACTCGACGGTGTCCTGCACGATCTGGCTGAGGCCCTGCGCAGTCCGGTTGGCCCGGTCGGCCACCGCCTCCGCCACCTTCTTCTGCCGCTTCTCGACCGGCCGGCCGCGCTCGACCAGACGGTCGAACAGGTCCCGCGTGCCCTCCTCCACCCCGGCCACCGCTCCCAGCCCGGCCAGCCAGAGATTCCGTCCCGCGGCGACCAGCTTGCCGCTGATGCCTTCCTTCATATCCATCTGAGCTTCGCTCACTTGATATCTCCTTCGGTTTCGATCCGTCCAAGGTCCTGCCGGTCGGGACGGCCGTTCTTCGGCTCGACCCCGGTCACCGCGACGTCTCCCGTCTCCAGCTCAGACAGCGACGACTCGAGCTGCTCCAGCCGCGCCCGCAGGCTCGTCATCTCCTCGCGGGCCCGCCGCACCGGCCCCAGCCGGTCGATGAGCCGGTCGACGCCATGCTGAACCTGCTCCATGCCGGAGCTCACCGCCTTCTCGCCCATCCGCACCAGGTCGTGCAGCAGCTCGCTCGGCAGGAACGAAGTGCCCTTCCGCCCCTCCTCGAGGATCACCTGCGTCAAGGTCTGCGACGTGACGTCGTTGTTGGTGGCGTTGTCCACCACCCTGACTTCCTGCCCCTGGCGGATCCAGGTGGCGATCTCTTCGAGCGAGACGTATCGGCTCTCCTCGGTGTCGTACAGCTTTCGGCTTTCGTAGCGCTTGATGAGCCGGATCATGGATTCTCCTTACCTCTGTTGGTCGCGGCACTCCCGGGCGGCCGCGCCGAAAGGAAGATTACCGCAGTGCGGCAAAGGATGTCAAGAGATTCTTGACGCGGTGCGGCAAACAGTATCTACACAAGAAAATTTAAGACGACCGGCTGACGTACCTTTCCCACTCGGCGAGACGGCCTTCGAGCTGGCGCCCCAGGGCTTCCAGGGACGCCAGGTCCGTGGGCTCCTCGGGGAGGAGAGGGAGGTCCACCAGGGGCTGCTCGCGGGCCAGGAGCTTGGCCAGCTCGACGAGGCCGCGGCGGTCGCGCTCCCCCGCCCAAGTGAGCAGCTCCCAGCCGGACGGACGGCAGGGATCGGTGGAGGGCGGCAGCGCGCCTTCGACCAGGAAGCGGGGATGAGCCCGGTTCACCACGATGGGCCCCAAGTGATAGCCGGCCTCCTCCAGACGGCGGGCGAAAAAGAGGGTGTCCGGAATGCGCTCCTCGCCGGGCCCGGAGACCAGGACGAACAGAGTCTGCCGCGAGCGCAGCAGCGCCTCCACCTGGGCCGCCCGTTCCCGGAAGCCTTCGTACAACGGGCTGAAGGCCTGGAAGAACTCGGCCATATCGCGCAGCAGGTCCATGCCCACGACCTCGTCCAGGAAGCGCTCGGCCCGCCGGCCGAGCATGCCCCACTTGGAAGCGGCCCGCAGGCGGCCCTCCTCGTCGAACCACGGCTTGAGGGCCACTTTCAGGGCGCCGCTGTCGAGGAAGCCCACGATGCGGGCCGGGGCCTCCAGGAAGTCGAGGGCCTGCCGGGTGGGCGGGGTGTCGAGGATCACCTGCTTGTAGCGCCCGTCCGCCGCCACCTCGAAGAGGCGCTCGACGGCCATGTACTCCAGGATGCCGCCCAGAGTTCCCGAGAGATGCTGGTAGAAGGGGTTCTCCAGCACCCGGCGGCGCGACTCCTCGTCCGGCGCGTAGCGCTCGATCAGCCGGTCGAAGGTCTGGCTGGCGTCGAGGAGGCTGGCGTGCAGGGCGCCGGGAGCGTCCAGGGCCACGGGCACCTCGCGCAGCTTGGCCTCGTCGCCCACGCCGAGCGCCTGCTTGAGGCGCAGCGAGGGGTCGAAGGTCATCACCAGCGTGTCGCGCCCCTCCTTGGCGAAGACGACGCCCATGGCGGCCGCCAGCGTGGTCTTGCCCACGCCGCCCGAGCCGACGAAGATCATCAACGGATGGCCCCCCGACGTCAGCTCCATGCGCCCTCCCCTCTCTGCCCGGCCGGCGCGGCGAGGCACCTCCCGAGCGTCGCCAGCAGCGCCGGCCCGCGGTCGAGCGCCAGTTGCGGCAGCTCGGCGCGCGGTCCCGGCCAGGCCTCCGCGATCCTCGCCAGCTCCCGCTCGTTGAGCAGCCGCCGCCGGCGCCAGAGGGAGACCAGCTCGTTGTCCTTCTCGCCCGTGCCTGGTGCCGGAGGCGCCGGCGGATACAGTCCGTTGACCACCAGCAGCTCGGGATCGCGGTTCACCCGCTTCCGCAGGGCCGTCCGCAGCTCCAGGGCCTCCTCGACGGGCATCTCCTCCGCCTGGGTCACGACCACGATGCCGCACCGCTCCGGATCGGCGATCAGCTCGGCCAACTCGCCGGCCATGCGGGCGAAGGGGCCGCTCTTGATGACGTCGGTCACCAGCGACGGCGAGGCGAGCAGGGTAACGCCGTGGCCGGTCGCCGGAGCGTCCAGGATCACCGTGTCGAGCTCTGGAGTCCCGGGCTCGCCGAGGCCCCGGAGGAGCCGCAGGGCGTGGCCAAGGATGGCCAGCTCCTTCAGGCCCGGGGCGCCGGTCGAGAACTGCTGGTAGATGGGGCTGTCGAGCACGCGCCGGGTCAGCAGCTCGAGCCGGAGCTGCTCGCGCACCACCTGGTCCAGCACCTGCCGGGGCTTGAGGTTCTGGGCCCAGAGCCGCGGCTCGGCCGGCACGATGGCTCCTCCCGAGGGAGGCGTACCCAGCATCTGGTGGAGGTTCTCGCGGGGATCGACCTCCACCACGAGGGTCCGCCGGCCCGCGGCGGCCAGGGCGCGGCCCAGGGTGGCAGAGACCACGGTCTTGCCGACGCCGCCTTTGCCGGTCACCACCAGGAGCTGGCGGCGGGAAAGCTGTTCGATCACATCCATGTCCGTCTCCGTTTGCAAGGACTCTGCCGCAAAGCGGCATGACTATATCCGAGCTCAAGGCGTCCGGCGCCCCGGCGCCTGGCCCGGCCTCGGCGAGGCAAGCGGTCATGTCGCGGTTGTAGGGAGATGAAGAAGGGGCCGCTCCTCCCGGAAGCGGCCCGTCGGGCGCTTCGCCCTTCCTTCTAGAAGAGGAAGGGCGAAGCGTACACGCCCGCGCGCCGGTCTAGGGCGCGCCGGCCACCCGCCTCGGGGAGTCCGCAGCGGAGCGCAGGGTCCGGCAACGGGGCGATGCCGGCGACGGCGTCCACGCGGCAGACCCCGGACAGGGTCCGGTCTGTGGACTGACCTGTGGATGTTGCCGAACTCCGTACAGCCGTTCCGCCAGCTCCACGGTGTCCTCGATCACGAGGTTCCAGGGGACGGCGGCCGGAGGCGTCAGACCCCGGGCAGCGGCGGCTCTTCGATCCGCATGAGTCTCCAAATCCAGATGGCGCAGCAGGCTCTCGGTGAACAGGCTCGACCGCGTGCGCCGGGACTCTAGGGCCGGACCTCCGGGCTCGCCCGCCATGACGATGGTCAAGCGCCCCGCGCTGCGACCCGCCCGGGCGGCACCGCCGAGATCTCCGAGATTGACGTCCATGCCGCTGCGGCAGCTGTCAATGATCACCACCGCGCGGCCCCGGTGATGGGAGAGGATCCGCTCGATCTCGGGCAGGCCGACCGCGCCCACGCCGACCGCGCCGTCCGCCTTGGTGACGATCGCGCTCTCGTCGCGCACGTCCATGAAGCCGTGGCCGGAGTAGTAGAAGACGAAGTCGTCGCCCGGCCGGCTGATCAGGGATTCCAGCGCCAGAGCACGCAGGATGTTGTCCCGCGTCGCCTTGCCGTCCTTGAGGACCTCCGTGTCGTACGAAGTGCGGGCATAGGCGCCGGCGACCCGCTCGGCGTCCCGTACCGCGTATTCCAGCGAAGCGAATCCGCTCGTTGGGCTGTAGTCGTCGATTCCCACCAGGAGGGCGCGGCGGGTCTTGCGATCCGCCAGGTCGAGCGCGCGGCGGAGGTCGGTCGTCCACTGGAACGCCGCCCGCTGTTCCATCCTCGCGATCGTGGCGTCGGTAAGGTAGGAGAGGGCGGAGCTTCGCCGCTCCGCCGTCAGGAAGGCCAGCTTCATGGTCCGAGCCGAGCACCCCTCTTCGCAGGAACGCTCCTGCTCAAGCGCCCAGGTCTCGCTGAGCCTGTTCAGGAGCTGAGCCGTCTGAAGCCGCCGGAGCTCCCGCCGTAGCGCGTCGGCCTTGTGGCTGAGCGTCCGGATGCGGTCTTCGACGTCCCGCGGCCAGTCCCGCCCCTCCTGGAGCTTCCGGTTCTCGTCCTCGTAGGCTTGCAGCAGCAGATCCAGGATATAGGGATCGGCCGGCGCGAGGCGCTTCGCCTCCTCCAGGTGCCGAAGGGCTTCCGGGTGAAGGCCTTGACGGAGGAAAAAGTCCCCCTCCAGGGCCTCCAGATAGGCCAGGGTCTTGGGGCTGGCGGTTCCGCGCTCGTTCCGCAAGGCCTTGCGTAACGAGCCTGCGGCTAAGGCCTGGTCCTCGCCGTCGCCGCTGTCGCGGTAATTGAAGTAGGTTTCCAGGATGGACCGGCTGTCCTTGTTCTTCAACTCCAGGGAACCCAGGGTCGGAGAAGGGGCGCCCTTGAATCGGGGCGCGTCGTGGAACAGCTCGACATCCTTGTCAAACCAGTCGAGAGGATTGATCTGAAACAACTGCAACGCCCCGGTGACGGTCGTGGCGAAAACTCCTATCGCCGCGACAGCCTTCCGGCGAAGCGACCGCCGATTCAGCATTCCCAAGGTAGGATCATACGAGAGCTCTTTGCCCATACATGCCTCCCCTATCGAGAACTGATTCGATGTCGGGTCTCTTAGACATATTTTATACAGAGGCCCTTTATCCGACGATTGAGCAATTCCTACGCCAAAGCGCCGCTTGGCTGGATCAGTCCTGATAAGCCCTGCCTTCTGAGTCTCTTGAGCCCATCCTGGCCAGGAGCATGACCTCGGTTCGGCCCTCCCGCTCCAATCTCCTGGATCAGGACATCCAAAAAAATGCGTGCGGCTCACCCGCCGGCCGGCGAGCCCGCCGCCCCATTTGCCTTTCCCCCGCCGCCGCGATAAAAGGCAGAGCACCATGGCCTTCCCAGAGACCCGGCTCCGCCGCTTCCGCCGCTCGCCCGCCCTGCGCCGCATGGTGCGGGAGACCCGCTTCACAGCCGACAACCTCGTCCTTCCCCTCTTTGCCTGCCCGGGCGAGGGGGTGGCGAACCCCGTGGGCTCCATGCCCGGCGTCTACCAGCATTCGGTGGACCGGCTGGTCGAGACCGCGCGGGAGGCTTACGCGGAGGGGATCCGCGCCGTCCTGCTGTTCGGCCTGCCCGAGTTCAAGGACGCCGAGGGGAGCGCCGCCTGGTCGCCGGACGGCATCGTCCAGCGCGCCCTGCGGGCCCTCACGGACGAGGTGCCTGGGCTGATCAAGATCGCCGACGTCTGCTTCTGCGAGTACACCGACCATGGCCACTGCGGCGTGCTCCACGGCCACGAGGTGGAGAACGACGCCACGCTGGAGAACCTGGCGAAGCAGTCGCTCTCCCTGGCCGAGGCCGGGGCGGACGTCATCGCGCCGTCGGACATGATGGACGGCCGGGTGGGCGCCATCCGCAAGGCGCTCGACGCCGGCGGCTTCGCCATGACCCCCATCCTCTCCTATGCCGTCAAGTTCGCCAGCGGCTTCTACGGCCCGTTCCGCGAGGCCGCCGAGTCGACGCCGCAATTCGGCGACCGGCGGTCCTACCAGATGGACCCGGCGAACGGCCGCGAGGCCCTGCGGGAGGCGGAGCTCGACGTTGCGGAAGGGGCGGACATGCTGATGGTCAAGCCCGCCCTGCCCTATCTGGACATCCTCGCCGCCCTGCGCCAGCGCTTCGACCTGCCCCTGGCCGCGTACCACGTCAGCGGCGAGTACGCCATGATGAAAGCGGCGGCGGAGCGCGGCTGGATCGACTACGACCGGGTGATGATGGAATCGCTGGTCGCCATCCGCCGGGCCGGCGCCGACCTCATCCTCACCTACGCGGCGCGCGAAGCGGCGCGGCTGCTGGCCGCTGGATGGGTGGAATAGGCCAAAAGATTCTTCGCGAAGTCTGTCCCGCTCTGAACGATCTCCGGCACTTCCCCACAGGAGCACCTGTATCTTCGCGGCCTCCCGGCCGCTTTATTTCGAAGCGTTTGTCGCTTCAGGGGGAGAATCACGTGAAACAGGAAAAGTACGACGTTGCCGTGCTCGGTTCGGGCATCGCCGGCGCCACGCTGGCCGCCATCCTCGGCCGCCAGGGGTTCCGCGTGCTGCTGCTCGAGAAAGGCACCCATCCCCGTTTCGCCGTCGGCGAGGCCATGCAGCCGCAGAGCTCGATGCTGATGTGGATCCTCGGCGAGCGGTTCGACGTGCCGGAGATCGGGCACATCAGCAGCACCGAGAAGATCCTGGCGCACGTCACCAAGAACTGCGGGGTCAAGAAGACCTTCGGCTTCCTCTATCACGAGGAGGGGAAGCGGCAGGACCCGGCGCAGGGTCACCTGCTGATTCCGCCCGCCACCCCGCTGGTGTCCGAAAGCCACCTGTTCCGCGAGGACATCGACCACTACCTGGTCAAGGCGGCCATCAAGTACGGCGCCGACTACCGCGACAACACCGACGTGCAGGACTTCGAGATCAACGACGACGGCGTCGTCCTGCGCACGTCCACCGGCGAGGAATTCCACGCCCGCTACCTGGTGGACGGCAGCGGCCACAAGTCGATGGTCGCCAGCAAGTTCGGCCTGCGCCCGGCGGAGCCGGACCTGCGCACTCAGTCGCGGACCATCTTCACTCATATGAAGGGGTTCCGGCGGTATGACGACACGCTGCCGCCCGAGGAGAGGCCGGTCGGCCTGTCGCGCGGGTATTACGAGGGCACGCTGCACCACATGATCGACGGCGGCTGGTTCTGGGTCATCCGCTTCGACAACGTCCCCGGCTCCGAGAGCGACATCACCAGCATCGGCGTGACCGTCGACATGCGGAAATACCCGAAGCGGGACGACATCACTCCCGAGGAGGAGTTCTACGAGATCGTGTCCAAGTACCCGAGCATCGTCGAGCACCTCAAGGGCGGCGTGGCGGTGCGGCCCTGGGTCGGCACGGGCCGGCTGCAGTTCTCCGCGACGGGCAGCGTGGGACCCCGCTGCTTCCTCATGTCCCATGCCCACGGCTTCATCGACGCCCTCTATTCGCGCGGCATGATCAACACCTTCGAGCAGATCCATGCCCTGGCGCCCCGGCTCATCCAGGCGCTGCGCGACGACGATTTCTCGCCCGAGCGCTTCGAGTACCCGCAGCGGCTCCAGCAGTCGATGATCAAGGACAACGACCGGATGGTCTTCAACTCGTTCCGCTCGTTCGCCACCTTCGACACCTGGAACGCCTGGCTGCGGCTCTGGCTGGTCAACATCATCTTCGGCGACCTGCGCATCTTCCGCGTCTGCCTGAAGTACCTCGCAACGGGCGACAAGGCCGAGTTCACGTCCCTGGACGACGATCCTTTGCCGCTGAGCACCCAGCCGGGAGAGAACCTGATGGAGGACCTCTACCGGTTCGGCGACGCGACGTTCGACCGCTGGGAGGCCGGCGAGATCTCCGCCCAGGAGGCGGCGGCCCTCATCTTCGAAAAGCTCGGCGAGACCAACCTGCCGCCCATCCACGCCTGGGGCGACCCCACGGCCTGCCACCTCGACTTCCTGCCCGAGAAGCTCGGGCAGATGGTCGGCTGGGGCATGACCGCGGCGCCGCCGTCGGTCAGCGGCATGTTCGACTTCGATCCGTCGATGCTCGGCAAACTGCCGCCGCAGCCGCAGGTGGTGATCAAGCCGGTCACCGAACCCGTGGCCGAACCGGTGCTGGCGTAGCCCCTCGACACCCGCGGAGCTGAAAAGCCGCTCCGGACCTCCGGAGCGGCTTGCCTGCGTTATGCTCGGCTCCATGAGCCTTCTAGAGCGCGCCGAAAAGATCCTTCCCGGCGGCGTCAACTCCCCCGTGCGGGCGTTTCGGGGCGTGGGCGGCGAGCCGGTGTTCGTCCGCGCCGCCCAGGGCGCCTGGCTCGAGGGGGAAGACGGCCGGCGGTACATCGACTACATCGGCGGCTACGGCCCCCACATCCTGGGGCACCGCCACCCGGCCATCGTGGCCGCCATCCAGGAAGCCCTCGGGCGCGGCACGGCGTTCGGCGCCCCGACGCTCGCGGAGGTCGAGATCGCGGAGTCGATCGCCTCGGCCCTGCCCTCCATCGAGATGGTGCGGCTGGTGAGCTCGGGCACCGAGGCCACCATGTCGGCCCTGCGCCTGGCCCGCGCCGCCACCGGCCGCAACCCGTTCGTGAAGTTCGTCGGGTGCTATCACGGCCACGCCGATCCGTTCCTGATCGCCGCCGGCTCGGGCGCGGCGACGATCGGCGTCCCCTCTTCGCCCGGCGTGCCCGCCGCCGTGGTGGCCGACACGCTCCTCGCCCCCTACAACGACCTCGAAGCCGTCGAGCGGCTCTTCGACCAGCATCCGGACGGCATCGCCGCCATCATCGTCGAGCCGATTGCGGGCAACATGAACCTGGTGCCGCCCGTGCCCGGCTTCCTGGCCGGGCTGCGCTCCCTCTGCGACCGCCACGGCGCGATCCTGATCTTCGACGAGGTGATGACCGGCTTCCGAGTGGCCTGGGGCGGCGCCCAGAACATCCTGGACGTCCGCCCGGACCTGACGACGCTCGGCAAGGTGATCGGCGGCGGCCTGCCGCTGGCGGCCTATGGCGGGCGGCGCCACCTGATGAGCCGGATCGCCCCCGCCGGCCCCGTCTACCAGGCGGGCACCCTCTCGGGCAACCCGCTGGCGGTGGCCGCCGGCCGGGCGGCCCTGGCGGAGCTCGGGAAGGACGTGGACTGCCCGTACGAGATCCTGGAGAAGACGGGCGCCCGCTTGGCGGAGGGGATCGAGGAGGCCGGCCGGCGCCACGGCATCCCCTGCCGGGTGGAGCGCGTGGGGTCCATGCTCGGCCTCTACTTCACCTCGGAGCCGGTGCGCCACCTTGACAACGTCCACGCGACGGACCGGCCGCGCTTCACGCGGGTGTTCCACAAGCTGCTCGACCGCGGCATCCACCTGCCGCCCTCTCCCTACGAGGCCATGTTCCTCTCGACCGCCCACGGCGAGGCCGAGATCGCCGCCACCCTGGAGGCCTTCGACGCGGCCTTCGCGGAGGAGGCCGTCGGTTGACGCACCCGGACGTCCTGGTGCTCGGCGGCGGGATCATCGGCCTCGCCTGCGCCCGAGAGCTGGCTCTCCGGGGCTTCCGGGTGGAGGTCGTCGAGCGCCTGCCAGCGGGCGCCGAGGCGTCGATGGCCGCCGCCGGCATGCTCTCCCCGTTGGGCGAGCGGCTCGTGCCCAGCCCGTTCCTCGATGCCTGCCGGGCTTCCCGCGGCCTGTGGGGCCCCTGGGTGGCGGCGCTCGAGTCGGAAACCGGCCTGTCGGTCGACTACGACACCAGCGGCGCCCTCCTGATCGCCCTCGACGAGGCGGACGAGGCGGAGCTCGAGGGCACGGTGCGGGCCGCCAGAGAGCTCGGCGAGCGGGCCGACGAGGTGGAGATTCCGGCGCTGCGCCACTGGGTGCCGGACATCACGCCGCGGGTCCGCCGCGCCCTCCACCTCCCCGACGACCACCGGGTGGACAACGTCCAGCTCTGCGCCGTGCTGGCCCAGGCCGTCCAGAAGCTCGGGGTGGTCCTCCACTACGACAGCGAGGTCACGCGGGTCGAGCGCCGCCCGGACGGCACGGTGCTGGTTCAGGGCAACCACTGGCGCAAGGAGGCCCGGCTGCTGGTGCTGGCCGCCGGCGCCTGGAGCGGGCTGATCCCCGAGATACCCGCCCTGCCCGTGCACCCCGTGCGCGGTCAGATGCTGCTGCTCGGGGGCATCGAGTGGCCGTGGAGCGGCAGCGTGCGGCGGGGGCTCTCCTACGTCGTGCGCCGCGGCGCCACGGGGCTCCTGGTCGGCTCCACCCTGGAGGAGGCGGGGTTCGACAAGCACAACACCGTCGAGGGGGTCGAGGACCTGCTCGCCTTCGCCCGCGACCTCTTCCCGGGCATCGGCCCCGCGCGCCTGGAGACGGTCTGGGCGGGCCTGCGCCCCGGCACGGCGGACGACCTGCCCATCCTCGGCCCCCTGCCGGGCTGGCCGGTGCTCGTCGCCACGGGCCACTACCGCAACGGCATCCTGCTCGCTCCCTGGACCGCGAAGGAGATTGCGCGCCTCGCCTTCGCCAGCGGCGAGAGAGAGATTCCGGCTTTCTCGCCGGGACGTTTCCTCGGCGGCTCCTGAGGCTCTTCCCGCCCGGCGCGGCTCGGGTATAATGCGCCCGAGTTTGACTTAATCCAGAACAGGCGGCCAAAGGAGGGGCCCGGAATGACCCACATCATCGCTGAACCCTGTGTCGGCACGAAGGATACGGCCTGCGTCGACGTCTGCCCGGTCGATTGCATCTATGGCAAGGAAGAAGACTGGGAGATGCTGTACATCCATCCGGAAGAGTGCATCGACTGCGGCCTGTGCATCGACGCCTGCCCGGTCGAGGCCATCTTCCCCCTGGAGGAGACGCCCGACAAGTGGAAGTCGTTCATCGCCAAGAACTACGAACACTTCGGCATGACCCCTCCGTGACCGGCTGAGCCCCCTCCTTCGGGCTCGATGAAAAGGCGCGGGGAGTCCCGCGCCTTTTTCATTGGCCGTAGTCGCCGGAACAGGTAAAAATTGACCGCACGCCGAAGACCTGCCTATACTTCACCCATGGGCGAGCCCAGCCGCAAGATGCCGGCCGATGAGGAGTGGGAAACCGCTGCCGCCGAGCTCGATCCCTTTCGCTATGGATGGCGGCCCCGGTACGTCCTCCTGCCCAACGGCAAGCTCGAAGAGCAGCAGATCCCCCTAACGGCGGAGGACCTCCTCGATCCTCAGCTCGGAGACGTGGTGACCCAGAGCGATCCACATTTCGGTCTGCTGATCGTGCTCGCGGAGCTTCTCAGGCGCCACTACTCTTCCCGGGACGACGTCTTCGTTTCGGGCGACCTAAAGATGCTCTGGGGCATTCCGGGCCTGGTCAATCCCGCTCCGGACATCGCGGTCATCCCTGGGGTCTGCCGCAAACACGACTCGAAACGGACTAGTTTCAACTGCAAGCGTGAGGGGACCCGCCCCTGCCTGGTCATCGAGCTGGTCTCGTCCATCGACCAGGAGACTCGCCGCAACGACTACGACAAGAAAGTCGAGATCTACCGGCGGGCGGGGATTCCGGAGTACCTCATCCTCGATCCTCCAACCCCGGCCACTGGAGAACGTCTGCTGCTGACCGGATACCGGCTGGGCGCGGACGGCCGCTACCGGTCGATCGAGCCCGATCCCCGGGGACGCCTGCTCTCTTTGACCACCGGTCTTCTCTTCGGGGTGGCCGGCGACGAATGCACCCTCCAGGTTTTCGAGGCTGCCACCGGCGAACGGATCCTCACCTCCGACGAGTTGGAAGGGAAGGCTCTTCGAGAGACCGAGGCCCGGAGAGCCGCGGAAGCCGAGGTCGCCCGGCTTCGAGCGGAGCTGGAACGCAGAGACCGCCGGTAACACCCGTTCTCCTCCCTTTCCCCAGAGATCGCCCTTCGCTCCGATTCCCTTCCAGCGGGGAATGGACACTCCCTCTCCTTCCGTTCTACAATTTGAGTCGCCGGGACTAAAGATGAGTCCCCCGGCCTCAAGCTTCAGGAGAGGGAGACGATCCATTGGACTACAAGGACTATTACGCAACGCTGGGGGTCAAGAAGGACGCCAATCAGGACGATGTCCAGAAGGCGTACCGGAAGCTGGCGCGCAAGTACCACCCCGACGTGAACAAGGACCCTCAGGCGGAGGTCAAGTTCAAGGAGATCGGCGAAGCGTACGAGGTCCTCAAGGATCCCGACAAGCGGCAGAAGTACGACCAGTTCGGGTCCAACTGGAACCGGGCCCGGCAGGCGCCGGGCGGGGCGCCCCCGGGCTACGAGGGCGTCCACTTCGACTTCGGCGACCTCGGCGGCATGGGGGGAGCCGGCAACGAGCGGTTCAGCTCCTTCTTCGACATGCTGTTCGGTGGGGCTGGCCCCGGGGGACGGCGGCGCGGAGGCCCTGACATGGGAGGGTTCGGCGGCGGCCAGGGCGGCGCAGGCAATATGGGAGGGAGCACGGAGGCTACGCTCCCGCTCACGCTCGAAGAGGCGATCCAGGGCGGCAGCCGTGACATCTCGATCACCGATCCGAGCACCGGGCAGCGGCGGAACCTGTCGGTGAAGATCCCCGCCGGGGTCCGCAGCGGACAGAAGATCCGGCTCGCCGGTCAGGGCAGCCCGAGCTTCGGGGGCGGCGCGCCGGGCGATCTCCTCCTGAAGGTGGAGATTCAGCCGGACGCGCGGTTCAAGGTCGAGGGCTCGGACATCCACACCACCGTTCCGGTCTCCCCCTGGGAGGCGGCCCTGGGCGGTGAGGCCCAGGTCGAGACGCCCACCGGCCCCGTGCGGGTGAAGATCCCGGCGGGCTCCTCCTCCGGGCGGAAGATCCGCCTGCGCGAGCGGGGGCTCTCGCAGCCCGGCGGCGTCAAAGGGGATCTCCTGGCGGAGATCCGCATCGTGATTCCCGATCAGCTCTCGCCGCGTGAACGCGAACTGTTCGAGCAGTTGTCAGAAGCCTCGGAGTTCCGGCCGCGAGAGAGGGAGATGTAGGCCATTCGAAGGACGAGGGAGAACCACATCATGGACATGAACAAGCTGACGCAGAAATCCCAAGAGGCGCTCCAGAGCGCCCAGACCAAAGCGCTCCGCTATGGCCACCAGGAGGTGGACGGCGAGCACCTGCTCCTCGCCCTCCTCGAGCAGCCGGAGGGGCTCATCCCCCGCCTGCTCGGACGCATGGAGGCGTCCACCGAGGCTCTCAGGGAGGAGGTGGAGCGCGAGCTCGCCCGCCGGCCCAAGGTCTCCGGACCGGGCGTCGAAGCGGGCAAGATCTATCTCACCCAGCGTCTGCAGCAGATCCTGGTGCGGGCCGAGGATGAGGCCAAGAGGCTCAAGGACGAGTACGTCTCCGTCGAGCACCTGCTGCTGGCGATGATCGACGAGGGCTCCAATACTCCCCTCGGCCGGCTGCTGGCGCGCTTCAACGTCACCCGCGACTCGTTCCTCGCCGTCCTGACGGCCGTGCGGGGCAACCAGCGGGTGACCAGCGCCATGCCGGAGGTGGCCTACGAGGCCCTCGAGAAGTACGGCGTCGACCTGGTATCCGAGGCGCGGCGCAACAAGCTCGACCCGGTCATCGGCCGCGACGGGGAGATCCGGCGGGTCATCCGCATCCTGTCGCGCAAGACCAAGAACAACCCGGTCCTGATCGGCGAGCCGGGCGTGGGCAAGACGGCCATCGTCGAGGGTCTCGCGCAGCGCATCGTGCGCGGCGACGTCCCCGAGTGGCTCAAGGACCGCGCCATCTTCTCGCTCGACATGGGCTCGCTGCTCGCCGGCGCCAAGTACCGCGGCGAGTTCGAGGAGCGTCTGAAGGCCGTGCTCAACGAGGTCAAGCAGGCCGAGGGGCGAATCCTGCTCTTCATCGACGAGCTCCACACCATCGTCGGCGCCGGCAAGACCGAGGGCTCGCCCGACGCGGGCAACCTCCTCAAGCCCATGCTGGCCCGGGGCGAGCTGCACTGCATCGGCGCCACCACGCTCGACGAATACCGCAAGAACATCGAGAAGGACGCGGCCCTCGAGCGGCGCTTCCAGCCGGTGACGGTCGATCCGCCGACGGTCGAGGACACGGTCTCGATCCTCCGCGGCCTGCGCGAGCGTTTCGAGGTGCACCACGGCGTGCGCATCCAGGACAACGCCCTGGTGGCGGCGGCGGTGCTCTCGAACCGCTACATCACCGACCGGTTCCTGCCGGACAAGGCGATCGACCTGATCGACGAGGCCTCGGCCATGCTCCGCACCGAGATCGACTCGATGCCCCAGGAGCTGGACGAGGTGACGCGCCGGGTCCTGCAGCTCGAGATCGAGGAGGCCGCTCTCCAGAAGGAGAAGGACAAGGCGAGCCAGGAGCGTCTGGAAGACCTCCGGCGCGAGCTGGCGGACCTCAAGGCCAAGGCCGACGCCATGCGGGCCCAGTGGGAGGCCGAAAAGCATTCCATCGAGGACGTGCGTGGCCTGCGCGAGCAGATCGAGAAGGTGCGCCAGGAGATCGAGGCCGCCGAGCGGCAGTACGACCTCAACAAGAGCGCCGAGCTGCGCTACGGCACGCTGCCCCAGCTCGAAGCCCAGCTCCGCGAGCGGGAGGCCATGCTCAACGGCCAGCAGCAGAGCGGCGGCAAGCTCCTGCGGGAGGAGGTCACCGAGGAGGAGGTGGCCGAGATCGTCTCCCGCTGGACGGGCATCCCGGTGACCCGCCTGGTGGAAGGCGAGCGCGAGAAGCTCCTGCGGCTCGACGAGATCCTCCACGAGCGGGTGGTGGGCCAGGACGAGGCGGTCCAGCTCGTGACCGACGCCATCCTCCGCGCCCGCGCCGGCATCAAGGACCCGCGGCGGCCCATCGGCTCCTTCATCTTCCTGGGACCGACGGGCGTGGGCAAGACCGAGCTCGCGAAGACGCTGGCGCAGACGCTCTTCGACAGCGAGGAGAACATCGTCCGCATCGACATGAGCGAGTACATGGAGCGGCACACCGTCTCGCGGCTGATCGGCGCCCCCCCGGGCTACGTCGGCTACGAGGAGGGCGGCCAGCTCACCGAGGCGGTGCGGCGGAAGCCCTACTCCGTCATCCTCTTCGACGAGATCGAGAAGGCGCACGGCGACGTCTTCAACGTGCTCCTTCAGATCCTCGACGACGGGCGGGTCACCGACTCGCAGGGTCACACGGTGGACTTCAAGAACACCGTGATCATCATGACCTCGAACATCGGCTCGCACCACCTGCTCGACGGGGTGACGCCCGCGGGCGAGATCACCGAGCGGGCCCGCGAGCTCGTGATGGGCGAGCTGCGGAGCCACTTCCGGCCCGAGTTCCTGAACCGGGTGGACGACATGGTGCTCTTCAAGCCGCTGCGGCTGGAGGAGATCGAGCGCATCGTCGACCTCCAGACGGAGGACCTGAGGAAGCGCCTGACCGACCGCGGCGTGCGCCTCGAGCTGACCGAGGCCGCCCGTCACTTCGTGGCCCGTCAGGGCTACGACCCGGTCTACGGCGCCCGGCCGCTCAAGAGGTACATCCAGCACGAGCTGGAGTCCAAGATCGCCCGCGCCCTGATCGCCGGCCAGGCGTCCGAAGGCTCCCTGGTGCGGGTGGACGTCCGGGACGGCCGCCTCGCCGTGGAGATCGGCACGCCGACCCCGGCGGCGGTGCCGGTGGCAGTGTAGGACCGGATCTGTCGTGAAATGTGGAAGCCCGGCCGCGAGGCCGGGCTTTTTTGTCTACAGGGAAGCAAGAAGCTTAGAAGCGAACCGCTCGATCGCAGAGACCACACGCACTCGGACTTGGGCATCGATCTTTCGTGTATCTTTCAAAGCCCGAGCCGACCAGACGATCTGCCAATTCATCCAAGACCCAACTCGCGCTTGACCTCTTCGTGGGAGATGCCTTTCCCTTCCCGAACCTCACGCCGCGCCTCTGAGAGTCCGCCGTCCACATCGTCCTCGTCCGGTTCGTCATCCAAGGGCGCTGCCAGCAGGGCGCGGAGCACCGGATCGGACGTGGCCCGCAAGGCCTCGAGGACCCGGACCGCTACAGGAAGATCTTGGTCGGGCAGGTCATCGATCAGCCGATGCAATGCTTTTCTTCCGCTCATCGCCGTTTCTACCTCCACCCTGAAGGGTCCGATCTCCGCGGATCTCGCCGGAGGTGCCGTCAGGGGTTCTAAGCTTGAAGTCTACTGTCCCATTGACGCCAGCGCAAAGACGGACGTGAGGGCGGAGAGGCAGGTGCTAGGATCAGCACATGGACCTCGACCGGGAGATCACCCGAGCTGCCGAGAGTATCCCCGGGATCTCCGTCCTGGTGGTCTTCGGCTCCCGAGCCCGGGGAACCCAGCGGCCGGACAGCGATCTCGACGTCGCGGTCCTACCGGATACCCCCGATTCCAGAGCTCGCCGGCATCTTCAGGCAGACTTGGCAGTGGCCTTGGCGCATCTTTCTCCCGAGGGCCGGGTGGACGTGATTCTGCTCGACGAGACCGACGCAGTCCTCCGGCAGAGGATCATGGAGACCGGCCGGGTCCTCCTGGGCGGAGATCTCGAAGCCTGGAAGGAATTGAGGGTCCGCACTATGCGGGAGTATGGCGATGGGGAGTGGGCGCGCCGGATCTACCGCGAGGCCCAGCGACGGCGACTGGAACGAGGTGAGCCGAGTGGTCGATCAGCAAAAGCTATCGAGTCGCTTAAGCGCGTTGGAAAGCTATCTCACTGAGCTGCGTTCCTTTCGCGCCTATAGCCGCGAGCGGTTTGTGGCAGAGCCGGCCCTGCATCACCTGGCGGAGCGGTATCTCCATCTCGCCTGTGAGTCCGTCCTCGACATCGCGCACCACGTGATCGCCGACCAGGGATACCCACAGGCGGCGAGCTACCGGGATTCCATCGAAGTGTTGGAAGGAGAAGGCCTGATCGACGGGAACCTCTCCGAGCGGCTCAAGAGATGGATGGGATTCCGCAACGTCCTCGTCCACCTCTATCTCGAGCTCGACCACGGCCGGGTCTTTGACGCCATTCAGGAGGACCTCGGCGATCTTGAAGAGTTCGCCGGCTCGATGGCCCATCTCCTTACCTAGGATGCATCATTATCACCCCGGAATCCGCCATCCTGGGCTGGTATGATCGCCCTCATGGGCACCCTTCCACGGATCGCTGATCTCCCCGCCACGGTCCACCTCCTGGCCGTCGAGCTGTTCCTTCTCCTGCCGGAGACGATCCTGCCGATGGTGCTCACGGACCCCGAAGTGTCCGAGCTGGTCGAGGCCCTGGCAGCGGAGGGCGGCTATGTCGGCTTCGCGCAGCCGCGCAGGCACGAGGCCGGCCGGGAGGCCTCGTCGAAATTCTATGACGTCGGCTGCCTGGGGCGCATCCGCTCGATCGAGCGGAACGACGACGGGCTGCACGTGACGTTCGAGGGCACGGTCCGGTTCCGGCTGCGCGAGTTGCTGCCGCCCGACGGCGAGGACGGCTTGCCACGGGTGCGGACCGACTATCGGGAGTTCGCCCAGGACCTCGACGATGTCGAGGAGGACCTTGCGGGATGGGACCTGGAGAAGATCAAGGGCGCCCTCCTCCAGATCGGACAGCGGCAGTCGCCGAACGACCTCACCGCCCTCGAGGCGAAGCCTCCCCGCCAGATCATCCGCATGATGGCCCAGACGGTCCCTTTCGCTCCCGCCGAGAAGCAGGCCCTGCTGGAGGCGCGGACCTTCCGGGATCTGCTCGAGCTGCTCTTCCAGCTCCTCGCCGTCAACTTCCTGACCACCACTCCCGACGCGCCGCAGCCGCAGGTGAACTAAAGTCCGCCATTGCGCCACGGCGGGCGGTCTGTGATCATAGGGCCCGCGTGAAGCACGACAATCTGCCGCCCGTCCTCCCCCTCTACATCCTGGAGCAGCCGCTGCTGCTGCCCGGGACGGTAGTGCCGTTCGCCGTCACCGACCCCGGGGAGCGCAGTCTGGTCGACGATGCCCTCGAAACCGACCGCTACGTGGCGATCGTCCAGCCCCTGGAGGCGGAGGCGCCCGCCGCCCGCGGCCAACAGGAGGGCCGGCCGGCGATCTACTCCGTCGGCTGCGTCGCCTACATCGGCGAGTGCCACGAGACCGAGCAGGACCGCTACCTCGTGCTCGCGGGCGGCGTGATCCGCTTCCGCATCGTCGGCGAGGCCGCCTGCGACCGGGGATACCGCCGCGTCATGGTGGACTACGAGGACTTCCGGGACGATCTCGATGAGGCCGAGTTGGAGCTCGAGTTCCCCCTCCTGCGCGACCTGGTGCGCCAGCGCATCGAGGCCAACGAGGCGGACATCGACCTGTCGATCATGGAAAAGATGGCGGGGACGGAGATCGTCACCGCCATCGCCCATGCCATCGCCCTCTCCGCCGCCGAACGGCAGGTGCTGATGGAGACCCCTAGCCTGCGAGAGCTGGAGGAGGTCCTCCTCCAGCTCATGATCGGCCCCGGGGGCCTGCCCAGCTTCGACCTACAGCTCTCCTGGCCGAGCTGAGCGCCGTTCTCGTCAGATACTTTTCAGGTCCGGCGGCTTTCTTCGAGGAAGGAGAGCCAGTCCGACACCACTTCGCGGATCTCGGACAGGGAGAGCGGATAAGGCTCTCCCGCGTCGTCCATCTCGTCCATGATCTCGGTGCCCTCGGGGGAGAGCGTGAGGGTGTAGGCGTTGCCGGTGCGCTCCCAGGATGGCAGACGGCCGGCTTCGACCTCATCGATGGCGTTCAGCACCTCCTGGGTGGCGGCGGTGCTGTCCTGGAGGTCGCTTTCGAGAAAACCGGCCACCACCCCGGGCAGCACCTTGCGGCGGGCGCGGGGGTCTCCGGCTTTGTCCCAATAGAATTCAGACTGCATCCCTCGTCTCCTCTTCTCCGTCTCCCAGGATTCCGCCCTCAATCGCGGGCGAAGATCGGATAAGCCGTATTGATCCTGCCGTTCTGGTAGTAGCCCTCGATGGTGAAGCCCCGGCCGGAGGGGCCGCGGAACTTCTCCGAGCCGCCCGCGGCACGCTTTGCGAACGCGTTCAGGATGGCCTGGACCACAGCGGCGCGGTCCATCCGGTCCGGATAGAAGGTCGACCGCTTGGCGAGCCAGCCGCCGCCGGAGCGGATCTCCACCTCGGCAGTGTAGACCCCGAGACGGTTCGGGCGGTCGACGACGCGAACCACCCGGGCGTTCGCCGGGTTCTGCCCGGCCGGCCGCGAGTGGAAGCCAACCGGCTTGCCACGCTTGTTGATCTCGCCTTCAAAGATGTGGGTCAGGTTGACGGGAGGCGACGTGCGGCTCCACTCCTCCGCCGGCCGCCGGGAGGAGCGGGAGAAGGCCTCGCCCCAGGACAGGAGGAGAAGGCCGAGGATCAGGACGGCGGTCGTCAGGAACGGGCGAAGGGTTCTCATTCCGGCCGAACCATATCCGAACTAGCGCGGCCTTTGCTGCTTCCACACCCGCCAATCGTCGTTCCAGAAGACGGTGAAGATGAGCACGAACCCGCAGGCCGCCGCCAGCAGGAACAGCAGCATGGCGAGGCCCGGGTAGCCGAAGATGCGGAACGAGGTCCGCACCTGCATCATCAGGGCGGCGCCGACGATCAGCGCCGCCAGCACCAGGCCGAGCGCGATCCGATTGGCGATCTTCTGGAGGTTGTCCATCAGGCGCGTCTCGTCGAAGGCATCCACCTTGAGCTCGACCTTGTTGCCGGCGAAGTTGTCCAGGACGGCGTTCATCCGTCCCGGCAGGTGCTGGACGAAGTCCTGCATCTCCAGAGCGGAGGCGAAGATGTTGGCCGGAGAGAGCTTCTTCAGCATGTGGCGGCGCATGATGGAATCGCTGTACTGCCGCACCGTCTGGTTGGGATCGAAGCCGGGGTCGAGGCAGCGGGCCGAGTCGTCCAGTTGCAGCAGGGCGCGGCCCATCATGGTCAGCTCGGGAGCGGGCCGCACACCGTTCTCGGCCGACAGGCGGGCCAGGCCGACGACGATGCGGCCCACCTGGACCTGCTGGCCCGAGACGTTCTGCTGGCTGCCCACGAGGTCCGCCACCTCGCGCCGGTAGCGCGCCTCGTCACGGCCTTCGAGGGGCGTGCCGATCTGCAGCGTGATCTGGGCGACTTCCTGCCCCTGCCCTTCCGTGACGGCCAGCAGCAGCTTCAGGAGCTGCTCCTGCATCGCGGGATCGATCCGCGCCACCATCCCGAGGTCCAGCAGGGCCAGCCGCCCGTCGTCAGCCACCAGGAGATTGCCGGGGTGGGGATCGGCGTGGAAGAAGCCGTCCACCAGGATCTGGTCCAGGTAGGCCTTGCACAGATCCTCCGCCAGGCTCCGGAAATCGGTCTCGGTGCGGGCGACGGGCGAGAGGTCGGTGATCTTGGTGCCACGGACGTAGTCCATGGTGAGCACGCGGGAGGTGGTGTAGTCGTCCACGGGCCGCGGGATCACCAGCCGGTCGTAATGCCTGAGATTGGTGCCGAGGGTGACCAGATTGAGCGCCTCGCGGCGGTAGTCGAGCTCCCGCAGCAGGGTCTTGCGGAACTCCTCGAGCATGTCCTGGAAGGCGAAGCGCCGGCCGATCTCGGTGTGCTTGTCGATCATGGCGGCGATCTGGGCGAAGGCGTCCAGATCCTCGAGGATCACCTGGCGGATGCCCGGCCGCTGGACCTTGACGGCCACTTCCCGACCGTCCCGGAGCTGGGCCCGGTGGACCTGTCCCAGGGAAGCCGCCGCCAGGGGTGTCGAGTCGAAGTCGGAAAAGGCCTTGGAGATCCGCACTCCGAGCTCCGTCGAGACGATCTCCTCCACCTCGGCGAACGAGAACGGCTCGACCCGGTCCTGGAGGCGCGCCAGGGCGTCGAGATAGGGCCCGGGCAGGAGGTCCGAGCGGGTCGAGAGGAGCTGGCCGAGCTTGATGAACGTCGGCCCCAGCGCCTCCAGGTCGCTGGCGAGCTTCTCCGGATCGCCGCCGGCCGCCTCCTCGGCGATCTCCGTGTCCGGCAGGTCGAGGTCGGCGGCCTTCACGAGGTCCGCCCGGCCATGCTGGATCAACAACCGGGCGATGTCCCGGTAACGTTTCAAATGCTCCGGCTTGAGCGAGAGCGCCATAGTTTCCCCTGTCACCCCGTTAACTGCTTCGGGGTGTCGGGGAATGCATGGCAGATGCCAGGACTAATCTTCCCCGACCAGCAGCCCCAGCAGGTCCGACGTGGTGATGATCCCCACCGCGCGGTCCTCACGGGTGACGAGGACGCGGTGGAGGTGGCCCTTGAGCATGAGGGAGGCGACCTCGGAGACGGTGGCGTACTCGGTGACCGAGTAGATCTTCGGGTTCATGATGTCGGCGACCCGGAGGCCGTCCTGGTCGAGGGGGAGATCCTCCACGTCCTCCTCGTCCAGGCCGTCGTCCCAGTCGCGGCCGAAGAAGCCGGAGCCGTCCTCGTCCGCCACGCGCCGGTCCTCGCCCGTGGCGGCGGCGGCGACGTCCACCAGGGAGACGACGCCCACCAGCCGGCCGCCGGCGTCCGCGACGGGAGCGCCGCTGATCTCGTTCTCGATCAGGAACGAGGCCAGCTCGCGCACGGTCAGGTCGTCGCGGACCGTTAGCACCTCAGGGTTCATGAGGTCGCTGGCAGTGATGGGTCTCATGTCTCGGTCTCCCCGATTTCAGGAACGTACGATATCCGATATCTGACGAGAATGCCGGAGCGTCAGAGGCGGGCCAGCGCTTCGAACGCGTCGGGATGGCTCGCCCGCATCCGGCCCTCCTCCAGGTCGATGGCGCCTGTCTGCACGAGCTGAGCCAGGGACTCCTCGAGCGACACCATGCCCTGCCGCTTGCCGAGGGCGATCTCGTTGTAGAGCTTCTGCAGGGCGTCGCTGCGGATGTGGTGGCGCACGGGGTAGTTGGCCAGCAGCAGCTCGATGGCGGGCACGCGGCCGCGGCCGTCGGCCCTCGGCACGAGCTGCTGGACCACGATGCAATGGAGGGCCAGGGCGAGCTGGTGCCGGATCTGCGACTGCTGGGCCGGCGGGAAGACGTCGACGATGCGGTGGACGGCCTGCTGCGCGTCGTTGGTGTGGAGGGTCGAGAGCACCAGGTGCCCGGTCTCCGCCGCCGTCAGGGCCGTCGCCACCGTCTCCAAATCCCGCATCTCGCCCACCAGGATCACGTCCGGGTCCTGCCGCAGCGAAGCCCGCAGCGCCTCGTGGAAGGAGCGGGCGTCGCGCCCCACCTCGACGTGCTCGATGACCGAGCGAATCGAGCGGTGCTCGTACTCGATCGGATCCTCGATGGTGACGATGTGGCTGGTTCGGGTGCGGTTGATCTCCCCCATCAGGGCAGCCAGCGTCGAGGACTTGCCGGAGCCGGTCGGGCCGCAGACGAGGACCAGGCCGCGGCTGGGCTTCACCAGATCGGCCAGGATGGGCGGCAGGTTGAGGCCCGCGAGAGTCGGGATCTCCGTCGGCAGGGAGCGGATCGCCGCCGCCGGCTCGCCGCGCTGGCGGTGGAGGTTGACTCGGAACCGCCAGCCCGAGCCGTCAGCGGCGTCGTGGCTGGGGCCGATCCGCAGAGTGAAGTCGGTCGAGCCCCGCTCGTCGAGGTCCTGGCGCTCCTTGCTGCCCAGGTGGGGCTGGAACATCCGCCCCACCTCCTCGCCTTCGAGGGCGGCGGCGTCCTCCATCCGCGTCAGGCGGCCGTTCACCCGGAAGATCGGCGGCAGACCGGCGATCAGCAGCAGGTCGCTCGCCCCGTGCTGGCCGAGGCTGGCGAGCAGGCGGTCGAGGGGTTCGCCTTCCGCCACCAGGGACTGGGAGGGCCTGCGGAGCTGGAACGAGGGCGGCTCCGGCTTGAGGGCCTCTAAACCGAGGGACGGCTCCTCGCCGGCCGCCCGGGCGGCATCTTCTTTCTGGCGGTTCAGCTCGCGGACGAGCTCGTCGAGGTCTGGATCTCGGAGTTGGTCGGTCATAGCTTGGGAGCATACGAGGGAGAGGGGGGATTCGTCTCGCATCGATGGTCTCGATCTTCCACCCCCCAATGTAGAGACGCCTTGCAGGCGTCTCAGGGGCGGCGATGCCTCCCCGAGCCCAATTTGTTCCCGCGGGGCGACCTTACAAAGCCAAGCATTTTCCCGCCCCCGGAGGAGACGCCTGCAAGGCGTCTCTACATTGGGGAAAACGTCAACCTGCCCTATACGCCTCCGCCGAGATCCCCAGCTCGTGCAGCTTCTGCTGGAGGTTCTGCCGGTGCAGGCCGAGCCGGCGGGCGGCCTGGGAGACGTTGCCGCCGTGCTCGCGCAGGGCGGCGGCGATGATCTCCCGCTCGAAGCCGTCGACGACCTTCTTTTTGGCCGTGGCGAAGTCGTCCTCCGGATCCCAGGCGAGGAAGCCGGCGGCAGGCCTCCCCTCCCCGCCCGCGACCTCGCGCGGCAGGTCCTCCGGCTTCACGATCCCGTCGTGGCAGAAGATCGTCGCCCGCTCGATGGCGTTGCCCAGCTCGCGGACGTTCCCCGGCCAGGAGTAGGCGAGGAGCGCCCGCTCGGTCTCGGGCGCCAGGGAGAGGCCGGCGCGGGCCGAGGCGGCGAGGAACTGGCGGGCGAGCAGGAGGACGTCGCCGCCCCGCTCGCGCAGCGGCGGCAGCTCGATCTCCACCACCCGCAGGCGGAACAGCAGGTCCTCCCGGAACCGGCCCTCGGCGGCCAGCGCCTTGAGGTCGCGGTGAGTGGCGGCCAGCACCCGCACGTCCACCCCCACGGGCTCGCCGCCGCCAAGGGGCTCGACGATCCCCTCCTGGAGGACCCGCAGCAGCTTGGCCTGGGCCGCGAGAGCCATGTCTCCCACCTCGTCGAGGAAGAGGGTGCCGCCGTCCGCCTGGCGGAACTTGCCGGGGCGGTCGCGGTCGGCCCCCGTGAAGGCGCCGCGGCGGTGGCCGAAGAGCTCGCTCTCGACCAGCGTGTCCGGGATGGCGGCGCAGTTCACGGCCACGAAGGCTCCCCGGACCCGGTCGCTCAACTCGTGGATGCGGCGCGCCACCAGCTCCTTGCCGGTGCCGGACTCGCCGCGGATCAGCACGCCGGCCGAGGCCGGCCCCACCCGCTCCAGGGCGTCGAGCACCGCGCGCATGGCCGGCGACTCGCCCGACAGCCGCCGCGAGCCGGCGAGGCGCCGCACCTCCTCGGCCAGCCGCCGGTTCTCGGCCTGGAGCCGGGCCGTCTCCAGCGTCTTCGCCACCACGAAGCGCAGCTCGTCGATCTCATAGGGCTTGGAGAGGAAATCCGCGGCCCCGGCCTTGACGGCGTCGATGGCGGTGCGCAGGCTGGAGTCGGCGGTGATCACCACCACCGGCGGCGGCGCGGATGCCGCGGATGCCGCGGATACCGCTGGCAACGCCGTCAGATGGGCCAGAGTCGTCATGCCGTCCATGCCCGGCATGCGCAGGTCCAGCAGGATCAGGTCGACGCCATGCCGGGGCCGGCTCAGGGTTTCCAGGCACTCCCCTCCCCCGGAGCATTCGAGGAAGTCGTAGGCCTCGGCCCCCAGGGCGCGCACGGCCCCCCGCCGGGCCACCGGCTCGTCGTCGCAGACCAGGATCCGGGGCTTTCTCAAGGCTCTGCCTCCTCCAGGCGGACCTGGAACACGATCCGTTCCGGCTCGTTCGTCACCGCGATGGTACCGCCCAGCTCGCGCACCCGCTGGGCCGCGAGGGCGAGCCCGAGGCCCGTGCCGCCGTCCGTGACGAATGGTTCGAAAAGTCGGCCGGCGATCTCCGGCGGGATCGCGGGCCCGGCGTTCTCCGTGGCGAAGACGATGCCGCCGCCGTTCCGGCTCAGGCGCACCCTTACGGTGGAGCCGGCCGGAGCGTGCTGCGCGGCGTTGAGCAGGAGGTTGAACAAAACCGTCTGCCAGGTGGCGCTGGTGCCCCCGCAACGGCCGACCTCCTCGACGCCGGCCGCGTCCAGCTCGATCCCCCGCCGCCGCGCCTGGTGGCCCAGCACGTAGAGGGTGCCGCGCAGGAGGGCGGCGAGGTCCGTCCCCTCGCCGTCCGGCGAATCCGGCGAGCGGGCGAAGTCCAGGATCTCCCGGGAGACCCCGTGCAGGCGGTCGATCTGCTCGACGATCATCGCCAGGTCCCGCGCCTGCTCGCTGCCCGGGGCCGCCGCCGCCAGCTCCTCGTGGACGGTCTGGGCCAGCGCCTTCATGCCGGAAAGGGGATTCTTGAGCTCGTGAGCCAGCGAGGCCGCCACCATGCCCAGCAGGCTCAGGCGCTCGCGCTCCGCCAAGCGGCGCTCGGCGGACAGCCGCTCTTCCAGGAGCCGCCGGACCTCCAGGGAGACGGCGAGCTGGCGCAGCACGAGCTCGCCCATCTCCATGTCCCCTTCCTGGTAGCCGCCGGCGGCGGGGCTGATCTCCACCACGAGCACCCCCGCCAGCTCGCCCGCCACCTTCAGGGGGAACGCGGCCTGGAGGTCTTCGCGCTGGAGCTGGGCGGCGAGCTCGGGGGTCGGAGCGTCGAGCCGGTTGAAGGCGCGGGGCTCCGGATCGCCGGCGCTGAAGTGCTGCCAGAGCACCGGCAGCGCGCCGGGCTCCAGGAAGCGTGCCCGGGTGGCGAGCCACTGGCCGATCTCCCGGGCCGTCAGCTCGCGCATCCGGTCCTCGGGGAGATCGAGGGACTGGAGCTGCCGGGTGAGCCCTTCCAGCTCCTCGGCTGTGATGCCCACGCCCAGCAGGCGGCGGAGCCAGGCGAATCGGCGCAGGGCGGTCTGCTGGAGCGGCGTGTAGACGGCCGCGGTTAGCAGCGCCGCCAGGATCCCCCAGGCTACGATGCGCCGGAATTCCGCCGTGCCGCCGGTCCCCAGGGCCGAGCCCACCAGCATCACCAGCCCGACCAGGGCGAGCAGTCCGAGGAAGTGCCGCAGGCTGCGGTAGGACATGGACAGCCGGAGCAGGTTGTAGCGCTGCACGAAGTAAAGGAACGTCAGGCCGAGCACCAGGCCGGAGGATTCGACCGCGAGGCGCCACGCCTCCCCGCCCCACACCCGCAGGAAGCCGCCCGCCGCGATCAAGGCCGCCGTGACGCCGAGGCCCCCCAGCAGCCAGCGCAGGAACTGGACGAGCCGGGGCTCCCGGGCGAGCCGCAGCCAACGCAGCACCATCCCCGCGCTGGCCACGGAGGCCACCGTCACGTGGAGCACGATCCAGGGATAGACCGCCCGGGCCTCCGCCGACAGCAGGATCGAGCCCTCCCGCCAGGCGTTCCACACCGCCGGTGCGAAAAGCATCAGGGTGGCATACCCCGGCGCCAGCCAGAACCGGCTGGGCCGGTGCCCCTCCCCTTCGTACTCCAGCAGGCGCCAGAGGCCGTGCGTGAGGAGAGGGAAGCTGGCCAGCCAGGCAATGCCGCGCAGGAGGTCGAGCACCGTCGCCGCCCGCCCGAACGGCTCCGGCGAGACGACCAGGACGCTCGCCAACTGGTCGACCAGGCAGCCGCCGTACCAGACGGTGAAGCACAGCACCGTCAGCCGCATGGGCCGCCCGGGCAGGACCCGCGGATGCCGGAACAGCTCGCGGGCCAGGAAGCCATAGAGCAGCGCGCCGGTCACGAAGATCAGCAGGTGAGTGAAGAGGAGGAGGTCTTGGTGCACGGGGTGGGGGAAGTGTAGCGCGTCCGGGTGCAGTCCCCGCACTGCACCACCCACCCGCCAACCGCAGTCTCCAGACTGCACCTCCACCCCACCCTGTCAAGCAATATCTTTCCAATCAACAACTTACCCCACCACCCTCCCATGGCACCCGCCTTGCCCTTTCAAGGCTCCGAACCCAAGGAGGGATTCCGATGAACGAGACGACGACGCAGATGGGATTCGATCCTGCCGGACCGGCCGACAAGGGCCTGCGCTCCGGCCCCGGCATCCGCTGGCTGCTGCTGGCGGGCGCCCTGGTCACGGGGGTGTCGATCTACCGGCTCGTCCAGACGCAGTGGGCGGCGATGCCGGCGCCTCTCCAGTTCCTGATCCTGACCGCCGGAGCGCTGGCGATCTTCGCTCTCGGCACCGTCACCCGGGAACGTCTGCGACTGCCTCATGCCGGCGCGGCGATGCTGTTCCTGTTCACCGGCCTCCTGCCGGTGCTGGCCTGGGGCGCCGTCTACCTGGAGCTGCTCGGCACCCCTGGGGGCTGGCTGGCCTTCGGCGCCGGCGGCGCCGCTCTCCTCGGCGCCGCGGTCCACGCTCTGCGCTCCATCTTCCGCTACTCCGGGAAGGTCTACCCCGCCGCCCTGGGAATCCTGCTGGCGGCCCAGCCGCTGGTGCCCTGGCTCGGCCAGCGCTGGCCGGGACCCGCCGAGGCGCTCTATGGGCTGACAGCCGTGGTCCTGGGACTGGTCCTCCACTTCGGCAGCCGGGACGTCAACCGCTTCTTCTTCCACCGCGACCGCCGGGACGGCGCCGACCGCCCCGTCCACCTCGTGCCGTTCCTGCTCCTCGGCGTCCTCTACGCCGGCGTCCTGTCGCTGCTCGACCTCCGGTCGGCCTTCCTGGCCCTGCCTCTTGCGGTGCTGGGTATCGTCCTCGCCGGCACGGGCGAGGAGTATTACCGGGCCGTCACGGAATCGCTCGGACGCGCTCCGCAGCGCTGGCCCGGACGTTCGGTCGCCCTGCTCGCCCTCGGGTTCTCCTTCACGGCGGCGGCCGTTCCCCTGGCTCGCCTCGACCCGACGGGGCGCTGCCTGCCCCTGGTGGCCCTCTGCGCGGCTGGCCTCTTCCTGCGCTGGAGCCTGCGCTACGGCCATGAGGCCATTCACGCCCTGGGGATCTCGGCGGCGTTCGTGGCCTGGCACTCCATTCCCGTCCTGGCACCCGGCCTTCCCCATGCGGGCTGGGACGACGCCGGCTTCCTGGCCGGCCTGACGGTCCTCGGGGCCCTGCTCGCGCGGCGGCAGGCCCCCGAAGGGCTCCGCCGGACGCACGGCGCCCTGATCGCCCTCCACCTCCTGGGGATGACGGTGCTCTCCTTCGTGGATTCCACGCACCCGGCGCCCCTGCTCGCCGCGGCCCTTGGCATCACCCTTCTCGGCTTGCCCGCCGTCCGCCGGATCGAGCCGATCGCGATCGCCCCGTTCACTTTGGCGGCGCTGGTCTTCACTGGCGTGCAGACGCTCTCCGGCACCTTGCCGGCGCTCACCGTGACGGGCGCCGCGATCCTGGCTCTCGCCCTGGCGAGCCGCTTCCTCGAGCCCGTCCTCTCGCGGCTGACGGGCGTGGATGCCGAGACGGCCCGGCAAGCCGTGCTCCTGCCGGTCCTGGGGGTCGCCTCGCTGATCGCCCTCCAGGCCATCGACAGGGTGTTCGGCGAATCGTCGCCTCTAGCGGGAATCGACGGCATGCTCGCGGGCGCCGTCTGGATGGTGGCCGGCTATCGCCTTCGCCGTCCCCCCGCCGTCGTGGCGGGCGGTCTGATGCTGTCGTTGGGCTCCCACGCGGCCCTCCTTCTCGAGATGGGAAGCGTCACCTCCTGGCTGCCTCTCCTGACCCAGACCTTCTTCGTACTCTTCTGGCTCGCCGCCCGCCAGTCCAGGGAGCAGGGCCGGATCTCTCCCTTCGTCCATGGGGCCGCCCGAACCCTCGCCGTCCTCCACGGCCTCGGAGCCTTCGTCTGGCTGGCCTGCACGAGCCCCGTGGGATCGAGGGGCACCATCGAGCCGCTGATCCTGCTCCTTGCCGGGCTCGCCCTGCTCTGGGACGGCCTCACGGACCGGCAGCGCGACCGGCACGAGGGGATCGACCTCGGGCTGGCCCTGCTGGTCGCCTGGGCGCCCGTCCAACTCCTCTTCGCCAGCGGCAACCGGCCCTGGAGCTCGCTCCTCATCACCTGCCTCACCCTCACCGGCCTGGAGCTCGGGCTCCTCGCCTATGCTGCACGGCGCTCCGCCGGCCATTGGCTGGCCCGTCGCTGCGGGCTGGCAACGGACGACTGGGACGTCCTCACCGCCCTGTCGCTGCGCGGCCTGGTCCGCGTCTGGCTTATCCTCGCGGCGGCGGCCTGCCTGCTCTTCGCCGGTCCGGAGGCGCTGGTCCTCGCCCTGACCATGACCGGCGTCCTGTTCCTGGCCCGGGTCGGGATCGAGGGCTGGGCTCCCCACCTCGCCTTCCCCGCGCGGCTCACCCTGCTGCCCCTGCTCCAACTCGCCATCCTGGCCGCCGCGGGCGGTCATCCCGCGCGGGACCTGCCCGTCGCGATCCTCGACCAGAACCTGCTCCTGCTCCCCTGGATCGCTCTCTGCGCGCTCGCCTGGCGGGGCCTGATCGAGGCCCTCGGACGGCGGCAGTCCCTGGCAGGCTGGTCGCTCGTCCTCGAGGCGCTCACCCTGTCCGGATACCTCGTGGCGTTCGTCACCCGCTTCGAGCTCGCCACCTGGGCGGACGCGGCGATGATCGCCGTGGCAGCCGGATGGGCGGCCGCCGCCTTCCTCGATGGCCGCCGCACCCGCGACGCCGGCCACGGCTGGTGGCTGCAGGCCTGGGCCGGCCTCGCCGTGCTCCATGCCTTCACCGCCGGCTGGCTCTACTTCGGCAGCGGCCTCGCGCCGTACGTCCTGCTCGCCGTGGGCGTGGTCCAGTACGTCCTCGGCGCCTTCCTGACGCGCACGGAGCTCGGGTCCATCTTCTCCCCCTCCTGCCGTCAGATGGGCCTCGCGCTACCCGTCGTGGCCGGTGCCCTGTCGCTTCTCCGGATCCCCGGGGCGGGGACGGTATGGCTCCCCGCTCTCGCCACCTTCCTGGTCAGCCTCTTCTACACGGTCGTGGCGTCGCGAGAGACTCGGCCGGTCTTCCCCTCCCTCGCCGCGGCGGCCTTCCTAAGCCTGGCCCTGGTGAAGGTGATCGCCGTGACGCAGCTCGGGATGGAGCTGTACTTCCTGGCGCCGGGGCTCGCCCTGCTGTCGCTCGCCTGGCTGCTGCGGACCGAGTTGGGGCCCGTCTGGAGCCGGCACGTGACGGCCGCCGGCGCCTCCTGCATCTACGCCACCCCCATCGTGGCCCTCTCGGGCGAGATCTCCTGGGGCTGGCTCGCCGCCCTGCTGGTGGCGACGGTGGCCTTCGGCGCCGCCTCGTTCGTGCTGCGCAGCCGCTCCCTGCTCACCGTCTCCACGGCGGCCCTGCTCACCGACCTCGGCTTCTTCGTCTTCCGCATCGGCACCACGGCCCCCATGGCGCTCTGGGTGCTGGGCCTCGCCTTCGGCCTCGCCCTGATGGCGGCCGCGGCCTGGCTCGAATACCAGCGCGAGGGGGTCCTCCAGCAGATCCGCATCTTCGGCCGCGAGCTCCAGGCGTGGAGCTGAACGTTGTTCTTCTCCCCAGAAAGGAACTGACATGAACATCCTGCACCGCTTCAACCTGCTGGTGAAGGGCCGCCTCCATGCCCTGCTCGACGCGATCGAGGACCCGGAGCGCAGCGTGAACCAGCTCGTCCACGACATGGAAGAAGAGCTCGACGCCGCCAAGCGGGCGGTGGCCCGGGCCATGGCCAACGAGGACCGTCTGCGGGCGCAGATCGCCTTCCACACCCAGGACGCCGCCGAGTGGCAGCGGGCGGCCGAGCGCGCCCTCGGCAAGTCCGACGAGGCCGGCGCCCGCGAGGCGCTGCGCCGCGTCGAGCGGGCCGAGCGCCAGCGCGACAAGCTCGCCCAGCAGCTCGAGAAGCAGTCGCGGGAGACGGCCGAGGTCCGCGAGTCCGTGGCGGCCATGCAGGAGCGGGTCGAGCAGGCCCGCGGCCGCCTTCAGATCGTGCAGGCCCAGATGCGGCAGGTCGAGGCCCGCCGCGCCATCGGCGGCGTGCTGGCCAGCGCCAGCTCCCACAACCTCCTCGGCGAGTTCGACCGCATCAGCGGGCGGATCGAGGAGGACGCCGCCACCGAGCGCAACTATCAGAGGATCGACGACGAGCTCTCCGGCGAGGACCTGCGGCGGCGCTTCGACGCGGACGCCGTGTCCGACGCCGTCGAGGAGCGGCTGGCGCGGCTCAAGGCGGCCGGAGGTCCGCAATGAGACGGCTCTGGAGGCGGCTGCTCCGCATCTGGGGGCAGTCGCGCATCCGCCTGCCGCGGCGCGGGGGAGGCCCCTAGATCCGCACCACCAGCTTCCCCATGTTGCTGCCGTCGAAGAGCCTCAGGAGGGCCCGGGGGGCGTTCTCCAGGCCCTCGACGACGTCCTCGCGGTGGCGCAGCTTCCCCTCCGCGATCCACCGGCCCATCTCGGCCTGCGCCTCCGGGAAGCGGGCCACGTAGTCGAACACCAGGAAGCCCTCCATGCGGGCCCTCTGGACGAGGAGCATCATGTAGTTGCTCGGGCCCTTCGCCGGCTCCGTGGCGTTGTACTGCGAGATAGCGCCGCAGATCACCACCCGCGCGCGCATGGCGAGATTGCGCAGGGCCGTGTCCAGGATGTCGCCGCCGACGTTGTCGAAATACACGTCGACTCCCTGGGGACAGGTGCGGCGGATCTCCTCGTGGAGATCGGGCGTGGTCTTGTAGTTGATGGCGGCGTCGAAGCCCAGCTCCTCCGTGACCCAGCGGCACTTCTCGTCGGTGCCCGCGATGCCCACGGACCGGCAGCCGCGGATCCTGGCTATCTGCCCCACCATCGACCCCACGGCGCCGCCGGCGCCGGAGACCAGCACCGTGTCGCCCGCCTTGGCCGCGCCCACCTCCAGCAGGCCGAAGTAGGCCGTCATCCCCGTCATGCCGAGGGGGCCCATGGCGAGCCGCGGCGGCACCTCGGGGGGGATGCGGGTCAGGTCCTTGCCACGCGCGACGGCGAAGCGTTGCCAGCCGAGCACCCCGGTCACCGCGTCGCCCGGAGAGAAATCCGGATGCCGCGAGTCCACCACCTCGCCCACCGTGAGGCCGCGCATCACCTCCCCGATCCCGATCGGCGGCACGTAGCTCCGGACGTCGTTCATCCACCCGCGCATGGCGGGATCGAGGGACAGGAGGGTGTTCCGCACCAGGATCTCCCCCTCGCCCGGCTGCGGGATGGCCTCCTCCGTGAGCTGGAAATCGCTGTCCTTGGGCAGTCCCTTGGGCCGTGCCGCAAGCCGGACCTGGAGATTCGTACCGGTCGTCCTCTCTGTCATCCCCTCTGTCATAAGCCTGCTCCTTTCCCCCGCCGGGCGGGACGGCAACAGCCTACCGCTTTTCCTGATGCCGCCAATGTCGCCAATGTCGCCGGGAGGGGTGACGTGATATATCGCCTTCCCATGACCACGGCACCCGATCCCTCCCTCCCCCGCTGCGCCTGGGCCACCTCGGACCCTCTCTACCTCGCCTACCACGACAAGGAGTGGGGCGTGCCGGTGCACGACGACCGGCGCCTGTTCGAGATGCTGATCCTGGAAGGGGCGCAAGCCGGTCTCTCGTGGATCACGATCCTCAAGCGCCGGGAGACCTACCGGCAGGCCTTCGAGGGCTTCGATCCCGAGCGGATCGCCCGCTATGGCGAGAAGGACGTGGCCCGGCTGCTCGCCGATCCGGGGATCATCCGCAACCGCGCCAAGGTGGCGGCCGCCATCAAGAACGCCCGGGCCTATCTCGCCCTTGTCGAGGAGACGGGCAGCCTCGACGCCTTCCTCTGGCCCTTCGTAGGCGGCTCGCCCAAGGTCAACCACTGGCGGAGCCTGAAAGAGATCCTCCCCGAGACGGCCGAGTCCAAGGCCCTGAGCAAGGAGCTGAAGCGCCGCGGCTTCGGCTTCGTCGGCTCCACCATCTGCTACGCCTTCATGCAGGCCGTCGGGATGGTGGACGATCATGTGCTGACGTGCTTCCGGCGGCGCGGAGTGTGAGTATGAGGAAGAAGCCAAGGCTTTCCCGCACGGATTGGGATCGCGTCGATACCATGAAGGACGAGGAGATCGACGCCTCGGACATCCCGCTGTTGGATGAGGCCTTCTTTACGAAGGCCGAGATCCGTATGCCCAGGCAGAGGCGTTCCATGGATGAGCCTCAGAGAGGCGCCGGCGTGTAGCCCAGGGTTGAGCCCACCCCTTTTATACAGATTCACTGCCGACGCGGCGATTCGGATGGTGGAGACCCGCCGCCCTGAAAGGGCGAAATTTGGCCAGCCCGGGGTGTCAACCCCGGGGAACAGCGGTTCTCGACCTCCCGAGCCCTGGAGGGCCGGCATAGCCTGACCGGCGTTAGTATCGTCTTGCGAGAAGGCGAGTGGCCCGAAGGCGAGTTTCTAGAGGCTGTGGACGAACTTATTGGATCGGGGGAATCTTGCCCTTGTCCCTCCATACCCTAGATCCAGTAGAATCTTGTCTTAATCCCACTGGAAGTGGTCGCGCCAGAGCGATCACTCGCGGAGGCCCAAGCGCCTCCCGCGGGAGTTGTTGGTGTGTAGCCGAACCCGAGACAACCAGGGAGCCTCCAATGTCCGATCTTGACCAGATTCCCTTCTTCTCCGCCGAGTTTGCAGAAAACCCCGAGCCGAGGTGCGCCTGCCTCCTCCTCCTCGACACCTCGGGCTCGATGAACGGTCAGCCGATCCGCGAGCTCAATGAAGGCTTGAAGACGTTCAAAGACGAGCTCATGGTGGATGCCATGGCCGTCAAGCGTGTCGAGATCGCCATCGTCACGTTTGGTCCCGTCCAGGTCGTGACGGAGTTCCAGACCGCCGATGGCTTCCAGCCACCTACCCTCACGGCCAGTGGCGACACACCCATGGGGCAGGCCATCGAAAGAGCACTGGAGATGCTCCGCCAGCGCAAGGAAATCTACAAACAGCATGTTTCCTATTACCGCCCCTGGGTCTTCCTGATCACGGATGGCGCCCCCACGGACTCCTGGTCGCACGCTGCGGAACTCGTCCGGGCGGGCGAGGAATCGAAGTCGTTCATGTTCTTTGCTGTGGGCATCGAGGGCGCCGACATGGGAGTGCTGCGGCAGATCTCGGTGCGCGAACCCTTGAAGCTCAAGGGCTTACGATTCCGTGACCTGTTCTCGTGGCTTTCAAATTCCATGGGCTCCGTCTCCCGCTCAACTCCGGGCGATCAGGTGCCCATGCAGAATCCCGCCGCTCCGGATGGTTGGGCCAGCGCGGGATGATGCCGGACTCCTGGCGATACGCGGCCGCCTCGTCCCTTGGCACGTCGCACGCGAAGCTCGGCTCATCCTGCCAGGACGCCCACGCCTGTGACCTCCTCCTCTCCGCAACGGGGGAGCCGATCCTCGTCGCCGTGGTGGCAGACGGCGCAGGCAGCGCGTCAAGGTCGGAAGAAGGCGCCCAACTCGCCTGCGCTCTCGTGGTGGCAGAGGTACGAGCGCTCTGCGAGACCGGCCGCCCGGTCAGCGACCTCTCCCGGGAGGTGGTCAGCGACTGGCTGGTTCGCTTCCAGAGCGAGATCGGAGTCCGTGCCGACTCCGAAGGTGTGATGCCGAGGGATTTCGCCTGCACTCTGGTTGCGGCTGTCGTGGGGACCAGCCACGCCGCTTTCTTCCAGATCGGGGATGGCGCCATGGTCGTTTCCGACGGTGACGACTACGCCTGGGTCTTCTGGCCGGACACAGGCGAGTACGAGAACCTCACGTTCTTCGCGACCGACCCCCAAGCCGCGGATCACCTTCAATTCGAGCTGTGCGAGCGGTGTATCGACGAGATCGTCCTCTTCTCCGACGGTCTCCAGCGCCTCGCCCTTCACTACCAGACCCGGACCGCTCACTCTCCGTTCTTCCGTTCCCTGCTGGCGGCGGTACGCTCGGCGGAGGCCGAATCCCCCGAGTCGCTCTCCGCCAAGCTTGCGGCCTATCTGGCCTCTCCGACGGTCAACGAGCGCACGGATGACGACAAGACCTTGATTCTGGCCGCACGGCTTCACCTTGCAGACACCTCCGAAGATCTACGATAGCCACGGCAGGCTCCTCCCCTTCGGCCGCCGCATCGGACGAGGCGGCGAAGGGGAGGTCTACGAGCTCGCTAATGATCCCAAGCTGGCCGCCAAGGTCTATCACCAGCCAATCCCGCCGGAACGAGCGGAAAAAATTCGGAAGATGGTGGGGCTCAAGACCGAGCCGCTGACCCAGGTGGCCGCTTGGCCCGTGGAAACCTGCCACCGCCGGCCCGGCGCCGAGGTCTCGGGTTTGGTCATGCCCAAGGTCTCCGGGTACCAGGAGATCCACAACCTCTACAGCCCGAAGAGCCGCCTCAACTCGTTCCCCTCGGCCAACTGGCAGTTCCTGCTCCGCTCGGCCGCCAACTTAGCCCGGGCTTTCGCCGTGGTCCATGAGCACGGTCATCTCGTGGGAGACGTCAACCACGGCAACGTTCTGGTCTCCAATCAAGCGACCGTCCGGCTGATCGACTGCGACAGCTTCCAGGTGCAGGCCAATGGCCGCCAGTACCTCTGCGAGGTGGGCGTGTCCACCCATGTTCCACCGGAGCTGCAGGGCGGCTCTCTGCGCGTTCTCCGTACAGAGAGCCATGACGGCTTCGGTCTCGCGGTCGTGATCTTCCAGATCCTGTTCATGGGGCGCCATCCCTACTCGGGGCACTATCTGGGTCCGGGGGACATGCCGATCGAGAAGGCCATCCGCGAGCACCGCTTCGCCTACGGCGCCACGGCCTCGTCCCGGCAGATGCGCCAACCGCCCAACACGCTCTCTCTCGCGGCCGTCTCGCAGTCCGTTGCCGCGTTGTTCGAGCGGACCTTCTCTCCCCAAGCCGCTCAGGGCGGGGTCCGCCCTCGGGCCTCCGACTGGGTGGCAGCCCTCGAGGCGGTTAGGACCACGAAGTGCAGCCGCAACTCCGCCCACCTATACTTGGCCGGCCTGGCGGCCTGTCCGTGGTGCGACCTGGAGGTCCGATCAGGGACGATTTTCTTCTACTGCGTCTCCGTCCAAACCCCCGGTACCGTTTTCGACCTCACCGCTGTCTGGGCCCGAATCTCAGCCACGCCGGTTCCGGGTGCGCTGCCCGCCATACCGGACCCTGCCGTATACCCGGCACAGCCTTCCGCGGGAACTCTCGCAGCTGCAAAGCGGAAGAAGGGCCATGAAGCCGTCGCAGCTTTGGTGATCGTTGCCGTCGCGGCTCAAGGGTTCTATTTGGATGGCTGCTCCGCGGCTTGGGCCATCGCGCTGTCAATCGCCTTGGCGGCCGGGATGATGGGCTATGAGAGCCCCGATCATCGGGAGGTCCGAATGCGTCTAAAAGACGCCCGGGAGCACCTGAAACAACTCGGAGACCTCTGGCCTCTGCAGGCCGGCGATGCTCCGTTTCAGATCAAGCTTACTGAACTTGAGATGCTGCGGAAGGAGTATCTAGACTTTTCTTCCCTTCGGACCCGAAAGCTCGCCGCCTTAGAGGCAGACCGGCGAAATATCCAGATGGAGAGATTCCTCGACAGGCACCGAATCGACAAGGCGGAGATCTCCGGGATTAGCCAGGGCCGCACGGCGACCCTTCAGTCCTATGGCATCGAGACTGCGGCCGACATTAAGAAGCGAGACATCCTCCAAATTCCCGGCTTCGGTCCGGTTCTCACGGATACGCTGATGAGGTGGCGCCAGTCCATCGAGGTCAAATTCGTCTTCGACCCCTCGAAAGGCGTCGCCCCCGCCTACGTTGCGGCCGTGGACCGGGTTCTCGCGGCCCGGAAGGACCAGATCGAGACGGCGCTGCTTGCGGGCGCTTCCGAGTTAGAAAAACTCAGGCACCAGATCTCGATCCGCCGGCAGGCGCTGTTCCAGCAGCTGGAAGCCGCCGTTAAGGCGGTCGCTCAGGCCCAAGCGGACTTGAAAGTTCTTTAACTACTTCCGCGAAACGACGGTGAGCACGCTCTTCCCGTCCTTCTGAAACCCTTGGGCGAAGACGACCCGTCCGCCGCCCGGGAGGTCGAAGGCCTGGACGAGGCGCTCGCGGTCCGGGCCGGGGGCCTCTTCGCCGGGGCCTTCCTCATCGTTACCCTCCTTGCCAGTCTTCGTCGGGGCGCCGGGCACCTTGACGGCCCAGACGGGCTTTCCTGCCAGCGGACGCCCGCCCTTGGGATCTCCCGCGTAGAGGAGGAGGCGGTCCTTCACGTAGACGAGGAAGTCGGGCACGCCGTCGGCGGTCAGGTCCGGCCCGTAGAGCCAGTCGCTGGCCTCATCGTTCAGCTTCCATCGCCGCGGGTTGGGAGCGAGCCTTCCTCCCCCGAGTCCCCGGTAGGCCCAGACGATCGTCTCTCTTCCCCGCAGGCCTCCCGGATGGGCGATGACGAGGTCCTGCCGGCCGTCTCCGTCCGCGTCGGCCGCGACGGCGTCCAGCGGATACCAGATGGGACAGTCGGTCTCGACCGCGAGGGTGGGAGCGGTGCCCTTACGGGACCGGTCCTGCTTCAGGACGAAGAGGCGGAACCGCTTCCTGGCGAGAAGCCCGATCTTCTCGAAAGTCGTGGCCGCCAGGACCGGCTCGCCGTCGAGCCGGAGGTAGCGCCGGTCGGACATCAGCCGCTCGTCCATGGGCAGGAGCGACCAGGACTCGAAGGTCTCGCCTCCGCCGGCCGGGATGAGCAACGTCTTGAGCCGCCGCCGGCCCACCGGCTCCGGACCGACG
Organism: Thermoanaerobaculia bacterium; assembly: GCA_035266085.1. Classification (GTDB taxonomy): domain Bacteria; phylum Acidobacteriota; class Thermoanaerobaculia; order Multivoradales; family UBA5704; genus DATARR01. The sequence continues at coordinate 72,741 of DATFNZ010000092.1, forward strand.
GCGAAGAGGGCCGGATCGCCGGGCAGCACGGCCACCGGCGGGCTCGTCAGGCGCAGCCCCCAGCGCAGCCGCTGGGCCTTGACCGGCAACGGGAACGACTGCTGACGAACGAGACCGCCCCCGGGCGCGGCCGCCAGCAGCTCGAGGAGGCCGGCGCGGGCGGCGGCCAGCCACGGCCGGCCCGCCGTGGCTCCGGAGACGGAGCGCAGATCCAGGTCCGGCTGGTCCAGCACCTTGCGCGCGCTGCCGCCGCCCGGGGTGAAGAGGACGCCCGGCATGCCCGCGATGGGCGCCACGGCGCCGTTGCCCGCCAAGTCGAAACCGGTCAGGGTGTTGACCTCCTCGTGCAGCCCGCCCGCCAGACGCACCACGGCCCGCCGCTCCGGATCGAGGAAGAGCAGCGTCTTCTCACCCTTCCGGTCCGGCCTCGCGGCGACCAGCAGCGCGACTCCCGGCCGGCCGTCCGGACCCGTCGCGGCGGTGGCCCGCACCAGGGTGCCGGGGAGAGGGACGGTGAAGGACTGGGCGGCGGCGGACGAGGCCAGGAACAGCAGGGGCAGCAGGGGATTTTTCACTTGGCACCCCCGCTCAGATACAGATCCAGCCGCACCGGCGCCACGAATCCTGCCTCCGGCGCCTGCTGGGGCTGGACGACGAGGAGGTCGGAGCGGCCGTCGCCGTCCAGGTCGCGGATCTGCACCAGGGAGAGGTTTCGCGGCTCGGCGCGCAGATCGAAGGCCATGTCCGGATTGGCGGGGAACGAGCAGTCCGCCCGGCCGCGCTGGATCGTCACCCGCTTGCCGCGGCCGAGTTGGACGAAATCGGCGCGGCCGTCGCCGTCGAAATCCCCTGAGAACAGCGACAACTGGCTCACCCGCAGATCGTTCAGGTTGAAGCTGAAGCTGCCCGAGAGGTCGAGCCCCTTGACCGCCCGGAAGGCGCCGTCCGGCTGCTGGCACCAGATGTGGAAGTCGAGCCCGACGGTCAACCGCTTGGTGGCGAGGCTGCCCAGGAGCTTCGTCAGGCCGAGGTCCATCGTGATGGTGACCAGGTCCGGCCGGCGGTCGCCGTTGAGGTCCCGGAAGCCGCCCGGCAGGTCGACCTCGACCTCGACGCTATCCCCGCCTCCGCCGCCTCCGGAGGATCCGCCGTCCCCGGCCTCGAAGCCCCAGCCGGTGATGTCGAAGGTGCGGTAGGGGGTCTTCTCCGGGGCCAGATCCTTGCTCAGACGGCGGAAGGTGAGCCGGGAATGGGGCTGGCGCGCCTTCTCCAACTCCTTGCGGATGCCGCCGCTCTTGGGATCGTCCAGACTCTGGCGGAACACCACCTCGGCCAGGCCGTTGCCGTCCAGATCGCCCAGCCAGACGGGATTGGGGTCGCGGGGTTTGCCCGTGCCCAGCGAGATCTCGACGGCCTCCAGAAAGCGCCCCTGCCCGCCGTTGCGGGCCACCCAGACGGAGCGCCAGCGCTTGACCGGATCGCGGAAGACGAGGTCCGGGCGGCCGTCGCCCGTGACGTCCTGGATCTGTGGCAGCGGATAGCGGCGCTCGAGATCGCCCGTCGACCGGTACACGTCGCCGGGCACGGGCAGACGGGAGGCGGCCCTTCGCGCGAGCCCCTTCCCTTCGTCCCGGCCGAGATAGACGGCGAGGCCGCCGCGCGCCGGCAGCAGCAGGTCCGCGACGCCGTCGCCGTTGAGGTCGCGCACCAGGCTCAGGTCGCCGAGGAAGTTCCCGGTGCCGGCCATCACCGGCGGATCGGCGATCCAGGGCTCCAGGCGCGGCACACCGCCGGCGTCGAGACGCAGGACGCTGGCGCCCTCGTCCGTGAGGGCGACCACCGGCGTCCCCGGCGGCCCGGCCTCCAGGGACAGCACGGAGAGCGGGAGCGCGGCCGCGCGGGGCGGCTCGTAGGAGCCATCCGGCCGGGCGCGGTAGACCCGCACCTCCCGCCGGTCGATCACCGCCGGCACGATGGTCATCACCTCCACCAGCCCCTCGACGTCGTCCATGGTGCTGCTCTCGGTGATGGCGATCTCGTCCCACTGGTTGAACGCCACGACCACCGCGAGATCGCGCCGGCCGTCGCCGTCGACGTCGGCCGAGACCACGGCGGCCGGGGCTCCGGGGAGATCGAGGCTCAGGGTGCGCAACGCCGAAGGCAGGAGCCGGCCGGCGCTGAGCGCCGGCACGGCGTGGAGGAGGAGGGCCGCCAGAAGGAGAACCGGAAGGGAGGGGCGGAAGCCTGTCCTCCCGGGTTTATTCGTCCGCTTGCTCGTCCAAATATCAGTCAATTTCACGCTCCCTAGAGTACCCGGGAGCGGAACCCTTCGTCGCGCCGGGCGAGTTACATCCCCGAGGCTGAGAGAGTGGCCGCCGCGATCAGCAGCAGGACGGACGTGAGAGACAGCGCCATCATCTTCACGAATTCTTTCGTCATGACCGTTCCGCCTTTCGAAAAAGATCTCGCCACTCCTTCAGGCTCTTCATCGCCTTCGATGGTTACAACGAAGCCAAGGTTTCATTTCCCTCACTCGTCTCTCCTCTTCGTATACGGCAAACCCGGTGCCAGGGGTTTAGGCCAGGTTCAGGCCGGGTTCAGGCCGGAAAACGGGGGCATTTCAGCCTCTGGCGTCCTGAAAAGACGACGGGATCGTAGGGAAAAGCCGACGGTGGGCTTTCCCTCGGGAGGGGAGCGCTCCCTCCCGAGGGAGGAGATCAGTTACAAACGCAGGTCTCCCCGCTGGGGCACTGCGATCGGGTCGCGCAGTTGATGTCGTCGCTGACGCTGCAGTGCCCGCCAGGAGGATCAGCGCACGCCATCAGCTTGGGAAAAGGCGTCGCAGGCAGCGCACCGGCCCAGGCAACCGCCAGTATCCCGGCCATGGCCAGACCACGAAGAAGGTTTTGCATCGCGTGCTCCTTTTTAACGGATGGCAGATGATACTGCCATATACATAAGTAGTGCGTTAAATTAGAATAACGAGCCGGAGGCATCCCCTCCCGACCCTTTCCCTCAGCTTCCGCTGAAAGATCTGGGCAGGGGCAAGGCCGCCGCCACATCGGTGCGCGAGAAAAGATCCCGGAGAGCTCCCAGGAGGGAAGAACGGACGTGTAACACCCCGTTTTCATAAGATCGAGGGAGAATGCCCTGAATCCTATGCTTTCCAACACCATTTCCTGCCCTCAGGTGAGGACAAGATTGACACCGCTGGAGGACGGCTGTACTCTTTTTCCGAGAGCTAACCACCACCCCAAAAAAATCATGTCTTCTGAACCCGTCACCAATCATTGTCCCTACTGCGACCGGGCCATGCAGGTAACCCGGATGACTTGCCCCTCCTGCGAGGTATCCATCGACGCTGATTTCCCGGCTCCGCGGCTGGCGCGGCTGCCCGTGGAGCACCAGCGTTTCATCGAGATGTTCGTCCTTGCCAGCGGCAACCTCAAGGCGATCGCCGAGCAGGCGGGGGTGTCCTACCCCACCGTCCGATCGCGGCTCGACAAGATCATCGACTCCCTGCGCCAGGTGATCATGGAGAGCAACGGGGGTACGGACGAGGTCTTCGGCGAGAAGGAAAAAACCGAAGCCGCGGCCCGTCTGATCAAGGCCATCTGAGCCCCCCGCCGTAAGCTCCAGGAGGGGGCTCTCCGCCCCCTCCTCGCCGTTCCCCCCCGCCCTGGTTTCCTGGTAACCTTGGTCTCACTTTTGCGTAGATTGAGATGAGCGATTCCTCTCCCCGGCAGCATCTGGAGCGAAATCCTCTATGCTTAGGACGGTGACACCATGAAGCCAGGCCATCCGACATCGGAAAGGCGGCGCCCCTTCCATATCGTCCGGGGCGGCGGGCGGTATGCGGCCAGGGAAGCCGAGCAGCTCGATCGTTTCCTCTGTGATCCCGATCCCCTTCTGGTGGCCTCCCTTCGGAAGGACGAGAATGGCCTTCGGCGCAAGAAGCTGGGATGGGGCCTCGCCCTCCTCCTCGGGCTGGCCGCCGTCCTTCCCTCCCTCTGGCTGTCCGACCTCCTGCGTGCCGCGGAGCTCGAAAGCAGGATCTCCTCCGTCGATCCGGATCGGCAAAAAGCGTCGCCGGACCGGCAGAAAGCGCTGCTGCTCATCGAGCAGGGCCGGGAGCTCATGGCCAAGGACCGGTACAACGAAGCCCTGGCCAGCTTCACCCTGGCGACCCGGCTGACTCCGGATTCCGCGGACGCCTGGACCGAGCTGGCCGGTTGCCAGTTGAAAAACTATCAATCAGAGCTGGCCGAGAAGGCGTTTGGGCGGGCTCTCGCCTTGGAGCCGGAGAGCACGGCGGCACTCCAGGGGCTTGGCAATCTCTATCTCCGCCGGGGCGAGCAGCACAAGGCGGAAGCGGCCTGGCTGCGGGGCGGCCTGAGCCAGCAGCTCGCCCGTCTCTATCTGCTCCAGGGCAGGTTCCACGAGGCCGAGAGCCGCCTGGCGCCATTGCTCGGCGGCGACGCCCCCGGCAACGATCTGCTGGACCGGATGGCGCAAGCGGCCAAGTCCCACCGCCTGGATTCGGGGCTCCGCTCGCTGCTCGAGCCCGAGCCCACGGGCCTGTCTTCCTGGGCGGATCTGGGCTGGCGCCTGTCCAAGCGGGAGCGGTACGAGGAGGCTGCCAGCGCTTTCGGCAAGGCCCTCGCCAGGGTGCCCCACGACGTGAACGCCTTGAGCGGCATGGGCGGGGCCCTGCTCGCCCTGGACCGCACCCAGGAGGCCAAGGCCTACTTCGAGCGCGCCCTGCGCCTGGACAACGACCATGTGCACTCCCTGAACGGCCTGGCGAGCTGCCTGAAGAACGAAGGGCGGATCGGCGAGGCCCTCACGGTCTGGCGGGACATGTCCCAGCGTTATCCCGGCGTCAACTATGGCACCCCGGGCCTGGCCTGGACCTACTATGAGCTCGGCGACTACAACGAGGCCGCCATCTACTTCGCCCAGCTCGTGCGGAGATACCCCTACGACTCCAGAGTGATCGACGCGCTCAACGTCGCCGTGGAAAACATTAGCTCCCCGCGGTCGTATTGACCTATTGGAGAGGCGCGAATAGAAACACGTGGCGACGACCAGGAAGTTCAGAGTCCTATCGGGAGGCAGCGGCGGCGACAAGCCGAAGACCGAGACGGAACGTCTCGACCGCTTCCTCGACGGCCTTGCCGATCCCGACCTCATCCATTCGCTTCGAGATGACGAAGACCGCCGCAGGCGCTGGCGGCTCGCCCTGGCGGCCCTGATCCTTGGCCTGCTCGTGGGCGGCGGCAGCTCGTGGCTCTTCTTCCGGTACTCGGCGGGCCAGAGGGCCCCCGCCGCCGCCAAGGTGCGCGAGGAGCGCGCCGTGATGCTCGCGGCCCAGGCGCGCAAGTTCATGAACGTCAAGGAGCTCGATAAGGCATGGGCCTATCTCGACATGGCGACCGAGATGGCGCCGGGCCTGATCGACACCTGGGACGCCTTGGCCCTGGCCCAGTTCTACGGCGGCCAGACCGTCGAGGCCGAGCGGTCGGCCCGGCACTGTCTGGAGATCGATCCAGACTACACACGGGCCTACCACCTGCTCGGAGACATCAGCTTCTATTCGGGGAATTGGTCCCAGGCCGGCGAGTACTGGAAGAAGGCGGGCAAGAGGGAGAGGGCCTTCGCCCGGTTGGCCCTGTTGGAAAACCGGTTCGAAGACGCCGTCCCCCTGGTGCGGCAACTGGCCCGCGATCTGCCGGACGATCCCTACGTCCGAGTGATGGACCAGGCGGTCCGCGCCGGCGGTCTCACACCGGAGTTGCGGCTCCAGCTCGAGCCCACCTATCTGGCGAGCCGGAACGCGGAGGCCGCCCTGGGCTGGCGCCTCTACCACACCAAGCGCTACGAGGAAGCCTCCACCGCCTTCAGCCGGACGCTCCAGCGCGACCCCCAGGACGGCGCGGCTCTGCTGGGCCGGGGCTGGTGCCTGCTCAGGATTGCCACCCCGCGGGAAGCCCAATCGGCCTTCGAGCAGGTGCTCCTCCGGTGGCCCAGCAACTACGGCGCCCTCAACGGCATGGCCTGGAGCCTCAAGGCCCAGGGGATGGCCGAAGGGGCCGTGAAGCTCTGGGAGCGGGTGCTCGAGCTCCCCCACCGTCCCCACGTCGAGATCGCCGATTCTCTCAAGGGCCTCGGCACGGTCTACTACGAGCGCGGCGACTACGAACGGTCCAGCTTTTATCTCACCAAGTCCAACCTGCTGAACCCCTACGACGCGGAGACGGCTAAGCTCCTCGAAACCACGGCGGAGAAGCTCGAGCCGGCGTTGAGCGGACCGGCTCAGACGAGGCCGTAGCCGAGGTCCCGGGCCACTCGCTTCAGGACGGGCAGGAGGGCCGGATCGCTCAACGGGCGATGGAAGACCGGTGCGGGAGGCAGGGCCGGGAGCGCTCTTTCGTAGAGCGCGACGGTGGGCAGGTTCCGATACATCGATGAGGCATAGTGGCACCCCTGCCCTTCGGGATAAGCCTCGTAGATGGCTCGCGACCATATCTGGGCGCGCGGGCGCGGCCCCGAATTGATTGCCATCGACGCCCCGGCCCGCGTGGGCCAGGATCCTGTGAGGTCCAACAGCCTGAGGGAGGATTGGAGAGTGAACCCGGCCAGCCAGGGGTCTCTCGCACCCCGGTCGATCACCCGCATATCCTGGAAGACCTCGGCCAGACAGGTCGGACCGCGCCCCGCGGCATAGAGAATCGCCCTCTCCTGAGCCCCTGGAGGCGGAACATGAGGGTCGAACCGGCCGGACAAGGGACCGAAAGTGCGAAAGGAATTCCAGAAGGTCGGGTGCTTTCCTCCCCGAAAATAGAGACGCCACAGGGTCGTGCCCGCGGGCAGATCCTGCCAATCCGGAGCGGTGCGGGCCAGATCGGCCGCCGGAGGCGGTTCCGGGAGTTTGGCCAAGGGTTCCGGTTACAGATTCGAGGCGAGCTCGACGACAGGCGGGATCGGGAGCCCGAGCCGCAGCCAGTCACGGGGACTCAAGCTCCGGCCCTTGGGACCGTCCGTCGAGAGGTCTGGATTGGGATTGGTAAACCAGCGGAAGATGGCAACCGGATGGAGCTCCGGGTCGAGGCGCCCGACGATCTCTCCGAGACCCCGGACCAGACCGCCGTCGCCGAACTGGAACTCTGGAATGTACCAGCTCGTTCCAATCCGGATGCCATAGAGCGTGGGCGGGCTCGACGTCAGCCGCTGCCGGATCCGGCTCGGGTCCACTCCCAGCTTCTTGGCGGCCTCGGAGGTCGAGAGGCTCGATTTCAGAAGAGCCGCATACTCGGCCACGGTCTCGGCAAGAGGGTCCGCGACGTCAGGACCGTCCGGCTCCAGCACGAAACCGCCTCGTTCCAGGGCCTCCGCTTCGGCCAGGGTGAGATCCGCGCGGGAGTTCCGGCGGTAGAGGGTGAGTTGCAGGCGCGACACTGCTTCCTTCACCAGAAGGTCCAGATCTTCCGGCGCCACCTCAATGCCGTGAGCGTGGAGATAGGCTACCGTCGACGCCTTGGAAGCAGCACCAGCCATAGGAGCTCCTACTTGCCTCACGGTGACTCACACCGTGAGTGTCCGAGAGAAGAATACCATGGTGGAGCGCGCAGGCCCTGATATATCCTCCCGGGCGTGACGCTCCCTCAGGGTCTCATCCTCATCGCCGCTTCGTTCGGGGCCGGCGTCATGAATGCCATGGCGGGGGGCGGGACGATTCTCACCTTCCCGTCGCTGATCTTCCTCGGGCTGCCCGCCATCGCCGCCAACGCGACCTCCACCGTCGCGCTCCTGCCGGGGGCCGTGGCCAGCCTGTTCGGCTACCGCCGGGAGGTCCGGGAGCACCGGGAGTGGCTGAAGACGCTGTTCGTGCCGAGCCTCGTCGGCGGCGCTATCGGCTCCGTCCTCCTCCTGCGCACGCCGGAGAAAACCTTCGAGCTCCTGGCCCCCATCCTCATCCTGTTCGCCACGGCCCTGTTCATGGTCCAGGGGATCGTCTCCCGCCGGAGCGCTTCCCAGGCCGAGACCGTGGGCGGCCCTCCCACGTCAGGACGCTGGGCCCTGGCCGTGATCCTGCAGCTCGGGGTCGCCATCTACGGCGGCTATTTCGGCGCGGGGATCGGTATCCTGATGCTGGCGCTGCTCGGGTTCCTGGGCCTGTCGAACATCCACGCGGCCAACGGGCTCAAGAACTTCTTCGGCTTCTGCATCAACGCCGTGGCGGCCGGCTACTTCATCTTCAAGGGCGCGGTGGTCTGGCCGGCGGCGCTCGTCATCATCGCCGGCGCGACCCTGGGGGGCTACCTCGGTGCCCGCTTCGCCCGGCGCATCGGCAAGGAGAAGGCGCGGGCGGCGGTGGTGGTGATCGGCCTGCTGGTGACGGCGATCCTTTTCTGGCAACGGCTGGTAGGCTAGAGGTATGATCCGATTCCGCGCTTCGGGCCTGGTTCTGCAGGGCCGCTTCCTGGGGTCTCAGCCCGCGTTCGCCGTCCCGTCCGCGCCCACCCTTTCCCATCACCCGCAGGGACCGGCCACTCCGCGAGGACAGGTCGCGCAGCCCAGCCGGATCGGCAACGCCTTTCAGATCCCTGCGACGATCGCGCTGACTCAGACCGGCCCGGGCCGGCCGTTGCCGGAGACCGTGCGCCGGAAGATGGAGTCTTTCTTCAACACGGACTTCTCCGACGTGCGCGTTCACGTCGGCATACAGGCAAAGTCGATCGGGGCACTGGCCTTCACCCTGGGACCCTCCATCCACTTCGCGCCAGGGCAGTACGACCCCGGCACCTCGCACGGGCAGCGGCTCCTCGGCCACGAGCTGACCCACGTGGTGCAGCAGCGGGCGGGGCGGGTGCGAAATCCGTTCGGCAGCGGCGTGGCGGTGGTCCAGGACCCGGCGCTGGAAGCGGAAGCGGAGAGGCTGGGCCTGCAGGCGGCGGCGCATCAGGCCCCGGCTCCCAGGGTACCGCCCGGAGGGCTCGTCCAGCCCCGGAGGGAACCGGCGCAATCGGGCCGGCCGGCCGCCCCGCACGTGCAGGCCGCCGTGGTGCAGGCCCGGAGGCTGCAGCCGCAGGCCCCCATCCTCCCTCCTGGGAAGCCTCTGGCACCCACTCCTTCCACCGGGCCGGCCAACGGCGTGATCCTGCGGAAGGTGGGCTTCGAATACGAGATCGGGACCATCGAGACCCAGAAGAGCACCGCCTGGTTCTCCAACAACGCCTGGGTGGCCCACGGCAAGGGAGAGGTGATCAAGAAGAACACCGGATATTCCCTCACCGCGGACATCAACGCGAACGGCGGCTCCCAAGTGGAGTTCATCCTCCACGAGATCGACGAAGACGATGACAACGCGGTCCAGGGGATCCTGCGAGCGGCCCGCGAAGTGGTGGACGACATCAAGGCTCTGACCGCACCCGCGAATCGCGGCCAGTGGGTACAGGGAAATAACATCCCCAGGATCAACGGCAGCCGGTGGGTACGATTCTGCAGCAACGGACGGTATAACCAGATCCGCGGTCAGTTGCAGATGACCGCCGGAGTTCGCGTCAAGAGTCTGCCCAAGGTCGTGTCGGGGACGGCGCGCGGCAGGAAGCCTCAAAACCTGGGCAACCAGGAGTCGTTCTACGACTACTCCGACAGCTACTCCTCGACCAACTTCAAGGGGGAGCCGAACCAGCCGGTCTGGCATGCGGCCATCGAGGCGCTGAAGAAGCAGTTCCCCCGTTCGCCCAGGAAGTGGGGCCTGCTGGCGAGCGTGATCACGCTGATGGCGCAGATCCCCCTGGATCTCCGGGGCTCGCTGTCCCAGAGCCAGGCCCTGCTCCTGGCGCGCACGGACTACTCCAAGATCCTGCTCGAGGTGACGAAGGAGTACGGCGGCGAGATCCCGCAGAAGAAGTTCCTCTCCGCCCTGATGGAGACGATCAACTCCCTGAGCGCCGTACGAATTGCCAGCACCGACGGCGTCTTCCCCGCCGGAGCCGCGGCGCATGGACAGGACCTGAGCGGGCTCAGCATCGGCGACTGGGTCCGGTCCATGATGCCGACGTCCGGCATGCTGGGCTGGTGGCAGGGGAAGGACCTGTTGACCAAACAGCACTTCCCCGGTACGCAGGCGCAGAAAGACGAGCTCCGGTCCTATGGAGGCTTGGGGAGCAAGACGGACCCCGGCAACCGGATCATCATGGAATGGCGGAACCTTACGATGAACAATCCGGAAGAGCTGCCGGTCATCATCGAAGGCCTGATCAACTATGTCCGCAGGGCGAACCAATGAGAGGGCGGCTCAGGGCACGGTGACCGTGACGGCGCCCGAGTAGTCGCTGAAGTCCCGCTTGAACTTCGCCCGCACCCGGAAGGTATTGGGCCCGGGCTTAAGCTTCGTGACGGTGAACGTCGTGGAGTTGGCTCCCAGCGACTTCACCTGCTTGAACTTGCCGTTGGGAAGGCGCTGCTCGACGAGCCAGCTGGCTTCCGTCCCAAAGGGGTCGGTCCAGGCGAGCGTGACACTGCCGGGACCCGCTTCACCCCTGAGCGCGTAGGGGTCGTTGGTGCGCGCGAGGCAGCTTCCGGCGACCCGGTCGACCAGCCCGCGCATGACTTGCTCCACGCGCTGGCTGTCGTCGCCGTACTTCCCGGGCTCCCCCAGGGAGAGCCTGCCCGGAGAGCAGTAGCTCATCACCGAGCCGCCTTCCACGGGCCTCGTCTCCACGCCGGAGTAGCACCCCCGCTCGCCCGAGAAGCAGTGGTCGATGGGCGGGTTGTAGCAGTGGGTGTGCTTCGATCCGAAGATGTGCCCCATCTCGTGCGCGGTGACGAACGCGTCCGGGCCGGTCCGCTTGGAGAGGACCACGATGCCATAGCCGCCATAGGGGCAGGAGGAGGGCTTCGACTTGTAGTCGCAGAGGCCGGAGAGCCAGGCCTGCCCGCCGATTTCCTGGGAATCCTTGCCGGTGAAGAACATCGCCCCGTTGCGTGGGAACTTGGAGACGGGCCGCAGCCTCTGCCAGTAGCTGGAGAACTCGCACAGCACCTCGGCATTGGCGCCGCTGTGCGGGTTGGGCGCGTTCCACGGATCGTTGGGCGACGTATAGAGGGCCAGGCTCGAGATCGCCAGCGACACGCCGAGCTGCCGGAAGTACAGCTCCGAAACGGTTCCGAGGGTCATCGCCAGGTAATCGAAGGCAGCCTCCGGCGTCCCGAAGATCTGGAACATCTCGTAGTCGGAGTCGATGGCGATCTTCGCCTCGTACTCGCCGCCCGGGGCCGCGACGACCTTGCTCAGCGCCCCGCCGAGCCCCTTCTCCAGGCCGGCGGGAGGCTCGAGGACATCCGACCGGACGTTCCCCGGGGTGTCCGCGTCGATCCGGCGCACGACGGCAGCGTCGGCGATCGAGCCGCCGCTCACGCCGGCCGGCAGCGCGAGCTCGTAGAGATCGTCGCCGGCCGCGAGGATGCCGCTCCAGGCCCCCGTCGCGCCGTTGAGGGTCAGCGCCACCGACGAGCCCGGCCACTCCTCGACCGTGCCGCGCAGCAGCTTGACCCGGGCCACGATGTCTCTGCCGCGGTCCTGGCCGTCGACGTAGAGGTGGAAATCGTCGGCAAAGAGCGCCGCCGGCTCGAGGGCGAGCGTCAGGGACTCGCCGCCGGCACCCCGCAATCCCTTGAAACGGAACAGGGCGTGCGAAGGGCTCTCACGGACTTCGCGAATCACCTCGGCGGGCCCCGCGGTCGCGGCGTCGAAGGAGCGGACGGGGGGCGTCCCCGCGGCCAGCAGGGCGGAGGACGGTGCGCAGAGGACGAGGAGCGCGAGCAGACGGAAGCGGTGGCGCATGAGGTCTCCTTCTTGGGGAGGAGCAGGTTTCCCCTCTATTCTACAACTTTGCCGACGCCGCCCGCCTCTGGAGCTGGAGCACGTTCGCGTCCGGGTCCATCACCACCCGCTCGGGCTCGAACGGGCAGCGGATGCGGACCTGCTTCGACTCGCCGGCTCCGAGCATGATCGTCGTCCGGGCGTCCCGGTACTCCGGAGAGACCCTCCCCTGGTCGTCGAAGCGTGGGCCGCGGATGGCCGCGACCTCGACGGGCATGCGGCCGGTGCCAGCGTTCTCCACCTTCACGGTGACCTCCCACTGCCCCGCTCCCGACGGCTGTTTCCTGGCCTCTTCGAGCCTGTACTCCGGGGTCACGGTCTCGAAGAACCACTGCCGGACGAGGTCGTCGAAGGCCCTGGGATCCTTGGCGTAAGGGCGCATCACGGCCACGAAATCCTCGATCACCGGGTGGTCGGGATTGTTGTGATAGGTCCGGAAGAACTGCTGGACGCCGGCCAGGAAGGCGTCCTTCCCCATGTGGCGGTAGAGCATCCAGAGGGCCCAGGCGCCCTTGTTGTAGACGACTACGATGTCGCCCGGGCGGCCGTCGCGCTCCAGCGTCCCGGCGAGCGGCTTCTCGTCGCTCGGCAGGCGGTACTCGCCGTAGAAGGCCTCGAGATCGGTGGCGTAGGCCTGCCGCGCCTGGGGTCCCCGCACCTGCTCCAGCAGCATCAGCGTCGCGAAGTTGGCGGCCCCTTCGGCCAGGATGATGCCGCCCGGGCCTTCTCCCGGCGATACGATGTGCCCCCACCACTGGTGGGCCGACTCGTGGGCCGCGATGGCGAAGGCCTGGTCGTTTCCCGGCTCTGCCTCGGTGAGGAAGCCGACGCTCTCGGAGAAGAAGATGTTGGTGGCGTTGCCCCGCGCGTAGTCGGCGTAGGCCGGGAACTCGTTGAGCCGCAGCTCGCGCCAGGGATAGGGCGCATACCACGCGGCATACCACCGGCGGGCGCCGTTCAGGGCCTCCAGGAGGCTGTCGACGTTGTACGGATGGCCGGGATGATAGAAGACCGCCGTGCCCGGTCCGCGCTTGACGGCCCAGCGCCCGGCCGCGACGTTGAAGACACGAACGGGGTAGTCGCTCACCCAGACGGTGGTGCTCCGGCCGTCCTTCACCGTCTGCCCCTCCAGGATGCCCGTCGAGTTGACCGTGTACTCGGCCGGCGCCGTGATCCGCAGGCGCTGGGTGAACGACGAGCGGTCGAGGTCGGAGTCCGTCCTGCCCTCGTAGAAGCGCGGCGGGTAGATCCGCGGCTCGGAGCCGTTCTTTGCCGCCTCCACTCCTCTCCTGCGCTCGAAGCCGATCTTCGGCACGAAGTCTGGATTGCGGCCGGTCAGGATCACCCCCGAGGGCAGGATGAACTCGCCCAGGTCCAGATCGCCGCCGTTCTTCGAGATGCCGGGGAGCATGGTGCCCCGGTAGCGGAATCCGAGCCGGACGGACTGCCCGGGCCCAAGCGGCTGGCCGAGCCGGAAGACGTAGAGGTGCGAGCGGTCCTCCGGCTGCGCCGGGCGGCCGTTCAGGGTCCAGGAAAGCCCCTGCCAGGCCGTGCCGCCCGTCACCGGGAGCCAGTAGAGCGGCTTGTCCTTCTGGTTCTGGAGGTCGTAGAAGCCGCTCACCCGGAAGCCGCGGGTGGCGGGCTCGAGGTCGAGGTCCATCTCGACCCGGGTCAGGTAGGGCAGCGGCTCGGCCATCCAGGTGTTGAGGTTCTTCCGCCAGTACTCCTTGTGCTCCTTCTCCACCGCCCCGCCCTGGAAGCCCCGGTTCACCTGGCCCCATAGCACGAGCCCGAGCGCCAGGGGAGGCAGCGCCAGCAGGCAGGCCGTGGCCCAGGTCCGCCGCCGCTCGGCCGGGGGCAGCACGGGGTGCAGGCGGTCGCGCTCCCGGCGCGGCAGGAAACGCCCTCCCAGCCAGCCGAAGAGGACCGAGAGGGACAGGACGAACAGACGGTTGAGCACCAGAGCTACCTGATCGACGTCGAAGCCGCCCATGTCGGTCCACGCCATGGCCGTGCCCTGGGTGGTGTTGCCGAACAGGACCCAGTTCCCCACCCAGTTCATGTGGCCGCGCATGAAGAAGAAAGCGGTCACGAGCGCGGCCGCGAGGCAGACGCCGTAGGTGCCGAAGCGGCTCCGGGTGAGGGCCAGCACCGCCGCTGCGAAAGCCATCCAGACGATCATCGTGGGCAGGAGCAGGAGCCCCCAGACCACCAGGAACGGCCGGACCTCCATCGGGACCCTGCCCTCCCCGCTCATGGACAGGGCTGCCACCCCGAACGCTCCCAGCAGGGCCACCCCCAGCACCGCGGTGTTCGCCAGGATCTTGCCGGCCACGACGGCGCCCGTGGGCACCGGCGTGGTGTAGAAGAGCGGCGCCACGTCCCAGGTGCGCTCGCGCTCCAGCGACTCGACCGTATAGAACAGCAGGAGCAGCCCCAGGGCGAACGTCAGGAAGGACATCCCCCGGGTCGCCGCCGTGCCGGGCGTCAACAAGAGAGGGCTGAGCGCGGTGTCGAACGCACCGTACAGGTCCCGGTAGAGGACGTAGAGGAACAGCAGGATGAAGGGGATGAAGATGTAGAGCCCGGGCTGGGAGCGCAGCTCCTGGAGCTCGAAGCGGGCCACGGCGAACGTGCTCTCGAAGAAGCCCGCCAGACGCGACTTCATGCCCAGCGCCGCCAGCGGACGGTCCGCCGCCAATATTTCTCCTGATGCGGCCGTCGGGACCTCCGCCTGCCGTGCGCGCGCGGGCCGGCGCAGCCGGACGGTGAAGTGGCGGCGGGAAAGGTCCACGAGCAGCAGGCCTACCAGCGTGAAGGCGGCCCGGCTCAGAAGGAACGGCGCATCGAACGTCATCGGCCTCGTGTTGTAGAAGGCGATCCCCCGGTCGGTGAACAGCCAGCTCTCCTTCAGCCAGCGGAAGCCCGAGGGGTCGGCGTAGCGCAGGAAGAGCGAGAGCCCCTCCGAGATGCGCGGCGGGTACGTGCCCCAAAGGAAGCTCTGGCAGAGCAGGAACAGGGAGACGGGGAACAGGAAGACCAGGATGGGCCGGCCTGTCCAGCGCCCGAGGGCGAAGGCGACGCCCGCCGTGAAGACGACCGCCGGCACGAGGAAGACCAGGGTGGGACGCAAGTAGGCCATCAGCCGGAACGGGCCGTAGATGTCCGGGCTGCCGGGATCGGGCAGGAGATGGGAGAGGAGCCCCGTGCTGAGGGGCAGCACCAGCATAGCGGCCAGGCTGGCGGCGAGCGCCGCCAGGAACTTGCCCCACACGTATTCGCTCGGCCGCAGGGGCGTCGATTGCAGCAGCTCGACCACCTTCTGCTCGGCGTCGCGGATCAGCGGCATGCCCGCCGCCACCGCCACGAAGAACGAAACCATGAAGTAGCTGATCAGAGCGTAGACGTAGGCGGTCTGGAACTCGGAGTCGACCCAGGCCTTGGGGCTGCCGAGCGACGTGTCGATCGACCGGAAGACCCAGTCTCCCCGCGACATCCACCAGCCGTTCAAGAGCATGACGGCCATGAAGATCAGGAACAGCGGGCGGCGGAGGTCCTCCTTGAGATCGAGTCCGGCAACCAGCCCGAGCCGGCGGAAGCTGAAGCCCTGCTCCGCCCCGCCGGTGCGGGTACCCTGGGCTGGAGATGACAGCGATCGTTCCATGTGATGCCTCCACCGACCACTACGGTAGTTCGGTGGAAGTGTTTCAAGGCAGGGCGTCAAACCTCGCCCATTACGGTCAGCTCGGCGGCCCTCGGAATCCGCACCGCCGCGATCCCGCATTCCCCGTGGAGCCTCCGGATAAGGGAATCCGGAATCGGGCTCTCACGGCCTCGCCGCCAGCTCTTGCGCTCCCCCTCGGGACCGAAGAGAGCCCACCCCTCCGCCCGTGACGGATCGTGCCGCAGCCAGTAGACAAGGCCCTCGAACCTCGCGCCGTGCAGGCTCGCCGCCCATGCCTGCGGCTCCCGGTAGGGAACGATCGTGCCGATCTCGGAGGTGATCCCGAACCCGGCGGCTCTCCTCGAATTAAGGTCCGCAGTCGTAAGGTCCCTGGGAACCCGCAACTCGCGAAGGCGGCGCTCGGTGAGGAATTCGGCGGAAACGAGGCCCCCCGTGCGGTCGGTGCCCACGAGTTCCAGCAGGGCAGCCAAGGGGTCGCCGGCTAGATAGCAGGTACCGTGGGGAGCCGGGAGATCAAAGCGACCGTTCATCGAGTTGCCGAACCACCAGGGTCCCTTGCCACGCCGGACGACGCGAAAGAGCTTCGTCCGGGAAGATAAGGGACGGTCGGGAAAGCTCCTGAGGACGGCGGGATCTTCCGGCGGACTACCGAGGCTCGGGGTCTGCCGGCTCAAGCAGCGAAGCGCCGGGCGGCGTCCCGGGCGAGGGCCAGCGCGGGCTCGATCTCGCCGCCGGCCCGCAGCCACTGGATGAGAGATTGACCCTGGAGAGACGTCATGGGAGAGACCAGCAAGCCGGCCAGGGTCCAATCGTCCACCGCGCCGTCATGGAAGACCTGCAGGACCTCCGCCAAGCCCGTCAGCACCCGGTTACGTTCGTCGAATTGGAACGTGGGGTAGACGACCACGCCGTCGGCCGTCTTCAGGCCAAGGAGAGTTCGCCGCTCCCGGCGGTCGGCGATCGCCTGGCGGGAGACCCCGCCGAGGATCTTCGCAACCTGAGACGTGCCATAGAAGGGGCCCAGAAACTCGTCCCACCGGGAGGGGAGAGGAACGATCTGCAGCATGCGCTGGGCCACCTCCCGCGCGGGGCCGATCCCGTCGAACGACTGCCCCGCCGCGGAATACGCCGACAGTTTCTCCTCGAGTCCCTGCTTGACGTAATGGGTGATCTCGTCGATCAGCGCCGTGGCCTTCCTCACCATATCCAAAAGATACCTGAGAAGGGCTACGGCGTCAAGGTCGTCAAGGAGCGCCAGCTTCCTCCGCCGCCACCGCCTCGCCCGCTCCTTCTTCGAGCAGACCCTGCTCCTCCCGGGGGGACAGATGGAAGAACGCGCTCAGCAGCGCCAGGATCTCCTCGAGGTTGGCGCGCCGGAACTCGCGGCGGTAGCCCTCCTCGAAGGCGTCGCTGACCCTCTTCCGCTCCTCGGGATCGAGCTTGCTGAACGGGCGGCCGCCCAGCGACTCGTCGAACGCCCGCTGGGCGGTGGCGCTGCGGCCGGACCACCAGGTCTGCAGCCGGTCCTCGTCGTCATAAAAGGCGTAGACGGGGATGCGCTGGGCGTCCTTCCGCCAGAGGAAGAAGCGCATGAGGTCCGGGTGAGCATCGCGGGAGAAGATCCGCAGTTGCCAGCCGGGAAGCTCGTCGGCGATGCGCACCCAGGTCGGCAGCGTGTGGTAGACGTCCGGACACCAGTCTTCCCCGATGGCGAGCACCCGCAGGGGCGGGAGCTGGCGCAGGAAGGCGAGGTCCGCGTCTTCGTGCGTGGGGTCCCGGAAGACCTCGTCGAAGGTCTTGCCGTTGCGGCGGACGGTCCGCCTGTAGTCCTTATAGAGGAGGCCGCGTTCCCAGAGGTCTTTCGAGAGAGGATTCATGGCCCCAGGATACCCCGAACTCGGACCTCATGCTCGAGTGTGAGCTTCTAGGAAGGCCAGCTCGCCACTCGCCGCCCGGCCAGGCGGGCCACCGTGGCCACCAGCTCCGAGGGGTCGAGGGGCTTCGCGAGGTGGGTCTGGAATCCCGCCTCGAGGGCGCGCAGGCGGTCCTCCGCCCGGGCATAGGCGGTGAGGGCGGCGGCGGGCACGTTGCCGCCGCTGCCCGGCCCGCGCGCCCGCACCTTGCGGATCAGGGAATAGCCGTCCTCGAAGGGAACGCCGATGTCGGAGACCAGCACGTCCGGCACGGCGCGGTCGAACTCGGCGAGCGCCTCGGCGACCGAGGGGTAGGCGGCGACCTCCGCCCCGCACTGCTGGAGCGCCATCACCAGCAGGTCGCGGGTGTCCGCCTCATCCTCGACGACGAGGACGCGGACGTCCTTGAGCAGGTCGGGCAGGCTCCAGACCTGTGATGCCGGCGTCGTCGCCAGCCCTTCGAGCGCCGGTCCCTCGACCATCTCGGCCCGCAGCGGCAGCCCGACGGCGAAGGTGGCGCCCTGCCCTTCTCCCTCGCTCTTTACCTCGACCGTGCCGCCGTGCAGCTCCACCAGGTGCCGCACGATGGAGAGGCCCAGCCCCAAGCCGCCATGGGAGCGGGTGTGCGAGCTCTCCGCCTGGCGGAACCGGTCGAAGACGTAGGGCAGGAAATCGGGACGGATACCGATCCCCGAGTCTCTCACCTGAATCACCGCGTTCGGCCCCGTTTCCCCCAGGCGAATCTCGACCTTGCCGCCGCGGGGAGTGAACTTGATGGCGTTCGAGAGGAGGTTCCAGATGACCTGCTGCAGGCGGTCGCTGTCGCCGACGACGGGGCTGGCCAGGGGCGCCAGGGAGACGGAGAGCTGGATCTCCTTGGCATCGGCCGCCGGGCGGACGCTGTCGAGCGCGGCGTCGATGATGCGGTGGAGATCGACCGGCTTGGAGTCGAGCCGCAGCTTGCCGGTGATGATGCGGGAGACATCCAGCAGGTCGGCGATGAGCTGCGCCTGCGCCCGGGAGTTGCGCTCGATGGTCTCCAGCGCCCGGACGCCGGCGGCCTCGTCCAGCTTGCCCGTGCGCAGCACCTGAACCCAGCCGAGGATGGCGTTGAGGGGGGTGCGCAGCTCGTGGGAGAGGGTGGCCAGGAACTCGTCCTTCATGCGGTTGGCCTCTTCGGCCTGCTTGCGCGCCGCCTGCTCCAGCACCAGCAGCCGCGCTCTCTCCTGCTCGGCCCACTCGCGGATGCGGATCTCCCGCTTCAGCTCCTGGTTGGCGACCGACAGCTCGGCCGTGCGCCGCTCGACCAGCACCTCCAGCTCGTCGTACATCTTGCGCAGCGCCTCGTTGGCCTGCGCCAGCTCGGCCGTCCTCTCCTCGACCTTGCGGCGCAGGGCCACCTTCTCGATGGCGTTGCGCACCGCGTGCTGGAGCCGGTCGCGGGAGACGGAGCCCTTGAGCAGGTAGTCCTGCGCCCCGCTCTTCATGGCCTCGACGGCCACCGCCTCGTTGCCCTGGCCGGTCAGCACGATCACCGGCACCAGCTTCTCGCCGAGCAGGCGGGCGAGGAACTCGAGCCCGTCCACGTCGGGGAGCCGGTAGTCGAGGAGCAGGCAGTCCGGCTCCTCCGCGAGCGCGATCCGCAGCCCCTCCTCGCCGAGGTCCGCCTCCAGGAACTCGTAGTCGTGCTCCGGGTCCTGGATCAGCAGTCGCCGGTAGACCTCCCGGTCCTCCGGACTGTCGTCGACGATGAGGATGCGGACCGGCGCCTGGGTCATTCTTTGACCTTGGGCAGGATCACGACCTCGAACCAGTAGTCGTTGAGCCGCTCGATGGCCTTCATGAATCCTTCCAGGTCCACCGGCTTCTGGATGTAGCTGCTGGCGCCGGCGCGGTAGCAGGCCTCGACGTCCCGGTCGTCGCTCGAGGTCGTGAGGACGATCACGGGAATCTGCTTCAGCCGTGGATGGGCCTTGATCTCCGACAGCACCTCGCGCCCGTCCGTACCAGGCAGATTGAGGTCCAGCAGGATGACGCCTGGACAGGGGGACTTCTGCGGGTCGGCGTAGTCGCCCCGCCGGTGCAGATAATCGAGCGCCTCCTCGCCGTCCGCGCAGCGGAAGATCGGGTTCTTGAGCCCCGAGCGGCGAAACGCGCGCGCGGTGGTCTCGTAGTCCTCGGGGCTGTCCTCCACCAGGAGGATCGGCTGGTTGACCATCTCAGGCACTTACATCTCCTTCCTGCAGCGTAAAGTAGAACGTCGTCCCCTCGCCGGCGGCCGACTTGAGCCAGATTCTGCCATGGTGGCGCTCGACGATCTTCTTGACGATCGTCAGGCCGGCGCCGGTGCCGCCGCCGAACTTGTCGCGGCCGTGCAGGCGCTTGAAGATGCGGAACACGGCGTCGTAGTGCTTCTCCGGGATCCCGATGCCATTATCTCGCACGTAGAAGACCGGCGGCCCGCCGCCCTCGGCCACGCCGATCTCGACCCACTTGTCGGCGTTGTCGTTGTACTTGATGCCGTTGACGACCAGGTTGTAGAAGATCTCGCCGACTCGCGCGCGGTCGCAGAGCACGGTCGGCAAGGGCCTGGGCACCCTCAATTCGACGCCCGTCTCCTTGAGGGTGATGGCCAATGATTCGGCCACCTCCGCCACGATCTCGTTGAGGTCCACCTGGTCGATGGCGAGGTCGACCCGGCCGAGGCGCGAGAAGTGGAGCAGCGAGTCGATGAGCGTCTCCATGCGGCGGGTCAGCCGCATGAGCGTCTCGAGCTTGGAGCGTCCCTCGTCGTCGAGCTTGTCGGAGTAGTCCTCGATCAGGAAGTTCGAGAAATTGTGGATGCCCCTCAAGGGCTCCTTGAGGTCGTGGGAGGCGATGTAGGCGAAGTCGTCGAGCTCCTTGTTGCTCTGGTGCAGCTCCTCGTTGCGCCTCTCCAGCTCGCGTTCGGCCCGCTGGCGCTCGGTGAGCTCCTGGCTCAACTCGCGGGTGCGCTCGTGCACCCGCTCCTCCAACTCCGCTTTGGCCCTCTGCAGGTCGGAGTCGCGCTCCTGGATCTGCACCAGCATCTCGTTGAAGGCGCCCACCAGATGGCTCAGCTCGTCGGAGCCGCGCTTCTCCGCCCGGATCGAGTAGTCCTGCCGCTCGGAGACCGCGCGCGCCGTCTCGGCGAGGTCCAGGATGGGCCGCGAGATCAGGCGCTGCAGGCCCGAGGAGAGGAGCAGGGCGGCGAAGCCCGAGGCGAGAAAGACGGCGCCCACCGTCAGCACCTGCACCTTGACGCGGTCGTAGAGGGCGTCGAGATTGCTGCGCAGGTAGACCGTGCCGATCCTCTGCCCCTTGAGCTCGATCGGCCGGAACACCTCCAGGGCGTCCCTCCGGAAGGTGGATGATTTCCCGCTCGGCGGCCGGCGGGGAAAGACCATCCCTCCTCCCGGGTCGTAGCTGGCGAACAGCCGCCCCCGGTCGTCGTAGATGGCGGCGGCGGTGATCGAGCTCCGGGGCTGCAACGCCCGGAGCGCCTCGTCGGCGTCATCCGGGTCCTGGAACGACAGGGAGCCGGTGGTGTTCTGGCCCACGATGTCGGCCAGCGTCGCCAGATCGCTCGCGAGCTCGCCCTTGAACCGGGCCATGTTGAAGTAGATCAGCGCGGCCCCGGCCAGCAGCAGCGCGCCGCCGGTCGTCAGCATGGCGATCAGCATCAGCTTCTGCCGGATGGGAACGTTGCGCAGCATGGTGCCTACAGATCCGGCTTCGCTCCGGGACTCCCCTTCACACGGGTGGCCAGACGCAGCAGCTTGGAGCTGATCTTGATCCCCGCACGATCCGCAGCCTCCTGGTTGATCTCGAAGCGGACCTTGCCCCCTTCCAGGGTGAAGTTGATGATCCCTCCCCGATCGATGAAGCCGCTGGTGTCGCCTACGGTCAGCACCGGCACGTCCCGCAATTCGGCGAGGATCTCCGTCAGGTCCTCCTTCTCCGACTGGCAGATGAAGAGGATCTGGCACCCCTCGGGGTCGCTCATCTTCGGGGTGCGGAGCAGGGTGATGCCGCGCCCGGCCACCTGCTCGTCGGCGATCACCTGCAGGCTCTTGCCGAAGGGATCCGCGCCGAGCACGCAGACCTGGAAATTGCTTCGATCGCCGGGGAAGACGGAGTCCGGCCACTCCACGAACTTGGTGAAGTTGTAGAGGAAAGCCGCCTTGACGTCGTACTCCGAAGCCGCCGGCTGGGCAGCGGCGGCTCCCGGCGCGGCCCAGGCCGCCACCAGGACTAGGAGGACGGCGAGGAGCGGGCGCGGCTTCAGAACCGCCATGTCGCCTTCCCGTAGACGCCCCGCTCCACCTCCTGACGGGTGGGGAGCGGCGTCCCGAGCTCCGGATGGCTGTCCTCGAGCAGGTTCTGCCCCACCAGCGACAGCTCCAGCCGGTCGCTCGCCCGCCAGCCCAGCCGCAGGTCGAGCTCCGTGTAGGACGGCACGACGGGGAACGGCAGCCGGTCGACGTAGCGCAGCGAGCCGTCCAGCTCGAAGCCGCCGGGCAGGTCCACCAGCGAGCGCAGCAGGAAGCGGTGGCTCGGATCGTTGCCCTCGAACCTGCCGCCCGTGGGGTCGCGGCTGTCGGGGTCGAGCCGCAGCTCCTTGTCGAGATAAGCGTAGCCGGCGTGCAGGCGCAGCCATGGCCGCGGCTGGTAGCTCGACCGCACCTCGAGGCCCCAGGTCTCGGCCTTCAGCTTGTTCGCCAGCACGACCGGCAGGCCGGCCGGCGACGGCTCCTGGGTGCGCAGGTTGTCGTAGACGTTGTAGAACAGCGCGGCGTCGACCAGCAGGTCCTGCCGGGGCTGGATCCGGTAGCCCAGCTCGTAGGCGAGCAGCTCCTCGGACTTGAAATCGCGGTCGCCGCGCAGCGTCACGGTCCCATTGAAGGCCAGGAACTGGAGGTCCTCGTCGAGCCGGGTGGGCGTGCGCACGGCCCGGGAGACCGCGCCCCAGACCGTGCGCCGCTCGGTGGGGGTCCAGGCGAAGCGCACGCTCGGCTGCACCTCGAGCCCCGTCGAGTCGTTGTGCTCGAGCTTCGTTCCCACCGTCAGCCGCAGGTTGCGGGCGAGCGCGACCTCATCCTGCACGAAGGCGCTGAAGAGGCTCTGGGTGCGGCGGTCCGGGACGAAGGCCACGGCCGCGCTGTTCTCGACGTCGTCGCTGGTGACCCGGTAGCCGCCGCCCCACACCACGTCGTGCCTCTGTCCGAAGGGGAGCCGGTGCTGGAAGTCGACGTCCACCGTGTCCCGGTGCTCCTCGAAGTTGTTCGGGGTGCGGCGGTGGGTGCGGTCGTAGTAGACCTGCAGGTCCAGCCCTGACTCCTCCGAGAACGTGCGGGACCACCGGCCGAGGAGGTTGCCGCCGTCGAGGTCGGTGTCCTCGCGGATCGCCTCGCCGGACAGCCCCTTGTAGGCGTCCCCCTGGAAGGTGAAGGTGCTCTTGCCGCCGCCGTCGGTGGCCTGGCCGGTATCCCGATCGGTATCCCGATCAATATCCCGATCAATATCCCGGTCGATTCGGAAGCCGGCCTGTGCCCGCCGCAGCGGATCGTGGGCGCTGCCGCCCCCTTCGAACGCCAGCGAGTCGCGGTAGGAGTACTTGCCGTAGGCCCGGTAGAAGGTCCTCTCCCCCATCTTGCCGCCCTGGCGGAAGCTGCCGAATCCACGCTCCTCGGTGCCCCCGCCGACGGTGGCCAGCCGGTCCTGGGTGTCCCTGGCGCTCTTGGTGAGGATGTTGATCACGCCGTTGACGGCGTTGGCTCCCCACAGCGCCGCGCCGGGGCCGCGGATCACCTCGATGCGGTCGACGTCCTCGAGCATGACGTCCTGGACGTCCCAGAAGACCCCCGAGAACAGGGGGGTGTAGACGCTGCGGCCGTCGATCAGCACCAGCAGCTTGTTGGCCGTGGTGATGTTGAAGCCGCGGGAGCTGATGGCCCAGGTGCGGCCGTCGGCCTGGGCCACGTGCAGGGACACCGCCAGGCGCAGAGCGTCCGGGAGGTTGTTGGCCCCCGAGCGGCGGATGTCTTCGCCGGTGATCACGGTGATCGCGGCGGCGGCCCCGGAGACCCGCTCGCTGCGCCGGGAGACCGAGGTCACGTCGATCTCCATCAACTGCTCGATGCTCAGCTTCTTCAGCTCCGAGGGCTGAACGGCCGCCATCTGCTCCTGAGGCGCGCGGGCCAGCGCGGGCATGGCCGCGAGAAGGCAGACGGCGGCTTCCAGAAGGCGGATCTTGGAATTCATAGATTCTCCATGACGGCAAAGCTCTTTCCAGGCCCGGCCTCTCAGCCGGGCGCATTGTGCCAGAAATCGAGGCGGGCAGCCGTTTTTTTCAGGTCAACCCCAGGTCAACCCCAGGTCAACCCGGGTCAACCTTCCCGGACCAGGCTGGCGAGCAGGCCCAGGAGCGCGTCGAGATCGGCAGGCTTGGTCAGATGGGCGTCGAACCCCGCCTCGAGGGCTCGCCGCCGGTCCTCCTCCTGGCCATAGCCGGTGAGAGCGATCAGGAAGGCCGGCCGCAGCTCGGCGTCGGCCCGGAAGGCCCGGGCGAGGCCGTAGCCGTCCATCGAGCCCGGCAGGCCGATGTCGCAGAGGACGACCTCCGGCAGGAACGTCCGCGCCTTCTCGAGGCCGGCGGCGGCATCGAGGGCCACCTCGGCTTCGTGCCCGGCGAGCCGCAGCAGCAGGGCCATGCTTTCGGCGGCGTCCTCATGGTCTTCGATGACCAGACAGCGGCGCAGGCGCCCGGGCTCTCCCGTGGTCTGCTCGACCATGGCAATCTCCTCCACAAAGGGACTTCTGAGCCCAGCCAGGGCCCGGAGCTGGTGCATCTCGACCGCACGCTGACGGCCACGTTCCCGGACTCCGGCTCTCCCGAACGGCCACACCGATCCGCCCTCCCCGCTCGGTGAACTTGCCGGCATTGTGCAACACATTGCCGATCGCTGCGAGAGGGCCCTCCCGACCGCTCCCCGGCCCCGGGCCGCGGAGACTCCATGGATCCGTAAGAAGACCGCCGAAGTGTTCCAACAACCCGCCGGTCGTGAAGGGCCAGAAGGCGCTGCTAGAATCCCTTGCAGCCGGAGTGGCGGAACGGTATACGCAGGTGACTTAAAATCTCCCACCCGAAAGGGTTTGCGGGTTCGAATCCCGCCTCCGGCACCAAGCCTCTCGAGCAAAATTTCCTCCAGGCCTCTATGGTAGACTCTGGCCTCTTTCAAAGGAGCCTTGGACATGAAGAGGGTAGCCTTGCTTTGCGGCGTGGCCCTGGTCAGCCTCGCCTCGGTCGGTCTTCCTGCGGTCGCCCACGCGGCGAAGGGCAAGAAGGCCACGGTCAAGATCGTGAACAAGTCAGACTGGGAGATCCACCAGTTCTTCCTCTCCTCCACCGGCGAAGACGAATGGGGGCAGGATCAGCTTGGAGAGGAGGTCGTCGGAACGGGTGACTCCTTCACCCTGAATCAGATTCCGTGCGACAGCTATGACGTCAAGCTGGTCGACGAGGACGACGACGAGTGCGTCGTGGAGGATGTCGACATCTGCGGCGGCGCCGAGTCGTGGGTGATCACCAACAAGATCCTGCTCGGCTGCCAGGCGGCCGAGTAGACAGATGTACCGGGGCGGCCCTGCCGGGCCGCCCCGACCGCTCCTACGCGGGCCCCACGATCCGCTCCCGCCCCAGCACGCGGGCGAACAGCTCCCGGGAACGCTCCAGCAGCTCCATCCCCAGGTCCGCCCGGCCCATGCGGCCGGCGACCAGGGAAAGATTGAGAAACAGGGCGGCGCCATCCGCCGGGCCCAGGAGCTCCGCTTCCACTCCCATCCTCTCCAGCGCCTCGGCGAGCCGCTTGAACGCTTCGCCACGCTCCCCCGAAGCCTCCTGGGAGATGCCGATCTCCATGAGCTGGTCGAAAGTGCGGTAGGCGTTCAGTGACATCACGTTCATGCAGATCTCCACAGGCGGGCCCAAGGCGCTGCCATGTTTTCCCGTTGATTAGCCGTTCGGCTATGGAAGGGATTGTACCAGGGAATCCTTGGCAGGGAGATACCTGGGAATCGCTTACGCCGCTTCCAGCACCTGTCGGATCTTCGCCGCCAGGCGGTCGGCCGAGAAGGGCTTCTCCAGGAACTCGAACTCGCCCTCGAGGATGCCATGGCGGAGGACGACGTTGTCGGTGTAGCCGGACATGAAGATGACGCGGGTCTCGGGGCTCTGCGTCCGGATGCGCTCCACCACCTCCTGGCCGCTCATACCCGGCATGACGACGTCGCAGATGACGAGGTCCACGGCGCCGCTCAACTCCGCGAAGGCGTCGAGGGCCTCGGCGCCGTTCGACGCCGCGGCCACCCGGTAGCCGAGAGCTTCCAGGATGCCCCGGGCGGCCCCCCGCAGCTCGTCGTTGTCCTCGACGAGCAGGATCGCCTCGCTGCCGCCGGCGAGGCGGGCCACGGACGCGGTCTTCCCCGCCGGCGCCGCCCGCTCCTCGCTCGAGCGCGGGAGATAGACGCGGAAGGTCGTCCCCTGTCCGACCTCGCTGTAGACGGCGACGTGGCCGCCGTTCTGCTTGACGATGCCGTACACCGTGGCGAGCCCCAGGCCGCGGGCCTCCGTGCCCTCCTTGGTCGTGAAGAAGGGCTCGAAGATGCGGTCCCGGATCTCGGGCGCGATCCCTGAGCCGCTGTCCGAAAAGGCGAGCAGGACGTACTCCCCCGCCTTCACCGTCGGGTTGTTCTTGAGGTAGTCGCGGCCGAGGACGGCGTTCGAGGTCTCGATCGTCACCTTGCCGCCGCGGGGGCTCGCCTCTCGTGCGTTGACCAGGAAGTTGACGACGATCTGCTCCAACTGGGCGGGATCGATCCGCGCCGGCCAGAGGTCCTTGGCCAGGAAGGTGTCGAGGTGGATGTCCTCGCCGATCAGCCGCTTCATCATCCCCCTTAAGCCCTCCACGACGTCGTTGAGGTCGATCACCCGGGGGTCCACCGGCTGCTGCTTGCTGAAGGCCAGCAGGCGCCGGATCAGACCGGTGATCTTGCCCGCCGTGGCGATCACCATGTCCATCTTCTCGGCGACGCGCGGCTCGGCCTTCATCCGCACCAGCTCGCACTGGCTGGTGATGGCCGTGATGTAGTTGTTGATGTCGTGGGCGAGACCGCCGGCGAGCCGCCCCACCGCCTCCAACTTCTGCGCCTGGAGGAGCTGCGTCTCGCTGCGGCGCAGCGCGGCCTCGGCGTTGCGGCGGTGCCGCTCGCGGCTCCACAGGCCGGCCGCCGAGACGGCGATCAGCGACAGCCACCCGATCAGCAGGCCGGCGAGCAGCAGGCGGGCCCGCGCCTCGTCGCGCTCCATCTTCCCCTCGACCATCGTCTCCAGGACCCGCGCCTCCCGCGACAGCCCGGCGAAGATGCGGTCGAAGTCCGCGTCGGAGGCCGAGCCGATGCCGATGTCCTCGCCGCGCGCCAGCCCCTCCTGCCGCGCGAGAGCGCTCGCCCGGAGCTGCGCGATGCGGTCGCGGAGGCCCTGCGACTGGCGTCTCAGGGCGGGCTCGTCGAAAGGCTCGAGCGCCACCTCGAGGCCCTCGGTCCTGCCGCCGTTCAGCAGAACCTCCGCGAGATCGTGGGCGCGGTCGAGGTTGGCCCAGACCTCCCGCAGGTTGCCGCCGGTGTCGCCGCTCACGTACTCCTCGAGCCAGAGATGGGAGGTCGTCACCGCCACCTGGATGTCGCCCGCGGCCCGGATGCGGGCGATCTCCTGAGCCGCGAGACGCGTGCGCAGGACGTCGGTGCCGATCCACAGGGCGGCGGAGAGGATCCCCAGGACGAGGATCGCCAGCGGCAGTCGGAAGGCCGGCTCAGCCGCGCCGGCTTTTGAGGACGTAGCCCACTCCCTTGAGCGTCTGCAGGAGCTTGTCGCCGCGGTCGCCGTCGATCTTCTTGCGCAGCCGGTGGATGGTGACGTCGATCACGTTGCCCAGCGAATCGAAGGAGTCATCCCACACGTGCTCCGAAAGCTCGGTGCGGGTGACCACTTCGTCCTTGCGGTTCAGGAAGTACTCCAGCAGGCCGAACTCCTTGGGCGAGAGGTCGAGCACCTTGCCACCCACCGTGACCCGCCGGGCGGCGCGGTCCATCAACAGGTCCCCCGCCGAGAGCGTGGACTGGAGGAGCTTGGCGCGGCGCCGCAGCAGGCTGCGGATCCGCGCCAGGAACTCGGGCAAAGAGAACGGCTTGCCCAGGAAATCGTCCGCCCCGGTGTCGAGGCCGTCGACCCGGTCGTCGACGCCGGTGCGGGCCGTGAGCATCAGCACCGGCGTGTCCTTCCCCTGCCGGCGCCAGGCCCGCAGCAGCTCGATGCCGGTCGGCGGCGGGATCGTCCAGTCCAGGACGATGAGATCGTAGCTGTTGACTTCCACCATCTCCGAGGCAGTCTCGCCGTCACACGCGAGGTCGACGGCGTAGAACTCCCCCTCCAGGATCTCCACCAAGGCCTGAGCGAGCACCGCCTCGTCTTCGACGACCAGAATCCTCACGGTGCAGCCCTCCCCATTCAAAGGGTGTGGCAGAGAAGAGATTACAGGACAGCCGGCGAACAGGAAAGGCCACGACTGTTATATTGGTACCATGGTACAATTTAATTTCGGGAGGGCTACAGCCATGAGCGAGGGAGAACGCCTGGTCGTCGAGCGAGTACAGACGGGAGTCCGGATGGAGAAACGTCTGGTCAAGGTGCTGAAGGCGTTGGCCGAGCTGTACGACTTGTCGCTGGGCGACCTGCTCGAGGGGATCGTGCTCCACGCCTTCGACGGCAAGTGCCCGTTCAGCGAGGAGACGCTGGGGCGGATCGCCGATCTCAAGCGGATCTATGGGCTCGACCTGGACTCCAGCGCCAGTCACCGGCTGATCGAGACGCCGGAAGGGGGTACGCGATGAGAGAGATCGACGACGCCGAATTCCTGCGTGGCTTTGAAGACGGCACGCTTCCAAGCTCCGCCTTCCACCACCGGGACCACGTGCGGGTGGCATGGCTCTACCTCCGGCGCTGCCCGCCTCTGGAAGCGCTGGCACGGTTCACCGAGGGACTCAAGCGCTTCGCCGCGGCCAACGGCCACCCCGGGCTGTACCACGAGACGATCACCTGGGCCTACCTGTTCCTGATCCAGGAGAGGATGGCGGAAGGCGAGACGTTCGAGGGCTTCGCGGCCCGCAACCCGGACCTGCTGGCCTGGAAGCCGTCGGTCCTCGACCGTTACTACGACCGGGAGACCCTGGGCTCGGAGCGGGCGCGAAGGGTGTTCGTGATGCCGGACCGGGCGTCCGGGGCGCCTTAGCGGCGCGAACGCTCCGCCCAACCCCCCCGCCGCCCCTTCGGCCGGTAGCCGGCCGCGGCGTCCAGGTCCCGGACCGCGGGACCGATCTGATCGAGCAGCACGCACCCGATGATGGAGCGGACCTCGGTGGCGATGTCCGGCTCCTCCTCCACGTCATCCTGCCCCTTCGAGTCTGGCAAGGCCCTGGCGAGCTCCTGCAAACGCGCGTGAATTCCCTTGAGCTCCTCCACCACCCCCCGGAGCGCTTCCTGGGTCTCGGTTTCCGTCTGAGTCATAGGCTTCCCCTCTCCCATTTCATCCTGTAACTTAATTACAGGTCCGCGGCACCTGGAATCGCGGGAGTGCATTACGCGAGCGGAAAGGCCTCTTCTTCGGCGGCAGGTGTGAATTGCGGCAATCGGGCGCGGCAATCCGCGACTTGGCGCGTCGCCGGCACGCTTTTCTGTCACGCCGGGGCGCGCTCACGCACTCTCTGTTTCAGGAGCCGTAACGCAACCAGGAGACGCCATGGCAGACAAAGTTCCTCCTTCCCTGAACCTCACGCTCATGTACCTGCGGTCGGCCCTGGGCTGGAGGCAGCAGAAGCTGGCCGAGGCCACCGGCATCGCGGCCAACCTGCTCTCCGACTATGAGCGGGGCCGCAAGACCCTCTCCCGCGAGAGGCTGGAGACCATCGTGGCCGCCATGGACCTGCCGTCCAGCACGATCGACGGGGCCCTCCTCTTCCTGCGGTCGGTCTACGCTGCCGCGGAGGATCCGGGCCCTGCCGCCCAGAAGCTGAGGATCGAGGCCGCCGCCGTCCAGACCGGGCAGATCACGTCAAACTTCACCCGCACTCTGTTCGGCAAGCTCTCATCCGAGGCCCGGGGCTTCCTGGCGAGGGAACGTGCGGCCGCGATGTGGGAGCGGCTCAGGCGGCTCGCACCGGAGCAGCGGCGGCTTCGGGTGGAGAGCACGCCCGATCTCCGGAGTTGGGCGCTGTGCGAGCTGCTCTGCGAAGAGAGCTTGAAGGCGGCAGCCGACAACGCGGACCGGGCCCTGGAGTTGGCCTCGCTGGCTCTCCGTGGGGCCGAGCTGATGCCGGGCGAGGAAGCGTGGCGGTCGCGGGTGCAGGGCTATGCCTGGGCGCATATCGGCAACGCCCGGCGGGTACGAGGGGATCTGCCAGGGGCAGAAGAAGCGTTCCGCCACGCTAGTAAGCTATGGGAGGCTGGGGAGATCGGGGACCTTACCCTTCTCAATGAAGCCCGGGTACTGGGCGTCAAAGCCTCGCTTCGCCAGAGTCAGAGGCGATTTCCCGAGGCACTTGAGCTTTTGGACAGGGCTCTGGCTGTTGATGAGGGGCCTGAGACGCGCTATCTGCTTCTCAACAAAGCCAGGATCTTCGAAGAGCTAGGCCGCTTTGACGCAGCAATTGCCGAACTGCGCAGGGCAGCCCCTCTCGTCGAACTGGAGGGCGAACCTCGTTTCCTCCTCGCGCTCCGGCTAAACCTGGCCGTAAACCTCAGCTTGATGGGCCGGCATGGAGAGGTCGAGTCTGCAATACCCGAGTTGCGCAAGCTCGCTGCTGGGGCAGGAAACCATCTGGACCTTGTCCGACTACGCTGGTTAGAAGGCCGGATTGCGGTCGGCATGGAAAGAAGGCAGGAGGCGATCAAGATCCTCTCTCGAGTGCGGGAAGAATTTACTTCCCTCAATATTGCCTACGACATGGCCTTGGTCTCTCTGGAATTGGCGGAACTTTATCTGGAGGAAGGTCGGACGGCGGAGGTTCGGGCGTTGGCACGCCAGACGGTACCGATATTCGAGGCTCAAGGCGTCCATCGGGAGGCTCTCGCTGCACTCAAGCTCTTCAACAACGCCGCTGAGCACGAGGCGGTTACTTTGGACTTGGCCAAGCGGCTTATTGCTTACTTCCTTCGCGCCCGGCACGATCCAGGACTGCGCTTCGAGGAGGTGTAGCTACAACCGGGCCGGCTCTGAACCGACCCGGCAAATGCCTGCAGGCCAACTCAGCCTGGGAGGCACCGACCGTAGGGGTCGATCGAGCACCCGTTCTTCAGGGTGACCTCAGGGACCACCAGGCATCGTCCGTTCGGGTCAACCGAGCACCCGTTCTTGTCATCCAAGCACCGGCCCGACGGATCGATGCGGCAGCCCTCCTTCGCCCAAACCCGCGTCAGAAAGCTCCACAACCGGGCGAACGGCTCCAGGCTGATCTCCTGAGACTCGCTGCGCCGGGCCACCCGGGGTCCGGCGACCGAGGCCAGGGGCATCCCCAGAAACGCACCCAGGACGAAGACTGCGACCAAGCGACGGAAAGTGGTAGAGGCCATGATTCTCTCCTTGTCGAGGGCCGCCGGGCACGGCCTTCATGGCCGGCGCGGGCACCTCTTCAGGGAATATGGTGCTCTCTTTCGAGGTGTAATAGGACACCGATGTACAATCCCACTTCACCTTGGAGGAGTGAAAATGACCCAGAAGACGGAACCTGAGGAGCTGAAGCTCGTGCTGCTGCTACTCCGCGCGGCCCGGGGATGGACCCAGAAGGAGCTCGCGGAGGAAATGGAGACTTCCCCTAGCCTCCTGTCGGAGTACGAGAGCGGCAAGAGGGCGGCCTCTCTCCGGGTGGTCGAACGCGCGGTGCGGGCGACGGGGACCTCCCCCGAGGTCCTGGACGTGCTGCTGCCGGCCGTCCGGATGCTCTGCGCATCCATGAGGGGCCAGCCCCAGGACGATGCCGTGCTCCTGGCCTACTCGCTGTCGGGCCAGATTCGGGACACGTTGGAGCCCTTGATCCGCGATTTCCTGGAGTCGCTGAAGTACCTCGAGCCGTCCTGGATCGCTTCCTCCCCCACTCCCAGGGACCGGGAGGAGGCCCCGCTCCTCTGGGAACGCCTGGCATCCTTGAGCAGGGACAACCAGCGGTTCCTGGTGGCCGAGGCGCAGGAATACCAGAGCTGGGCCCTGTGCGAGCTCCTGTGCGAGGAGAGCGTGAAGGAGAGCAATGCAGGGAAGTCGCTGGAGCTGGCCAAGCTGGCGCTCCACCTGGCCGAGAAGATCCGCGGCGCGGACGAGGCCTGGCTCTCCCGGCTCCAGGGTTACGCCTGGGCCCACGTGGGATACGCCCGGAGAGCCGGCGGCGACATGACGGGGGCCGCGGAGGCGTTCGCCCGCTTCCGGCAGCTCTGGCAAGCGGGAACGTCAGGAGATCCCGAGGCGCTCCTGGACGAGGCGCGGGTGCTCCTCGTCGTCGAGGGCGCTTGACTCACGCCGGCACACTGGCCTCTCCGCGTTCGGGAGGAAAGCAGCTCCAGGGCGCCGCACTCGCCAGGAGGCGCTCCACCCCTTCCAAGTCGAGGGCCCGGCAGAGCAGGTAGCCCTGGGCATATTCGCAGCTCATGGCCTTGAGGCACGCGAGCTGCCCCTCGGTCTCGACGCCCTCGGCCACCACCTCCAGGTGAAGGCTGTGGGCCAGTCCGACCACGGCGCGGACGATCTCGTCCCGGTCGCCCTCCGTTCCCATGCCGCGGATGAACGAGCGGTCGATCTTCAGGATGTCGACGGGGAACTGCTGGAGGGAGCTCAACGACGAGTAGCCCGTGCCGAAGTCGTCGATGCAGATGCCGATGCCCAGGAGCTTGAGGTGCCTCAGGAGCTCCGCGGCAGCGTCCAGGTTCTCGAGGATCGCGCTCTCCGTGATCTCGAGCCGCAGACACTCCGGTGGCACCCCTGAATCCTCGAGGCATGAGCCGATCTGCTCGACGAGATCGGCCTGCAGGAGCTGCCGCCGCGACAGGTTCACGTTGATGGAAATGGCCGGATCGGAGGGGTAGTCCCGCTGCCACTCCTTGAGCTTTGCGCAGGCTTCGGAGAGCACCCAGCGGCCGATCGGCAGGATCAATCCCGTCTCCTCGGCCACCTGGATGAACTGGTCGGGCGGGACGAGTCCCCACACCGGATGCCGCCAGCGCACCAGGGCCTCGAAAGCGGTCACCCGGCCCTCCGCCAGGGACACGATGGGCTGGTACTGGAGCCCGAAGCTCCGGTCCTGGACGGCCCGCCGCAGATCGGTCTCCAGCTTCAGACGATCGATCGCCTCCAGGTGAAGCGCCTCGTCGAACACCTCGTGACGGGCCCTGCCGAGGGCCTTGGCCCGGTACATGGCCGCGTCGGCATCGCGCAGGACGTCCTCTGGCTTCTCGTAGCCCGCGGTGCCGAACGCGATGCCGATGCTCGCGCTGACGTAGATCTCGTGACCGTCGAGACAGAGCGGAGCGGCCAGCCGCTCTTCCAACTGCCGGGTGATCTTTTCGACGTCCTCGAGGTGCTGGACGTCGTCCAGCAGGATCGCGAACTCGTCGCCGCCGAAACGCGCGACGGTGTCGCCCGCGCGGACACAGGTCTCCAGCCGCTGGGCGACCGCCACCAGCGCCCGGTCGCCGACGAGATGGCCGAGGCTGTCGTTGATCAGCTTGAAGCGGTCGAAGTCGAGGAAGAGGACGGCGAAGTGGAAGTCCTGGCGCCGTTTCGCCCGCGCCAGCGAGAGGCCCAGCCGGTCGAGGAAGAGGGCGCGGTTGGCGAGGCCGCTCAGCGCGTCGTGAAACGCGTCGTGGAGGAGCTGCCCCTCCACTTTCTTGCGCTCCGTGACGTCGGTCTGGGAGCCGGCGATCCGGGTCGCCCTGCCTTTGCCGTCGCAGAGGGCGATTCCCCGGGCGAGCATCCAGCGGTAGCTCCCCGCCCGGTCGCGCATGCGGTGCTCGTTTTCGAAGTGCGAGCTCGAGCCCGCCGAGTGGGTGCCGAGAGCTTCCTGCAGCTTCGGCAGATCGTCGGGATGCACGCGCTCGAACCACTCGTGGGGGCTGCCGCTCAGCTCGGCCTCGCCGAACCCGAGCATCTCTTTCCAGCGCGGCGACAGGTACATCTCGTTCTCGTTCAAGTCCCAGTCCCACAGGCCGTCGCTGGCTCCCTGGGCCGCCAGGGCGTAGCGTTCCTCGCTCTGGCGCAGGGCCCCCTCGACCCTCCGCCGTTCCTGGACCTCCTCCTCCAGCTCCCGGGTCCGCTCGCGTACCCGCCCTTCGAGGTTCTTGTTCACGTCGACCAGGAACCTCGAGACGTTGAAGGCGACGAGCGTCACGACCAGCGTCGACAGCACGAAGAACAGCATCTCCACCTGGTCGGTCAGGTCCGAGACCCGGCGCAGCTTGGTGCCGGCGGTCTGGACGCGCCGCCTCTCCTCCCTTTCCCACGCCGGCAGGAGCCGGTTGAGGATCGTTCCGCTCAGGGGGTCCGAGCGCATCGAGAGCTCCGCGATGGCGCGCTCGTTGTCGACGCCGAAGCTCCCATAGGCTCTCCGCCAGGAGACGGCGAGGTTCCGCCATGCGGCCAGGAACCGTTCGGCCGCCGGGGTCGAGCCGCCGGGGATCGCCCGCTCCTGGGAGACCGCGTCTCCGATCCGCTCGAGCCGGGCCTCGAACGCCTGCCGGGCGTCCGGGCTCACCGGACCGGGCTCCTCGCCGCTGAGGACTCCCGCCAGCAGGGCGATCTCCCGGTTGGCCTCGCGCAGGCGCCTCTCGATGGAGCCGATGACGAGCTGCCGCTCGATGCCGCTCCGCAGCTCCGTGAGGCTCTCCGTCCGGGCCCGATCGCCCCAGATGTGGACTCCGAGATTGAGGGACAGGAAGACCAGAATCGCCAGCAAGGCCCCGAGCAACCGCTTCTGCATGGAGATCTTCATGGGTCTCCTCACCGGGAGGTCATCAGCGGGTAGCCGGCCTCGCCGGGCTGTTTGCCGTCGATCCGGAGGACCTTCACCCCCGGCGGGACCTTGTTGGAGTCGACCAGCGCGATGGCGCCCGGGATCCCGCGCACGAGGCTCGCCGACAGGCCGTGCGAGCCCATGCTCTTGGGCAGGACCGGTGCTCCGTCGCTGAACATCTTGTTGATCCAATACTGCTTGTATTGGACCTCGCTGCGCTGCTCGTAGATCTTGTTCAGGAGGACCTGCCGCTCGGGAGAGCCGCGGGCAGGGGTCAGCACGGTGATCGCCAGCTCTTCCGACCAGGACTGGCGCGATCCGAGGAAGATCCGCCGCAGCTCGGGGAGGCTGAGCTCGTCCACGGGGACCCGCTCGTGGACGATGACCGCGATCGGAACCTTGCCGGCACTGGCGGCCGTGGGGAAGAGGAAGCCGATTTGAACGGTAAGAAGGAGCGGGAACCAGATACGGGCAGCTCGGGTCCCCAGAAACGTTGGACCTCGGATACCGAGGCGAATCCCACTCTCGGGTACCAGGATCTGAAGCCTCCCCGCCGGTGCAAAGCCCAGGATCCGGCTTCAGGTTGAATGCTGCAAGAATACGGCCAGCTCCGAAAGCTGGCCAAGTCATCGGCTTATTGGATTCCAGGCTGAAGGCGGCCGCACCCGAGGACATGCGGCATGCCCCGGCCCCTGGGCGTCAGGCACAACGGAGCCTGCAGCATAACCCAGAGAATATGCCGCCTGCCCCGCGGGTCATGCGGTACATTTCAGCTATTTGGCGGTATACCCCTCGGATTTCGCGGCACATCCCGTGAATTTTGCGGTATATCCCACGGAACAGACGGCGTATTGGGTGAATTTCGCAGCATAACCCGCGGAATTCTTATGATAACCCGTGCTGTATGCGGCATATCCTGCGGGGCAGAAGGCTCACGCCGCTCTCGCGGAGGCCGCCGAGGGTCGCCGAGCCCACCGCGAGCACCTGCACTGAAAGGGCTGACCTTGGGGGAAGGGGGTTGGAGGCGACGACCGGATTCGAACCGGTGGATAAGGGTTTTGCAGACCCTCGCCTTACCACTTGGCTACGTCGCCCTAAGAAGCACAGGGCCGCATACGCGGCCCTTTGATCCTAGCAGAACGCGGAAGATGTCCGCGAGGCTGTCAACATCGGTACATCGATAATCTGGAGCGGGA
This sequence comes from Thermoanaerobaculia bacterium, assembly GCA_035266085.1. Taxonomy (GTDB): domain Bacteria; phylum Acidobacteriota; class Thermoanaerobaculia; order Multivoradales; family UBA5704; genus DATARR01. Next base: position 108,546 of record DATFNZ010000092.1, read on the forward strand.
AACGGGATTTGAACCCGCGACCCCAACCTTGGCAAGGTTGTGCTCTACCACTGAGCTATTCCCGCCCAACAAGCTCGCACAGGATAGTCAGGAGGCCCGGGGCTGTCAAGCGGGGGTCTACCAGCGTCTACCAACGCCGCCGGGGCGGGCCGGGGTTGTAGGGAAAGGCGTTCTTGATCAGGGTGTAGCGCCAGGCATCGCCCTCCCGGTCGAGGCCGAGCACGTCGAAGCGGGAGGCGCGGTCGAACCAGCCGCGGGACGCCAGGTAGAGGGCGGCGGCGCGGGAGAGGCGGCGCTGCTTGGCGAAGCCCACGGCCTCGATGGCACGGCCGTAGCGGTCGCCGTTCCGGGCCTTGATCTCGAGGAAGCAGACGGTGCCGCCGTCGGTGGCCACGACGTCGAGCTCGCCGCCGTGGTTGACGACGTTGCGGGCCAGGATCTCGTAGCCATGGGCGGTGAGCCAGCGGACGGCGTCGTCCTCCCCCACCCGCCCCTTGGCCCGCATGTCGGGCTGCTCGCGGAAGTCGCCGGTCAAATAAGTCTCTACTTCCTCTTCCAGCGGGTCCCTTGAGGCGTGTCCTCGAGCACGATCCCGCGCGCCGCGAGCTCGTCGCGGACGCGGTCCGAGGTGGCGAAGTCGCGGCGGCCGCGGGCGTCGTTGCGCTCCTGGACCAGGCGGTCGATCTCGGCGCTGTCGTCCTCCGCGCCGGCGTCGGCCCACTCGGCGGCGTCGAGCACCCCGAGGACGCCGTCGACGCCGGCCAGGGCGTCGTGGACGCGCTGGCGGTCGCCGGCGCCGATCCGCCCCTCCTCGATGGCGACGTTCACTTCCTTGACGAAGGCGAAGAGGGCGGCGAGGGCCACGGCGAGGTTGAGGTCGTCGGCGAGCCCGGCGGCAAAGTCCTGGCGCAGACGGCCGGCGGCCTCGGCGAGACGCGCGTCGGCGTCGCCCTTCTCCTCGGCGTGCTGGAGCCGGAAGATCATCTCGTCCACCCGCCGCAGGGCCCCCGCGGCCCCTTCCAGCGACTCGAAGGTGAAGTTGAGCTTCTGCCGGTAGTGGACGGAGAGGAAGAGGTAGCGCAGCGACCGCGCCGAGCAGCCGCGCTCCAGCAGGTCGGTGAGGGTGTACTGGTTGCCCAGCGACTTCGACATCTTCGCGCCGTCGACGATCAGGTGCTCGCCGTGCAGCCAGGTGCTGACGAAGGGCTTCCCCGTCGCCGACTCGCTCTGCGCGATCTCGTTCTCGTGGTGGGGGAAGATCAGGTCCACGCCGCCGCAGTGGATGTCGAAGGTCTCGCCCAGGTACTTCATGCTCATGGCCGAGCACTCGACGTGCCAGCCGGGCCGGCCGGGCCCCCAGGGCGAATCCCAGGAGGGCTCGCCCGGCTTGATGGCCTTCCACAGCACGAAGTCGCGCACGTCTTCCTTGCCGTACTCGTCGCTCGCCACCCGCTCGCCCTGGCGCGCCTGGTCGAGGTCGAAGCCGGAGAGCTTGCCGTAGTCGGGATCCTTGCCGATGCTGAAGAAGACGGAGCCGTCGCTCTCGTAGGCAAAGCCCTTCTCGATCAGCCGGGTGATCAGGTCGATCATCTCCGGGATGTGCTCGGTCGCCTTGGGGAAGCGCTCGACGCGCTCGATGTGCAGGGTGCCGAGGTCGCGCAGGAACGTCTGGACGAACGGCTCGGTGTACTCGGCGAGGCTGACGCCGGCCTTGTGCGCCCCCTGGATCGTCTTGTCGTCGACGTCGGTCAGGTTCATCACCTGGGTGACGCGGTAGCCGAGGTGGCGCAGGCTGCGCCGCAGCACGTCCTGGACCAGGAAGGTGCGGAGGTTGCCGATGTGGATCTCGTTGTAGACGGTAGGGCCGCAGGTGTAGATGCGGACCTCGCCGGGGACCAGAGGCTGGAACGGCCCGAGCTTGCGCCCGAGGGTGTTGAAGAGGACGAGGTCTGGGGTCATAGGGCTCGATCGTGGAAAGGGTTCAACGGTTCACCTGGACGGAACCGGCGAGCCAGGCGACGCCGGCCAGGGGATCTCCGGAAGGGTTGAGGGCCGTGTTGCGCGAGAAGGCGAAGCTGCCACTGCCCGCGGCCACGGCGGTGAGCTCCAGGGTCATGATCACGCCGGAGCCGTTGGCCCCGGGCACGTTGCCGAGGTGCGTGCCGCCCACCACCAGGGAGCCGGTTCCCGCCGGCGCGGCCTGGACGGCGCCGCCGGCGAGCAGCGGGCCGGCCGTGGCGCGCACGAACTGGAGCTGCGCGTTGGGATACGAGAGGTCGAAGGCGACGCCATAGAGGTTGGTGACCTGGCTCGCCCGCACCTCGAGGACGAGGGTGGTGGCCGTGGACGCCGCGCCCGCGGTCAGGAAGACGGTGTTGTTGCCCGGCGTCCCCTGGGCCGTGAAGACGATGCTCTGCGGCGGCGGGGGTGGCGGCGTCGGCTCGGTGGGCCCGCCGCCTCCGCCGCCGCCGCCCCCGCAGGCCGCCAGCGCCAGGAGAAGACCGCAGAAGAGGCCGAGAAGCAGGAGGCGCCGCGAGGCGCCGCTCAAACGCGCACCTCTTGCTCTTCCACCAGCTTCTTGAGCTGGCGCCGGACCCGCTCCTTGCGCAGGCCGCGGAGGTGGTCGGTGAACAGGACTCCGTTCAGATGGTCGATCTCGTGGCAGACGGCGCGCGCCACGTACTCAGTGACCTGGAGCTCGAACGGCTTGCCGTCGAGGTCCTGGGCGCGCACGGTGACGGCGGTCGGACGGTCCACCTTGTCGGTGATGCCGGGCAGGGAGAGGCAGCCCTCGACGTCGGACTCCTGCCCTTCGCGCCGGACGATCTCCGGGTTGACCAGAACCTTGAGCATGGAGGGGTCCTCCCCTACCGAGGTGTCGATCACGGCGAGGCGCAGATCGACGCCGACCTGCGGCGCCGCGAGGCCCACGCCGGGAGCGGCGTGCATGGTCTCGACCATGTCGGAGGCCAGCTTGCGCAGCCGGGGATCGAACTCCTCGACCCTGCGGCACTGGGTCCGCAGGACGGGATCGGGATAGATGCGGATGGGAAGTATGGCCATCGGTTATCCGTATCAGGTAGCTGAAGTTCAGGCATCGGTCCGCAGACTGCGCACCGTGCCCGCGACGTCGCGGTCGTTGTGCTGCTCGCGCAGCGTCTCCAGGAATCCGCGGGGGTCGGGGTTGCCGACCAGGCACTGCTCCAGGCCCTCGCGGGTGAGCTTGAGAGCGGTGACGGGCTCGGAGGCACGGAAACCGGCCGGCCAGACGCCCCGCTCGAACAGGGCCATGTCGCCGACCACGTCGCCCGAGGTGAAGGTGCGGACCATGATGGAACGCCCGCCGTCCTCGATGAACGCCTCGACGACGCCGATGACGATCAACAAGAGGAAGCCCCCCGGGCTTCCCTCGCCGGCGATCTTGTGGCCGGCGTCGAAGCGGACGAGCTGCATGGCCGAGAAGAGCCGCTTGAGCTGCTCGCCGTTCAGGTGCTGCACGACGGTGCTGGCGACCAGGTTGTGCCAGAGCTTCTTGAGCTCCAGGGCCGAGGTGCCGGCCTGCAGCCCGCCGGCCTGCCGCAACCCTTCGAGGGCCATGCCGCGCACGTGCTCCATGCTCTTCTCGCGCTGCAGCCGCTCGATCTTGAAGCGCAGGGTGGGATCGAGGGGCGCCACCTTCATGGCCCGGGAGAGCAGCGCGATCCCCTTGTCGTGGAAGCCGTCCTGGGCGTACTCCTCGGCCACGTAGACGTACTCCTCCACCGCCTTCCCGAACTGCTGGAGCGAGGTATAGACGTCGGCCAGCCGCAGGTGCCCGTGCAGGTCGTTGGGGTTGTTCTTGAGACGGGCACGCAGACGCTCGCCGGCTTCCTCATAGCGCTCGAGCACGATCAGGTCGTCGATCGAGTACTCCTGAGGATCCTGCTGCTGCTGCTGCTTCTTCTTCCCGCCGCCGAACCAGTTGATCGCCAATGGGATCCTCCCCCGGAATGGGAACACGGAATCGTCGCCGCAGGGGACGCCCCTGACGCCTGGGGTGGACACCGCCGCCTGCTGAGGCGCGCCCATTATACGTAGGGGCGCCCCTGTGTGGGCACCCTAAATTAAAGGAAGAATGAGGAGAATAGGGCGGCCGCGCAGGGCCGCCCCTACGGACGGCAAGAGGAATAAAGGGCCTGGTCCAAAAGTTGCTCTTTGCAGATGCCGGAAGGTATCGACCCCTATGGAGATCAAAGAGATGAACGCTTTCAGCAGAAGGCTCGCTTCCCGCCTTGCGCTCGCCCTCGGGCTCGTCGCGCTCGCCGCCCCCGTGGCCACGGCGACCGCGGCCACCGCCGAAGAGGGCAGCTACGGCTATCTCAGCGTGGTGGAAGGCAGTGCCACGCTGATGCAGGCCGGCACCGACGAGCGCGGCAGCGCCGAGATCAACCAGCCCGTGCTGGCCGGCGACCGGCTCTGGGTTCCCGACCGCTCGCGGGTCGAGATCGTGCTCGCCGACCGCAACATCCTGCGGATCGACGGCGGCAGCGAGCTGGTCCTGGAGCGGCTCGCCGCCTCGCCGGACCGCGACGACCGCGCCACCGTGCTGCGGCTGCTCGAGGGCAACGTGCAGCTCGTCGTCACTCAGGACTCCCTGGGCGACGAGCTGCCGCGCATCGAGACGCCCAACGCCACCATTTTCCCGCAGGACTTCGGCTCCTACCGCATCACGGCCGACAGCGACGGCTGGAGCGAGCTGGTCGTCCGCCGCGGCAGCGCCGAGGTCGTCACCGACCGCGGCAAGCAGCGCGTGCGGGCCGACGAGCAGGCGGTGATCGACGGCGACCGCTACGCCAGCGCCGACGTCCGCCCGGCCGAAGGCTTCGACTCGCTGGAGCGCTGGGCGCGCCAGCTCGACGACCAGTACGCCTCGGCCGACCTGCGCCACGTCGACGACAACCTGCGCTATTCGGCGGCCCCGCTCTCCCGCTACGGCGACTGGATCGACGCCGAGGGCTCGACCTACTGGCGGCCGCGGGTGGCCGCCGGCTGGCGCCCCTACTGGCAGGGCCGCTGGGTCTACACTCCGAGCGGCCTGACCTGGATCTCGTCCGAGCCCTGGGGCTGGGCGCCCTACCACTACGGGAGCTGGGACTATCTGCCCGTCCACGGCTGGGTCTGGCAGCCGGGCCGCGTCTACGCGTCGGCCTGGGTCTACTGGTACTGGGGCCCGAGCTACGTGGGCTGGTGCCCGACCGGGTACTACACCCGCTACTACGGATCGCGCTTCGGCTCCGGCTTCGGCTTCCGCTCAGGCCTCTACGGCTGGGCCGGCGGCGACTGGGGATACTTCGACCGCTGGAGCTTCGTCCGGTCCTCGTACTTCCACGACGGCTACCGCCAGGGTTACCGCGATGGATACTGGGACGGCCGCCGCGACGTGCAGCGCTACGCCGTGCCGAGGTCCGGTCATGACGGCCGCTCTCTGGACCGGGGCATCATCACCACCGATACCCGGCCGCTCAAGCCCAGCACCTGGAAGAACCCCGACGAGGTGCTGCGCGCCCTGCGCTCCGGCAGGAGCGCGGCCGAGCTGCCGGACGTGACGTCGTTCATCGCCCGCAAGCCGAACCTGCCCGACACGGTGAGCCGCACCGTGAGGGCCGACAACTCCAACGTGCTGGACGGCACGCCGCTCAAGCCGAGCACCCTCGGCCGGCGGGCCGGCCGGGCGGCCGAGGCCGGCGGCGCTCAGCCGGGCGGCAATTACGGCACGCCGTCCGAGAGGCCCCGCATCGTCTTCGGCGACGACGGCCCCCGCGGCGCAGGCCCGAGCCGCAAGCCCGACGTGGCGGCCAAGCCGGGGACGCAAACCTCTCCGGACGGTCGCTCCGGAGGCTCCACGGGCGGCAACGACAGCGGCCCCTCCACCCGGCCGCGGATCGTGATCGAGAAGCCGGCGCGGCCGGCCCCGGAGGCCGACGGCGGAGCTCCCCGGCCCCGCAGGATCGAGGTCGACGAGAAGCCGAGCCGCCCGGCCCCCGAGCGGTCCCGGAGCGACGACGCCCCCGTGGTCAGGGAGCGGCCCAGCCGGCCGGCTCCGGAAGCCGACGGCGGCGCGCCGCGGCCCGACCGCGGCAGCAACTCCCGGTCTGCGGAGGACCGTCCGCAGGTCCGGGAGCGCCGGCCGCCGGTCGACCGCAGAGAGATCCAGCGGTACGACAGCCCGCGGGAGGACGTCTACGTCCGCCCCCGGTCGGTCGAGCGGAACGACCGGCCGCAGCCGCGGACCGAGGACCGGCCGCCCTACGTCCGGCCCGACCGTGTCGAGCGAGCGGATCCCTACGTCCGGCCGGAGCGCTCGCCCACCGAGCCGTACGTTCGGCCGGAGCGGAGCTCGCGGCCCGAGCCGCGGGTGACGCAGCCCACCTACCGCTCGCCCGAGCCGTCCTCCCGGCCGGAGCCGCGGGTCGAGTCCCGGCGTGCCGAGCCGCAGCGGTCCCGCGGCAGCGAGTCGTCGCGGCCCCAGGTCCGCGAACGGCGGCCGCCGAGGGACGGGGGAAACCAGAGGAACTGACGACTGGCCAGGCGTCAACGGATCGAAAGGCCGGCGTGAACCGCCGGCCTTTCCATTTCGCGGCTACAATCTCCCCCGCCCATGCGCTTCTCCTTCCTGTACCGCGTCCTCTTCATCCTCTACTGCGTCGAGGCGGGGACCTTCCTCGTGCTGGCGCCCTGGAGCCCGATCTGGGACCGGACCCTGGTCCTGATCCCCTTCGAGCTGCTGCGCACCGCCGGCCTCCACCCTTTCTTCCGGGCGGCGGTGAGCGGCTTCGGGCTCGTCCACCTGCTCTGGGGGGCGCACGACCTGGACGAGCTCATCTTCCGCCGGAAGGCCAGTGCCCCCGAAGTTTAGCCTCCTGGCGATCAGCGACCGCCGCTCGCTCCCCCTGGAGCCATGGCTCCGCGCCCTCGCGACGGCGGCGATCGGCGCCGTTCAGATCCGTGAGAAGGACCTCGAGGACGGCGCCCTCTACGACCTCGCCCGGCTCGCCCGCACGGCTCTGCCGTCATCCACCCGCCTGCTGATCAACGGCCGCGTGGACGTGGCCCTCGCGGCCGGCGCCGACGGCGTCCACCTGCCTTCCGACGGCCTCCCCGTCGCTGCCCTGCGGCAGCGGTTCGGCCCCGGCGTCCTCCTCGGCCGCTCGACCCATCGCGTCGAGGAGGTCGAGCGGGCGCGGGACGAGGGCGCCGACTACGTGACGTTCGGCCCCGTGTATCCGACGCCCGGCAAGGGACCGCCCGTGGGGCTCGGCGAGCTCGGGCGGGCGGCGGCGGCCGGCCTGCCCGTCTACGCGCTGGGAGGCGTTACACTAGAGCGGTTCGGGGAGCTGGCCGGGGCGGGGGCGGCGGGGGTCGCGGCGATCCGGCTGTTCCAGAAAACTTCGGATCTCACTCAGGTGGCGCGGGCCGCCCGTGAAAATTTTGGCCGCCCCTGAGGGTTCGGCAAGCCAAGGAGAGCTCACACGTGAACATGGATCCCCGGCTGACCAAGCTTCGCTATCTGCTCGTCTCCCTGGCCGTGCTCGTCCTCGACCAGTGGACCAAGTGGCTGGTGGAGGTCCACCTCCCCCACCATACGGCGGAGCCCCTCGTCCCCGGGTTCCTCAACCTGACCCACGTGCGTAACACCGGCGTCGCCTTCGGCCTCTTCGCCTCCGATGCCGTCCACCGGGGCTGGCTGCTCACCGGCCTCGGCCTCCTGGCCCTGCTGGCCGTGGGCCTCTACTTCTGGTTCGCTCCCGTGCGCGACCGCAGCCTCCTGGTGGCCCTGGCCCTGGTGGTGGGCGGGGCCCTCGGCAACCTGATCGACCGCATTTCGAGCGGCGCCGTGACCGACTTCATCGACGTCTACGTCGGCAACCACCACTGGCCCTCCTTCAACGTCGCGGACAGCGCCATCTCGGTCGGCATCGTGCTGATGGCGATCGACAGCTTCCGGCCGCGCCACACTCAGGAGGCTCAGGAAGCTCCCGTCGCGGTCCCGGCGGCCGAGTGATCTGGACCGTCGAGGCGGACACCGCCGGCGAGCGGCTCGACCGCCACGTCGCGGCCCGCCTCGACGTCGCCCGCAACCAGGTCCAGAGGTGGATTGACGAAGGGCTCGTCCGGGTCAACGGCAGGGAAGCGAAGCCTTCGGCCGCCCTCGCCGCCGGCGACCGGGTCGAGTGCAGCCCCCCCGAGCCCAGGGAGGACCGCGTCGTGCCGGAGCCGGGCGACCTCCGCCTGCTCTATGAGGATGACGACCTGGCGGTGCTCGACAAACCGGCGGGCCTCACCGTCCATCCCGGCGCCGGCCGTTCGACCGGCACCCTGGCCCACCACCTCCTCGACCGCTACCCCGAGATGGCCGGCGTCGGCGGCCCCGGCCGGCCGGGCATCGTCCACCGGCTGGACCAGGGGACGAGCGGCGCCCTGGTCGTGGCGCGCACCGCCGGCGCCTACGCCCGCCTCGCCCGCGCCTTCGCCGCCCGGGAGGTCCAGAAGAGCTACCTCGGCATCGCCTACGGCACGCCCGCCCCGGCTTCGGGAGTCATCGAGGTCCCCATCGGCCGGCACCCGCAGAAACGTATGGAGATGGCCGTGCGGCCCGGCGGCAGGCCGGCCCGCACGGGCTACCGCACCGTCGCCGCGCGGGCGGGGATCGCGCTCCTGGAGATGGATCTCGCGACGGGCCGCACGCACCAGATCCGGGTCCACCTCAAGCACCTCGGCCATCCCCTGGTGGGGGATCCCGTCTACGGCGAAGCCCGCTGGAAAGCCCTGCCCCGCCCCGTGCAGGCGCCGCTGCGCGACTTTTCCCGCCCCGCCCTCCATGCCTGGCGGCTCGCCTTCCGCCATCCGGGAACCGGCGAGCCCCTGGCCTTCGAGGCGCCGGTCCCGGAGGACATGCGGACGTTGTGGGAGCGGGTTGCGGGCGGGGTGTTCCCGGGCTGAGGTGAACGAAACCAAGGACGTCAAGGACCTCAAGGACAGCAGGGACACGATGTCTTTGGCGTCCTTGACGTCCTTGCAGTCCTTGCTGGCCTTCTCCCCTCACGCCATGAGGGGGCTTTACAACGCCTCGCCGCCCCCGTATCCTTCCCCTCACATCGTGAGGTAATGAGAACCATGCCGAAATCCTCTCTCGACCTGATGCAAGGGACCGTCGCGGTCCTGATCCTCAAAACGCTCTCCTGGAGCGCGATGCACGGCTACGACATCTCGCGCACCATCCGCCAGCGGAGCGACGGCGCCCTCGGACTCGAGGACGCGGCCCTGTACCAGGCCCTCCACCGCCTGGAGCGCAAAGGGTGGGTCGAGGCCGAATGGGGCCTCTCGGAGAACAACCGCCGCGCCAGGTTCTACCGCCTGACCGACGACGGGCGTCAAGCCCTGCAGTCCGAGGTCACGACCTGGCGGAGCTACGTCGAGGCCGTCTCCAAGGTCCTGGAGACCGCCTGACGCCATGCCCCGCCGGCGCCTCTTCCAGTTTCCCTGGCGCACCGCCGCCCAGGTCGCCGCGGACGTCGACGAGGAGCTCGCGTTCCATCTCGACATGGTCTCCCAGGAGCTGGTCGAGGAGGGATGGTCCTCCGAAGCGGCGAGGGCGGAGTCGCGGCGGCGGTTCGGAGACCTCGATGGGACACGAAAGTACTGCCGCGCTCTCGACGCGCGCAAGGAGATTCAGATGAAGTGGACGGAGTCGCTGGGAGAGCTCGGGCAGGACCTCAGGTTCGGCGGACGGCAGCTCTGGAAGAACCCGGGCTTCACCCTGGTCGCGGTGCTGACCCTGGCGCTGGGCATCGGCGCCACGACGGCGATCTTCAGCGTGGTCTACGGCGTGGTGCTGCGCTCGCTCCCCTTTCGGGAGCCCGAAGGCCTCGTGCGCCCCCTCTTCGTGGACCGCGAAGGCGAGCGGCACGGCGCCTTCTCCGCACCCAATTTCGTGGACCTCCGCGCCCAGAGCAAAACGCTGTCGGGAGTGGCGGGCGTGACCGGCGGCACGATGAACCTGAGCGGCGAGGGCGCCGAGCCCGAGCGGCTGCCGGGCGCCTCGGTATCGGCCAACTACTTCCAGGTGCTCGGCGTCCGGCCCCTCGCCGGGCGGACCTTCGCGCCCGGCGAAGACCAGGCGAACGCCCCGCTCGTGGCCCTGATCTCCGAGGAGCTCTGGCGCCGGCGCTTCGGCGGCGACCCGGGGGTGATCGGACGCTCCCTCACCCTCAACGGCCGGCCGCGCACGGTGGTGGGAATCGTGGGCCGGGGCACGCAGCTCCCCGCGGGCGCCGATGTCTGGGTGCCGCTGC
>DATFNZ010000093.1:0-17377 GCA_035266085.1 Thermoanaerobaculia bacterium
CGATCACCACCAGACTGCTCCCGATTCGGCGGGAGGCCGTGTTCCATAAGCGTCTCATACTGACTCCTTTCCGGGTATGGCCCGCCTGTCTGGCGAGCTCCTTTTACTGATAGGTCACCACGAGCTGCGGCCGGTTGGCCGAGGTCGAGCTCTCGCCCGAGTAGTAGCCGATGTAGTCGTTGCCGCTGTCGTTGTTGTCGTCGAGGTTGAAGTAGACGCGGAGCTGGGTCGTCCCCGTCTTGTTGACGGCGGCGAGACCCGCGGCGTTGAGGCTGCCGGTCGACCAGTCCAGGTTGTTGACGGCGTTGGAGAGGCTCGCGGCCTGGACGGCGGTCGCCGCGGCCTGGAAGTCGCCGGTCTGCAGCGTCGTCGAACCCGAGAAGCCGCTGCCCGGCTGGACGTCGACCCAGCAGGTGCCATGAGTGGTGAAGGGGTTGGTGCCGGAGAGCGTGCCGCGGCGCAGGCGCAGGGTCACCGAAAGGATCGTGGCGCCGTCGGGGATCGCCGAGGTGTCGAAGGAAACCACGGATTTGTACTGCTTGTTTTTGTTGTCGTCGCCCACCCGCAACGCGCTGGTGGTGGTGGCGGTCGCGTCGATCGAGCCGCCGGCGTTGGAGGTCTCGGTCGACTCCAGCACCCAGCCGTCCTGGGCGGCCACGGAGGTGAAGGTGACGGTGGTCGCGGCCGGGTTCACGATCTGTGGCGAGCCGCTGTTGGTGCCGCTGCTGTCGATCCAGCCGCTCGCCCCGGTGAAGGTGGCGGTAAGGGTATGGCTGCCCACCGACAGCGCCGCGGTGCTGAACGCGGCCTGGCCGGCGCCGTTCACGGCCACCCCGGACGCCCAAACGGTCGCTCCTTCCGTGAAGGTGACGGTGCCCGCGGGCACGCCGCTGCCGGAGGTCACGGTCGCCGTAAACGTGACCGATTGCCCGAACGTCGAGGGATTGGGAGCGGAGGTCAGCGTGGTGGTGGTCGGTAGGACAGGGACCGAAGGCGTGGCCGGCGCCTCGTTCGAGCTCGCGCCCTCGCCCTCGGCGTTGGTCGCGGTTACGACGTAATAATAAGTCGTCCCGTTGGTCAGGCCCGTGTCGGTGTAGCCGGTTCCCACGACGTTGGTCTTGACCGGGGTGTAGGGTCCGCCGCTCGCCGTGCCGCGGCTGACGCTGTAGCCGGTGGCGCCCGTCGCGGCCGTCCAGGTGAGGCCGGCCTGCCCGTTGCCCGCCGTGGCCGCGAGCCCGCTGGAGGCACCCGGCGTGGGCACGGGATCGACCCGGAAGATGAAGGTGCCCGACTTCATGTCGGACACCAAGACGTTGCCGGACGGCAGGAAGACATGGAGGTTCCAGGCGCCGTTGTAATTGCTGGTGATCGTCTTGTTGAACGTGCCGTCGCCGTCGGGATCGCGCCAGGTTTCATATTTACCGACCTCCACGGGGTTGGCCGGATTCGAGATGTCGAACACCCGCAGGCCCGCCTCGTAGTAGGCGGTGAGCAGGTACTTCCCGCGCACCTGGCCGTTGTGGACGCGGGAATTCGTCGTGGCGTCGCCGGACCATTGGAAGGTCGCCACCTGCGTCAGGCTCGCCGGATTCGAGACGTCGTAGACGCCGATGTCGCGGACGTTGAATTCCTCGAAGGCGTAGAGATAGTGCGAGTCGTCATCCAGCCAGTTGCTGTGGGCGTAGATGCCCGAGACCGGGGCCGATTCGCCGAGCAGCGTGGGCGTCCCGGCGGAACGGACGCTGGTGATGTCGAGGATGCGGTAGCGGGTGGCGTACCCTTCCGCCGAATAAAGCAGGTTCTTGCCTCCCGACCCCGGCACGTTGGTGCGGGCGACGCTGTCGTGGCAGTCGCGCCCGCTCCCGCTCCAACTCGCGATGATGGGGGGATTGAAAGGATTTTGCAGCAGGTCGAAAATCTGGCAGCCGAGCGTGGACCCGCTGTTGGCCGTGTTCATGAACAGGAGGCCGTCATTGACGAATACGGTGTGCCCGTAGTTCGTGCGCCCCCGGTCGGCGATGCCCGCCGGCGGGATCGGGTTGGAGTCGACACCTTGTGCGGCCGAATCGGAGAGATACGAGAGGTCCACGATCCAGAGGTTGCCGTTCGATTGCGCACCGACGTACGCGTAGGACTTGCCCGAGACCGGGTCGCGGTGGACGTCGGCGTCCCGCCAGATCCGGCCCTTCGGCGGGGTGACGCCGCCCGACATGTCGATGAATTGCACCCTGAAGGGAGCGGCGGGATCGGTCACGTCGATGATGTGCAGGCCGAAGCTGTTGCTCTGGAGCGCGTACTCGCGCGTGCCGGCGGCGTAGCCCCAGATGCCGTTGTAGAGCGTGCCGGTCGAGGAGTTGTCGCCGTAGTAGGGGCTCGGCGGCTGGGAGTCGAGCTGCCCCAGCTTGGTGACGTTGCCGTTGCCGGTGTAGTTGGCCGGCGCCGCGGCCTTGGACACCCCGGGAACGCCGAGGCCGAGAAGGGCCTTGACATAGAGGTTCCGGTCCCGCGTGAGCCTTCCACGCTTCTCCTGATCGTCGAGCCACCGGTCGAGCTTCCCCATGCGGCCATTGAAGAAGAGGCGGTCGATGCGCTCGTGCTGCATTTCTGAAAGGGCACCGTCGTCGACCATGCCATGAAGGTAGGCCTCAATGACGGCGCGTCCTTCCTGGTGGGCCGAGGCGGACCTACCGCCGAGCAGCAGGGCGAAAAGCAGGACATGGCAAAGTTTTACTTTCAAGAGGGTGCTCCTTAAAAGGGATGTGGGAACGGCCATCACAGAGTAGCGGCCCGGAAGCGAGATGGATATCCTCTCTAGGGAGGATCTTTTGGAGCCCGGCATCCTCTCTAGAGAGGATGCCGGAGCGGTTTCGCCGCCACCGTCTCCCTCTTAATGTAGAGACGCCCTCACGGGTACCCCGTGGGGCGTCTCCTGGAGGGACATGGAGGGTCCGTCTGAAAACCCTTTAGATCGAAGAGAAGGCGCCCCGCGGAAGATATTCTAGACGGCGAGATTCTTCTTGATGGGGAAATCGTGCCCGCCTCGGAGACGCCCCACGGGGTACCCGTGAGGGCGTCTCTACATTATTGATCCGGCCATAGAATGTTGAACCCTTTCAGAGACCTCCCAAGGAGGGATTACGGCCGTATTGGCAGAAAAAGTCCAACATTCAGTGGCCGGAGCAATAAGAGGGGAGCCCACCGCCACGGGGCGCACTGGTTCTGGACCACGGGCTCAGCGACGCGTCGCGTAGCGCTGCGGCAGCAGATTCGGCCCCGGGCCGAGCAGCAGATCACCGGAGGCCGTCACGTCCATGCCGTGATTGCCCGCGGACGGCGCCCAGCCGGCAATCCTGCCGGTCCTGGTGTCGACCTTGAGCAGCCAGCCCGGGGAGAGATTCGGCTGTTGGAGCGGTTGCGTCGCCAGCCACATGAAGCCGCCGTCCGCCTTCAGCCCGAACGTCTTGCCGTAGACCCACTCATCCACGTACTTGCCCTTCTGATCGAACCGCTGCACGCGGCCGTTCTCGCGATCGGCCACGTAGACCAGCCCGGCCGGATCGATCTGGATCGAATGCGGCAGGACGAATTGGCCCGGTCCGGAGCCCGGCGTCCCCCACTCCGCCAGTTTCTTCCCATCGGCGGAGTACTCGAGGATCCGCGCGTTGGCATAGCCGTCGCTGATGAAGAGATGGCCATTGGCGGCAAACGCGATGTCGGTCGTGCCGCAGAAGTTGTTGCGGCACGGCGAGGGCTGGCCGCCGATCTCGATGTCGAGCAGCACCTGCCCGGTGGACGAGTACTTCGTTACGTGCGAGCTCGCCGCGTCCGTGGTCCAGACGTTGCCTTGCGGGTCGACGCGAATCGCGTGCGGCATCACGTAGCGGTTCTTGCCCCACGAACGCAGCATCTTGCCGGCGCGGTCGATGGCGATCACGGGATCGGCTTTGTCGCCACGCTGCAGCAGATAGACGGTGCCGTCCTTGGCCGACGCCACCCACGACACCATGCCGAGCTCCACACCCGGCACGGTGATGGCTGAGGCCGCGAGAGCCGTGAGTCGCGGCGCCGCGGCGACGGCCGCGCGCAGGCTCTGCTCCGCCGCGTCGGGCGGCGACTGCGGCTTCCCCAGGTCATAGCTGAACTTCGCCCACGGCACGTTGCCCATCTGCAGATCGGCGGTGCCGGTCATCTTCACGCCGGCCGTGTTCACGCCGGCCGTGCGGAAGGCAAACGAGATCCTGATCCGATCCTTCCACTTGGCAGAACCGCTGCCTCCGCCGGCCACCTGCGCGCGCGGGCGCCCGATCACCGCGGTGGCGCGCAATTCCTCGCCGACGATCGCCGCCGCGGTGATCGTCGCGCCGTCTTCGCCGCCAAGAAAAGGTTTCATCGTCCCGGTGATCTTGCCGTCCACGACCTGCAGCTCCAGCGTCACGGTCTGATCCTGACTGGCGCCTGGTGGTGGATCCTTGATCGCCCAGGCCTGCGTGCCGACCCACGTGCCGGCGAAGAGCGCCGGTTGCACCGCGGCCGCGGCCGTCTCTTGCTGCGCGGCTTGCCGCGCGTCGGCCCTCGCCACGGAAGGCCCCCCTTCGAGGGGTGCCAAAACGATCAGGAGAAGTGCGGCGACTCTCATCACGGACGGGAATCCTAACACCGCCGGCTTGACTCGTATCTCAAAAAGCGGTTCTATCGGCCTCTAATGGGCCAACTGCGCATCCGCGCCGTCACAGGACTGCTGATCGTGCTGCTTGCCGCCACCGCGGCGGCACAGCGCGGTAGCGCGCCTGCCATGCCACCACTGTCGATGACCTGTCCGATGCACCCGGATATCGTCGAGGCGCGCCCCGGCCGCTGCCCGCTCTGCAAGATGGCGCTGGTGCCCGTGCGGCTAGCCATGGCGTGGATGTGCCCGCTGCACGAGGCGGTGATGCGGGAAGGGTCGGGTACGTGCCCGCTCTGCCGCCGGCAGCTCGTGCAGGTGCGCATAGCGATAACCTGGACGTGCCTGGCGCAGCCGGGCATCGACCGTATGGAGGCGGGCACGTGTCCCGACGGGACGCCGAGGGTCGCGCGCCGCACGCTGCGGCCGCACGGCAATCACAATCCGCAGCACGGGGGCCAGTTCTTCATGGCGCCCGACAACCGGCACCATCTCGAGGGCACGTATCCACGGGCGCGACTCTTCCGGCTCTACGTCTACGACGACTACTCGCGGCCGCTGGCCGCCGCCGATCTGCGCCGCGTCCAGGCCCGCGTCGTCACACGCGAGACCTTCGATCCCGCGACGAAGAAGACGACGGAGCTGGCGGCGTTTCCACTGCGGGCGTCGCGGAACGGCGCGTATCTCGAGGCGCGCGTCGATCCGCTCGCGATGCCCGCGGCATTGACGGCGAAGGTGCGTGTGAAGCCGGATGCGCCGGAGTACCGGTTCGACTTCACCTTTCCCGCCTTCACGAAAGAACCCTCCATCACGAAAGAGCCCGCTTTCGCCGCAGCCGATGTCGATCCGCCGGCGGCGTCGCCAACCGGCGATTCGGCACTGATCGCCCTGCCGATCCCTGGCACGATTCCCGAGAGCACGATTCCCGAGATTACGATTCCTGAGAGTACGATTCCTGAAATAATCGAGCAGCTCAGGACGCGCGACGAGCAGATTCGCGATCTGATCCGCGCCGGCAACTTCAGCGCGGTGTGGGTGCCGGCGTTCCAGGCCAAGGATCTGGCGATCGCGCTCGAGCCGCGGGCCGGCCACCTGGCGCCACGAGCGCGCGAGTCGGCGGAGCCGGCGATTCAGAGAGTTGTCCGATTCGCCTGGCTGCTCGATGCGTTCGGCGACGCCGGCAACCGCCAGCAGCTCGAGACGGCATACGCCGCATTCGCCGCCGCGTTGGCGGAAGTCGTGACGGCGTTCGCGGGGGCTCGGTAGCGCATGGCCAAGGTCTCTCCCGCGCTGACCATCGCGGTCACGATGGCCGTGATCGCGCTGGCGTCCACGCGAAGCGACGCGCACAAACCGATCACGTCACCCTACACGTTCACCGAAGACGTCCTGCCGATCGTGCGTGAGAAGTGCGGCGCCTGCCACACGGCCGGCGGCGTCGCGCCGATGTCGTTGCTCACCCACGCCGGCGCGGTGCCGTGGGGCGAGTCGATACGCGCCGAGCTGATGGCGGGACACATGCCGCCGTGGCCGGTGGACGGCCCGTCCTCGCGGTTCAGGAACGTACGCGGCCTGACGGCCCGCGAGCTCAACGTACTGCTCACGTGGGCGAGCGGCGGAACACCGCCCGGCAACGCCGGCGCGACGGCGGCGGCCTTACCCGCGGAGAGACCCGCGGCGGCCTCACCCGCGGCGGCCTCACCCGCGGCGGCCTTCCTCGGGGACAACCAATGGCCGCTCGGGACACCCGATGCCGTGCTCTCGATGCCGTCCAGCGTCACCTTGCCGGCGACCGCGCAGGACCGCATCGAGGAGCTCAGGCTGCGGACCCCGTTCGACCGCGCTCGCCTGCTCCGCGCGGTCGATCTTCTCCCGGGAACGCCGGCGATCGTCCGTAGCGCGACGGTCTCGGTCAGGGCCACCGCGGGTCCGGCAAACGCGCAAGACACGCTCGCGTTGTGGGTGCCGGGCGATCCTCCGGTCCCGCTCGCTGCCGGCGCGGGCTTTCTGCTGCCGGCCGGCGCCGATCTCATCGTACGCATCCGCTATCTCAAGACGTGGGAGTACGAGCACCAGGAGATGAGCGATCGCAGCCGTGTGGGGCTGTACTTCGCTGACGAACCGGCGGAGACCGTGCGGGCCCTCGGCGTGCGGATGGGAACCACGGTGATCGGCGAGCCCGTCCGCGCGCTGGCCGTGTATCCCGACCCGGCGCTTGCGAACGCGCATGTGCGCGCCGTCGCCACGCGGCCGGATGGCTCACGCGAGGAGCTGATCGCGTTCCGGCCACGCCCCGGCTGGGCGCGCCGCTACTGGTTCGCCGAGCCGGTGGCGCTGCCGCGCGGCACGCGCATCGAGGTCACCGGTACGCCGGATGACGCGCTGCTCCCGCCCGGCGCGCTGCCCCAGCCGCCAGCCGACCTCTCGACGATCCGCCTGACGCTCGACGTGGTGCCTTGGGCCGCCGAGTAGCTGAGGGCTACTTCTTCGTGAACAGTTTGTTGGCGGGAATCTGAATCGGCTCGTCGTCGTTCCTGTTCCGATCGTTGACCGCGGTCCACGTCATGTAGACCGAATGCATCTCGTCCCACACCTGCTCGCCCCAGGGTACCGGGACCTTGGGATCGGGGTTCAGCGGATTGGCCGGCGAGTTGTCGTAGATGGCGAGGTACTCCAGCACCGATCCCTTGGCCACGCGCTCCGGGCGCGACAGGATGTAGTAGTTCTGCCACGCGTCGTCCCAGCGCGGAATGTGCAGCAGCACGGTGCGATGACCGTCGGGACGAATCAGCGAGGCGGTGCCGAGCTGCGCGCGCAGGTGCATGTGCGGCCGAAGGCCGTGGATGCGCGCATCGGCCGGAAACTGGAATGCGCTGATCACCTCGTACTTCTGCACCATTGGCGGGATGATCAGCGAGGTATTCGCCACGATGGTCGTGTTGACCTGCGTGTGGACCGGCGCCGTCGCGAGCTTGAAGCCGACCTTGCTCTGATCGGTCGTCTCCGTCCCGATTGCGTTGTAGTGCATCTGGAACGAGATGCGCGTCCCCTTCGGGAAGAACTTGCCGTAGCCCTCGCGCCACACCATCGCATCGATGCCCGGCGAATAGAGGTGCACGCTCTGCCCGCCGCCGGCGCCGTTCTCGTTCGGTATCTCCGCGATGACCACCGCGTGATGCACGACGAGGCGGTTGCCCGGACGCACTTCGACCGCCTGCACCCACGTGTCCGCCGGAAACACGTAATCCGTGGGGACGGTCATGTACGGGATCGTGCCCGTCGCCGGAATCTTCACCGGCTCGGCCATCGTCAGCACCAGATCGGGCGTGCCGATCTGCCAGCCGTCCGGGAACCGCGGCAGCGCCGGCGTGTCCGCGGGGTTGCCTTCCTTCGCGCCGCCATCGGCCCACGCGGCAATCGTCGCAATGTCCTTCTCGCTCAGCCGCCGCGGATCGCGGAACGTGCCGAAGTCAGGATGCGCGTTCCAGGGCGGCATCCGCCCCGTGACAACCGCCCGCCGGATCGCGCGCGCCCACGGCCGTGCGTCCTTGTAGCTGAGGAGCGAGAACGGCGCGACCTCGCCAGGACGATGGCAGTAGGCGCAGTTGGCGAAGACGATCGGCGCGACGTCGCGCGCAAAAGTGACCTCGCGCGTCAGCGCCTGATTCTGGCCGGCCATGCCCGAGGGAAACACCACGGCCGCGATGAGCGTGAGCCCCCAGGACAGGATCAGGCGTCTCATAGTGCCTCCACGTGATCAGAGAGCAGGCCGGCTGAGCAACGCTTCTCGCGCTTCTCGCGCTTCCGCGGACCCGGGCGCGATCACAATAACCTTTTCGAGAGCTTGCCGCGCCCCCTTCCCGTCACCCTTTCTTTGGAGAACGTGACCCGCTCTAAGGAGGGGAGTGGGCGCGCGGGGATCCGCCTGGGCGGCTTTCAGGTAGAACTGGAGGGCGCGGTCGAGTTTACCCTGGCTCTCCGCGATCTTGCCCAGGGCCATCCAGGCGGTGAGCCGGTCCGGGGCGAGATCCGCCGCCTGCTGGAAATGGCGCTCGGCGGCCGCGCCGTCCCCGGCCTTGGCCTCGATTTCCGCCAGCCGCATCAGAATCGTTACGCTCCGCGTCCCGGCATCCACCGCCTGGTTGAGCAGGCGGCGGACCTCTGCCGGACCGCGCGCTTTCTGGGCCAGGTCGGCCAGACTCAGCCAGGTTGCGGCGGAGCGCGGGTTCAGCTTCAAGGCGAGCTCGTATTCTTTGCTCGCCTCTTCCTGGCGGTTCAGGCGAACATAGGCCTCGGCCAGGTTGCGGTGGGACTCATCGCGCCGCGGATTCTCCTGGGCAGCCCGGCGATAGGTGGCGATGGCAGCGTCGCCGTCGCCGCTCGCGAGCTGCGCCGCGGCCAGAGCGGTCAGAAAATGGACGCCCCCCGGGTTGCGGCGTACCAGCTTCGTCAGCCTGGCCACCGCCTCCCGCGGGTTCCCTCGCTGCGTCAGCTCCTGGGCTGCCGCGACCTCGGCGAGCAGCGGGACGCCGTCCTTGGGATCGAGCGTTCCCTTGCCGCTCGACCCGGAGCTGGAGAGATAGCCGAGGCTCTCCAGGGAACTCGCTAGCTCGGGATCGGAGGCGTCGGCGGTGTCTGCCGGGTGGACCTGGAAGGAGCGATGCGCCGCGGCGAGCGCAGCCTTGAGCCGGCGAGCCGGTTCCCGCTGATCGCCGATGAGGTTCCGCGTCTCCCCTGGATCGGCCGTCAGGTCGTACAGCTCCGGCCGCGGGGCCACGATCAGCTTGAAACGGCCGTCGAACATCCCCTCCAGCGGGCTCCAGCCATAGGCGGTGAGCGGATACCGGGAAGCGAGGTATGCGGGGCTCGCGGCGCCGCTGGGTACCCCCGGAATTCCCGGCAATCCCGGCAGCGGCTGGCCGAACGAGGCGGCTTCCCGGCCCGGCCCCGACAGGCGCAGCAGGGTCGCGGCCAGCCGGCGGGGCGAGACCGCCTCCGCGACGGCCTTGCCCCCTGGCACTCCAGGACCCGCGAGGATCAGCGGCACGTGCAAGGTGCTGTGGTAGAGGAAGACGCCGTGGTTGCGCTCCCCGTGCTCGCCGAGGGATTCGCCATGATCTGCCACGGCGGCGATCAGCCAGCGCTCGGCACCGCCGGGGAGCGCGGCCAGCAGCCGTCCGATCTCCTGGTCCATGAAGGCGACCTCGCCGGCATAGCGTTGGGCGGCGCCGGTTTTGGGATCCACGCCGGGCGGGCTGTACGGGTCGTGCGGGTCGAAATAGTGGACCCAGAGGAAAAGGGGTTTGCCGCCGGGCGGTTTGCCCCCGGGTTGTCGTTTGAGCCACTCCACGGCGGCGTCGGTCATTTGACGGGCATTACGCTCGTTGACCGGCTCGCCCGGAACCTTGTCGTCGTAGTGCTGGAACCCGCGGTCGAGCCCGAACCGCCGGTCGAGGACCAGAGTGGCCACGAGCCCCGCGGTCCGGTAGCCACGGGAAGCGAAAGCCTCGGCCAGGGTGGGCACGCCACGGGGGAGCACGTCCGTGCC
Organism: Thermoanaerobaculia bacterium; assembly: GCA_035266085.1. Lineage (GTDB taxonomy): Bacteria > Acidobacteriota > Thermoanaerobaculia > Multivoradales > UBA5704 > DATARR01. The sequence continues at coordinate 10,212 of DATFNZ010000093.1, forward strand.
ATTGACCTGCACCCCGTGCTCCGGCGGGACGAGACCGGTAAAGAGTGAGGAGTGGGCCGGCAGGGTCAACGGCGTCGAGGTGATCGCCTGCGTCCAGCGCACGCCCCGGGCCGCCAGTCCGTCCAGAACCGGCGTGCGCGTCCCGAGCGCATCGGCGCGGGTGGTGTCCAGAGTAAGGAGGAGCACGTTCGGCGGGGCGGCCGGAAGCCGTTTCGTCCCGGGAGGTGTCCCGGCAGGCCGCCAACCCAGAGTGACCGTGCCCAGCGCCAGCACGAGCGTGAGAAACGAGAGCGCGGCGGGTTTCGAGAGTCTCGTCATGGCCTAGACCAGGCAACTGTCCTTGAATTTTTCAAACAGCCAATCGTCGTCCCGCACCCGCCGCGCCGCGAAGTCCGCGCGCTTCTGCCAGACGTCGCTCTCCACGGCGTGCGCCAGGGCCGCGCCGAAGCGGACGTTGTTTCTCAGCGCTGAGGACACCCGGGCCAAGCGCTGGGGGCTGAAGTGAAGCAGGGCCACCCGCAACAGGTTGTGCGTGAGCCAATGCCATTGGATACCGTAAGGGCGAGCCTTCCGGAAGTAGTGCAGCACGGTGACCTCGGGCACCACCCACACCTCGTACCCCAGCAGCCAGTAGCGCACGCAGAGCTCCATGTCTTCCGAGCCCCACTGCGCCATCCCTTCATCGAAAGCCCCGGCAAGCTTCAGGGTTTCGTGGCGCATGGCCATGAAGCCGCCTCCCAGCGTCGGCACGGAATGGGGCTCGTCGCTTTGCCAGCGCAACCATTCCAACCGCAGGTTCGTTTCCGCGATCCGTTGCCCGTACGTCGCCCGGAGCTCGAGCTTTCCCATGACACCAATGCCAGGGCCGACCACCCCCACGTGCGGCAGGTTGAGCGTGCGGACTATGGGTTCCCACCAGCGCTCGGGCACATCGATGTGGGCGTCCGAGAAGACCACGAACTCGCCGCGCGCCTCGGCCAACCCGCGATTGCGCGCGGCGGCCACCCCTAAAGGTTCGGTCGAGCGGATGAGATGAACGTTCTCCCACGTCTCCTCCTCCAGGAAGTCGGCGCAACCGTCCGTGGAGCCGTTGTCGACGACGATGACCTCACTGTTCGCCGGCAACGTCGCCACGAACTGCTCGACGGTGCGCCGCAGCAGCACGGACTCGTTCGTGGCCGGCAGGATGACGCTGATCCGCATCGGCGTATCGCCTATTGGGTGATCGCCCATCGGGTGATCGCCCATCGGGTGATCGCCCGCCGAGTGATCCCCTATTGAATAGGCGCCCCGGAACAGCCGTGCCACCTGCTCGGCCGGCAGCGGCGGCGGCGGCGGAATGACCAGAAGGGGAGGGGGAAATGGGATCTCGTCCTCCGCCGAGGCCACGGAAGCCTTGGGTTCTCCCGATCCCGCCGCCAGGCGCGCGAAGACGCTCTGGACGGCCGGGTCCTCGGCCATTCGCTGCAAGGCTTCTTCGTAGGATTCCAGGCCGCCGACGAGCGGCACCACGTCGACGGTCATGTCATCCAGGCCGGTCTTGGGATAGGGCAGGATGGTGCAGAAGGGCTCACCCGCTTCAAACCGGACGGTTTGCCCGGGGCGAGTGAATTTCCAATCGATCACGAGAGTGCCCGGGACGGCGGAGGTATCGAGGATCGATTCCAACGGCATCAGGCCGTCTCTGAGGGTATTGACCGGGCCGCGCACCCAGAGACCATATTCACTTTCGGTCTTGCATTGGTATCCCGGATAGAACGTGATCTTCCCTTCGCCTCTCTGGCTCTGCACGAAACCCGCTTGCCCGGGTGTGTCTTCCGCGAGACGGATCTCGACGTCCTCCGCGCCGGGACCACCATGCCAGATGGCTTCGAAGGCGCACGGACAGAGGAAATCCCAGCCTTTCCCCTCGGATGAAAGTTGCAGGGTGGCCGCAGGGTCGAATAGAGGATAAGCGGTGATTTTCATGTCGGGTCCTCGGCTCTCGGCTTGCTGTTCTTGCCCTGCCCTGGCCCTCCCCCCCGGAACGGAGGAAGGGCCAGGTAAGGAGATTATCCGTACATTGTTGTGGTACCACCCGAGGGCGTGGTGGTACCGGGCGTGGTCGTGCAGGCTTCAGAGTCGGCGCTCGCCGTCACCTGGTGGCGCTTGTCGCCGTCGGCCTTGAGCATCCATTTGATCTCGTTGGTACCGGAGAACACTACTGAAAATACGTTGAGGTGCTCGCCCGGCAGGAACACGGTCGGCTGGCCGAGATCCTCCTGGCCCGGAACGAACATGTTCTTGGGCCCGGTCTCCAATGTGATGTTGGCGCCGCTGTTGTTGAGGTAACCGAAATGGGCCGTGTAGGTGCCGTCACCGTTGTCGTCCACGCACTCCAGCAGCGGGATCAACGTATGTCCCCCTTGGGCCTGCGCCACCCGCGCGATCATCGGCATCAGGGTCAGAGAAAGGCCCAGGGCGGCGAAGGAGGTGAGGGCCTCCCGGCGTGAGTACGTGGCCGTGGGAGGTGGCATGGGCGCGGCGCCGGATTGCAGCAGGCCGGCTGTCTGTAGCTCGTCCAATGCGATCCTCAGCAACTGCTCCGCCTTGCTCAGCGGCACGTTGAGATTCTGCCGCAGAATCTCCGCCAACTGGCGCGGCGTCGTCTGCCCGTCGCAGTGTTGATAGACCAGCGCCGAGGTGGCGTTGAGGACGTAGGACTGCTCCTGGTCGAACACGCCCAGGCCATCGCCCGCCGCTGTGGTGGAGGCCGTGGGATTTTTTTGCGGATTTGTCATTTATCAGCTCCTTGGGTTGGTTTTCAACGTAGACGTCCTGCGGAGACCTTGTTGCCGGGGCACCTCCTTCTCGCCTTCGCCCCACCGTTCGGCCAGGGCCGCGATCTGCCGCCATCTCTCCTCCGGCGCGGGTCAAGCCGGTTTTAGCCTTTCGGCCAGGATAGCGGCAGGGAAAGGGGCTGTCTATCCTCTCTAGAGAGGATAGACAGCACCCCTTTCCACCCACTATCCTAGGGGGTTCGGCATGAAGATCAGCGCCTTTCCGCTCTATAGCTTCGGCCTGGCCTTCGGCCTTGCGCTGGCATTTCCGCCCTGAAAAGCTGAACGAGCGTAGCCCGGCTAACAGCCGAGGCTGACCCTGATGGCATTCGTGGCGTTGATCAGCGCCTGCCCTTGTGCGGTAGTGAGGGTGCCGTTGCTGATGTAGGCGCTGACCTGGTTGATGAAGGCGTCGAGTTGGTTGCAGGCCGCGGTGGTCTGTCCGCCATCCAGCTTGGCGATGACCTGCTCGAGCTTGGTGATCAACGGATTGGCCTTGTTCGACGCCAGCGCGCCTTCCGCGACCAGCGCGTTGATCTGAGCGATGAGCGCCGCGATCTGGTCTTGGGGCGTGGACGCCGCTTCGAAAGCGCCGATGTCGCAGGCGGAGCCTTGAGGGCGCGTCACCCCACGCTGGTCCGTCGCCGGGCAATTGACGCTGCCTCCCGCGTCGAGCGCCGGGCTGCCGGCGAGCAGAGCGTGCGTGTCCGTCGGACCGCCGTTGTCCGCCAACGGGCCGAGAAGCGGTGCGATCCCGGGCAGGTCGCCCGGACCGGTGAGGCCGCAGGAGTTGTCGCTGTCCAGGCTGTGGTCGCTGACAAAGGAGCTTACGTTTTGGCAGTCTCCTCCCAGATTGCCAGCAATGATCGTGTTCGTTATCGTCGAACCATTCGTGCCCAAAGCGTAAAGACCTCCACCCCGAGGGGCCTGGTTCGCGATGACTGTGACGTTGACCAGATGGGCCTGCACCTGTAACAGCACCGCGCCACCACCGCCGGCTCCAGCCGAGACCGTGTTGCCGGTCAACGTGCTGTTGGTGATCGTGACCTGATTGAACGCCGCGCCGATGCCCCCTCCACCCAAGCCGAAACTCTGCCCGTTCGCGAGGTTGCCTGCGATCGTGCACTGATCGATGGTCAGGCTGCCTTCCCGCCAAAATACCGCTCCGCCCGAGTCGGCCTGGTTGCCGGCGAGGTGGCAGCGCCGGAGCGTGAGGCTCGCGCCGCGGCCGTACAAGGCGCCGCCGTTAAGAGTTGCGAAGACGGGATCCTGGGTGGCGGCGAGGCCATTGATCAGTGACAGGTCGGTGAGCTCGACCGACTGCGGTCCGCCGGGGTTGTTGAACAGGAAGATGCGGCTGGCACCGTTGCCGTCGAGGACCGTCGTCCGGGCGCCGTCGCCGACGATCGTCAGGCTTTTGTCGGTGACGATGATGTCGCCCAGAGTCAGGACGTATTGCCCGGCCGGGACGTGGAGGGTGTCGCCGGAGCTCGCGAGCGCCACCGCATCGCGCAGCGAGCAGGTGACGCTGCAGTCCCCGAGCGACTGATCGGCGGTGGTGTTGATGACCGGAACCGCAGCCGCGGGGGTTGCCGCCAGCCCGAGGGCCGTCACGGTCAGCGCGGCGGTCAGAAGGCTACGCGGCCCAAGCTTGCATGCATTTCCGAGAAGCTCGTTCAATCGTTGCATTTGCCAACCTTTCAAGTTCGGATCGAGTTAATGGACTTGCGCGGACACGCCGGCGGCCATGGCGCCCGGCGAATCGATTTCCTATGGAGAATCCAGACTAGCCGCCCCTTCCATGCCTGTCTATCCTCTCTAGGGAGGATATTTTGGAACCCGGCATCCTCTCTAGGGAGGATGCCGGAGCCGTTTCGCCGCCACCGTCTCCTCCTTAATGTAGAGACGCCCTCACGGGTACCCCGTGGGGCGTCTCCTGGAGGGACATGGAGGGTCCGTCTGAAAAAACTTAGATCGAAGAGAAGGCGCTCCGCGGAAGATCTTCTTGACGGCGAAATTCTTCTTGATGGGGAAATCGTGCCCGCCTCGGAGACGCCCCACGGGGTACCCGTGAGGGCGTCTCTACATTAAGGGCGGCGATGAGCACACTGTCCGTCCCGTTGGCCCCGATCAAGACCACGGTGGCGGTAAAGTTAGATCAGCCGCCGCCGGAGGCAGGGCGCACCGGCCGCGCCGGCGCGCCCGCCGGCCTACCTGATCAGAAAGTCTGGCACGTCACATTGTTGTTCGCGGCGGCGTCGCGAGTGAGCTGGATGCAGACCTCGGCCTGCTCCGGGGTGACGGGGATGGTGTTGAAAATATTCGCCTCGAAATTGACGTACCCGCACCTAACCGGGTCGGAGCCGGCGTACTCAAGGAAAAACGGTGGGAAAGGGAACGCGTTTGGGCTGGGTGAGACCACAACGATACCTAAGAAGTCGACACAGGCTTGAGCGTTTGCCAGGGTAGCGTTGAACTCGGGAATACTCGTGCAGGGGCAGGTCAACTCGCAGGGAACGTCGCGGCCGGTGATGTTCTGGAACTTGGTCCGCACCTTGCTGCAGGCCGTCGCCGAGGCGTGCGGCTCGGTGCCGGGATTGCTGTCGTTTGCGAGCTCGCAGTCCATCGCCTCGCAGTAGGCGTTGCAGAGGCCGAAGGCGGCGCCGGTCTCGTCGTCACAGACTGTCTCCCGGCTCGGCGGCAGCATGTCCGGGGTCTGCGCCAGGATGGCGCCGGTGCCGGTACAGACGAGCAGCAGGGCGAAGGCGAGGGTGAGATGGGCTTTCATCATCGTTCTCCTTTTCTCAGTTTCCAGGAACCCCCGCAGGGTTGGCAGGAAGCCACCGGGGAGCCGCCTGGATCTACTTCGTTTTGGTTTACATTCCCAGGTTAGTGCCTGCGATGCGGCGTGTCTATCCTCTCTAGGGAGGATATGTTGGAGCCCGGCATCCTCCCTAGAGAGGATGCCCAAGGCGGATCGAAGCTGATAGCATTCAGGGTGAATACCGGAAAATCGCTCGCAGAGCCTGGACGTGGCAGGGTGGTGTGCGGGCCTTTTTGACCAGAGCATTGACTTCCTGACCGGAGACTCGACATGAAAAGATATTCGACGCAGAGATCGAAGATTTTGATCACAGCTTTTACCCTGATCCTCGGCTTCGGCTTGGGTGACGCTGGCAAGGCGGACCCGGGGCCGCAAACCTCTCAGAGCGCGCCGGTCCTGGGCGGCAGGACGGACCTCGCACTCAACCTGCTCTCGCCTGCCGCCGCGGTCAAAGTGGGGCTCTACTTCGAGATCGGCTTCGCCGTGGAAAACCTCGAGGAAGCGATGGCCCAGTTCACCAGCGGTTTCGGTGTCGAGTGGCAACAGCCGGCCTTTGACGCCGTTCTGAACATGCGCCTGGCGAACGGACAGGTGGTGCCGTTGAGGTTCCAGGGCACCTCTTCGGTGCAGGGGCCGCCTTACTTCGAAATGGTGCACGTCACCGGGCCGGGCGACCATCCCTGGAAAGCGAACGCGCACAAGTCGCCGGTGCACATCGGCTACGCGGTCGACAATCTGGCCGCCGACTCGGACGCCCTCGTGGCGGCGGGCTTCCCGCGGATCGCGACGGTCGACGTGCCAGGCCAGTCCGCGGCCATATTCGCCTACCACCAGGGCCCCGGGGACATCCTCTTCGAGCTGGTGGACAAGGCATTCCTGCCACCCGGTGTGTGTGACACTCCCGGGTCGCCTTTCTGTCCCCCGGCTCCATAAGGCCGGGCCCGGAATTGCCGGGCCCGAAATTGCCCGACATCCCTACCCGTGCGCCTTCACCGTCTCCTCTTAATGTAGAGACGCCCTCACGGGTACCCCGTGGGGCGTCTCCTGGAGGGACATGGAGGGTCCGTCTGAAAAACCCTTTAGATCGAAGAGAAGGCGCCCCGCGGAAGATATTCTAGACGGCGAGATTCTTCTTGATGGGGAAATCGGGCCCGCCTCGGAGACGCCCCACGGGGTACCCGTGAGGGCGTCTCTACATTATTGGGGAGAGACATTGAGGGGGCCGGTGCGGAGACGGGGATCGTCAGCCCGCGTTCGGCCGGGAGATCGTCCCCTCATACGTCCCCGTGGCGGTACCTTCACACCGGTCGATCTCCGTGGTGATCGTCCCGCTCCCCGTGGCGCCGGCGAACGCGCCGGTGCCGCCGGTCACGGTGTAAGTCCCCGTGGAAGTGACCACACACGAGCCGCCCGCACTTTCAGAGTGCCCACTGACGGCCAAGAACACACTGTCCGTCCCGTTGGCCCCGACGAAGACCGCGGTGGTGCCAAAGTTCCCCTGATGATCCTGGATGCGCGTCATC
>DATFNZ010000094.1:0-136256 GCA_035266085.1 Thermoanaerobaculia bacterium
CGTTGATGTTGCCCGATCCCGCCGCCGTGCACGTGCCGCCGCCGGCACCCGCGCAGGTCCAGGTGCAGGTGAGAGAAGCCGGGAAGGTGTCCGCCACCGCCGAGCCCGTCGCGTTGCTCGGACCCGCGTTGCTCGCCACGATGGTGTAGGTCACCGAGCCGCCCGCAGTCGCCGTCGTCACACCGTCCGTCTTGGTGATCGAAAGGTCGGCGCTCGCCCCCAGCGTGTCGCTGTCCGTCGCCGAGTTGTTGCCCGGCGTCGGGTCGGTCACTCCACCCGGAGCCGTCACGGTCGCCGTGTTGGCGAGCGTGCCGGTCGCCCCCGCCGAGATCGTGCAGCTCGCCGTGTAGGTCACGCTGCCGCCCGCGGGCAGGTTGACGCTGCCGTTGATGTTGCCCGAGCCTGCCGCCGTGCAGGTGCCGCCTCCCGCTCCCACGCACGTCCAGGTGCAGGTCAGGGACGCCGGGAAGGTGTCCGCCACCGTCGTGCCCGTCGCCGTGCTCGGGCCGGCGTTGCTCGCCGTGATCGTGTAGGTCACCGAGCCGCCCGCCGTCGCCGTCGTCACGCCGTCCGTCTTGGTGATCGAAAGGTCGGCGCTGGCGCCCAGCGTGTCGGTGTCCGTCGCCGAGTTGTTGGCGGCGTTGGAGTCGGTGACGGCGCCGCCCGAGATTGTCGCCGTGTTGGAGATCGAGCCGGTGGCGCTGGGATCGATGGCGCAGACCGCGGTGTACGTCGCCGAGCCGCCGGACGGGAGGCTTATGGTGTCGTTGATGTTGCCTACCGTCGGTCCGGCGGCGCAGGTGCCGCCGAGCGCTCCGACGCAGGTCGTCGAGCAGGTGAGCCCGGCCGGGAAGGTGTCGGCGACCACGGCCGCGGCGTTGCCGACCGTTCCATTGTTCGAGGCGGTGATGGTGTAGGTCACCGCGCCGCCGGGAGTCGCCGCGGCGACGCCGTCGGTCTTGGTGATCGCCAGATCGGCCACGGCCTCGCCCAGCGTCCAGTCGGAGAAGGAGCTGACCCCGGTCACCGTGGCGGTGTTGGCCGCGGTGTTGATCGTGCCGCCCTGATCGCTGTAGTCGGCAGGATTTCCCGCCTCGTGCCGCAGGGCGTGGAGGTTGGCCTCGGTCACCGTGCCCGGGATGTCCGCAGGGTCGAGATAGCTGAAGGTGAGGTCGGCGGTGATGCCCGTCGCCGTCAGCTTCCAGAAGCGGGAGATCACCGCGCTCAACGGCTGGATGCCCGGAGCGGGCGTCTGCACCGAGGCCACCGTCACGTCAGCCGGGAACGTCCCGGCCGTGGCGTTGAAGATGAAGGGCGTGTAGCCGTTCGCCGTGCCCACCTCGAACGTCTTGCTGCCGGCCGCCGCGAAAGACTTCCTGAAGTTGCCGTCGACGTAGCCGGTGGTGCGTGTCACGGTGCCGGCCGCGGAGTTGAAGTAGAGCGTGTTCGGCCCGGTGATGAGGCGCGGCGCGCCGAGCGCGAGCGCTCCTGCGCCGGCGCCGTTCACCGTCACGTCGCCGCCGGCGATCGTGATGTCGTTCGTGTTGGTGATGGCGAGCGTCGTCAGCGTCCGCGACGGCGGCATCTCGGGACCCGTGGTGCGGCCGGTGAGCTCCGGCGCATAGAGCAGGATTACCCCTCCGGTCCCTGGATTGAAGACGGGAGGCACGTCGAAGCCGTTCACAGGCTGGGTGACCCCCGCCACGCCGAGCTGGACCACCGCGGTCGTCGCGCCGCCGTTGCCGATGGTGAGCTTGCCGGACCCGGTGAGACCGCCGCTGAAGTTGTTGAAGCGCGCGGTGACGATCTGGCTCACCGTCGGGTTGATCGTGACGCCGGCGACGTTGTCGACCTCGAAGGAGGTCAACGGCGCGGTGACCACGCCGGTGCCGGTGTAGGTCGTCGGCCCGCTGCCGCCGAGGAGGTAGAAGCGGGTGAGGGCCGCGGTGCCGGTCAGCGTGCCGTTGTTGGTGAACGTCGGTCCGAGCACCAGGCAGAGCTGGCCGTTGATGGTGAGGGTCGTGCCGGTGTTGATGAGAGTCGTGCCCAACAAGTTCACCTGGGCGGTGGCGCTCGCGCTCTTGTTGTTCGTCGTGTTGTCGATGATCAGGTTGGGGAGGTTGCCGCGCAGATTGAAGGTGAACTTGGTGACGGTCGCCGCGGTGCCGACCCGGACCGTGCCGCCGGCAGCCGTGGCGATCGCCAGATTCTGATAGTCGATCTGCGTCGCACCCGTGCTCGCCTGGACGATGTTGATCGTCCCGCCCGTCATGTTGAAGACGGCGGACGCGGAGAAGAGCTCGAACGTGGCGAAGTTGCTCTGGCTGTTGCCTACCGTCCCGACGTTCAGCGTACCGCCGCTCTGGTTGTAGGTGACGGCGTTCTGCGGGCTGAACTGGCCGGCGCAGCTCATCGTGCCGCCCTCGATCGTGAAGACCGCGCCCACGCCGCTACGGAACGAGTGGCTGGCCAGCGTGCCCTGGTTGAACGTGCCCTGGGTCAGCCGGAAGACACCGTTGTTGACCGCGTTGCCAGCCTGCGCCGCGACGACGTAGTTCGGGTTGTTGAGCCAGACCCCGAAGCTCACCGGAATGGTGTAGGCGGCCGCCGCGAAGACACGGCTCGTTCCCGCGAACGTCCCCGAGATCTTGATCGTGCCGTTGGTCATCACCAGCCAGCCGCCGACGACGGTGTCGGTCGTGACGCCGCGGACCGTGAAGTTGGACGGCATGATCTCGAGGATCGGGACCGGCGTCGTGCCCTTGTTCGTCGTGATCTGGCGGATGTCGGTCGTCGCGCCCGTGCCGGAGAACGTGGCGTTCGCCGTGCCCGTGAAGGTGATGATGGCGCCGGCCGTGTCCGCGTTGGTCGAGAAGTCGAGCGTGCCGTCGTTCGTCAGGCTGCCGGGCAGGCTGAGGTTGTGCGTGGTGACGGTGCCGGCCGGATTGGACCGGAACGTGCCGCCCGCCTGCACGTTCGCGCTGGTCGAGAGAGTCAAAGTGCGGGCCACCGTCTGCTCGTACTGGAGGATGCCGGTGTTGGCGACGGTGACCGAGAAGGCGGCGGCGGCGGTGTCGATCGTCACGGTATGCCCGGCGGCGATCGTTACGGCGTCCCCCGACCCCGGTACGCCCACCGGCGTCCAGGTGGCCGGGGTGTTCCAGCCGCCGGTGGCCGCCGAGGTCTTGACCGTCGGCGCGGGGGTGCCCTGGGTGCCGATGGCCGGGGCGGCCTGGGCGCCTTCGGAAACGGCTACGACCCGCCAGTCGTAGGTCGTCGAAGGAGCGAGGCCCGTGGCCACGAAGGACGTCGCGTTCTGGGCCGCCGCACCGGCGAAGGTGTAGCTGGCGCCGCCGTCCGTCGACGAGTAGACCGCGTAACCCACCTCGTTGGCGGAGTCCGTCCAGTTGAGGGTCATCCCGGTCGGCGTGATGCCCGTGAAGGTGACCGGTCCGCCCGCGGGCGCCGGGGCGGCCGAGCAGAACAGGAAGGTCCGGCGCGAGCCGTCGGCGGCCGAGGTCAGCACGGGGATCGTGCCCGCGGTGTACAGGTTGGCCACCGGGGTGGCCGAGGCGCCATTGAAGGTCGGGGCCGGCGTGCCGCTCTGGGCCGCCGTGACCGAGCCCACGGTGCCTGCCGCGTTGCTGCTCGAGAAGCCGATGTTGGGGTTCTGGGAGTTGACGTCCGCAGATCCCGCCGCGCTCATCGTCATCGCGCCATAGGCATACTCGATGCAGCCCGTGGTCTCGAAGAGGCGGACCTCATAGGTGAGATTCGCGGCTCCACCCGCGTTGAAGTCCGCCTGATTATTGAGCCATTCGATGGTGGCCACCCGGTTGGGAGCCGCCCCCGTGACCCTGAAGTGGACTTTGCCGTCGCCCGCATGGGTGCGCTGGTCGGCACCGTAGGCGGTGACGATCGGCAGCGCCGCCTGGGCCAGCGGTTTGTAGGGGGAGCCAGCCTGGGCCCCGGCGGCGAAGCGCAGCACGCCGTTGTCATTGATGCTGAAGCGGTCCTGCCGGACGCCCATGAAGAAGAAGTCGAAGCCCAGGAGAGTCACCGGCGAGGCCGTGTCATCGATGTTCGCGCCCAGCAACTGCGTCGTCCCGCTGCTCATGTTGGTGAGCGAGCCGGTCGTCGTGGTGCTGAAGGAGTAGTTGGCGGCGTTGGCTTGCGCGTTGGCGCTCGGGGCGCTCAGGAGGGCGGCCAGGAGGGCTGCGGTGATCGCGAGCTTCGTTTTCATTCGGGTCTTCTTTCTGAGGGAGATCGGTTCGGGTCCGCGTGCATCATTGAGCCCAGAGGGGCATCGGCTCCGCTCTCCGCTGGACGACCGGCAGCGAGCACTTCCTCTCTGGACCTACACTTCGGCAGACAAGAGGAACACACGATTGCTTTGGAAACCGAGGGGAGAATACTACAAGAAGGACCCGTGCGCGCCCGGGTTCGACTTTCAGGGGCACGGCAGCTTAGACTCTGCCCTCAACCCCGGCAGGTCGATTCCAGGGAGAACGCTCATTCGTTACGTCTTTGCGCGCCGCTTCGCGTCCATTCTGGCCCTGCTGGCTGCCGGAGCCTGCGGTCCCGTCCCTGAGGAGGAGGCCGCGCAGGCCGGCGCCGAGGCTCCTTCCGTCGCTGCCCCCCAGTCTCATGCCAATGTGCCGGCGAGCTTCAAGCGGAGCGCTTCCGGCGGAGTCCTCGACACCGGCGACTTCGTGGTGAAATACGGCGAGACCCGCAACGAGGACTACCTGGAGCTGGAGGCGGTCTTCAAGGAGACCCGGCTCCTTGAGGACACGGTCAAGGAGCTGAACGGGCAGTTCGCGCTCCCCGCCGACGTGCCCGTGGTGCTGCGGGAGTGCGGCGAGGTGAACGCCTTCTACGATCCCGAGACCGGCGAGATCTCCCTCTGCTACGAGCTGGTCGAGCACTACTCCGAGATCTTCATGGCGGACGCGCAGACCGAAGAGGAGCAGGAGGAGGCCGGCACCTCGGTGGCCAGCGCCACCGTGTTCACCTTCTTCCACGAGATGGGGCACGCCCTGATCGCCATCTACGACCTGCCGGTCACCGGCAAGGAGGAGGACGCGGTCGACCAGCTCGCCACCATGATCCTTCTGGAAGGTGGCGAGGAGGGGGAGAACGCGGCCATCGACGGCGCCAACTCGTTCGTGGGTGAGGATGAGGAAGAGATGGACGACCTCTCCTTCTGGGACGAGCACTCGTTCGACGAGCAGCGCTTCTACAACATCCTCTGCTGGATCTACGGCAAGGATTCCGAAGGCTACCAATATCTCGTGGACGACGAGACCCTCCCCGCCAACCGGGCCGAGCGGTGTCCGGCCGAATACGACCGCATGTCCCGGAGCTGGGAAGCGCTGCTGGCCCCCTATGTGAAGGGTTGACCGGGGAGGGCGTGAGCGCCCTCCCCGGAAGATCGGGCGAGGCCGGTGCGCCTCGTTACAGCGACTTCAGGAACTCGACCAGCTCCGTCTTCTTCTGCTCCGTGAGTTGCAGCCGGAAATGCCCGTCGTAGTGGTTCACGACGTCGCGCAGAGTCGCGAAGCGGCCATCGTGGTAGAAGCCGCCCTTGGTGTGGGTCGAGAGGCCCTTGAGCGGCGTCGTGCGGTAGTGGCCGTCAGGCGAGCGGTCGGCCTGGAAGGAGTCGATGCCGATCTCCTCCGGCCTGTGCCGGTTCCAGCCGGGCTCGGTGTACAGGGGCGGCACGTGGCAGCGGGCGCAGCCCGCCTCGGAGAAGACGATCTTGCCGCGAGCGGCCGCCCGACGGTCGAAGCTGCCCGGCGGAGGAGCCGGAGCCGGGATGGCGAGCTGGTAGAACTGCAGGGCCGCCAGCTTTGGCGTGATCAGATCACGCTCGCTCCGTACGTCGCCGAAGCCGGAGCGGGCCGCCACGGGGAACTTCACGGGATCGTTCAGCCGTGGATCCCAGAACGTCCCCTGGCCGTGCATTTCGAGGTTCGCCACGAAGGCGTTCCAGTAGGTCACCGATCCCCAGCCCGTGAAAGTGTGGCCGTCGACGCCGGCGAGGCCGAAGGCTGGCGGGAGCAGCGTGGCCGCGGTCTTGCCGTCCGGGCGGAAGGCTTTGCCGTCGAGGAAGAGCTCGGCGTCGAACTTCCCCGGTCCCCAGCTTTTGAGGACGGTGCGCACGGTGGCCTCATCGACGCCCAGCAGGCTGGCCACCGGCTGGAGGTTGGGGGCGAGGTTGACGATCGCGCCGACGTTCAGGTCCCGGTTCGGCCAGCCGTCGAGCCGCTTGCCGATCCCCGGCGCCACCGAGTCGTCGACGGTCGAATGGCACAGGGCGCAGGTGATGCCGGCTGCCCGCAGGCTCCCATCCGGGTTGAAGAACCCGCGCAAGCCCACGACGGCGTTGAGCTGAAGCAGCTTCGCGGTGACGGCTGGATCGTCGAGGTTCAGGGCCTTGCCGTGCGAAGGGACGAGGGCCGGGCCGCCTCTCTCGAGTTGGGCGAGGAGGCCCGGGGGCAAGGCCTCGGCGTCGACCTTGAGCCCGACCGTGAGAGCCGTCCGGGGGCTCACGGTCTTGAGGGCCTGGTGAATGCCGAGGATTCGGCTCCAGAAGACCTGATCGCCGAACGTGTCGTAGCGGAAGGTGCGGCGGCCCTCTTCCATCATCCTGCTGGCATTGGCGGCGATCGGATCGGCCGAGGCCGCCGCGGGGCTCGCTTTTTCCCGCTCGCTCGCCGGGGCCAACGGCGACAGGGCGAGGAGCAGCAGGGCCCCGGCCGCCGCGGTCCTCGAGAACAGAAAAATCCTTTCTTTGGCTCGCATGGAAGCTCCTCCTCAGGTATGCCAGGGCACCAGGTCCGCGGTCCGGCTGGATAGCCTGGTACGGATACAGAGTAGGGAGCGAGGGAAACGTTACATGGCTCGCTGAGTCGCTGCCGTATTAATTCACCTGGACCGCCCCCGCATTGTAGTAGGCGGCGAAGCCGTAGGTGTTCTGGCTGGGCGCGGTGTTGCCGTCCTTGGCCCAGATGATGATCCCCCAGGTGCCGATGTCGGTCGAGGTCGGGGTCCAGCTCAGGACGTTGCTGGTCTGCCAGGCCGGGGCGGTGACGTCCGGGGTCCAGGCGGTATCCCCGTCGCGGCGGCGGAAGAGCGCGTATTGGGTGGTCGACGGGATGCCGCCGCTGGCGTTGGCCGTCCAGGTGAGGGTGCTCCCGTTGGGCGACAATGCCGGGCTTCCGGTGCCCGTGACGGTGAGGGGGGCAGGCGTCGTGACCTGGATCGCCCCCGCGTTGTAGTAGGCGGCAAAGCCGTAGGTGTTCATGTTGGCCGGCGTGTTGCCGTCCTTGACCCAGATGATGATCCCCCAGGAGCCGGTGTCGGCCGAGGTCGGGGTCCAGCTCAGGACGTTGCTGGTCTGCCAGGCCGGGGCGGTGACGTCCGGGGTCCAGGCGGTGTCCCCGTCGCGGCGGCGGAAGAACGCGTACTGGGTGGTCGACGGAGTGCCGCCGCTGGCGTTGGCCGTCCAGGTGAGGGGGGTGCCGTAGGACGCGGACGCCGGGCTGCCGGTGCCCGTGACGCCGAGGGGGGCCGGGATGACGTTCCCCCCGAGCGGCGGCTGGGTGCCGTAGGCCCACTGGGAGGAGAGCCGGTAGTAGGCCGCGTAGCGGCCGTCGTGGAAGAACGGGGCGGTCGGGCTGAACTTGCTCGGCGAGCAGAGGCCGCTGAACTGATCGAACTGGTAGTAGGGGCTGCCGAAGATCAGCGTCCTGCCGGCCGGCAGCGCGAGCTCGTTCTGGAGGAGCGCCTTGACCGGGTACATGCCGGCGTCGTACTTGACGCCGCCGAAGTCCTCGCCACAGCCGAACGGGGCTGGCTGGCACGTGCCCGAGATGCAGTTGCCGAGCATCGAGCACTCCAGCCCGACGCAATTGTTCAACCAGGCGGTCTGGCAGCCGTTCGTGGTCTGGGGCGCGTGACGCTGACCCGTCCGGAAGATCCCGTGGGCCATCACCTTCTCGAAATAGCTCGGGACATAGGGGGTCCCCGTCGCCACCTGGAGGCCTTGGGTGGCAATCGAAAGGCTGGTGAGGAGCCCGAGGCCGTAATTGGGGTTCTCGAACCCGTGCTCGAAGCTGAGCACCTCTTTTTTATTGTTGTAAATGTCGTTGCGCAGGGCGGTAGGATCACCATTGATCTGATAGGCGGCGCTGTAGTCGTTGAGGCACGCCTTGCACGCCGAGGCCGTCGGCTGGATCGCGCGGACGCAGAGGGTGTCCTGCGGCGACAGGCTGAGCTTGATGTACCTCTTGGCTTCCCCGATGAACCACGCCGCGTCGCGCGCCGGCAGTTGGGTGATGGATTGGGTGAACGACAGATAGGCTCCAGCCCAGGCATGTCCGGCGGCGGCGACCGTGTAGTCGTCCATGCAGCCGTTGCCGGCGCCGCGGGCACAGGCGCCGCCCCAGTGGGCGAAGTCGTAGCTCGCCAGCGCCTCGAGCACCTCGCCGTGGATTGCGGAGGTGAGGAGGCCGCGGCCGCCGAGCCGCAGCGCCGCGGCGGTCACCAGGTAGACGTCGCCGCCGCGCAGCCCGCCCTTCCAGCCGTTGGCGTCGAGGTTCTGCCGCTCCAGCTTGGATTGCAGGAAATCGCGTGCGGTGACTTCGCAGCCGTTCGTGTCCACGTCCATGAAGATCGTGCCCCAATCCCCGAGGTTGGCGTTGACGTCGGCCTTGAAATCCATCGACGCGGCGGTGGCGCCGGGGAAGCGTTGAGGGATCCGGCAGCTCTGGGCCGCGGCATTTCCGGCGTTGACGATGAGCGCTCCTGCGCAGAGGAGGGCGCTGATTCCCCATCGAGCCTTGGTCATGGGTGCTCCTTTCGAGAGTGGCTTTGAGGCATGAAAAAAGCCCGGGCGCGCATGCAAACTCTCCTTTTGCTGGAGGCAGGCACTGTTGTGTGGTCTGACCTCTGAGGAGAGATGCGACACTGGCACGCTGAAACCGTCACATGGTGTTCCGATCACCACTTCTATTTCGACCCCCCAGACCGCTTGCCACCCAGGAGATCGATGATCTTGACGACCGCCGGCAGCCCCGCCGTCAAGCCCGTCACCATCGCCAAGGTACTGTCGAGCAGCTCTTGCTGGGTGGCAAAAAAGAACGCCATCGTCGCCGAGAGCCCGGCAAGGAAGGGCCCACGGAACTGGTCCCAGGCGCTCGGCGCGGCGCTCTGCTCGAGAGCCAGGACCTGGCTCTTGCAGAACGCGGAGCAGGCGAAGCGGCGGAAGCTCTCGTTCAGCAGGCAGAAGTTGGGACCGCGCCGGATCAGGCCCCGAGCCATCAAACGGCGGATCACCCTGCGGTTCTTTTCATGGATCAATCCCTCCTGGGCAAGATGCTGGAGGACCACCTTTTCATCGCTCGAGCAGCTTTCCCACACGGCGGTGTAGTAACCCTCCGCGCGTTCGCCGAACTCCTCGAGCAGTTGCTCGCGCCCCATCCCGTGCCTGCCGAGGTCCACCCCTTGGGCGATCCTTCTCAGGAATGGATCCCTGCCGCTCTCCTCCCTCAGGACGGGGGACTTGATGATGCGCCTCTCCGACGTGGCCGCGACGAGGCCCCCAGAGCGGAGGAAGGGCTTCAGCAGCTCGCTCCAGAACGAGCCGTCCGGAGCTCGGCTCACGGCAGGCCTGTCACGCAGGCCCTCTTCGATGAGGGTGAACGAGCTCAGGACGGTCCGCCAACGGTCGTAGATTCCTGGCGCCCCCGCCGGCTCGCAGGAGAACAGGCGCGCCGGGCTCACCTGCGACAGCACGATGATGCTCCGCTCGCGCAGCTCCATCAGGTTTTCGAGCAGTGCCAGCTTGCGGGCATTGAAGGCCGGATCAGAGATCCGGTGCTCGAAGCCCGCCACCAGGACGCCGCTCTCGGAATCGACGACCTCCCGGCAGCGCATGGCCAAGGTTTCCCCGCCCGGATCGCCGGCCTGGTCGATCTCCCTCAGGTGCAGGTACTTGAGCCCCATGGCATCGGCTTCCACTTGTGAGATCGGGCTCTTGCGGACCAGGAAGAGATTGCGGCCGGCGATCGGCGCCAGCGTGTCTCCCGCGACGGTCCAGAGCGGCTCCCGGACTTCGACCAGGAAGAGCCGCTGCGAGATGAAGAGCACGAGCCGGAAAATGACCGACATGAAGAGAAGCAGACAGAGGCTCAGCGTCACGCCCACGATCAGCGAGCCGCCGGAGCGCTCGCCGAAGAAGCCGGCCGTCGCGATCTTCCCGGCGGTGCTGGTGAACAGGCCCGGGAAGCTCGATGTGAGGTGGATCTCGGATCCTCCATGGCCCCGGAGGTGCAGATTCATGCGGTCTTCCAGGACCCGGTGCGAGACCCAGCTACAGTCGGAAGCGCGTTCGTGCAGCATCTCGCGCATCTCGGCGGAATGCACCGAGTAGTGGGGCAGAAGGCCCTCGAGAAATTCGGGCAGGGGTTCCTCGGAGTGCGCCGCGGCCCCGGCCTCGCAGGAGCATGGAACCTTTTTGTCGAGCCTGGTCTTGAAGAACGAAGCGCCGTAGAAGCCAAAGTCCGGCTGCTCCTTGTCCCCTCCTTGGACGCTTCGGTCTCCTCCCCGACCCTCCCTCTTGGCTGCCGCTTCGTGCTCCGCGAGCCCGCGCGCGAGCTTGAGCTGGCCGTGCCGGATGAAGCTGTAGAGCTCGAGCCTGTGAACCGCCCTGAAGATTCCCCACGTCGGCAGGACGGTGGTCAGCACGACGAGCAGCAGCGCCGCCAAGGGATAGGTGCGAGCGACCGGCAGGTGAAACTTCTCCGCCCACCGCCGCCACCGCGCCGGATTCCGGATGCTCAGCAGGCTGGTGGACAGGATCAGCAGCGCCACCGCGGCGGCGGCGGCATAGTCGATCCAGGAACCGGTGCCCTCGTGCGATC
Source organism: Thermoanaerobaculia bacterium (assembly GCA_035266085.1). Lineage (GTDB taxonomy): Bacteria > Acidobacteriota > Thermoanaerobaculia > Multivoradales > UBA5704 > DATARR01. Next base: position 10,929 of record DATFNZ010000094.1, read on the forward strand.
GGGCCCCGAAGAGCGCCCAAAACAGCACGATGGAGAGCAGGAGGTAGCCGGCATAGACGGCGATCTTCCTGACGCTCGCCGCCCGTTCCTGCAGCCGGATGTAGCAGGTCAGGAGAGCGAAGAACGGCAGGGTCCAGGCAATACCGAGCAATTGGCCCGTCCCCGGCAGGCGTTCGATCGCGACGCCGAAGGCGAGGCAATAAAGGGCCAGCAGGGCGGCGAGGTTCATGTAGTCCCCCGCGCGCTGGGGATCGGGCCAGAGCCAGGGCGCGCGGTATCCGGGACGCGTGATGGCGGTGGCGAGCAGCACCACGACGAAAGGGCTGGAGCAGAGGAGGAGGAAGAGGACCGTGGTCACCACCCACTCCATGTTGAGAGCCTGCAACTGCTCGGCGTCGCGGAGCGCCACCACCGTCAAAGGCAGCTTCCCTACCGGCTGCACCACCGCCATGTAGTCGTTACCAAAGTAGCGGATATCCAACTCCTCGCCGTGCCGGGCGAAGACCGCCGAGCGGACGCGCTGGTCGTCGTCGGTCTCGGTGAAGAAGTTCTCGACCGCATTGCGCTTCGGGTTGGTGTGGAAGAGGACCAATCCCTTATCGTCGATGACGGCGAATTCGAAACCGGGAGGCGTGATCGGCTCGATAACGGAGCCCATCGGAATCGTCAGCGTCGCGACGGCGTAGCCGCGTTCCTCCGTACTCAGGGCCTCGAGGACGGGCGCGGCGATCACTGCCTCGTGCTGGTTGCTGGTCCGGCTCCTTAAGGACTGGAGGAAGAAGGAGCCGAGCTCCCTTCCGTCGGAGCCGGTCAAGGTCCACAGATCCTTGTCCCGAACACGCTTGAAGTACTCCCTGTCGTTGACCAACCGTGGCTTGCCCCTGTGGCCTTGCGCTCCTGTGGACTTTCCTTTGCCCTGCGACCATCTGAGCATCTGCGCCCCTTCGCCGTCGACCAAGGCGAACCGGTTCCAGGACGGCGAGCTCTTCGTTGCCTTCTCTTTCACCTCCTTGGGCGTGGCCTCATTCACCTGCTGGGACGCGGTGTAGGTGGTATCACCGACCACTTGCTGCTGGAGGTCCACCAGTTGACTATAGGCAAGCTCGATCTCCTGCGAGGTTTGCCTCGCCATTTCGGACGCGAAGCCGCGAAGCTGCTCCTCTGAGACGCTTCTGAGCTCCGCGTAAGCATAGAAATCGAGAAGCGAGAGCGTGAGGATCGCGACGCCGAACAGGCTGCAGATGCCCAGTAGCAGCACGTCGAAAACGCGGATCCGCTGCCGCTCGCCGATCAGCCACAGCCGGATCAGAGGCCAGGCAAGGGCGGACAGCACGAGAGGGGCCAGGATCAGCAGCAGGAGCGACGACGAGATCGCAAGGCTCTTGTAGACGAACTTGTCGGCCGCCACCACCCCGCACAGGAGCCAGGTCTCGCGGGCGCCCCCGGCGAATCTCGAGCCGACAGGCAGGCTGATGGGCTCGATGAAGAGCTTGTACTCCCGGCCGCCGATCTCGACGTTGCGATAGCTCGCCGCCGAGGAGAAGGAAGAGGCCTTTGCCTTCTCGGGTTCCACCTCGGGCTTGCTGGAATCTCCCGCTCCACTCTTGGCCAGCAGCATGCTGAGGTCCGTGACTCCGAGGTCTGAAACCTGGTACCGATAGATCACCTCGCCGCTCGTCGTCGCCAGAAGCACCCCATCGAAGGCTCCCTTGGAATCGAGGAGCGCTGAGAAGAACTTCACCGTTTCGGGCTGGTAGCAGGAAGGCTCCTGGCTGGTCTTCGCCGGTGTGGAGGCCGTGCCTGGCTTGACGTCCGAGTCGATGTGGGCCAACTCGAGGCCCATGCCTCTGAGCCGGAACAGAGGATTTGGCATGCTCTTGCGGACGGCTTCGACCTCATTCTCATCCACGGGGCAGTGGTCGGCCTTGGTCAGCCCCCGGATCTCTTCCAGCGGCTTGCCCTCGGCCTGGTTCTTCACGAATTCGCCATAGCTCGTTATGGCCTCCCCGACCATGTTGCCCATGGTCGCCAGGAGGCGAAGGTTTCTTCCCACCAGATAGCTCGTCTTCTTCTGCGCGTAGAGGAAGTAGTAGGCGCCGAGCACCAGGACCAGGCCGAGAAGGAAGAGGATCGGCGTGCGGACCGTGCCCATCAGCCTCCCGGCCCCCGATTCACCGTTATTCGTGCTTTGACTCATGGCGGAGCTCCCGATTCTGTGGAACCGAATCCTTGAGAGCATTCGCCTCCTGCCGCTGTTTTCTGACAACGGGAGGATCGGCAAAGAGGGGCCTGCTGCCCCGCTGCTACGAAACAGGCGGCTTCAATAGAGGGGCTCGAAGGCGCCCGAAAGGATTTCGGCGAAGCGCTGCTCGAGGCTGCGCCTCTTCCAGCTCTCGTAGGTGATCTCGCGGCAGTGCTTCTCGTCGTCGGCGAAGACGGCCTCGAGCCGTGCCCCGAACTCGCGGTCGTGGAAGGTGAGGCTGTCCTCGGCATTTTCGTGCATCGAGCGCGAGTCGAAGTTGATCGAGCCGATCGTGCTGAAAATGCCGTCGATGACGCTGTCCTTGTTGTGCATCATCGTGCGGTTATACTCGAAGATCCGCACGCCCGCGGTGAGGAGCTCGCCGTAGTGGCGGCGTGAGGCCATGCGCACGACCGGCTGGTCAATGTGCCGGCCGGGAACCATGATCCGCACGTCGACGCCGCGCCTCGCCGCCTGGATGAGCGCCTGGCGGATCTGCCGGTTGGGAACGAAATAGGCGTTCTGGATGTGAATCGATTTGCGGGCGGACTGGATGGTCACGAAATAGAGCATGGCGGCGAATGAGGACGAGTCGCCGCGCGATACCTTGATCGCCTGCGCCGCGATCTCTCCTGCCGGGGCGATCCGTGGATAGAACTTGTCGCCCGCCAGGATCTCCCCGGTCGTAAACGTCCAGTCCTCGCTGAAGATCGCCTGCATCTGCGCCGAGACGGGCCCGGTGGCCTGCACCATCATGTCCCGCCACTCCTTCGGGTTGCGGGCATTCCCGAGCCACGAGTCCGCGATGCAGAAGCCGCCGGTGAAGCTGACGTTGCCGTCGACGACCAGGATCTTCCGGTGCGTCCGCCGGACGATCTTGTGAAGGGTCAACAGCCGGATCGGGCGGAACATGGCCGCCTTGACCCCCGCCCGCCGCATGCGGTCGAGGAGCGGTCCGGCGAATTTGCTGCCCGTGCCGTCCACCAGCACGCGGACTTCGACGCCCCGCCGCGCGGCGTCCATCAGCGCCTCGGCGATGATCTTGCCCGCCCGGTCGTTCTTGAAGATATAGGACTCGAGGTTGACCGACATCCTGGCCTCGCGGATCGCGCCGGTCATGGCGGGAAAGATCTCGTCGCCGTTGTTCAGGATCTCGGCGCGGTTCCCTTCGACCATCGCGAAGCCGAAGGCGCCCATCGAGCGGCGGAAGTCGTCGTCGGCCAAGTCGAAGGAATGGTCAAATTGGTAGACGCTCCGCTTGTCGAAGCGGACCAGGGTGCAACCCGGCGCCTGGACGAGGAGCGCCGCGGCGAGGCCGCAGGACAGGAGACGGCGGCGAATCCAGATCGATCGTTGCTGCACTCTGACTCCTTCGAGGTAAATGTCAATCCTGTTTGAGCCGTTCGAGGCAGGCGCGGATGCCCGGCGGCATGGCCGTCGGCTTGCGCGTCTGGCGATCGACGAAGACGTGCACGAAATGGCCGGTCGCCGCCGGTTCGGCTTGGCCCTGCCGGAAGAGGCCGATCTCGTAGCGCACCGAGGAGTTGCCGAGCTTGCCGACCCGCAGCCCGGCGTCGACGATTTCGGGGAACGCGAGCGGCTGGTGAAACTGGCAGAACGTTTCGATGGCCAGGCCGATCGTCGCGCCGCCGGCGATGTCGAGGCCGCCCTCACGGATCAGATATTCGTTGACCACGGTGTCGAAGTAGGAATAGTAGACGACGTTGTTGACGTGACCGTAGATGTCGTTGTCCATCCACCGCGTCGGGATGGCGAGGAAATGCTGGTAGGCGGCGCGCGTTTCGGTCGTCGGCATCGGGTCCGTCACAACATGAGGATCTGGCGGATGGCGCCGCCGGCCGCCAATCGATCGAAGCCGGCGTTCACCTCTTCGAGCGGCATGCGATCGCTCATCAGCCTGTCGACCGGAAGCTTGCCTTGCCGGTATAACGCCATGTACCGCGGAATGTCGCGCAGCGGCACGGCCGACCCGATGTAGCTCCCTTTGACGGTGCGCTCTTCGGCGACGAGGCTCACGTGCTGCACGGCCCATTTGTGCTCGGGGTGCGACAAGCCGGCCGTGATCGTCGTTCCGCCGCGGCGCGTGGCCAGGTACGCGAAATCCATCGCGTGCACCGAGCCGGCCATTTCGAAAGCGTAGTCGACGCCGCCCCGGGTGTGCTCGCGCAGGCTGGCCAGCGCTTCGGCATCCCCAGCGTTGAACGCCGCGGTGGCGCCCAGCTCCTTCGCCAGCTTCAGCTTGTCTTCGTTCAGATCGACGGCGATGATCTCGCGGGCGCCGACGAGAAGGCCGCCCAGCAGCGCGTTGAGACCGACGCCGCCAAGCCCGACCACGGCGACCGTGGCGCCCGCGGGCACGCGGGCCGTGTTCACCACGGCGCCGACGCCCGTCAGGACCGCGCAACCGAACAAGGCCGCTTCTTCGTACGAGAGCGACGGATCGAACTTGATCAGCGAGCGGCGCGACACCACGGCGTACTCGGAAAAAGCCGACACGCCGAGATGATGGTGCACGTCGCGGCCGCCGAGGTGCAGACGGCGCTCGCCGCAGAGCAGCGTGCCGCTGGTGTTCGCGGCCGCCGCCGGCTCGCAGAGAGCCGGGCGGCCTTCGAGGCATGGAATGCAGCCGCCGCAGCTCGGCACGAAGACCATGACGACCCGGTCGCCCGGCGCCAGATCGCGGACGCCGGGGCCGCACTCGAGCACTTCGCCGGCCGCTTCGTGGCCGAGGGCCATCGGCACCGGCCGCGGGCGGTCGCCGTTGATGACCGAGAGGTCCGAGTGGCAGAGACCGGCGGCGCGGATGCGCACGAGCACCTCGTCCTGCTCGGGCTTGTCGAGGTCGAGCTCTTCGACGATCAGCGGCTGGCTGGCGGCGTAGGGCCCGGCGAGGCCGGTCTGGTGAAGTACGGCGGCGCGTGTCTTCATGGCGGGGTTGACCGTTCGACGGAGTTTACACCGGCTGGCGAGCCTACCCGAAGTCTGGGGCCCGGTGTACGATATCGGCCGGACGTGGCGCACCCGCCGTCGGCCTTCGACCTCATGCCAGCCCAGCCCGCACCGCTCGTTTCCATCATCATCCCGAGCTACGTCGCGTCGCCGAAGCAGGCGGAATTGCTCGATGAAACGCTGCACACCGTGGCGGTGCAGACGTGCAGGGACTACGAGGTCATCGTCGTGGACGATGGATCCCCGCTCGACGTCGGCTCGATCACGGCCGGGCACGCGGCAACCATGACGCTGCGGACCCTGCGGCAGGCCAACGCCGGGTCGGCCATGGCCCGGAACACCGGGATCGAGGCGAGCCGCGGCCGCTATCTGGTGTTCCTCGACGCGGACGACCACCTCCTGCCGCCCGCTTTGGAAGCAGGCCTGCGCCGCTTCGATGAGCATCCGGAATGCGGATTCGTGATCGGCCGGCGCGAGGAGATGACGTACGAGGGGGCCCCTGTTACCTGGGGTGTGGCGGCCATGCCGCGCGAGACGCAAATGTACAACGCGCTGCTCGGCTTCTACTGGTACATCATCCCGCCCTCATCGGCGATGTTCCGGCGCGATGTCGTGGAGAGCGTCGGCGGCTTTCGCGATCCCTGGGGAGCCGACGATCTGGACTTCTATCTCCGGGTCGCCAGGCAGTACCCCGGCTGGTGCTACGAGGAGCCGGCGGTCACCCGCTACCGGCGCTACAGCGCCAGCTCCTCGCGCGACGGAGAGCGGATGCTGCGCAGCATCCGCATCGTCTACGAGCGCCAGTGGCCGGTGGTGCAGGGGGATGCGGCTGGCGAGGCGGCGTTCCGCCGCGGCCTGGCGCAGTTGACGGAGATCTTCAGGGACTGCCTCGGCGAGAACGTAGAGGACAGGATGCGTGCCGGAGAGTGGCGCCGTGCCTTGCGCAGCGCCCTGCTGCTCGCGCGCGAAAGCCCGCGCCGCCTGGCCGCCGCGGCCGCGCGGGGTCTGCGCCGGGGCTTTGCGCGCTAAGATGGTGCCGACGCCGGGGCCACCCCCGCAGAGGAACAGACTCCTATGAAGACCGAATTCGCGCGGGCCTCGTGGCCGTTGGAAGCAGACTCAGCTCCGTCGACCGATCCCCTCGTCGAGGCCCTCCGCCGCATCACGCGGGTCGTTTCCGGGACTCTCGAGCTCCGGGAGGTCTTCGTGCGCGTGGCCGAGGCCGCGGCCACGGTTCTGCCCTTCGACCGGATGGGCGTGGTGCGTGCCAGGGAGCGGGACACGCTGGAGCTCTACTCGCTCACCGAGATGGTCCTGGACCCGCCGGTCACCATCCGCCTGGAGGACTTCTCCCCGGCGACGCGGCCGCTCCTGGACGGCAACAAGCGGATCAACGACGTCCTGAAGATGCTGGACCTGAGCTTCGCCATGGACCGGCGGATCCAGGAGCAGGGCATGCGCTCGGGTCTTTCCGTGCCCCTCTTCCGGGGTGAGCAGCTCGGCGGCTACGTGATGGTGGGGTCGCGGCGTCCGGGCGCCTTCACGGCCGAGCACGAGGCGGCCCTCCAGCCGATCGCCGACCTGCTGGGCCTGGCCCTCGAGCACGAGCGGCTGTGGAGCCTCGACGCGGAGCGCCGCCGCCGGCTGGACGCCATCGACGCGCTGCTGCCCATGATGGCCAACGTGCTGGATATCCGCGAGATCTTCAACCAGGTCTCGACGGTGGTGAAGCCCGTCCTTGGCCACGACCTGCTGATCCTCTCGTCGCTGAGCGCGGACCGGCGCGTGATGACGGTGGACGCCCTCTCCGGCGAGCCGGCGCCCGAGCTGTGGACGCCGATGCCCGTGGGGGAGAACGACCTGAAGCATTTCGGACTGGAGCCCGTGCTGGTCCGCGACGTGGAGGCGGACCCTGACGCCCAGCCCGAGCGCGCCCGCAAGTGCCGCTTCCTCGGGGTCCGCTCGCTGCTCAAGATCCCCTTGCGTCTCGACGACGGGTTCATCGGCGCGTTGATCTTCTTCTCCAAGACCCCCGGCCAGTACTCCGAGAATGACGTCGTGGTGGCCCGCCGGGTGGCCGACCACGTGAGCCTGGCCCTCTCGCACCAGCGCCTGGCCGAGGAGCAGCGCCAGGCGGCGGAGGCGCGGGAGCGGGCCGCGAACCTCGAAGAGCGGGTGCAGGCGCTCCGCGACGAGCTCGAGGTCACGCGGGGCTACCATCGCGTCCTCGGGGAGTCGAAGAAGTGGAAGGACGTCCTCAACCAGGCGGCGAAGGTGGCGGCGACCGAGACCACGGTCCTCCTGACGGGAGAATCGGGCACCGGCAAGGAGGTCATCGCCCGCTTCCTTCACCGGGGCTCGCGCCGCGCGAAAGGCCCGTTCGTGGCGCTCAACTGCGCCGCCCTGCCCGAGACGCTGCTCGAATCGGAGCTGTTCGGCCACGAAAGGGGAGCGTTCACGGGCGCGCTCACCGCGCACCCTGGCCGCATCGAGCAGGCTGCCGGGGGCACGCTCTTCCTCGACGAGGTGGGGGAGATGAGCCCGGGCGTTCAGGCCAAGCTGCTGCGCGTCCTGCAGGAGCGCGAGTTCCAGCGCCTGGGCGCGACGCGGCCGATCAAGGCCGACGTGCGCGTGGTGGCGGCCACCAACCGCGACCTCGCGGCGGCCATCGCCCGCGGCGACTTCCGCGAAGACCTCTACTACCGGCTGAGCGTCTTCGACATCCGCCTGCCCCCTCTGCGCGAGCGGCGCGAGGACATCCTGCCCCTGGCCGAAGCCCTCCTGGAGGAGGTCGGCCCGTCCGTCGGCCGGCCGGCCGCGGGCATCTCTCGCCAGGCCCATGAAGCCCTGCTCTCCTATCCCTGGCCCGGCAACGTCCGCGAGCTGCGCAATGCCCTGGAGAGGGCGACCATCCTGTGCGACGGCGGTCTGATCACCCTGGAACACCTGCCGATTGCCCTCGGCCATCCCGCAGCATCACCCGCGCGTCCTGAGCGCCCCGACCGACCCGAGAATGCCGATGCCTTTCCGCCCGGCGGCGTGAACCTGGAAGTCGTGGAACGCGATCTGATCGCCAAGGCGCTCGACGAGGCCGGGAAGAACCGTTCGCGGGCCGCGCGCCTGCTCGGCATCACACGTTCGCAGCTCTACTACCGGATGCAGAAGCACGGCCTGGCCGCGGGGTGAGGAAAGAAATTACCGGCGAGAGGGCAAACGTGGCCTGAGACCGGTTCGTTCGCTCCGGCGAGCCGTTCGTTCCGGCCTACGGGAGGCTCGCAGGCCGGAACGAGTGAGCTCTTGACCGGAACGAACAGCTCGCCGGCCGGAACGAGTGAGGTTTTGACCGGAACGAATGGCTCGCCGGCCGGAACGAGTGAGCTTTTCACCGGAACGAGAGGCTCGCCGGTCGGAACGAGCCTTCCGTAGGCCGGAACGAGTCTCTCGCCGGGTGGAACGAGTGGCCTGCAGGGCCAAACGGAGAGCTCGCCGGTCCCTGCAAGGGATCCGTTCGGTCCGTCAGGGTCCCTCGCGGCGCTGGTTCGCGTTGTCCATGTCCGACAGGATGAGCCAGCGCCCGTCGGAGCCCTTGCTCAAGGTGAGCGTGAACTTCCCGATGTCCGGTTTCCCGGCGGTCTCGGCGTACCCGCCGATAATGTAACCCACTTTACCCTCGGCCGCGTAGGCGATGGCGCGTAGTGACAGGGGGCCGCCGTGCCCGGTGTAGTACTTCTGGATGGCCGCCCGCCCGCGGACCGGCGTCCTGCCGTTCGGCAGGACGAACCCGTCCTCCGCGAACAGCCGTGACAGCGCCGCCGGGTCCTTTTGCCCCCATGCCGCCTCGTAATCGGTCAGCACTCGCGCCAGGTCCGGCGGCAGCTTCACGGACGGCTCGCCTGCCGGCGTCTCCGGTTGCCCGACGGCCGGGGCTGCCACCAGCAAGGTCATGAGGAGGAGCGTTCGGGCTGCTTTGCGCATGGTTCCTGGTCTCCTGAGATTGGCTGTCTGAGTTTAAGCTTTCGCTGACCGCTTTCCCACACCTGTCTGTTTTCAGACACCTCGGCCGGCCATCATCACCGTCCGTCCTTTCGTCTGCAACTAGCACTATTCCAGTGGTTTAGGGGCTCGTTTCCGCGCCTCTCGCCGCCGTGGCACGCGCCGTGAGATAGGGAAGCTGCGCAGGAGGACGATGACGATGTCACAGCGCAGCGTAGAGCAGGTGATCGGCAGGCTGGCCACGGACGAGGGCTTCCGCCAGCAATTCGAAACGGATCGGCAGGCGGCTCTCGTGGCGGCGGTCGCCGGCGGCGCTCAGCTCACGCCCGTCGAGCAGCTCGCGCTTCTCGATCTCGACGTCACCGCTTGCGAGCGGTTCGCCGGTTGCCTCGACCCGCGCATTCAAAAGATCAATCTCCGGAGGAAAGTATCGTGAAAATGATGAAGATCAAAATGTTTGCCATTGGCCTTGCGGTCCTCGCCGGCTGCCGGCAGCAGGCTCCGCCCGCGTTCGAACGGCCGCCGGCTCCAGTGTCGGTGGTCTCGGCGGTCTCTCAGGACGTGCCGGTCTATCTCGACGAGGTGGGCAAGGCCGCCGCGCGTGAGGTGGTGTCGGTTCAGCCCCAGGTTTCCGGCAGCATCACGGAGATCCACTTCACCGACGGCGCCCATCTGAAAAAGGGCGCTCTTCTCTTCACCATCGATCCGCGGCCGTACCGGGCTCAGCTCGCAGCGGCCGAGGCCAACCGCGCGGAGGCGAAAGCCGCTCTCGAGCTCGCCAGAATCCAGCTCGACCGCGCCGCGAGCCTGATCCAAACGAAAGCCATCGCCCAGCAGGAGTACGACACGCGGAAGAACGCGGTCGACGTGGCCGCCGCCCGGGTGGAGCAGAGCGACGCGGCCGTGCAGACGGCGCGGCTCAATCTCGATTATTGCTTCATCCGCTCGCCGATCGAAGGCCGGGCCGGGGAACGGCTGGTGGACCGCGGCAACGTGGTCACCACGAATACGGGCTCGTTGCTGGTGATCCAGCGCCTGGACCCGATCTACGCCGACTTCACGATTACCGAGCACGATCTCACGGCGGTGCAGCGCAACCTGGCGAACGGCTCGCTCAAAGTCGAGGTGCGCTTACCCGATCAGCCCGCCGATCCGCGGGTGGGCATGCTGACGTTCGTCGACAACGCCGTGCAGGGCGGCACGGGCACGGTGAAGCTCCGCGCCACGATTTCCAACGGCGATCACCGCTTCTGGCCGGGCCGGTTCGTCAAGATCCGCCTCGTCCTCGACACGATTGAACAGGCCGTGCTGGTGCCCGCCGCCGCGCCGCAGACCAACGCCCTCGGACCGTTCGTCTACGTGGTGAAAGACGATTCGACGGCCGAGCAGCGGACGGTGACGCCGGGGCAGCGGCAGGGCGATCTGGTCGTCATCAGCCAGGGGCTCAAGGCCGGCGAGCAGGTGGTCGTCAACGGCCAGCTCGGCGTGACGCCCGGCGGCAAGGTCCGCGTCGAGAAAGCCGCGACGGCCCTTTCGCAAGCATCCATCAAGAAGACGGAGGGCAAGTCGTGAACCTTTCGGAACCTTTTATCCGGCGCCCCGTCATGACCGCGGTCCTGACGGCCGCCGTCATCCTCTTCGGCGTCTTGAGCTTTCTTCGGCTGCCGGTGAACGACCTGCCGGCGGTGGACTATCCCGTCATCGAGGTGCAGGCGGGCTACCCGGGCGCGAGCCCCGAGACGATGGCGAACAACGTCGCCACGCCGCTCGAGCGGCAGTTCATGCAGATCAACGGCCTGGAGGTCGTCACCTCGAAGAGCACCCAGGGATACACCAGCATGACGCTCCAGTTCGCCCTCGACAAGAGCGTCGACGCCGCCGCCACGGACGTGCAGACGGCGATCTCGCAGGCGACCGGCAGCCTGCCGGTGGACCTGCCGTCGCCGCCGACCTTCTCGAAGAGCAACCCCAACGATCAACCGATCATGTACATCGCGCTGACCAGCGACTCGGTGACGTCGGGCCAGCTCTACGACTACGGCAGCACGCAGGTGGGGCAGCGGATCAGCATCCTGCCGGGCGTCTCGCGCGTCAACGTGTTCGGCACCAAGTCGGCCATCCGCATCAAGGCCGATCCGTCGGCGATGTGGGCGCGCGGCATCTCGGTCGACGACCTGTCCGCCGCGGTGCGCAACGGCACCAGCTACACGGGCGCGGGCCAGCTCGACGGCACGGCGGGCACGGCGCTGCTGCGCCCTCAAGGACAGCTCGAAAGCGCCGAGGACTACGCCAATCTCATGGTCGCGACGAAGGATGGCTCGCCGGTGTACCTGCGCGACGTGGCCGAGGTGCGCGACTCGGTGCAGGACGAGCGGATCAACATGCGGTTCTGGGTTCGCGGCTATGACGTGCCTTCGGCCACGGTGGTGGTGGCCGTCAACCGGCAGGCCGGCGCCAACGCCGTGGAAGTGGCGAAGAGCATCCGCGAGGCGCTGCCGCTGATCAGCGCCGAGCTGCCGGGCTCGGTGCGCATCACGCCGATCTACGACCGCTCGCAGAACATCGTCCACTCGGTGACCGACGTGCAGGTAACCCTTTTGATCGCTTTCGCCCTGGTGGTGCTGGTGATCTTCGTGTTCCTCGGGCGGGCCACCGACACGCTGATCCCGGCGGTGGCGCTGCCGCTGTCGCTCCTGATCACCTTCGTGGCCATGCGGATGCTTGGCTACAGCCTGGACAACCTGTCGCTGATGGCGCTGACGCTGGCGATCGGCTTTCTGGTGGACGACGCCATCGTGTTCCTGGAGAACGCGGTGCGCCGGATGGAGCATGGGGAAAAAGCGCTGGAAGCGAGCCTCAACAGCGCCAAGGAGATCAGCTTCACCATCGTTTCGATGACGATCTCGCTGGCGGCGGTGTTCATCCCGCTGGTCTTCATGACCGGACTGGTGGGCCGCATCTTCCGCGAGTTCGCCGTCACCATCGTGATCGCCATCTTCGCCTCGGGCCTGGTGTCGTTGACGCTGACGCCGCTGATGTGCGCGCGGCTGCTCAAGGAGCGGGGAGAGGGATTCAAGAAGACGTGGATGGAAAGGGTTTTCGGCAGCGCGGAGAAGCGGGTGCTCGGCGTCTACGGCCGGTCGCTCTGGTGGTTCCTCCGGCACCGGTGGGTCTCCGCGGTGATCTGGGTGATCTGTCTGGCCGGCACGGTGTGGCTGTTCATGGCCATCCCCAAAGCCTTCCTGCCGCCGGGCGACAGCAGTGTCGTGTTCGGCGTGTTCATGGGCCGCGAGGGCTCGTCCCCCGAGCAGATGCGGGCCATTCAGGAACGGGTCGACGCGACCCTCCACCAGGATCCGAACGTCCTGATGGACTTCACGATGACGGGCAACGGCCAGTTCCTGCCGTCCAACCAGGGCATCACGTTCACGTTCCTCAAGCCGGCCGACCAGCGCCAGCCGATCCAGGAGGCCGCCGCCGAATTGATGGGCAAGCTCGGCAGCATTCCCGGCGTCATGGCCTTCCTGCGGCCGTTCCCGGTCCTGGAGATCAGCACGGGCGCGGTCAACACCAACCAGGGGCAGTACGCCTTCGCGGTGTCGGGCGTGAATCCCGAGCAGGTCTACGACGTGGCCGGGAAGCTGATGGGCAAGCTGCAGGGATATCCGGGGTTCCTGACCCTGTCGTCGGACTACTTCAACAATACTCCCAACCTCGACATCGAGCTCCGGCGCGACCAGGCGAAGATCCATGGCGTCTCGGAGACGCGCATCCTCGAGCTGCTGCGCAACGCGTACTCGCAGAACTACCTCTATCTGATCAAGAAGCCCGAGGACCAGTACCAGGTCATCCTGGAGGTCGCGGACTCCGCCCGCTCGCAGGCCGAGGACCTCTCGCTGCTGCACATCAAGTCCGACGACGGCAGCCATCTCGTGCCGCTCCGCGAGCTGGTCACCTGGAAGCCGTCGCTGGGGCCCCAGTCCGTCAACCACATCAACCAGTTCACCAGCGTGACGCTGTTCTTCAACCTCAAGCCCGGCGTGGCCATCGGCGACGCCACCGATTTCATTACCAAAACCGCCGAGGAGGTCGTGCCGCCCACCGTGCGCGCGAGCCTGCAGGGCGAGGCCCTGACGTTCCGCAACACGGTGCGCGACCTGACGATCCTGATGCTCCTGGCCGTGTTCGTGATGTACGTGATCCTGGCCGTCCTCTACGAGAGCTACGTGCACCCTCTGACGGTGCTCTCGACGCTGCCCACGGCCCTGGTGGGCGGTCTCCTGACGCTGTTCGTGTTCGGCGAGCAGGCGTCGCTGTACGCCTTCGTTGGCATGTTCATGCTGATGGGGATCGTGAAGAAGAACGGCATTCTGATCGTCGACTTCGCCCGCCAGCGGGTGGCGGCCGGCGAGGCGCCCGAGCAGGCGATCCACGAAGCCAGCATGGACCGCTTCCGCCCGATCCTGATGACGACCCTGGCGGCCGTGATCGGCGCGGTGCCGATCGCCCTCGGCTACGGCGCCGACGGCGCGTCGCGCCGGCCGCTCGGACTGGTCATCGTCGGCGGCCTGATCGTTTCCCAGTTCATCACCCTGTACATCACGCCGGTGATCTATCTGTATCTCGAGGGGGTCCAGGAAAAGTTTCTCAACCGGGCCTCTCGCTTCCGCTCCAGGCCCCAGGTCGGGCCGCTCGTCGTGGCCAAAACCCTTGCTTTCGTCGTCCTCGCCGGCGCGCTGCTCGGCGGTTGCACCGTCGGACCCGAATACCGGCGGCCGCCCATCGCAGCTCCCGAGCAGGTTCGGGGACAGGCGGGACCGGCCGAGGCGGCCTCGCTCGCGGATCAACCCTGGTGGGAGATCTTCGAGGACGACGCTTTGAAAACTCTTGTCGCCGAGGCGCTCCGCAACGGCTATGACGTGCGGCTGGCGGCCTGGCGCGTGGAGGAGGCGCGGGCGGCCGCCGGCATCAGCCGTTCGCAACGTTTTCCGCAGATCCAGGCCGCGGCAGGCTGGTCGCGCGGCCAGGTTTCTGGAATCACGGAGAGCCTCTACGACGTCAACCTCGGCGTTTCCTGGGAAATCGATTTGTGGGGGCGCATCCGGCGCCTGAACGAGGCGGCGCGTGCCGACGTCCTGGCCACGGAGGAGGCGCGGCGCGGCGTTCTGCTCTCTCTGGTCTCCGAGGTGGCCACGAGCTATTTCCAAATCCGCGAGCTCGACCTGGAGCTGGAGATCGCCAGGCGCTCGGCCGGGGCGTTCCGGGAGACCTACGACCTGTTCAACCGGCGTCTGGAAGCGGGAGCCGCCTCGGGGCTCGAAACGGCCAGCGCCGGGGCGACCCTGGCCTCGACGGCAGCCGCCATTCCCGACCTCGAGCGGCGGATCGTGGCCGAAGAGAACCGGCTGGCGTTCCTCCTGGGCCGGAACCCGGGCCCCATCGCGCGCGGCAAGGCGCTCGAGGATCAGCTCCTGCCGCCGGAGATCCCCGCCGGCCTTCCCTCGGACCTTCTCCAACGGCGGCCCGACCTGCGCGAGGCCGAGCAGCAGCTCGTGGCGGCCAATGCCGACGTCGGCGTCGCGGTCGCCGATTTCTTTCCCCGGCTCAGCCTGACCGGCGCTCTCGGCGGCGTGGCGCCCCAGGTCTCGGACCTCTTCGGCGACGGCAAGACCTGGTCGGTCGGCGGCGGGTTGCTGAGCCCCTTGCTCCAGGGACGGCGCCTCCAGGATCAGCGCCGCGCGGCCGAGGCTCGGTGGGAGCAGGCGAAGGTGCGGTACGAGGCGAGCGTGACGAACGCCTTCGCCGAGGTCTCGACGGCCCTCGTGGCCTATCAGAAGCTCGCCGAGACCGAGCGGGAGCAGGCGCGGGCGGCGGCCTCCTACCGGCAGGCGGTGGGGCTCTCGAACGACCGCTATATCGCCGGTCTGGCGGATTATCTGGAAGTTCTTCAGGCCCAGCAGCAGCAGCTCGCCGCCGAGAATTCACTGGCGAAGACCCGCTTCGGCCGGCTCGCGAGCCTCGTCAAGCTCTACAAGGCGCTGGGCGGCGGCTGGCAGCTCGCCGACCCGGCATCTCAGATCTCAAAGGCACCCTGAGGAGAACCGGCATGACTCTCTACAGATGGCCCGCGGCGGCGGCCATCGCCCTGGCTTTCCTTGCGCTGGCGGCGGCGCCCGCGCAAGGGCAGGCCGAGCTCATGGGACCGCTGCGCATCCGCGACATGACGCCTTTCAGCCTCCTGTGCCTCTCGCCTGGATCTCGCCTCGGCCCTGATCGTTTTCATACAACTGTCTGATTTCGAGCGACCCCGAATCCGCTGGCACAACCGGGTCAGCACGCGTAACTCACTCGCATTCAACACTTTGTCCACGGGCCTCCACGCTGGCACACGACGTGAGAAGCAGAACAGGCAGGAGGATCCAATGAGCAACCAATTCGCAGTCGCGACGAGAACGAGCCCAGGCAGGGAGATGCTCGTAGGGATGTGGATGGCGCAGGCGCTCTTCGCCCTGATTCTGGGGATGACGGGAGCGATGAAGATCATGCTTCCGCCCCCGAGTCTTGATCTGGCTGCCGGCATGGCGGCACCCGCCGCGATCCATCGATCGGACCCCGAAGGCGATATAACTCTGGCCCTGGCGATCGATCCCTCGGACCCCGAAACGCTCTACGCGGGCGGCAACGGCGTTTTCAAGACCACGGACGGCGGCAAGAGCTGGACCGCCATCGACTCCGATCTCGCCGAGCTCAACGCCACGATCACGCTGGTGATCGATCCCAAGGACCCTGCCACGCTGTACGCCGGCACCAGCTACGGCAGCGTCTTCAAGACCGCCGACGGCGGCGCGCGCTGGACGACCGTCTCGGGAGGCATCCGGCTTGCACGTTGAGGCTCCATGAGCCGATCGAAACCAGCCGAAGTCGTCGTCATCACCGGAGCGTCCGCGGGAGTCGGGCGCGCCACCGTGCGGGCCTTCGCCGATCGGGGCGCCCACATCGGTCTCGTGGCCCGTAACCGGGAGGCGCTGGAAGGGGCCCGTCAGGAGGTCGAGGAGAGGGGAGGCAAGGCGCTGGTGCTGCCCGCCGACGTGGCGGACCCCGATCAGGTGGAGGCCGCGGCGGCCGCCGTCGAGGAGCGGCTCGGACCCATCGACGTCTGGGTGAACAACGCCATGGTCTCGGTCTTCTCGCCCGTCCGGGAGATGACGCCGGAGGAGTACCAACGCGTCACCGACGTCACCTACCACGGCTATGTCTGGGGGACGCTCGCGGCCTTGCGCCGCATGCTGCCGCGCGACCGGGGGTCGATCGTGCAGGTGGGCTCGGCCCTCGCCTACCGGGGTATTCCCCTCCAGTCGGCCTACTGCGCGGCCAAGCACGCCGTCCAGGGGTTCTGCGACTCACTGCGGAGCGAGTTGATCCACGACGGCAGCAACGTGCGCCTTTCCATGGTCCAACTGCCTGCGATCAACACTCCCCAGTTCGGGTGGGTGAAGAGCCGGCTGCCCCGGAAGCCCCAGCCCGTGCCGCCGATCTTCCAGCCGGAGGTGGCGGCCCGCGCCATCGTCTGGGCGGCCGATCATAACCGCCGCGAGGTGTACGTGGGCTGGCCGACGGTCAAGGCGATCCTCGGCGACAAGATCGCGCCCGGCTTCGCGGACTGGTACCTGGCGAGGAACGGCTATGAGTCCCAGCAGTACGACGGACTCGCCGACCGCCACCGCCTCGACAACCTCTGGGAGCCGGTGCCCGGGGACCATGGCGCGCACGGGGTCTTCGACGAGCGTGCCACGGGTCACAGCCTCCAGCTCTGGGCCAACCTCCACCGCGGTCTCCTGGCCCTGGCTGGCGCCGGGCTGGCGGGTGCGCTGTGGGCCGCGTTCCGGCGGCCGGCGGGGTCAGAGACTGCGGAGGCACGGGCCGGGGTCGCGGAACCTTCCGGGGCTCCCGGCAGTCTATGGAAGTAGGAGGGGGTCACCCGCGTTATTATTCTCGTAGGTGGCCTTCCGCCACCCTACCGGCTCGAAAGGAGGGGGAGGGGAGATGGTGGACACGGTTCTCAGTCTTCTGATCGGCCTCGGCCTTGCCGCGGCCTGCGGCTTCCGGGTCTTCGTTCCCTTGCTCATCATGAGCCTGGCGTCGCGTGCCGAGGTGGGCCATCTCGTGCTCGGCGACAACTTCGCCTGGATCGGCTCGACCCCGGCGCTGATCGCCTTCGCGGCGGCCACCCTGCTGGAGATCGCCGGCTACTACATTCCCTGGGTGGACAACCTGCTCGATACGGTGGCGACGCCGACGGCCATCGTCGCCGGCATCCTGGTGACGGCCTCGTCGATGACGATGGACGTGAGCCCGTTCCTCAAGTGGACGCTGGCCGTGGTGGCCGGCGGCGGCACGACGGCGGCCTTCCAGGGGATTACGGCTTTTGCCCGCCACGTCTCCTCGTTCACCACGGGAGGGCTCGGCAACCCCGTGCTG
The DNA here is from genome assembly GCA_035266085.1 of Thermoanaerobaculia bacterium. Classification (GTDB taxonomy): domain Bacteria; phylum Acidobacteriota; class Thermoanaerobaculia; order Multivoradales; family UBA5704; genus DATARR01. Next base: position 28,612 of record DATFNZ010000094.1, read on the forward strand.
GCTACGGCCGAAGCGGGAGGCTCGGCGCTGCTCTCGGTGCTCGCGATCACGCTGCCGGTGCTGGCGTTCGTGCTGGTGGTCGGGCTGCTGTATATCGGGTTGAAGAAGCTGCTCTTCAGACGGCCGGCTGCCCGGACCGCCTGACGCCGCGGCGTGCGTGCCGCCTCGAGGAAGCCGGTATGAGACGATCAGCCGCTCTTCTCATCTGCATCGCCGGGAGCCTGCTGGCCCTGGGCTGCGCGTCGTCGCGGAGTCCGTTGGGCTCCGCGGATCTGGCGCGGGCCCTGCGCGCGCGTGGATTCGATCCCTCGTCCGTGATCGTGCCGTTCGAGATCACGGCCGAGATGAAGGCCTGGGCGCACGCGCAGGTGCCGGACGGCACGCCGGCCGAGGAGCGGCTCGACAAGCTGCTGGCGGCGATGATCGATCCCACCCGGTTGAAGCTCCAGTACGAGGCCGGACGCACGTTGACGGCCAGCGAGGCGTTCGAGAAACGGCGGGCGAACTGCCTGGCCTTCACCAGCCTGTTCGTAGGGATGGCGCGCGAGCTCGGGGTGCCGGCCCACTACCTCGACGTGGACGACGTCGAGAGGTTCGAGAAGGATGGCGACCTGCTGGTGGTGTCGGGGCACGTCAGCGCGGGCTACGACATCGGGGGCGCCCGGGTGAAGATCCTCGACTTCTCGCCCAATCGGGACCTGACGTACCGCCGCGTCCACCGCATCTCGGACCTGCGGGCCGTGGCCCTCTTCTACGCCAACCAAGGCGCCGAGTCCCTCCGGGCGGGCCACTCCGGCGAAGCCCTCACGTGGCTGCGCAAGGCCGTGCAGATCGATCCCGAGTTCGGCGGCGGCTGGGTGAACCTGGGTGTGGCGCTGCGCCGGGAGGGCAGCCTTGAGGAAGCCGAGGCCGCCTATCGCAGGGCCCTGGAAGCCGATCCCCAGACCTCTTCCGCCTACAGCAACCTGGCGGCCATCCTGCGGTCGCGTGGAGAGCACGCCGAAGCGGAGCGGCTCCTGGCGATCGCGACCAACGTGGACAGACGCAATCCTTTCAGCTATCTCGCCCTGGGCGATCTGTCGCTGGCGAAGGGACGGCTGGAGGAGGCCCGGCGTTTCTACCGCCGGGCGCTCCGCCTGCACCGTGAGGACGTCGAGGCCTACGCCGCCCTGGGACTGGTGGCGTTCGAGGCCGGCCAGTCGGGCGAGGCCCGGAAGTGGCTGCGCAAGGCGGAGTCCATGGACCGGCTCAACGAGCGGGTGCGCAAGCTGGGCGACCGCCTCGCCGACCCGCCGTCCATGGCGCGGTCGGAAGGGGGCCGGTGAAGTCGCTGACCCGGTATCAGCGTTGAATAACGCTCCCTGGCAAATCTGGATCGACACCGGGGGGACCTTCACCGACTGCCTGGCGGTCGATCCCGAAGGGAACATCCATCGCGCCAAGGTGCTTTCCACGAGCGCCGTCCGGGGCCGCATCGCGGAGCGTGCCGGGCCGGCGGCCTTCCGTGTGGCCCTGGGCTGGCGTCCGCCGCCGGGCTTCTTCCGCGGGTTCACCTTCACGCTGCTGGATTCGGGGGAGAGCGCGACGGCGGTCGATTTCGATCCCGACGGCGCCATCCTCCGCCTCGACCGTGCTTTTCCGGAGAGCGATCCTGGAGGCGCCACCTTCGAGCTGCGCTCGCCCGAAGAGGCTCCCGTCCTCGCCGCCCGGCTGGTGACCGGCACGCCTCCGGACGCCGCGCTGCCGGAGATCGTCATGCGGCTCGCCACCACGCGGGGCACCAACGCCCTCCTGGAGCGGAAGGGGGCGGCGACAGCCCTCTTCATCACTCGCGGGTTCGCCGACCTGCCGCGGATCGGAACGCAGCAGAGGCCGGACCTCTTCGCCCTGGAGATCGTCAAGCCCGAGCCCCTCTACCGCGAGGTGGTCGAGGTCCCCGAGCGGCTGGCGGCGGACGGCTCCGTTCTCGTGCCGCTGGATGGCGTCGCGATGAAAGAGGCCGCCGGGCGCCTGCTGGAGGAGGGGATCGAGTCCGCCGCGGTGGCCTTGATGCACAGCTACAGGAACCCCCGCCACGAGGAGGAGATGGGCGCCCTGCTGCGCGAGGCCGGCTTCCGCCACGTCTCCCTTTCTGCGCGCCTGGCGCCGCTCATGAAGCTCCTGCCCAGGGCCGACACGGCGGTGGCGGATGCCTACCTCTCGCCGATCCTGGAGCGCTACCTCGCCGGCGTCTCCGGCGCGCTGGGCCCCGTCTCGCTCCACGTGATGACGAGCGCCGGCGGGCTGGTGCGCGCCGCCTCCTTCCGCGCCAAGGACGGCCTCCTCTCCGGCCCCGCGGGCGGCGTGGTGGGGGCGGCCCGGGCCGGCCGGCGCTCCGGCTTCGGCCGGGTGATCGCCTTCGACATGGGGGGCACCAGCACCGACGTGGCCCGCTGGGACGGCGATTTCGAGTACCTCTTCGAGCACCGGGTGGGCGACGCGCATCTGGTCGCGCCCGCGCTCGCCATCGAGAGCGTGGCCGCCGGCGGCGGCTCCATCTGCGGTTTCGACGGCGTCCAGCTCAAGGTGGGCCCGGAGAGCGCCGGCGCCTGGCCCGGCCCCGCCTGCTACGGCGCGGGCGGCCCCCTGACGCTGACCGACGTCAACCTGATCCTCGGCCGGCTCGATCCGGACCGCTTCGAGATCCCCCTCGACCCCGCCGCCGCCAGCCAAGCCCTGGAAGCTCTTCGCGAACGGATGGGGGAGGAGGCCGCGGGCCTCGAGGCGGTGCTCGCCGGTCTGCTGGACATCGCCGACGAGCGGATGGCCGAGGCGATCCGCTCCATCTCCCTGCGGCGGGGCTACGACCCGGCCGGCCATGCCTTGGTGGCCTTCGGCGGCGCCGGCGCTCAGCACGCCTGCGCCGTGGCGGAGCTGCTGGGCATCGCGAGCGTCCTGGTGCCGGCGGACGCCGGCCTCCTCTCCGCCCTGGGTCTGGGTGCGGCCCTCGTCGAGCGGTTCGCCCACCGCCAGGTGCTGGAGCCCCTCGAGAGCGCCCGCGTCCGGCTCGCCGGCTGGCTGGAGGAGCTTGGCCGCGAAGCCTCGGAGGCTGTGGCTGCGGAAGGGATCGGGCCGGAGGAGATCGCGGTCCGTCGGCGGCTGCTGAACCTCCGTTTCGCCGGCCAGGAGGCGGCCTTGGCTGTCGAGTACGAAGGTGACGCCGAGATCGAGCCGGCCTTCGCAGCCGCTTACCAAGAGATCTATGGATATGCTCCCGAAGGGCGGGCGATCGAGCTGGAGTCGGTGCGGGTGATCGCCTCGTCTCAGGCGTCTGAAGCCGAGTCCTGGACCACGCCGCGAACCGAGCCGTTCGCAGCCGAGGCGGCGGGCCGCCGCCGCTGCTGGAGCGGTGGAGCCTGGCGCGACGTCCCCTTTTTCGACCGCGTCCGCCTCCACCCCGGCGCCGCCTTCGCCGGTCCGGCCCTGGTGTTCGAAAGCCACAGCGCCACAATGGTTGCGGAGGGCTGGCGGGGACGGGTGGACGGCGCTGGAAACCTGCTGCTGGAGGCCTGACAACGATGGACCTCGACCTCTCCGGCCGGCTGCGCGACGACCCCGTTCCCGGCTATGTCAGGCGGCTCCGGCCCCTGGCCCGCCTCTGCGGCGCGCTGGCGCTTTCGGTCGTAGCATTCGCGGTCCTGATCTGGGTCCTGGTGCGGCAGGGAATCGGTGTCGTGCCGGGGCTGCCGGCGGCGGTGCCGCTGTCGCTGAGCCTGCTCGCAGCGATGCTGATCCTGCTCTCCTCGCGATTCAGGTCGTCCATCCTGCGGAAGGCCTTCCCTCGGTCCGCGGCTCTGGGCATCGATCCGGAGGCGGTGATCGCCGCCTATCAACGGGCCACCCGGACCAGCTTCGTGGTTCTGGAGGCCGCCGCCCTGGTCGGGCTCTTCGTCGCCTTGACCTCGGGCTCGGCGGGATACGGTATCGTTCTCTGCATCGCCAGCCTGTTCGGTATGCTCACCCGCTGGCCGCGGGCCTCCGAGGTGGACCGGCTCGTCCGGGGGCGCGCCGCTCCCTAGGGGGTGTTTTCATGCAGGCCCGCCATCGGCAGCTCCTGATCGTCTGCGGCGCCATCGGCCTGAGCTTGCTCATGGTCAACGTCGTCTTCACTTTCCTGTACCTTTCGAGGCCGCTCCCGGGCTCCGATGTTCCCCAAGCCCTTCCCCTGGTGCTCTTCTCGCTGGGGCTGGTGTTCCTCGGAGCCGCTCCGGCCGTCAAGAGATCGATCTTCAAGAGGGCCGATGCCGAGGGGTTCGACGGCAATCCGGAGGGCCGGTTCGCCGCTTACCAGACGGCGACCATCGTGGCCTTCGCCATGAGAGAAGCCGCGGGTCTCCTCGGCTTCGTGCTGGCGATCCTGACCGGCAATCCCTGGTGGAGTTGGGGCCTGGGCGGCGTGGCGCTGGTCGCGATGGTTCTGGACCGGCCGAGGCCGGAGACGCTCGGCTGAGGGTCAGACTCCCGGACCGAAGTAGAACTGGTTGGCCTGGGGATCGAGAGCGAATCGCATGGAGTCGAGCAGGCCGGAGTAACCGAGGAAGATTCGGCCCGAGGGCCAGCCGGGGGAGATGAAGAAGGTGCCTTCTGTATCCAGGGACTCGCCCTCGTCGGCCACGAATACAATGGGGATCCGGACCAGGCGGCCCTCCATCCTGCCGAAGCGTGTCTCGATTCTGGTGAAAGGGCCGTCCGAATCCAACAGATCCAGAGATTGGGCCGTCTCAGGATCGAGGACGGACCACGCAGCTCCCGTATCCACTTGAGCGTCGACGGGCAGGCGAGTTTCTCCCAGCAGGAGGCGGACATAGATTTTAGCCGTGGGCTCAGGGACTTTGCCGTGACGATCCAGAAAAGTCGATCGCCCCTGAGTAAAGGCGACTTCACCGAGCCTGAGCATTACGAAGTGGACGACCTGCGGATGACCTTCGCGGGGGCCAGCACCCTCTGCCAACCGGAGAGATCCTCATCGTGGTCCCCTCGCTCCAGCGCCTCGGCGAGCACTTTTCGGGCCTCTCCGACCAGGTCAGCTTCCACGAGCATGCGGATTTTTTCCGCGTAGGTGCGAGCTTCCGAGAGCCCGGGAGGTTCGGGTTGAAAATAGATGCGATGGAAGAGAGGCGGGTGAGCCGGCTTTTTCTCTTTTAGCGTGGAGAGCACTTCGGCCAGAGATGTCGCGTGGGCAAGGAGCTTGCCGCCAAGGACGGCTACCCACTGCCCGTCGTACTCCTTCCCATGCTCTCGCAGCCACTGAAAGTCAGCCGTCCGGTCGATGTCCCTCTCGCCGCCGACCCGAATCACCTTCGCGGGCGCGAGCACTTTCTGCCAGCCGGATAGATCCTCGCCATGGTCGCCTTGCTCCAAGGCCTCGGCCAGCAACTGTCGGGCTCCCGCGACATCGTCGGCCTCGACGAGCTCGCGAATCCTGTCGTAATAGGATTTCGTCTCCTCCGGTGCCGGTTTTCTGAGGGCCTGTGCCATGGTCTCGTCCGCCTTTGGGGTTCGCTTCGGCATGATACCTCACGACGGGTCGCGGGTGGAAGGCACAAGACGGCCGGAGGCGTCGCGTCAGGAGATCACGGGCTCCGGCGCGGCCGGCACCAGAACCGTCCCATCCTCCCCCCATTCGTTCTCGTACTTGGCGACGATCCTGTCTCCGATCTCCCGGCCGGTGCCGCGGCGGGCGAGGATGACGATCGAGCCTCCGAAGCCGCCGCCGGTGATGCGGGCGCCGTAGACGTCCGGCTCCTCGCGGGCCAGCTCGACCAAGCGGTCGATCTCGGGGATCGAGACCTGGAAGTCGTCCCGCAGCGATTCGTGGGAGGAATAGAGGAGCTTGCCCAGGCGGGGAAGGTCGTTCTCCTGCATCGCCGAGACGGCGCAGCGGACCCGGGCGTTCTCCGTGACGACGTGGCGAGCCCGGCGGTCCAGCGGCTCCGGGAGAGAGGTGAGACGCCAGAGGTCCTGCTTGCTCAGGTCCCGGAGCTGGGGGACCCTCAGCAGCTCCGCGGCGCGCTCGCACTCCTGCCGCCGCACCCGGTACTCGCCTCCCACGTTGCGGTGGGAGATACCGGAGTTGATCACCACCAGCTCGGCGCCGGCCGGCAGGGGGACCTTCTCGTAGCTCAGGTGCCGGGTGTCCAGGAACAGGGCGGTGGTCTCGTCGGCCAGGCTGGCCGCCATCTGGTCCATGATCCCGACCGGCGCGCCCACGAAGTCGTTCTCCGCCTTCTGGCCGGCACGGGCGATCTCGATGTCGTCCATCTCCAGGTGGCAGGCTTCCCGCAGGACGCGCAGGAGCGAGACCTCCAGCGCCGCGCTGGAGGAGAGGCCGCTGCCGGGCGGGACGTCGGACTCGATCCGCAGATCGAATCCCTGGAGAGCGTGCCCGGCGAGCCGCACCACCTGGGTGATGCCCTGGACGTAGTCGAGCCAGCCGTGGACGGGCTTTTCTTCTCCCAGCCGGTATTCTTCGACGTCATGGCGCTGCATGTTGGCGCTCCAGGCGCGCACGAGCGAGTCCTCCCGGAGGGCGAGCTCCACCCGGGTCCGCTGCGGGATGGCCAAGGGCAGCACGAATCCGCCGCTGTAGTCCGTATGCTCGCCGATCAGGTTCACCCGCCCCGGCGCGTCGGCCCGGAACCGGGGGTCGCGGCCGAAGAGCTCGGAAAAGGATTTACTCAAGCTTCACCTCCACGGCGCGCAGCTCCTGGACCTTCTCCTCGGGCAGCGTGTCGGCGGTGAACACCCCGGCGCCGATCTCGCTCCCGGCCAGGTATTTGAGGCGGCCCGGCATCCGGTAGGCGGGGTAGATCTCGATGTGCAGGTGCGCCTCGGGGTGCGGCTGGCCGTCCGTCGGCGCCTGGTGGAAGACCATGATGTAGGGGAAGGGCTTCTCCCACAGGGCGTCGTACTTGAGGAGCACCGTCTTCAAGGCGCGGGCGAAGTCGGCGCGTTCGGCCTCGTCGAGGTCCGCCAGGGAAGGGGCTGGCCGGCGCGGCGCGATCCAGACCTCGTAGGAGTAGCGCGCGAAGGCCGGCATCCAGGCGACGGCCCGCTCGCCGGTGTAGAGGAGCCGGCGCCCGTCCTGGAGCTCCTTGCCGATCAGATCCTCCAGCAGCCCGCTCCCGTGCTCCTCCCACCAGGCCTTCTGCTGAGCCAGCTCGCGCGCCGGGACGGGCGGGATGAAGGGATAGGCGTAGATCTGCCCGTGGGGATGGTGGAGGGTGACCCCCACCTCGACGCCCCGGTTCTCGAAGGGCATCACGTAGTCGACGTCGTCGCGTTGGCCCAACTCCCGATAGCGGTCGGCCCAGACCTCCAGCAGCAGCTCCAGGTGCCAGAGCGGCAGCGCTCCCAAGGAGGCCCCGGGGTCCTGGGTGAAGACCACCACCTCGCAGGCCCCCTTGCCGGGACGGGTGGGGACGATCGACGGCGGCGCCGGCTCCTCGGCGTGGCCGGTCAGGGTGGGGAAGCGGTTTTCGAACACCGCCACGTCGTAGTCGCCGGCCGGCAGCTCGGTGGGATGGGCCGGGTCGGTGGTCGGGGCCAGGGGGTTGTACTCGGGAGGCGGCAGGAAGGTGCGGTTCTGGCGGTGGCTCGCGTAGGCCACCCACTCGCCGCGCAGGGGGTGCCAGCGCAGGTGGGTCTTGGAGCCGGGGGGATCGGTGCCCGGGCTGGTCGCCTCGATTCCCCCGGCGATGGAGTGGCGCGCGTAAAGGATCAGGGCGCGGCCGTCGGGCTTGGTGAGAGTCTTCTTCTCCATCTCCGCTCACTTGTCCGGCGCGAGAGGGCCGTGCCGCATGCCGAGGCCGGCTGCCTGGGCCGGGTTGTTCTTCTTGTCCTCGGGCTCGTCCTCGCCCTGGCTCTCGCTCTTCTCCCCGCGTGTGGCGGCCGCCATCTTCGTCAGATCGAACTTGGGCGTCCGGTCCGCGTAGAGGAGGCCGTTGGCTTCCTGGTAGGTGTCCGCGAACTGGGTATAGCAGAAGCCGGAGAGGAGACGCGCGGAGTTCACTCCGTCGAGCAGGGCACGGTAGCGCCGCTCCAGATCCTCGTTGCTCGACGCCCGCGAATAACCCCAGGTCCCCTTCGGGTCCTTGGAGGCGCAGATGCCGCCGAACTCGGTGAGCATCACGGGCATGACGGTATTAGTGTGCTCCTCCAGCACCAGCAGCCGGCCGCCCGGGCGCTCCCGCGACAGGAGGTGCGGCAGCACGTCTTCGGCCTGGTAGCGCAGACCGAGGCGTTCCGTGTCAGCGTCGTAGTCGTGGATGCCGATGATGTCCGTCGCGACGCTCTCCCAGCCGTCGTTGCCGATCACCGGCCGGGTCGGGTCGAGGGTCTTGGTGAGATGATAGAGGGACCGCACCCAGTGCCGCTCCGGCTTGTTGTCCGGCAGGTTGGGCACGCCCCAGGACTCATTGAAGGGCACCCAGGCGATGATCGAGGGGTGGCTGTAGTCGCGCCGCACGACCTCCATCCACTCGCGGGTCAGGCGCTGGATCGAGCGCTTGGTGAAGCGGTAGGCGCTCGGCATCTCCTCCCAGACCAGAAGGCCCAGAGTGTCGGCCCAGTAGAGATAGCGCGGGTCCTCGATCTTCTGGTGCTTGCGCACGCCGTTGAAGCCCATGTCCTTGGCGATCTGGACGTCCTTTCGCAGGGCTTCATCGTTCGGCGAGGTCATGCCGGTTTCCGGCCAGTAGCCCTGGTCGAGCACCATGCGCAAGATGTAGGGCCGGCCGTTGAGCACCAGACGGTTTCCCTGCACGGCGATAGTTCGCAGGGCCGTGTAGCTGCGCGCTTCGTCGAGCTTGGCGCCGCGATCGACCCAGAGCTGAAGGCGGGCCTGGATCAGGGTCGGCTTCTCGGGGCTCCACAGCAGCTCGTTGCGGAAGTCGTCGATGCCGGGGTCGGAGAGGGCGATCCGCCGGTGGACCTCGCCGGCCACCACCGTGTAGGTGTCGTCCGCCAGGAATTGGCCGTTCGCCTCCAGCCTGACGCCGAGCCGGAGGCGCTCCCGGTGCTCGCCCTCGATCCAGGCCTCGAAGCCGATCTCCCAGCGCTCCAGGCTGGGGGTCCAGCGAATGCTGCCAATCCAGGTGCCGGGGACCCTCTCCAGCCAGACCGTCTGCCAGATGCCGGTCGTGCGCGGATACCAGATGGAGTGCGGCTCGAGCTGCCAGTCCTGCTTGCCGCGAGGCTTGGCCAGGTCCGCGGGGTCGTCGTCCACCCGCACCACAAGGGTCTGCGGCCCGGCGATGAGCAGATCGGTGATGTCCGCGCTGAACGGGGTGTAGCCTCCCTCGTGGCAGACGGCGAGCGATCCGTTGACCCAGACGGTGGCGCTCCAGTCCACGGCGCCGAAATGGAGCAGCAGGCGCTCTCCGGCCTGCAGCAGCGGCGGCGCCTCGAAGGTCCGGCGGTACCAGACGCGGCGGTAGAAGCCGGTGTCGGCGACGCCGCTGGCCTCCGTCTCCGGCGAGAACGGGACCAGGATCTCGTCGTCCCACGTTACGTCTCCAGGGGAACGCAACCGCGCGTCCGAATCGATCGCGAACTCCCATCGGCCGTTGAGGGACTCCCAAGAGTCGGGATCGCGCTGGAGGAGGGGCCGGGGGTATGCGTGGTCGCCGAGGGCAGATTTCTTGGTCTTGGGTCGTCTGGCCATGTCCCGGGGCTGAGGTGCAAGACACGAGCCAAAATCTATAAGATCGCCTGCCAGGAGGATCTCCTCATCCCGACCCACGACCTCCGTCCCGAAGCGGTCCAGCTCGAGCTGTTCACCCATCGCTTCGCCGCCATCGCGCGGCAGATGGGGGAGCGGCTCCAACGCACGGCCGTCTCCACCAACGTCAAGGAGCGGCTCGACTTCTCCTGCGCGCTGCTCGACCCCGCGGGCGAGCTGGTGGTCAACGCCCCCCACATCCCCGTCCACCTCGGGGCCCTGGGCCTCTGCGTGCGGCGCCTGCGCGAGGTCATCGCCATGGAGCCGGGCGACGTGATCGTCACCAACCACCCCGCGTTCGGCGGCTCCCACCTGCCGGACGTGACGGTGGTAACGCCAGTTTTCGATCTCGATGGCGGCCCTCTCCTGGGCTACGTCGCCAGCCGTGCCCACCACGCCGAGATCGGCGGCATCCGGCCGGGCTCCATGCCCCCGGGGGCCACCCGGCTGATCGAGGAGGGGGTGGTGATCTTTCCGGCCTGGCTGATCCGGAAAGGCGAGCCCCGCTGGGAGGACGCCCGCAAGATCCTTCTGGAAGCTCCGTTTCCCACCCGTGCCGTCGAGGAGAACCTGGCCGACCTGCGGGCCGCCGTGGCGGCCAACCACCGGGGAGCGGAGGCCCTCCGCGCCCTCGTCCGCGAGCATGGGCGCGAGACGGCCGGCCGGTACATGGCGGCACTCAAGGCGAGGGCGGGAGACCGGCTGCGCGCCGCCCTGGCGCGCCTGCCCTCCGGGCGTTACGAGGCCATGGAGCGGCTGGACGACGGCTCGCCCCTCGCCGTGCGGATCGAGATCGCGGGAGCGGGGTCGGACCCGATCGCCACCATCGACTTCGCCGGCTCGGCCGGAGTCCACCCCGGCAACCTCAACGCGCCGCCGGCCGTGGTGCGGAGCGCCATCCTCTACGTCCTCCGCCTGCTGATCGCCGAGCCCCTGCCGCTGAACGAGGGGATCCTGGCGGCGGTGGACATCCGCGTTCCGCCCGGGATGCTGAATCCGCCGTTTCCAGAGGATCCTGCCGAGGCTCCCGCCGTCGTGGGCGGCAACGTCGAGACGAGCCAGCGCGTGGTCGACACCCTGCTCAAGGCGTTCGGGCTCGCCGCCTGCAGCCAGGGGACGATGAACAACCTGCTCTTCGGCAACGAGCGCTTCGGCTTCTACGAGACGGTCTGCGGCGGCGCCGGCGCCGGCCCGGGGTTCCGGGGCGCGAGCGCCGTTCACACCCACATGACGAACACCCGCATCACCGACCCGGAAGTGCTGGAGCACCGCTATCCGGTACGGCTGGAGCGCTTCGCCATCCGCGCCGGCTCGGGCGGAGCGGGGGAGTATCCCGGGGGCGACGGCGCCGTCCGCGAGCTGACCTTCCTGGAGCCCATGTCCCTCTCGCTCCTCAGCCAGCACCGGGTCGAGGCGCCTTACGGCATGGCGGGCGGCGAGCCCGGCGAGCGCGGCCGCCAGCGGCTGGTGCGCGCCTCGGGTGAGGTGGAGGAGCTGGCTTCGGTGGACGGCCGCGAGGTCGGACCGGGGGACCGGCTCATCCTGGAGACGCCGGGCGGGGGAGGCTGGGGCTCCGCCGCTGCCGCATCACCTCGTAGGACGCCAGCGCCACCGACGTCGAAAGGTTGAGGGAGCGGATCTCCGGATCCATCATGGGGATTTTCACCAGCCGGTCGCGGTGCCGCTCGCGGATCTCCGGCGGCAGTCCCACGCTCTCCTTGCCGAAGATCAGGACCGTCCGCTCGGGGTAGGCGACGCTCCAGTAGTCCCGCTCCGCCTCGGCGCTGAAGAGGAACGGCTCGCCCAGGTGGGGGAGCTCCGCCGCGAATTCGTTCCAGGAGGACCAGATCTCGGGATTCACCCGCGGCCAGTAGTCGAGCCCGGCCCGCTTCACCTGCCGGCCGCTCAGGAAGAACCCCAGCGGCCGGACGAGATGGAGCTGCGCGCCGGCCGCGAGGCAGGTCCGGCCGGCATTGCCGGTGTTCCAGTGGATCTCCGGCTCGACGAGGACGACGTGGAGGGAGCTCATGAGGACGGCAAGTCTAGCAGGCGCCGCCGATCCAGCCGACCCACCCTCCAAAGTCTTACAATGAGGCCATGGCGGTGATGATCGAAGCCTTCATCTCGTTCATTTGCCTGGCGAGCCTGATCGTCATCCTGATCGAGGCGCAGGCGGCGGGCGGGTTCCGCAGGAAGTGGCCGGTCGCCCTCTGGGCGGGCAGCCTGGTGGGGCTCGCCCTGCTGGCCGTCCTGCGGATCCTCGTCAACCTCGACGACTGGAGCGACGCCCGCATCCTCATGGGGATCGTGGGCGTGGGCAACTTCCTCTTCGGCGCGGCGCTGCTCGTGCGCTGGCTGCTCTGGACGCCCCCTACTTCAAGATGACGTCGATCTCGCCCACGCCGCACTCCACCTTCACGCCGGCGCGGCCCGTCCCCTTGTCCCAGCTCAGCTCGCGGGCCATCAGCCCGGAGCTCTCGTAGTGCCGGCCGGCGGCGGTCAGGCTGGCCTCGCCGACGCCGGTGTCGAGGTCCACGGACCGGATCGCCTCCTTGGGCAGGGTGATGTTGACCTCGCCGACGCCGAGGTCCACGTCGAGGTCGCCGGCCGTGCCCTGCACGCTCAGCTCGCCGACGCCCAGCTCCGTCCGCAGCGGCAGGTTGCGCGGCACGTTGACCGTGGCGATGACGTGCAGGCCCTTGGTGCCGCTGAATTTCGGCCAGTTCTTCACCTCCACGTGGAGGCGGTCCCCGGAGGTGTTGTAGACCAGCCGCAGACCCTCGGCCGCCTTGGCGCAGCGGCTGTTCGACTTCTTCTTGTTGCAGGCGATCTTGACGTCGAGGTTGACCTGCGGGTTGTCCCAAGCCTCGACGGTCACCTCGCCGACCGGGAACTCGAGATAGATCCGGTCGGCGTCTCCGACGGGAATCTGCTGCCGGAACGAACGGACGATATTCTCCGCCTCGTCCGCGCCGGCGGGCGCGACCCACAGCAGCGCGGCGGTAAGAGTCAAAATGGTCAGGGTGGTCCTCTTCATGGCATCTCCTCCTTGTGAGGACCACTACGGAAGGGAGCGCTCAAAGGTTACAAGGCGGCGGCACCGATCTTGCCACAGCCCCTGACATCATGGAGCCGACCGCCTTTCAGGAGTCCCACCCCGGCGAGCAGCCGATCCGCGATCTCGGCCTGAAGATCGAGGGTACGGAGCTCGAGCCGGTGATCGCCGGGTTCGAGCGGGAGCTCGAGGCGGTCGGGATCCGTCGGGTCCGCCCCCGGTTCTACCTCTCGACGGAATGGGGAGTGCCCTTCGGGACGGTGGCGATCGCCATTCCTTTCTATCTCGCCCGTCCGGACCTGACGGCGCTCCACGCCGAGCGGACGGGCCACGTCGAGGGAGCCGGCCGCTGGGAGCTCCTGCGCTATCTCCGGCACGAGATGGGCCACGTCGTCAACTACGCCTACCGGCTCTACGAGCAAGAGGAGTGGGTGAAGCGCTTCGGCCCGATCACCCGGCCCTACCGGGAGGAGTACACCCCGGAGCCGTTCAGCCGCCGCTACGTGCGCCACCTGCCCGGCTGGTACGCCCAGAAGCACCCGGACGAGGACTGGGCCGAGACCTTCGCCGTCTGGATGACCCCTGGGCTCGACTGGCGCGGCCAGTACGCCGGCTGGCCCGAGGCGCTCGCCAAGCTGGAGTACTGCGACGGCCTGATGCGTGGGCTGGGCGCGGCCGAGCCGCTGGTCACGGAGGACGAGCTGGACGAGGACGTGGGGGAGATCTCCTATACGCTCGACCAGTACTACCGCTTCGGGGAGACGGACGGCGGAGAGCTCCCGCCGGGACTGGACGGCGCGCTGCTCTCCATCTTCGAGGACTGGGGCCGGCCCGAGGACCTCACCACGGACGCCCCCCGCCGCCCCGCTTCGGGATTGATCCGCCGCCTCTTCCGCGAGCTGCCGGCCGACGTCTACCGCTGGACCGGCCACTTCCCCGAGCACACCCGCCGCCTCCTGCGCCATCTCGCCGAGCGGGCCGACGCCCTCGGGCAGGTCTACCCCGAGGACCGCGAGACCCCGGCGGTCATCGCCCTGACCACCCTGGTCACCGCCCTGGCGATGAACCACGTCCACCGGGGGAGCTACATGCCCTAGCGGTACCGCTCCAGCGCCAGCTCGGCGATCCGCTGCACCAGATCCGGGAACTCGATCCCGGCCGCCTGGGCGGCCGTGGCGAACTCGCTCCCCTCTTCCAGATAGCAGCTCGCGTTGACCTCGATGACGTAGATGTCCCCCGTCTCGGTCAGACGCAGGTCGACGCGGCCGTAATCGCGCACGCGCAGGGCACGGTAGGCGTCGATGGCGGTCTTCTGGAGCTTCGCCCGCAGCTCGTCCGGGACGTCGGCCAGCACCGACTTCGTGCCCTTGTACTCGACGCTGTTCTTCTGCCACTTGGCCTTGGTGCCGGCGATGTGAGGCATCCCCTCCGGCAGCCCGGAGAAGTCCATCTCGATCGGCGGGAAGGCGATCGGCTCCCGGTTGCCCAGGACGCCGACGTAGAGCTCACGCCCCTCGATGTACTCCTCGACCAGGGCGCTGTCCCTGACCTTCTCGTGGATGGCAAGGACGCGCTTCATCAGGGAGGTCGTGTCGCGCACCAAGGAGTCGCCGTCGATGCCGATCGAAGCGTCCGCCGTCAGCGGCTTGACGAAGAGCGGCATGCGGAAATTGCCCGCCATCTCGAAGTCGGAGTCCTGCGAGAAGACGGCGAAATGGGGGTAGAGAATGCCCTCGAAGGCGAAGACCTTCTTGGCCAGGCCCTTGTCCTGCCGCAGGTAGAGCTCTCCCGGCCCGCCGCCGGTGTAGCGCAGGCCCAGGAGGTCCAGGACGCCGGCCACGGCGACGTCGCCGCCGGTGTCCTCGCCGAAGCTTTCGAGGAGGTTGAAGACCAGGTCCGGCTTGCGCCGGGAGAAGCCGGTGACCAGCTTCCGCAGGTCGTCGTGGACGCCGAAGATGGACACCCGGTGCTTGTTCTTGCGCAGGGCGGCGGCGACCTGGTCGACGACGACGTCGTAGGACTTGGGATCGTCTTTTTCGAGACCCGTCAGGATGGTTATGTTCATCGCCGCGGACGGCATGCAAAGCCCGCGCCGAGGGGGGCACCCATCTTGCAACGTAAGGAATGGAGAGGCTGGAGCCGGGTAGCCCGGCACGGCCCCCCTTTCCAAGGAGGTTCCCATGGACCCAATGAATACGACGTGGAGACGGGGCGCCAGTGCGGGTTGTCTCGCCGCCCTGCTCGTCCTTGCAAGCTGCTCGACCAACCCCGCGACCGGCAAGAGCCAGGTCGCCCTGATCTCCGAACAGCAGGAGATCGCGATGGGGAAGGAGGCCGACACGCAGATCCAGCAGCAGCTCGGCCTGTATCCCGATCAGGAGCTCCAGGCCTACGTGAACAGGATCGGCCAGAAGCTCGCGGCCGCCTCGGAGCGGCCCAACCTGCCGTGGACCTTCCGGGTCGTCGACGATCCGGTGGTGAACGCCTTCGCCCTGCCGGGCGGCTTCATCTACGTCACCCGCGGCCTTCTGACCCACCTGACCTCGGAGGCCGAGCTGGCCTCGGTGATCGGGCACGAGATCGGCCACGTCACCGGCCGCCACAGCGTGGAGCAGATGAGCAAGGCCCAGCTCGCCCAGATCGGGCTCATCGCCGGCGCGATTTTCAGGCCCGAGCTCGCCCAGCAGTACGGCGGGCTGGCTCAGCAGGGCCTGCAGCTCATGTTCCTCAAGTATGGCCGTGACGACGAGCGCCAGGCGGACGACCTCGGGCTACGCTACATGAACCAGCAGAGCTACGACCCGCGCGAGATGCCGCCCGTGTTCGCGACGCTGCAGCGGGTGAGCGCGCAGCAACAGAGGCAGCAGGGGCTCCAGGGGGGGCGGATTCCCAACTGGCTGTCGACCCATCCCTCCGAGGAGGAGCGCATCCAGACCATCAGCGGCAAGGTTGCGCAGCTCGGCAGCGACTTCTCGAACCGGACCGTCAACCGCGAGGGGTACCTGAAGGCGCTCGACAACGTCGTTTTCGGCCAGAACCCGCGCGAGGGCTACTTCGTGGGCAACACCTTCATCCAGCCTGAGCTCGGCGTCCAGATCCGCTTTCCCGAGGGCTGGAAGGGCACCAACCAGAAGGCAGCCGTGGGCGCCATCAGCCCCAACCAGGACGCGATCGTGGTGATGACCCTCTCCCAGCAGGGCTCGCCCCAGCAGGCGGCGCAGCAGTTCTTCTCACAGCAGGGCATCCAGGCCGGGCAGGCCCTCCAGGCTGATCTCGGCGGCCTGCCAGCCGTGGCACGAAGCTTCGGTGCCCAGACCCAGCAGGGAAGCCTTCAGGGGATCGCCGCTTTCGCCGAGCACAACAACAAGGTCTATCAGATCCTCGGCTACACCTCGTCGCAGAACTGGCGGCGCTACGGCGACGCCATCTCCAGCTCGCTCGGCAGCTTCGAGCGGGTGACCGACCGCAAGGCCCTCGACGTCCAGCCGAAGCGGGTGGACGTGGTGTCGATCGCCAACGCGATGACCCTGGACGAGTTCGCGCGCCGGTATCCCTCCACGGTGGACATGGAGACGCTCGCCATCATCAACCAGGCGGACTCGAACACCCGCTTCCCCGCGGGCGCCGAGGTCAAGCGGGTGGTGGGCGGCAACCTGCCGGCCGAACGGGGGCGGTAAGCTTTACCGCAGGAGGTCCCGCAACCGCCCCGCCACGGGGCCCAGCGGGACCTCCTTGCCGTTGATCCTCGACACCGGCAGCACGCCGATCAGGCTGTTCATCAGCACCACCTCTCTCGCCGTCGCGAGATCCTCGGGCGAGAGGGGCCATTCCTTGATCGCCTCCTTCTCGATCAGCCGGCGGCGGACGGTGCCGGGGAGGCAGCCGTCCGTCTTGGGCGGGGTGAAGACGCCGTCCGGAAAGACCAGGGCGACGTTGCTCCGCGAGCCCTCCACCAGCCGTCCGCGCTCGTTGACCAGCAGCGCCTCCCAGGCGCCCTGCGCCTCCACCCGGTGCAGGGCGAGCCGGTGCGCCTGATAGCAGAGGCTCTTCAACCCCGCGAGCGGACCTCCGGAATCGATCCGGTACTGCGGCAGGAGCCGCGCGGCGACGCCCTGCCGGTAGAGCTCCTCGCCCGGTGGCTCGTAGAGGGCCGTGGTGATCAGGCGGGTGCCGCGGGTGATGGTGATGCGCATCCTGGCGACCGGCTGGGGCGCGGCTTCGGCGACGGCGGCCACGGCGCGGCGGAGCGCCCGCCGGTCCTCGGGCAGCTCGATCCGGATTCGCCGCAGGCCGGCGAGCAGGCGGTCGAGATGGCCCTCGACGTCCCGCGCCTGGGCCCGGTCCACCCGCAGGGTCTCGAAGAGCCCGTCGCCGAACAGGAAGCCGGTGTCGTCCGGCGGGACGTGGACCTCCTCCAGGGGCAGGATCCGGCCGTTCCAGTACGACAGGCTCATGCCGTCTCCACCGCGCCCAGGGCGGTCAGGAAGGCCCGCGCCTTGGCCGCGCTCTCCTCGAGCTCGAGCTCGGGATTGGAATCGGCCACGATGCCGCAGCCGGCGTGATAGACGACGCGCCCGTGCGCCGCGGCGGCGGTGCGGATCGCCACGGCGAGGTCCATGTCGCCGCCCAGCGAGATCCAGCCGAGGCCTCCCATGGCCGGCCCGCGGCGGCGCGGCTCCTCGGCGGCGATCGCCGTCATGGCCTGGATCTTGGGCGCGCCCGTGATCGAGGCCGGCGGGAAGGCGGCGCGCAATAGATCCACCGGGGTGGTTCCCGGCCGCAGCCGTCCGCGGACCGTCGAGACCGTGTGGTGGACGGTCGGCAGGGTCATCAGCTCGCCGTGGCCGGAGACCTCGATGCTGCCGGTCTCGCAGACCCGGCCGAGGTCGTTCCGCGCCACGTCCACGATCATGGTCAGCTCGGCCCGGTCCTTCTCGCTCTCCAGGAGCTCGCGGGCGAGGGCCCGGTCGTCGCGGGGATTGGCGCCGCGCGGGCGGGTGCCCTTGATCGGCCGGGTCTCGGCCTCGCCGTCCCGCAGGGCCAGGAAGACCTCCGGCGAGATCGAGAGCACGGCCCGTCCGGCCCCCAGGTCCAGGAAGGCGCCGCGCTCGGCGGGGCTGGCGGCGCGCAGCCGCAGGTAGAGCGGCCAGAGGGTCCGCGCCGGCACCCGGGTCTCCAGCCGCCGGCAGAGGTTCATCTGGAAGATCTCGCCGCTCGCGATGCGCTCCACGGTGCGCGCCACGGCCGCTTCGAAGCCGGTCCGATTGGGATGGCTGGCGACGCCGTCCGGCGCCAGACCGCCTGCCGGGACCTCCGAAGCGGTCCGGCGTCTCGCGGCGTTGAGGACGCGCTCGGCTTCGACCGGCGGATGGGAGCGCCAGGCGTCCGTCGCCTCCAGCGTCCAGCTCCGGCCGTCCCAGCGGAAGGCGGAATCGTAGAGCCCGAGATGGAGGTCCGGCAGGCCCAGGTCGTCCGGCGGGGGAGGCGGGAGCGCTTCGAGCTCGCTCCCCAGCTCGTAGCCGAGATAGCCTGCCAGCAGGGCTCCCGAGCCCGCGCCACTCCAGGCGCCGAAGGCCGCGTCGAGCAGGTGGAAGCCTCCCCCCTGCCACGAGGCGCTCCCCAGGGGTCCGGTGACGGAAACCCGGCCGTTTCGGACGGCGAGGACCGCCAGAGGCTTGGCGAAGAGCCGGTGCTCCGTGGCGCCGCCGTCCAGCCAGGCGAAGCCCTCCCGCTCCCTCAAGGCCTCGGCCACTTGCAGGGGTGTGGGCTCGGCCTTGCCTCCGGAGCGCAGCGGGGTCTTCGAGCCCCGGCAGTGGGGGCGGGGAGGGGGGACGACGGACCGCAGCCGCTCGATCAGCCGCCGCCGCTGCTTCTCAGGGAGATGATCGGACCACATGGGTCAGTAAAGTCTACAGAAATAATAGGATGATGACCGTGACCACCCGCTCGCGCCCTCCGCTCCTCCAAATCCTCGCCCGGGG
This sequence comes from Thermoanaerobaculia bacterium, assembly GCA_035266085.1. Taxonomy (GTDB): domain Bacteria; phylum Acidobacteriota; class Thermoanaerobaculia; order Multivoradales; family UBA5704; genus DATARR01. The sequence goes on from DATFNZ010000094.1 coordinate 47,408, forward strand.
CGTCCGGTGCCTCTGCCCCCGGTGCGGGGAGGGCCCCCTCTTCGACGGCTGGAACCATCTGCGCGAGCGCTGCCCCGTCTGCGGGCTCGAGCTCGAGCGGCGCATCGGCGACACCTGGTTCTTCATGTACATGACCACGGCGGGGCTCACGGGATCGCTCGTCGTCGCCATGTTCCTGATCCGGCCGAGGGTGATCTGGGTGGGGCAGATCGTGGTCTGCCTTGCGGCCGTCGCCGTCATCGGACTCTCCCTCCCGTACCGGAAGGCGATCGCGGTGGCGCTGGACTACTTCGTCGAGGGGGACGGCGGACACCTCTAGCCAGGGTTCCCGGCCGGGATTCGTCAGCCCCGGTTTCAAAAGGCTTTTAGCACGAGGAAAAAATCTTTTGCCTCTGGTTTAAACCCAATTGCCGCAGTTTTAGAGCAGTTCGACCGAGAAAAGACTGTTAGCTTCTGGGAAAGAGCATTAGGCTCGGGTTCATAGAGGCCGGAGCCGGGAAAAGGGCAATTGTTGGGAGAATTGGTCATTCCGTGAGAGAAAAGGTCTTTTCTCCGTGAAAATGACTCTATTCCGCGCCGGAAAGGTCTTTTTTCTTCGGCAATGACTCTATTCTGCGCCGGAAAGGTTTCTTCTCTTCGGCAATGACTCTATTCTGCGCCGCGATAGGCTTTTTCTCGGCCCGGGCGGGGAAAGCCTGTTCTCTTACCTCTATTTCCTGGCGGAATCCATCCTTGCCAGGGCCGTCGAGGCAATCTTGCGGGCGCGCTCCAGTTGATCCGTGCCGTCGGGGCTCTGGACGGTGACGATGAGCTGCTCCCCTCCGTGCAGGACGTGGAGCTGCTGGAGCTGGCCGCCGACCCAGAGCGCCCCGTCTCCGAGACCGGGGACGTCCTGGACCCTGCCGGCCATCGTGGTGAGCGTCGAGCGGCTGTTTTCCTGCAGGCGCTTCGCCGCCTCGGGGCTGCGGTGCGGGCGGATCAGCAGGCTGATGATGCGGGGCTCGGAGAGGCTGCCGCTGTTGTAGATGCACTCCCCGGGGTTGCGGCCATGGGCCTCGTCCAGTGTGCTGCTCATGGCGGCGATGGACTCCCCGGCGATGGCCTGGGCGTCCTCGGCGGTGAAGAGCGTGCAGGCGTCGAGCGGCTCGGCGGCAGCGTTCGAGTCCGCCGCCTTGGTTTCGGGGGAACCGCCGCAACCCGCGGCGAGCGCGGCCGCCAGCAGAAACGACGGAATTCGGAGCCGCCGGTGAGAAGACTGGGTCACGAGATATCCCTCCCTGGTTGCCAGGGAGGGATTCTATCCCCAACCTACGAGATCGCCTCCATCCGCTGCCCCTTCACGACCCACTTGCCGTTCTCGTTCATCACCTGGAAGAGCTCGAGGGAAGAGCTGAGGTTCCCTTCGTAATAGCCGCCGCGGACCCAGACCTCGCCATCCTCGCGCCAGTCGATCTTCTGGATGCGGAAGAAGAGGTTCTTGCCCGATTTCCTGTCGCACTGGTCGGCGGCCATGACGGGCGGCTTGTTACCCTCGAACCGCTGGAGGAACGCCGCGCCGGGTGATTTCTCTCCAGGCAGCGACAGGCAGTACTTTTCCGCCTTCTTCTGGATGGCCGACGCGTTGTGGTCGAACTGGTAGCGGAAGACGGCCGCGGCGATCTCGACCTCGTCGGCGGCGCGGGAGGGCGAGCCCGCGGAGTTGGAAGCGGCTGGATCGGTGGCGTTGGCGTTCCCGGCGCAGCCCCCGAGCGTGGCGAGGAGCGCCAGGATGGCAAGGTTCTTCATCGCTACCGCACCCTCCTTCGCCGGTTCCTGATGTAGTCCGCCAGCATGAACTCGCCCAGGTTGTACGGCGAGGCGAAGTAGGCCCGGCCGCGGTTGATCTGGGTCAGCTTTTCTACGAACTGGGTGAGCATGGTGTCGGTGGCCAGCATGAAGGTGGTGATCACGACCTTCTGGCGGCGGCAGAGGTCGGCCTCCTCCAGGGTTAGGTTGACGATCCTCATGTCGAGCCCGAAGGGGTTCTTGTAGATCCTGCCGGCGTCGGTGATGGCCGAGGGCTTGCCGTCGGTGATCAGGAAGATCTGCTTGTTCGGCTGCTTCTGCCGGGCGAGGATGCTGCGCGAGAGCTGCAGCGCGTCGCGGGTGTTGGTGTGGTAGGGGCCCGCCTGGATGTACGGGATCTCCGAGAGGAAGACCTGCTCGGCCTGGTCGCCGAAGAGGATCACCGAGAGGTGATCTTTCGGGTACTTGGTGGTGATCAGCTCGGTCAGGGCGAGGGCCACGGTCTTGGCCGGCGTGATGCGGTCCTCGCCGTAGAGGATCATCGAGTGGCTGATGTCGATCGCCACCACCGTGGCGCAGGAGGTCAGGTGCTCCGTTTCGTAGACCTCCAGATCCTCCTCGGTGAGGTTGAAGTCGTCCACCCCGGAGTCGTTGCGCTTGAAGGCGTTCTGGAGCGACCGCGCCGAGTCGAGGAGGTGGATGTCGTCGCCGAAGTTGTAAGGGCGGGTCTCGGGGAGGCGCTCGATCCCCTCGCCGGCGGCGCGGATCGGGTGGTAGCCCGGGCCGGAGCGGTCAAGGGTGGAGAAGATCTCCTCGAAGGCGCTGCGGCGGATCTTGCGCTCGCCGCCGGTGGTGAGCTGAAGGCCCCCCTCGGTGTCGCGGCCGACGAGGTTCTGATTCTCCAGGCTGGCGAAGAACTGCTCGAGGTCGAGGTCTTCCGGGAGGTGCCCCTCGGACTGCAGGTAGCGCATCCAGTCCATCGCCTCCTCGACGTCGCCGCCGGTCGCCAGCACGAGCTGGTTGAACAGGCGCATGAGGTCGAGACCGGCGAGGATCGCCTGGATCAGCGCGGGGTCGAGATAAAGGTACTGATGGCGCATGAGGCTCCTAGTTCACGTCCCCGCGGTCCCGTCCCCCGGAACCCCGGCGGGGCTTCAGGAGCTGGAACTTGACCATCTCCTTGTAGCTGATCTGGCTGTCCATATCGGCGCGGGCGAGCTTCAGGTGCTGGTGCAGGCCTTCCAGGATCATCTCGCCAGCCAAGGCTCTCTCCTCGCGGGTGGAACCCAGTTTAACGACCATTTCCTTGAGACCCGGCACGCGGAAGATCTCGGTCTCGTAGTCGGCGAACGGCTGCTCGTCGGAGACCGTCACCGTGTTGCCGTCGGCGAACCAGCGGATGATCTTGGCGTAGGGTCCCCGGTCCTCCTCGCCGCCGCTGCCGGTCTCCTTGCCGACCTCGGGGAAGCGGGCGTCGAAGGACTTCTTGACCGCCTGCCCGATGAGCCGCCGGGCCACCACCTCGGCCCCCTGCTGCTCGCCCTCGTAGACCATCTCGACCTTGCCGGTGATGGCCGGCAGCAGCATGTGAAGGTCGCTGAGGCGCGGGTAGATCGGGTTGTCCTTGGTCGCCAGAGCCCGGCGCTCCAGGTTCGAGGCCAGCAGCTCGAGGGCCGAGATCGCCACCCGCGCCGAGACGCCGGACGACTGGTCCACCAGGTCGCTCTCGCGGGCCGCGAAGCTGATCTCCTCGACCAGGACCCGGATGTCGTCCGGGATCACGACGTTGGGGACGTCGCGGTCGGTCCAGGCCTCCTGGCGGGTGATGTCCGCCGCGATGCTCACGTCGGGCGGATAGTGGGTGAGGATCTGGGACGAGATGCGGTCCTTGAGCGGCGTGATGATGCTGCCGCGGTTCGTGTAGTCCTCGGGGTTGGCCGAGAAGACCATCATGATGTCGAGCGGAATGCGCACGGGGAAGCCGCGGATCTGGAGGTCGCGCTCCTCGAGGATGTTGAACAGGCCCACCTGGATGCGGGGGGCGAGGTCGGGCAGCTCGTTGATGGCGAAGATGCCGCGGTTGGTGCGCGGGATGATGCCGAAGTGGATGACCTCGGGGTCCGCGAAGGTGAGCTTGCGGGTGGCGGCCTTGATCGGGTCGATGTCGCCCAGCAGGTCGGCGATCGACACGTCCGGCGTCGCGAGCTTCTCGTTGTAGCGCTGCTCGCGGGTCAGCCACTCGACGGGGGCGTCGTCGCCGGCCTCGTCGATCATGCGCTGGCCGCGGGTGGAGATGGGAGCCAGCGGATCGTCGTTCAGCTCGGTGCCCGCGAGCACCGGCACCTCGGGGTCCATGAGGGTGACCAGGGAGCGCAGGATGCGGGTCTTCGCCTGGCCGCGCAGGCCGAGGAGGATGAAGTCGTGTCCGGCGAGCAGGGCGTTGACCACCGACGGGATCACCGTGCGGTCGTAGCCGAGGATGCCGGGGAAGAGGGGGCCGCCGCTGACCAGGCGCGCCCGCAGGTTGTCGCGGATCTCCTGCTTGACGGAGCGGGGCCGGTAGCCGGCCTCGCGCAGGGCTCCGAGGGTCTTGATCTGGGAAGTGGGGCGGGAAAGCGGACTCATCAGTCGTGCAGCTCCTGGAGCCAGCGCTCGGCGTCAATCGCCGCGCGGCAACCCGTGCCGGCGGAGGTGATCGCCTGGCGGTAAATCGGGTCCATCAAGTCGCCGGCGGCGAAGACGCCGGGGACACTCGTCTTGGTGGTCGGCTCATGCACCTTGATGTAGCCGACGTCGTTCATCTCCAGCTTGCCCCGGAAGAGGGCGGTGTTGGGCTGGTGGCCGATGGCGTAGAAGACCCCCTGGGTGGGATAGACGCTGTCGAGCCCGGTCCTCTTGTTGTGCAGCTTGACGGCGGTCACTCCGCCCTCCCGGCTGCCCACGATCTCGTTCACGACGGTGTCCCAGATCCAGGCGATCTTCGGGTTGGCGAAGGCGCGATCCTGCATGATCTTCGAGGCGCGCAGGTCGCGGCGGCGGTGGATGATGGTCACCTTGCTGGCGAACTTGGTCAGGTAGGTGGCCTCTTCCATGGCCGAGTCGCCGCCGCCGATGACGACGATCTCCTTGTCGCGGAAGAAGAAGCCGTCGCAGGTCGCGCAGGCGGAGACGCCGTAGCCCATGAGCTCCTGCTCGCCGGGGATGCCGCTGAGCTTGGCCGTGGCGCCGGTCGAGACGATCAGGGCGTCGGTCCGGTAGCTGTTCTCGTCGGTGCGGATGGTGAAGGGGCGCTTCTCGAGGTCGACCTCGATGGCCTGCTCGAACTTCACCTTGGTGCCGAAGCGCCGGGCCTGCTCGCGCATGCGGTCCATCAGCTCGGGGCCGAGGATGCCCTCCGGGAAGCCCGGGAAGTTCTCGACGTCCGTGGTGATGGTGAGCTGGCCCCCGGGCTGGTTGCCTTCCAGCACCAGCGGCGCCAAGTCCGCCCGGGCGGCATAGAGAGCGGCCGTCAATCCCGCCGGGCCGGAGCCCAGGATGATGACCGGGTGGTAGTTGTCGATGTTGTGGTGCTCCGTTTCCGAGCTCGGCATCGGGGTTCGTTCCCCTCCTGGAATGGGTCTCGAGATCACCCTCGGCAGTGGATGAGGAGTGATGAGAGGCCAGTATATCTCGGCATGAAAAGCGGACCGGCGCTTCCTGAAGAGGTCCAAGAGGTAGAACATGGGGGCGGGGTGGGGCCATTCCGGCCGCCCGGGCACGCATCCCGGGCGGCGGGGCTGGGCGGCGCCGCCTACTGGCAGGACGGCCAGGCCAGCGGGTGCATCTTGGGTGAGACTTCGAGATAGAGGATGGCGTCGAACTGCTCGGACGGCACCATGGAGACGCTGCCCACGGTATAGACGGCGCCGGGTTCGAGGTACTGCGGGTTCTTCAGGTCGGCCAGCACCCCCGCGCCCGGCTCGAGGGCATGGAAGAGGTTCTCGACGGAGCCGGCACCCGTCGAGAAGCCACGCGCCAGGCCGCAGCCCAGGGTCCGCCAGTCGATGAAGGTCTGGCGGGCCACGAGGCCGACCACGGCGTACTTCTCCTTCAACTGGGCGGCGAGCAGGGTGCCCATCTCGACCGCGACGTAATTCGACGAGCCGACCTTCTTCGCGAGGTGGCCGTTGTGGGCCCAGAGGACGGTGCGGGCCTTGGGGAAGCGCAACGCGCGGATGGCTTGGACGGTGTAGGCCATCCCCCGGTCCCGGGCCCTGCCGCCGCGGTCGGGGTCGGCGTCGAGGTGGAAGGTCTCTTCCTGCCAGGCCCGCAGGCCCACCAGATGGACGCGGGCCCAGCCCAGGTCCTTCTTCGAGGTCCGCCTCGCGATCGTCTTCTCGTTGCGGTCGAAGAAGCTGGCGACGCCGGCCAGGGCCTCCTGGCACTGCTGGTACAGCTCCGGGGGGAACGGCGCGCCCGCCAGGTAGTAGTCGGTCTCGACGCCGTCGCAGGCCCGGATGCCCGCGACGCGCGGGTCGCCGTCGCCGATGCCGAGCCGGTGGAGGAAGTCGATGAGCGCCGGACCGTCCACCAGCGACTGGCTCTGGATGTCGAATCCGTAGAAGTGGACGCGGTCCTTGGGATGAGCGGCGTTCCACTCGCACATCCACTGCACCATCGATTCCACCTCGGTGCTCTGCCAGACCGAGAAGATGCCGTGGATGGCATCCCGGGCCGTCCCCTGGCAGGTCTGGACGTAGCTCTCCACCTGGTCGGCGCGGTACCAGGGGGTCTCCATGCCGAAGGCCCGGAAGCCCATCCGCTCGATGAGGAAGCGGAGCGTCCGGTCCTTCAACTGGTAGAAGCCGCCGGAGGTGTGGATCGACTCGCCCAGCCCCACGAATGTGGCTTTGCCGACGATCTTCCGCAGAGGCTCGAGGTCGCCCTGGGGAAGCGCGGGATCGGTCCCGGACAGGCGGTAGACGCCCGGCGGCAAGGGGCCGGGCTGGGCGGCGAGCGGCGCCGGGGCCGCGGCGGCCAGGCCGGCCGCCGCGAGGATCAAGGCGAAACAGCGGAGCAGTCTCTTCATGGCGACCTCCTCTTGCTCGTGCTACTGGCAGGGCAGCCAGGAAAGCGGGTGCATCTTGGGTGAGACGTCCAGATAGAGGATGGCATCGAACTGCTCCTCCGGCACCATGGTGACGGCGCCCACGGTGTAGGCGGCGCCGGGCTCGAGGAACCGCGGGTGCTTCAGATCGGCCAACACCCCCGCGCCGGGTCCGAGGCCGTGGAAGACGTATTCGATCGAGCCTGGGCCCACCGGGAAGTCGTTCTGGGGGCCGCAAGCCCCCACGTTGAGCCAGTCGACGGAGGTCTCGTGGGCCACGAGGCCGATCACGGCGTACTTGCTCTTCAACTGATCGGCGAGGAGGGTGCCCATCTCGACCGCCTCGTAGTTCGTCGAGCCGACCTTCTTCGCGAGATGGCCGTTGTGGGCCCACAGGGCGGTGCGGGCATGGGGAAAGCGCAGCTCGTGGATGGCTTGGACGACGTAGGCCATGCCCCGGTCCCGGGCCTTGCCGCCGCGCTCGATGTCGGTGTCGATGAAGAAGATCTCCTCCTGCCAGGCCTGTTGGCCCACCAGGTGGATGCGGGCCCAGCCCAGTTCCTCCTGCGAGGTCTGCCTTTCGATCGCCTTTTCTTCCCGGTCGAAGAAAGCGGCCACGTCGGTCAGGGTCGCCTGGCACTGCTGGTACAGCGCCGGCGGAAACGGCAGGCCGGCGAAGTAGTAGTCGGTCTCGACGCCATCGCAGACCCGGATGCCCGCGATGCGCGGGTCGCCGTCGCCGATGCCGAGCCGGTGGAGGAAGTCGACGAGCGCCGGGCCGTCCACCAACGCCTGGTTCTGGATGTCGAAGCCGTAGAAGTGGACCCGGTCGTTGGGATGGGCGGTGTTCCACTCGCACATCCACTGCACCATGTCCCGCACCTCGGTGCTCTGCCAGACGCTGAAGATGCCGCGGATGGCGTCCCGCGGCGTCCCCTGGCAGGTCTGGACGTAGCGCTCCACCCGGTCGGCGCGGAACCAGGAGGTCTCCATGCCGAAGGCCCGGAAGCCCATCCGCTCGACGAGGAAGCGGAACGTCCGGTCCTTCATCTGGTAGAAGCCGCCGGAGGTGTGGATGGACTCGCCCAGCCCCACGAACTGGGCGCCGCCGATCACCTGCCGCAGCGGCTCGAGGTCGTCCTGGGGAAGCGCGGGGTCGGTGCCGTTCACTCGCCAGAGGCCGTGGTCGATGGGTGTTCCGGGGTCCCCCTGGGCCTGCAATGGCACAGCGAACAGAGCGACGGCGAAGAGTGTGAGGAGCAGGGCAAGGACGACGGCCAGACGAAACGGTTTCATACCGGACCTCCCATGAAATTTGTTCACAAACAGTGGACTTGAAGGCCCTTTGCGAGGTTCTTGCCGGATACTTATGACTAAAGGCGAATGTCCGCTCCTCTGGGAAGAGCCGGGAGCTGGAGGCCGCGGAAACCCGGAAAGGAGACGATCCGTCCGCTGGAAGGGACGCTTGTATAGAATCCCGCCGAAGGGCAAACCGCCCGGGGGCGGCCTCGCCATCAACGTGATCGAGTGCTAGGCTGAAACCGGTTTTCAGTTGATTTTTTCTCGAGGAGATCCCGCATGCTCGCAAGCGACAAGCTTATCGAGGCGTTCAATCAGCAGATCGGCAACGAGATGGGCGCTTCCATGCAATACATCGCCATTGCCAGCTACTTCGATTCCGAGACCCTGCCGCAGCTCGCCCGCTTCTTCTACCGCCAGTCGGAGGAGGAGCGGACGCACGCCATGCGGTTCGTCAAGTTCATCAACGATGTCGGCGGCAAGGTGCGCATCCCGGCCCTGCCGGCGCCCCAGAGCGAGTTCCCCTCGGCCGAGGAGGCGGTGGCCAAGGCCCTCTCGTGGGAGGAGGAGGTCACCAGCCAGATCTACGACTTGGTGGAGATCGCCAAGGGGGACAAGAACTACGTCGGGGTGCGGTTCCTCGACTGGTTCGTCGAGGAACAGCTCGAGGAGGTCTCCTCGATGAGCGATCTGCTCGCCGTGATCCGCCGCGCCGGTCCGGACCGCCTGCTGTTCGTCGAGGAGTACCTGGTGCGTCAGGGAACGCAGGGGCTCGACAGCCAGGCGCTCGCGGGCAGCGAGTCCTGACGGCCAGGATCCAGGGGAATGCGCGGGGGAGTGATCTGACCCGCCACAGTCTCGCTTTCCCGGTTGCCGAGCACTCAAGGTTATGCCAAACCAACGCTGGTCCCAGGACCGGAAGGAGTTGACATGACCTCAGGAATTCGCCGGACCGCTCTCGCGGCGCTCGTTTTCGCCGCTCTCGCGCTCGCCATCCTCGCCTCGGCGCCGCAGCCGGTGCACGCCGTTCAGCAGGGGCTCTGCACCTATTGGACTGACGCCAACCATTCCAAGGTGGTGGGGCAGCGAGGCCAGGATTGCTGCGGCAACCCCGTCAACTGGGGCAGCACGAGCGCTTTCGTCGAGTGCCACCAGGAGTACTGCGTGTGGTGCCCGCCGCCGGTCGAATAGATCTTTGACGATAAGATTAATCATGATAGGGTGCTTCCCTAACGTGCAGCTCTCGCACAGAAAGGAGACTCGATGACTTACACGATGACACCCAAGACTCTCCGGAGAACGCTCCTGGCAGCGCTTCTCCTGGCTGCCGCTACGTTCACGGCGACGACGCCTCCCGCGAGCGAAGCCGCTCCGGCCGGCAACTGCATTTACTACAGCGACGCCTCCAAGACCACGGAGGTGGGCAAGTTCGGCAAGGATTGCTGCAACAACACCATCGCCCAGGGCATCCGGACGTCCTACTACACCTGCTCGCAGGGCTGCTTCATCTGCTACCCGCCGCCGCGGTAGCCCTTCACTCCCTGACCCCCTCCTCTCCCCCTGGGAGAGGAGGGCCTGGGTGGTGAGGGCCTACTCCTGCTCCAGCACGCGCGTCCGCAGAATCCGCCCCGCCCGCTCCAGAGCGAGGGGACCGGCCGCTTCCAGCAGCTTGGCGAGCGCCTCCGGGCTGCGGGTGAACCGCTCCAGGACGTTGACGCCGAACGCCCAGTCCTCGTCGAAGAGGTCGATCCAGCCCATCGGCTCGCCCTGGCGGAGCAGGGGGAAGCCGCCGTTCCAGCGCTCCCGCCCCAACTCGTAGAACGCGTCCCGCCCCACGAAGGGCCGAACCGCCGCGGCCATCAAGGCCGTCGAGCGCTCGCGAAAGAGCGCGGCCGGGGTGTCGCCGTGCTCCGGCCGCTCGCCCAGCCGCCAGAGGCCGTACGCCTCGCGGCCATCCGCCGTGGAGGAGGCCTCGACCTCCCAAGGGCCTGCGACGTCCGCCTCGGCCGCGGACGCCGGCTCGTCTTCCAACTCGAAGCGGCGCAGGAACTCCTCGGCGAAGGCGTTGGGGGAATGCGGGCTGCCAGGCTCCTGGGGATCACGCATGGGAAGTCTCCTGCGGTTGGGGCTCGGACGAGGCTCACGGCTCGTCCAGACCGTTGTTCTTTATGGCCAGTGAGGCCGGCCGGTGACTGACGACGGCGAAAATTTACGCCTTTCTTACGCCTGTGTCAACTACCGTTCCGTGCGGTCGATCCACTTCGCGGCCCGGGGCGGCTGGTAGGCGGCCATGCGGTCGAGCAGAAGGGCGGCCCGCTGCTCGACGATGGCCATGGAGCGGTGGGGCTCGGAGAGGAAGCGCTGGGCCGTCATGTGGTCGAGGAAGGCCAGGAGGTGGTCGTAATACCCGGCCACGTTGAGCATGCCGCAAGGCTTGGGCTGGAATCCGAGCTGGCTCCAGGTCCAGACTTCGAACCACTCCTCGAGGGTGCCGATGCCTCCCGGCAGGGCGATGAAACCGTCCGCGAGCTCGGACATCAGCGCCTTGCGCTCGTGCATCGAGCCCACCACTCGCAGGTCGGTGAGCCCCTCGTGAGCCAGCTCCTTGGTGGCGAGCGCCTCCGGGATGACGCCGGTCACGGCGCCCCCGGAGGCCAGGGCGGCGTCCGCCAGCACGCCCATCAGGCCCACGCGGCCGCCGCCGTAGACCACGGTGACACCGCGCTCGGCGAGCGCCCGTCCCAGATCCGCGGCGGCTTCCGCGTAGGCCGGGTCGGCGCCGGGGTTCGAGCCGCAGAAGACGCAGAGGGCGTTCATGGCGCTACCTGAGATTGATCACCCGGTTGACCGTCATCGCCCAGAAGGAGGTCACCCAGGTCTCCTCCTCGGCGTAGCCGAAGTTGTTGGCGGAGGGCTCTTGCAGCTTGGATGCCTATTTGGCCGTTGGATTGAATGGCGGGCCCAGGAGGGTGTCCACCTGGAGGACGACGAGGTCCGGGAAAGCCAGCGGCGCCAGGCGATCGCCCCGGTGGAGGGTACGGACGTCGCGGTAACCCTGGGGGGATGGATCGCGATGGACCACGATCGCCTCATGGACGACATCGTGGAGCCAGACTTCGGCAACGCCATGGCGGGCATAAAGCCCCATCTTCACGTCCTGGTCGTATCTGAGGCTGGAATCGGCGACCTCGACCAGGAGGAGGATGTCCGAGGCGGTGGGGTGGGTCTGGGCGTAGAAATCAGCTCGGAAGCGCAGCACCGCCAGATCGGGCTCCGGCTCGGAGAAGTCGCCGAGGCGAACCGAGCTCTGGACGGCAATGACGGCCAAACCATCGGCCAGGCCGCGTTGAAAAACCCGGTCCAGGCGCGCCACGGAGGAGTAATGCGGTGGCCCAATCGGCGGCATCTGCCAGATCTCGCCCTCGATCAGCTCGACGCGGTCGTCCTCGTGGAGGATCCCCGACTCGAGCATCGTCTGGTACTCGGATACGGTGAATAGCTTTCTGAGGGGCTCTGCCATCGGTGCCTCTCCCTGGCTCATGATACTGCCCAGAAGCGATTTATCGCAACAGGCTACGACACCGCTTCCGCGATCTCGACCGCGTTCAGGGCGCCGCCGCGGGTGAGGTTGTCCATCGCCGCCCAGAGCCAGAAGCCGCCCCGGCCCTCGTCCCTGCGCACGGTGCTGAAGATGACCTTGTCGCTGGCGGCGGCTTCGACCGGGCCGAGGAGGCGGGGCTTGCCGGCCGCTTCGACCATGGGGCTCGCGGCAAGGGCCTTGCGGACCGTCATCGGGCTTGGATCCGCCGCGCAGCGCACGTAGAGGCTCGCCGAGACGGAGTGGAAGACGCCGCCCTGGAGGATCTGCAGCGCCACCGGCGGCAGGCCGGTCAGCACCGCGCCGAGCTGCGACGCGATGGGATCGACCGGCAACTGAGACGGCAGGATGTTGAAGGCGAGCTGGGTGCCGAAGACGGGCGTCGGGGTGCGCTTCGTCATGGCCACGATCTGCCGCGTGGTCTCGAAGAGCTCCTCGATGCCCGCTTCGTCCTGCGTCGAAGCCGGCTGGATCAGGGTCGCCACCGCCTCCTCCGGCGAGAAGTCCCGCAACGGGTGGAGGAGGTGGGAGATCAGCACCACGCCCGGGTGGGGCGAGATCAGCACGCGCCCGCCGTAGGCCGTCGATGTGTTCACCCCCGACACCACCGGCAGGCCGTCCTCCAAGGTGGCGTCGAAGGAGAGCACGATGGCGATCGTCTCCGCCGGCAGCTCCGCGAGGATGGGACGGTTGGCTTCCATGGGGCCGCAGAAGAAGGCGATGTCCACCCCCTCCAGGCTGCCGGTCTCATAGCGCCCGACCAGGGCGGCGGCGCCCTGGATCTCGGTCAGGGTGCCGATCTCGTCCTCGCGGGTGCTCAGCAGGCGGATGTCGGCCCACTCCGGGTGGCGCGCTTCGATCGTCTCGCGCAGCTCCTTGCCCAGGAGGTTCACGGAGTTCAGGATGGCGATGGCGGTCACAGGGCTCCTTCCACCGGCGGCGGAGGCGGCAGCTCCTCGGCCCGGGGACCGCGCGCGGGGCGCAGGCGTGAGAACACGGCGCCGAGCGGCGCCGAGAGGGTGTAGGTGACGGTGATCGCCAGCAGGGTCGCCCGCGGGATGAAGACGAACACCAGGAGGAGCGCCGCGAACGGCACGAATGCCCGGTAGCTCCAGCGCTTCCGGAGGTCGAAGGTCTTGAAGCTGTTGTAGCGGAAGGTGGAGACCATCAGCGCGCCGACCACCAGCAGCGCCATGCCGATGATCGCCTGCATGACGGGCCGCAGGTCGTCCGTGTACTCGGGGGCGAAGATGAGGATCGAGCAGATCGTCCCCGCCGCCGCCGGCGACGGCAGGCCCACGAAGTAGCGGCTGTCCGTCACCTTGGTCTGCACGTTGAAGCGGGCGAGCCGGGTCGCCGTGCACACCATGAAGAAGACGGAGAGCAGCCAGGCGTCCCGCGAGAACTCCCGCAGGCCCCAGAGGTAGGCCAGCATCCCGGGGGCGACGCCGAAGGTGACGACGTCGGCGAGCGAGTCGTACTCCTTGCCAAACTCGCTCTCCGTGCCGGTCATGCGGGCGATCCGCCCGTCGATGCTGTCGAGGAAAGCTGCCGCGAACACCATCAGCGCCGCCTTGCGGAAAGTGCCGTCGAGCCCGCAGACGATGGCGTAGAAGCCGAGCACCATGTTGCCCATGGTGAACAGGCTCGGCAGGAGGTAGGCGCCGCGGCGGATGCCGCCCCTGGCCCGCGCGCCCACGGAGGCGCGCGGCGGCCTCAACGGCTCTCCTTCTCGGACTTCTCGGGCATCGCCATGGGCGTGGCGCCGTTCTTCACCCGGTCTCCCTTCTTCACCAGGAGCCGGTAGCTCTCCGGCACCAGCAGGTCCACCCGCGACGAGAACTTGATCAGCCCCATGAGCTGGCCCCGGTGGACGCGGTCCCCTTCTTTCAGATAGCAGACCACCCGCCGGGCCAGCAGACCGGCGATCTGCCGGATGCCGACCAGATCGCCGCTGGGCCGGCGGACCACGGAGAGGTGCTTCTCGTTGACGTCGCCGGCGTCCTCGCGGAAGGCGGCCACCTTCCGCCCGCGGGCGTAGCGGGAGACGATGACCTCGCCGGCCACCGGCACGCGCTGGACGTGGATGTCGAACACCGACAGGAAGGTGACGATCCGGTGATGCCGGCCGGGGCCGATCTCCGGGTCCTCGATCGTGTCGATGCGGGTGATCAGGCCGTCGGCCGGCGCCAGCACGTACCCCGCGTCTCCCTCGTAGCTACGCTTCGGATCGCGGAAGAACAGCAGGACGAGCAGGCCCGTGACGAGCGCGGCCACGCCCCAGCCGGGCCACCCGAGGACGAAGAGCAGCCCGGCGAGGAACAGGAACGGCAGTACGAATACCCAAGCTTCTTTCGCGAACTTCATCGTCGGGGCTCCGGTCGGTCGTGGTCTGGCGAAGGTCCTCTGCGGAGCCTCCCCGTGCGCGGTCTCACTAGGCCGAGACCCGCGACTCGCGGTGAGTACGCAGGATCTGTTCCATGTGATCCTTGAGTGTCAGCTTGTGAAGCTTGATCCTCTTCTCCTCGATCTCGTCTTCCTGAGAGAGCAGGGTCTTCTGGCTGATCTCGTGCAGCCGCCGCTCGTACTCCTGATGCTCCTCGTGGAGGCGGCGGTACTCGGCATCCGTGGCGAGCAACTCCGACTTCAGATCATCTTGCTGAGACATGGCATGGCCTCCTTTGCCTGGGAAAGGGACTCCGGTGGGCGATGATCGGTCCATACGGACCGGGGGATTGTGCTGAAGAGAAGAAGGGTGGCGGCCGGCGAAGTGCGGGCTCACCGTACGACCGGCTCCTGGACACGGGCACGCCCTCGCCCCTCGAGGGAGCGGGCTGCCGTGATGAGAAGTTGTGTCAGCATGCGTGGCTGAACCGAGGATAGCACCGGGTCCGGAGGGGATCAAGGCAAGCTTGCCGGGGGGAGGCCCCCCGGCATCGGCGATGGGGCTCAGGCTTCTTTGGGCAACCGCGCTTCCAGGATGGCGCCCGCCCTCTCGAGGGCAAGGGGGCCCGCGGCTTCCAGAAGGTCCGCCAGCGACTCGGGAGACCTCGTCAGGACCTCCGCGACGTGCAGGGCGGCGATCAGGTTCTCGTCGAACAGGGCGGCGTGGCCCACCACCTCTCCGCCGTTGCCGCTCGCCACCGCGAAGCCGGCCGGGCCGGAGTCCTTGTGCAGCCGGTAGGACGCCTCCCGGCCCGTGCCGGGGAGCACCGCCGCCGCCAGCAGCGCGAGGGCGCGGTCCCGGAAGACGGCGGCGGGCTCGAACCCGCGCTCCCGGCCCTCGCCGGCACGGTACAGCGCGAACCCTTCGCCGGCGATCTCCTCGACGTGCCACGGCCCGGCCACGTCGGCCTCGCCCGCCGTCGAAGGCTCGTCGCGCTCGCCGATGCGGCGGAGGAAGGAGTCGGAAAAAGCGTTGCGGGAAGAAGACGGGGACGGAACGGTACAATGACGGGAGCTTCGCATGGGACTACTCCTCCTGTGCGTGGTCAGGTCCGGTCGTGAGCGCGAACTCACCCCGGGCCGTTTTCATTTCGGACCGGCATGCCGCCCGGGCCGCGGAAACGCGTGAAACGGTGCCCTACGTTACGGAATGCTAGAACGGGGAGGGGCGGAAGTCAAGCGTACAGCTCCGCCACGTAGATCAGCGCGTCCGTGCCGTCCCGGTAATACTCCTTACGCTGCCCGGTGCGGGTGAAGCCCAGGCTTTCGTAGAGGGCGATGGCGGGCGTGTTGTCCTTCCGGACCTCGAGGAAGCAGATCTGGACGTCCGCCTGGCGGAGCCGCTCGAGGCCTTCGGCGATCAGGGCGCGGGCGATGCCGCGCCGGCGCTCCGCCGGGAGGACGGCGAGGCGCAGCAGCTCGGCCTCGCCCGCGGCGTGGCGGAAGGCGGCGTAGCCGGCGGGAGGCTCCGCCTCGCCCCGGGACGCGATCAGCAGCACGGCCCGCGGATGGACGACCTCGTACTCCAGCATCTCGCGCGGCCAGGAGTCCTGGAAGGCGGCCTTCTCCAGCCCGGCCATCGCGTCGAGGTCCTCGGGATGGGCGGGCCGGACGGTCAGCGCGGCGGCGGTCACGTCAGGCCCTTGGAGCCGCCGCGACGCGGGGCTTGGGGAGGGAGATCGCCGGCGGCCGGGAGTAGACGGCCGAGGTGAGGAGCTGCGCGTTCCACTCGGTGCCCGGATCGGCCGCGATGGCCGCGGCGGCGGGAGCCAGCGGCCCCGGCTCGACGAGGCGGAGGTCCGCGGGCCAGCCGGGGAGCTCAGCGAGCCGCGCCACCCCGAAGCCGGCCACGATGCCGGCCGGTCGCCCGCCGGTCAGGCGCGGCAGCTCGGGCCCGGGGACGAGCGCCATCTCGCTCAACGGGCGCGGCACGGGTCCGGCCGCGAACGCCTGGGCGCTCCAGTCGCCGCGCAGGGCATCGACGGCGGCGATCACGATCTCTCCCGCCCTGGCAGGCACGGCCGCCGCCATCACCTGCAAGCTGGGCAGGGCCGTCGCGGGCACTTCGAGCACCTGATGCAGGCCGAGCACGGTCGCGAGGCCGATCCGCAATCCCGTGAAGCTCCCCGGACCGCGCAGCACGGCGATGCCGCCGAGCTCCCGCACGCCCACCCCCGCCTCTTCGAGCACCTCGCGGACGAGGTCCAGCAGCAGGGTGGAGGAGCGGTGCTGCTCGACCGACCGGAAGGCCACGGCCACGCCGTCGATAGCCAGGGCGACGCTGACGAGGGGGGAGCCGGTGTCGAGGAGGAGGGTGGGGGAGGGCATGGGGGGAGTATATCGACGGCCCTCCCACTCAGAGGCGTTATCCGGCGCGGACACGCCTTCCCGCATCAAGACACCTCTTTCCAGCACCGCCGGGACGCTATACTTCCTCCCGCATGACAGCATCCTCTCCCGTCACGTCCCTGACGCCCATGATGCGCCAGTACCTGGAAGTCAAGGCGCGGCATCCCGACGCCCTCCTGATGTATCGCATGGGGGACTTCTTCGAGATGTTCTTCGAGGACGCCCGGGCCGCGGCGCCCATCCTCGAGGTGCAGCTCACGGCCAGGCAGAAGGGCACCGAGAACGAGACGCCCATGTGCGGCGTGCCCCATCACGCGCTGGAGGGCTATCTCGCCAAGCTCCTCGCGGCCGGGCTCAAGGTGGCGATCTGCGATCAGATCGAGGATCCGGCCCAGGCCAAGGGGCTGGTCAAGCGCGACGTGACGCGGGTGGTCACCCCGGGCACGCTGAGCGATCCGGGGCTGCTGGAGGGCAAGGAGGAGAACTTCCTGGCCGGCCTGGTGTGGGAGCGGGAAGAGGGGGCCGGGGCCTTCCTCGACCTGTCGACGGGCAGCTTCTTCGTCCGCCGCTGGCGCTCGCCCGAGGAGGCGGTGGAGGATCTCGCGCTGCTCCGGCCCCGCGAGGTGCTGTTCCACTCCGAGCGCGGGGCGGCCGGCTTTCCCGACGCGATCGTCGACTGGGCCGAGCGCGACTGCCCATGCCGGACGCCGCTGCCGGGCGACCGCCTGTTCGATCCCCACCGGGCGGGCGAGCTGCTGCTGCGCCAGTTCGGGGCGGGCACGCTGCGCGGCTTCGGCCTGGAGGAGGGGGAGCCGGCCGTGCGGGCGGCGGCGGCGGCCCTGGCCTACGCCCAGGAGACGCAGAAGAGCGGCCTTTCCCACATCCGGGGCCTCGCCGTGCGCGAGGCGGGGGACCGGCTGATCCTCGACGCCGCGACGCTCGCCAACCTCGAGGTGTTCGCGAGCCAGCGGGCCTCGGCCGCCGGCTCGGGCCGGCGGCGGAGCACGCTGCTCGCCGTGCTCGACCGCACCGTCACGGCGCCGGGCGGACGGGCGGTCCGCGAGTGGCTGCGGCGCCCTCTGGTCCACCCCGGCGAAATCGCCGAGCGCCACCGGGCCGTGGGCGCGCTGGCGGCGGACAACCCGCGCCGCGAGCGCATCCGCGAGGGCCTGGCGCGCATGGCGGACCCCGAGCGCCTGCTGACCCGCGCCGTGCTCGGCACCCTCAGCCCCCGGGAGGCGGCGGGCGTGCGCGACACGCTCGCCGAGGCGCCGGCCCTGCTCGCCGAGCTGGCGGCCCTGGAGCCCGCCGTCTCCCCTCTGCTCGCCCGGCTCGCCGACACCGATCCCCTGCCGGAGCTGCACGCCGAGCTCACCCGCATGCTGGAGGCGGCCCCCGCCCCCAATCTCCAGGACGGCGGCGTCATCGCCGCCGGCGTGGACGAAGAGCTGGACCGCTACCGCTCGCTTACCCGCGACAGCAAGCGGCACATCCTGGCCCTGGAGGTTCGGGAGCGCGAGCGCACGGGGATCTCCTCGCTCAAGATCCGCTACAACAAGGTCTTCGGTTATTACCTGGAGGTCACGCGGGCCAACCAGCAGCGGGTGCCGGCGGACTACATCCGCAAGCAGACCCTGGTGAACGCCGAGCGCTACGTGACGCCGGAGATCAAGGAGCTGGAAGAGCAGATCCTTTCCGCCGAAGAGCGGCAGATCGAGCTCGAAGTGAGGTTCTTTCGCGAGCTGACGGAGAAGATCGCCGCCGAAGCCGCCGGCCTGGCGGCGCTGGCCACGGCGGTCGGCACCCTCGACACCCTCGCCTCGTTCGCCGAGGTGGCGGCACGGCAACGCTACGTCCGTCCGAAGATGACGGAGGCCGGCGAGCCGATCGTCATCCGCGAGGGCCGGCACCCGGTCGTCGAGCAGGCGAGCCGGGACGCCTTCGTGCCCAACGACGCCGAGCTGGACGCCGAGCGGTCGGGGATCGTCCTCCTGACCGGCCCCAACATGGGCGGCAAGTCGACCTACCTGCGGCAGGTGGCGCTGATCGTCCTGATGGCCCAGGCGGGCAGCTTCGTGCCGGCGGACGAGGCTTCGATCGGCGTCTGCGACCGCATCTTCACCCGCGTCGGCGCCTCGGACGACCTGGCCCGCGGGGAGTCCACCTTCATGGTGGAGATGATCGAGACGGCGAACATCCTCCGCCACTCGACGGACCGCAGCCTGGTGATCCTCGACGAGGTCGGCCGGGGCACGGCCACCTTCGACGGCCTGTCGCTCGCCTGGGCGATCGTCGAGTACCTCCACGAGCACCGGCGGCCGAAGACCCTGTTCGCCACCCACTACCACGAGCTGACGGAGCTCGCCTCGCTGCTGCCGCGGGTGGTGAACCGCACGATGGCCGTCAAGGAGTGGGACGAGCGGATCGTCTTCCTGCGCCGCGTGGTGCCCGGCAGCGCCGACAAGTCCTACGGCCTCCACGTGGCGCGTCTGGCGGGCCTGCCGCCGACCGTGATCGAGCGGGCGGGGGAGATCCTGGCCAACCTGGAGGCCCAGGAGTACGACCCCAACGGCAAGCCCCGCCTCGCCCGCGGCAACGCCGCCCCCGAGACCGGCGGCCCCGCGCAACTCACCCTGTTCGCGCCCCCCGAGCAGGTGGTGGCGTCGCTGCTCCGGGACGTGGACGTGGATCAGTTGACGCCGCTGGCGGCACTGAATCTGCTGCACAGCTTGAAGTCGCGGTTGGGGTGAGGGATGCCGGGCCTGCGGCCCCGGCGCCCTCATCACCCCGGCCCTCTTCTCCCCGCCTCCCCCCCGTCCGCCGGGAGAAGAGGGAGAAGTTTGTCGGAGAGAGCTCTGAGTGCTTTTTCTTTCCCCTTCTCTCCCGGCGGCCGGGGAGGGAGGCGGGGAGAGAAGGGGGTAGGGGGTTGTGAGGGCCGCCCCGTAGGGGCGGTATCCTCCTCATGTAAGATCCCCCATCATGAGAGCCGCCGAGCAGGTTTTCGTGGGCATTCCGGGGCCCGAGCTGGATTCCGAGTCTGCCGGACTGCTGTCCGCCCATCAGCCCGGCGGCGTGATCCTCTTCAAGCGCAACATCAAGGACGAGGAGCAGCTCAACGACCTGGTGACGGACCTGCGGCGGGTGCTGCCTGACGCCGTGCTGGCGATCGACGCCGAGGGCGGGCGGGTGGATCGGCTGAAGGACGTGGTGGGGCCGGCACCGGCGGCGGCGTTCCTCGCCCGGCACGTGCCCAGCTACGCCCTCCAGGCGGGGCACTGGGTGGCCCAGGGGCTGCGGCTGTTCGACATCGACGTCGACTTCGCCCCGGTGGTGGACCTCAACCGCGGAGCGGCCGGCAACGCCCTCGACGACCGCTACTTCGGCGCCACGCCGGCGGAGATCATCCCCCGCGCCCAGGCCTTCCTGCGGGGGCTCCACAGCGGCGGCGCCGGCGGCTGCGTCAAGCACTTCCCGGGCCTCGGCGGAGCCGCCGAGGACACCCACTTCCACATGTCCGCCGTCTACCTGCCCGTCGAGGAGCTGCGCACCGACCTCGAGCCTTTCGAGGCCCTCTGCCGCCTGGCCGGAGCGGTGATGGTGGGCCACGCCCTCTATCCCGCCTACGACTCCTCGATGCGGCCGGCGACGCTGTCACCCGCCATCATCGGCGGCGTGCTGCGCGGCCGCCTCGGCTTCGAGGGCGTGGTGTTCAGCGACGACATGGAGATGAAGGCGCTCGACGAGTGGGGAGAGCTCCCCGAGCGCTGCGAGACCTGCTTCGCGGCGGGGTGCGACGTGCTCCTGGTCTGCCACACCCTGGCGGCCCTGCCGGAGATCGTCGCCCGCCTGGAGCACCCGAGCCTCCAGGAGCGGGTCGCCGAGGCCAACCGCCGCCTCGACACCTACCGCCAGCGCCTCATCACCCTCCGCTCGGCCCAGGACTACGTCAACTTCATGCGCGAGAACAGCCACGGCGAGCGGCTCGACCGGATCCGGCAGGCGCTGGCGCAGATTCAGGAGAGCA
Organism: Thermoanaerobaculia bacterium; assembly: GCA_035266085.1. Lineage (GTDB taxonomy): Bacteria > Acidobacteriota > Thermoanaerobaculia > Multivoradales > UBA5704 > DATARR01. The sequence continues at coordinate 67,994 of DATFNZ010000094.1, forward strand.
GGGGGGCGTAAATTTCCCATCAATCCCGTGAGAAGGGCGACCGGATCGACACCGTGTCCGACTCCATCCCCAGGTCATTCCCCCGCTCCCCCCGCTCTTCCGGCGTCCGGCTCTTCCCCGGCACCGGCCCGACGACGCGGTCGCGGCCCTGCGCCTTGGCTTGGTAGAGGCGCTGGTCGGCGCAGCGGAGGACCTCGGCGGGGGTGTGGCCGTCGTCGGGCCAGAGGGCGACGCCGATGCTGATGGTCACCGTGGCCGGCTTGGGACGGCCGGGCAGGTGGATGGGTCTGACGGCCATCACCCGCCGGATGCGCTCCGCCAGGTCGGTGGCCCGGCCGCTCATCACCCCCGGCAGGATGAGGGCGAACTCCTCGCCGCCATAGCGCGCCACCACGTCGGACGAGCGGCAGGCCTCGCGCAGGGTCTGCGCGACCAGGCGCAGGGCCTCGTCGCCGCCGGCATGGCCGTAGGTGTCGTTGAAGCGTTTGAAGTGGTCGATGTCGATCATCGCCACCGCGAAGCGGCCGTCCTCGCGCAGGGAGACGGCGACCTCGCGCTCGAGCTGCTCGTTGAAGACGGCGCGGTTGAGCAGGCCCGTGAAGCGGTCGCGGGTGGAGAGCAGGCGCAGCTCCCGGGAGCGCACCACGATGGTGGCGGCGATCGCCGTGGCCCCCGCGAGCAGGAGCATCCGCCAGACCTGGCCGCCCCAGTGGAAGAGGCCGAAGGCGTAGGGAGCGAAGACGGCGGAGTTCAGGTCCCAGCGCCAGGCGGCGTAGAGGATGATGGCGGCATACTGGGCGACGGCCAGGGCGCCGGTCAGGACGCAGATCCGCGCGTCGTAGCGCAGGCTGGTGGCGGCGATGGCCAGGAAGTAGATGGGGAAGACGACCAGGTTGTTGGTCGCCTCGTGGGGCCGGTCCAGCAGCAGGGGGATGACCAGCAGGGAGCTGACCAGGCTGACGTCGAGGAGGCTGCTGGCGAAGCCCATCCAGGTCCGCCCCCAGCGGCGGCTGGTGGCGGAGTAGACGATCAGCGCCAGCAGCAGGCCGATCGTGGCCATGGTGAGCAGGGCCAGCGGATCGTAGCCCCCCGGCTTGCGGCGCAGCTCCTGGAGGGGGAAGTAGAGCAGGACGACGGCGAGCAGCAGCCGCACGCCCGCGACCAGCAGCTCGCCGCCGAAGCCCGCCGTGGAGATCTCGGGCTCGGGCGGGCTCCAGACGCGGCGCCACGTCGACGGCTCCGGCGCGGTGGTGTCGTGATGGTTCATGCGCGGGCTCCCGCTCCGCTGGAGCGGGCCTTCCTCGCCTCCTTGGCACTTTCAGACCAACGTCAAGTGGAAGGACTTTAACACGGCGGAGGGGGCCTGAGCCCTTCAAGGTTCCTCCGTGACCCACACCCCTGTCGTGGTGGCCGCGTAGACGCGCTCCGGCTCCCTGGGATGGGTCGCGAGCTCGTGGACCTCCAGGGTGACGAGGCTGCCGGTCACGTTCTGCCAGGTCTCACCGCCGTCGTCGGTGCGGAGGACTCCGCCGCCGAGCAGGGCGGCGTAGGCGCGATCCGGAACGGCGGAGGCGAGCAGGGCGGTGACCCTCCTGGCGGCGAGATAGCCGGTCGGCGTCCAGGAGGCGCCCCCGTCCTCCGTCTTCCAGATGCCGAGGCTGCGGCCCCTGAAACCTGCCTGCCTGCACTTCCGCGTAGACGACGTCGGGATCGTGCGGATCCACGCTGGCCAGAGTCACGATTCCAGCCGGCAGCCCGGCGCTGGCGTCGGTAAAGGTGGCGCCGCCGTCGCGGCTGCGGATCACCCGCGGGGAAAGGGTGTTGCAAGAGCCGGAAGGCGCCGGGCCGGAGCCGAAGGCGTAGACCGTCGAGGCGCTCGAAGGAGCGACGGCGAGGTCGCCGTTGCCGCAGCCCAGGCTCGTCAGGGGGGCCCGAAGCTCCCAGTCGAAGCCGGCGTTGGTCGAGCGCAGGAGATCGATCGACAGCCCGTTGTACTGCAGGGCATAGACCGTCGCGGCGTCCGAGGGGGCGATCCGGTGCGCCATGAACAGGGACGGCCTCGCGATCCGGAGCGCCGGCACCCAGGAAGCGCCGGCGTCCTCCGTCCTCAGCAGGCTGTAGAAGAACGGCGGGGGGGCAAAGGCCTCTACGAACGCGATGGTGGCGGAAGCCACCGAGAGCCGGCGGCTCCCCGGGAACCCTCCCAGCGAGCTCGGCAGGCGCACCCAGCGCTGGCCCCCGTTGCTGCTGCGGAACAGGAAGAACGACGAGTGGACGCTGGCCCAGACCTGGTCCGGGTCGTCGGGGGAAATGCTCACGGAGGGGATGTCGAAGGCGAAGTAGCCCTGGCTGCGCCGCTGCCACGTGGCGCCGCCGTCATCGCTCCGGAAGACGCCGCCAGCCGTGGTCGACAACTCGGCGAGCCCCGCGTAGAGCCGGCGGGAGGCCGCGGGATCGGCCGTCACGATCACCGGGCCGGCACCCGGCGGGGTGCCGAGGCGCACCCAGCTCCGGCCGCCGTCCGCCGACCGTAGGGTGCCGCCCTGGACGCCCGCGTAGAGCACTCTGGCCGAGCGCGGATCGACGGAGAGCGAGTAGACCCCGCGGTCCGGAGAGGGCGGCCGCGAGACCGGCTCCCAAGTGTTGCCGGCATCCCGCGAACGGAAGAGGCCGGCGCCCGAGTAGAGGACGTAGACCGTCCGGGGATCGGACGGCGCCGGCACCACGGCCGAGACCGTGCCCACGGGCAGGCTCGTGACCCCGCGCCACGACGCGCCGCCGTCCCTGGTGAGGAACAAGCCGGTCTCGGTGCCGGCGAAGACCGTGCCCACCGGACGGCGTAAGGCGGCCAAGGCCGTGGCCGGGGTCGGCAGGGCCGAGCTCAACGGCTGCCAGGAGGCGCCGCTATCCGTGCTACGGAACAACCCCGCCATCCCGCCGATATACAGCCGGTTGGGGTTCGCCGGGTCGACGGCCAGGGACCGCATCAGGTTCTGGCCGGCGGGCAAGCCGCGGTTGATGGGGTTCCAGTGGGCTCCCGCGTCGGTGCTCTTGAACACCACGCCCGGATGCGCGATGACGTACGCCACGGACGGGCGGGAGGGGTCCACGACCACGCCGGTCAAGGTGGCGGCCGCCAGGGTGAGGCTCCACGACTCGCCGGCGTTGACGCTCCTGAAGACGCCCTGGAAGTCCGCCGCGTAGACGACGCCGGAGGGCGAGGCGGTGAGAGCCCGGACGGGCCCGCCGAAGGGGCCGAGCGGCGTCCAGGCTTGGGAGTGGAGGGGCGCCGCCAGGGCGCAGACGGCCCAGGCGGCAAGGAGAGCCAGCGAGCGGAACCGGATGAGTGGCACGTTGCCTCCTTCGAGAAGTGCGTTCGTTGACTGTTTTACGGAACGCCTTCTCTCTTCATCCAGGCGAAGCTCTACGGCCCGTCTTCCAGAGCCCACAGGCCGTTCAAGGTCGCGGCATAGACGCGCTCGGGATCGCTCGGGTCGATCGAGAGCTCGCGGGTTTCGAAGGACTGGAGCCCCCCGCTCCGGTCGGCCCAGCTCACCCCGCCGTCGGTGGACCGGAGGATCCTGCCGGCCACCGCGGCATACAGCCTTCCAGGGATGGAGGAAGCCGCGAGCGCGGAGACGATCTGGTTCCGTAAGGCCTGCCCGACCCTTCCCCAGGTGGCGCCGCCGTCGCGGCTTTTCCAGACGCCATGACCCTGGGCGGGAGAAAAACTCTGGGGACCCGCGTAGAGGAGGTCCGGGTCCAGCGGGTCGACGGCGAAGCCGATGGTGTAGAGACCGGGAAGGCCGGCCGACCGGTTCGTCCAGGAGGCGCCGCCGTCCGTGCTGCGGAGGACTTGCGGGTTGAAGCCCGTGAGATAGAGGACCGCCGGCGCGGAAGGCGTGACCGTGAAGCCGTAGATGTATTCGATGGGGGAGAGGCCTTCGAGACGGACCTGCCAGGAGGCTCCGCCGTCGATCGAACGCACGAACCCCGTGCTTCCCAACTCGTACAGCGTGGAAGGCAGAGAGGGAGCGATCTGGAACACGCCCACGTACACCGACGGAGGCCCCAGGATCTGGGTCCAGGAGGCGCCGCCGTCGTCCGTCTTCAACAGGGCGAAGCCGCCCTGACCGTTGCCGACCGAGACAGCGGCTCGGACGACGGCTCCGCCGGGTATCGCGGCGATGTCTTCGATGTACGGGCGGGATGACGTGGGGTTGCCGGTCGGCAGCGGGACGGAGGTCCAATCCAGCCCCCGGTTGGTGCTGTGGAGGAGAGACCCGGACTCCGGGGCGACCCAGAGCTCGTCCGGATCGCCGGGATCGACGGCGAACGAGAAGGTCCAGGGAGCGGCGAGCCCCTGGTTCCGGCTTGCCCAGGTCGCGCCGCCATCCTCGCTCCGGAACACCCCGCCGAGGCCGGTGGAGGGGTCCGCCGTCCCCGCGTAGAGGATCCGGGGAACGGCGGGGTCGACCAGGAGGGCCTGCACGGGGCCGGGCACCTGTCCGATGGCGCTCCACTGCCTCCCTCGGTCGGTGGACCGGAAGATGGTGGACCGGAAGATGACGTTGCCGTCGACGCTGGTGTACAGGATGCGCGCCGACTGGGGATGAACGGCGAGCAGGGCGACGTCCCCGACGCCGCGCGGGAGCGCTCCTGCCGTCTGCCACGAAGCGCCGCCGTCCGATGTCCGGAACACTCCCTTGCCCTGGAGAGAGACGTACAGGGTCTGCGGATCGGACGGGGCGGCGGCCAGCGCCGTCACCAAAGCCACGGGCAGACCCAGCCGCTGCCAGGAAACGCCGCCGTCCCGGGTCCGGTAGAGGCCGCCCCGCGTGCCGGCGAAGGCCGTGCCGGCCGGCCGGGAGACGGCGGCGAGCGCCGTGATGACGAGGTTGCTCCCCAGGCCCGAGGTGGCCGGCGTCCAGGACGCGCCGCCGTCGAGGCTCCGGAACAGCCCCTGGGCGAGCGCCAGGTACAGGCGGCTGCGGCGCGCGGGATCGACGACCACGATCTTCCCCCGCCTCTCGATCGGCAGGCCGCGGGTGCTCTGCACCCAGTGCGCGCCGCCGTCGACGCTCTTGACGAGCCCGTCCACCTGGGAGGACGCAGGGAGATAGAGGAGCCTGGAGTCGACCGGGTCCACGGCCACGCGGCCGGTGGCGTTCCAGTTGCGGTTGGGGGAGGTGATCACCGTCCAGGAAACGCCTCCGGAGGCGCTCCGGGAAACGCTCCCCCGGCCCGAGTTGGCGTAGACGACGCCTAGCAGCCGGGGATCGGCCGTCAGCCCGTCGACCCGCGCGAAGGGGCCGAGGGCAACCCAGCGGGGCTCCTGGGCATGGGTGGCAGAGATCGGCGCGAGAAGCGCCCAGGCCATCAGACCGGCGAGGAGACCGGCGAAGCGGAACCTGGATTGCATGATGCCTCCTTCGAGAGAGAGCGTCCTGAGGAATCTTACGAAGGAGCCTCCAACATCATCCAAGAAACTGAAATGGGCCGCGGCGCCGGAGGAGCGCCGCGGCCCGCTGGGAGCTCAGAACAGCGGCTCAGAACGGGATGTCGTCGTCCTCGGGCTCGCCGAAGCCGCCCTCGTCGTACGAGGCGCCGCCGCCCTGCGATCCGGAAGCCGAGGCGCCCGGTCCTCCTCCATGGCCACCCTCGAAATCGCCGCCCCGCTGGCCGAGCATCTGGAAGTTCTCGCAGACGACCTCGGTGCGGTACTTCTTCTCACCCGACTGCTTGTCGTCCCAGGAGCGGGTCTGGAGCCGCCCTTCCAGGTAGATCTGCTTGCCCTTGGTCAGGTACTGGCCCGCGATCTCCGCCTGCTTGCCCCAGACGACGACGTTGTGCCACTCCGTCTCCTTCTGCCGCTGCCCGTTCTTGTCCTTCCAGCGCCTCTCCGTGGCCAGCGAGAAGCTGGCGACCGGCTGCCCCGAGGGGGTCGATCTCACCTCAGGGTCGCGGCCGAGATTGCCGACCAGGATCACTTTGTTGATCATGCGTCCATTCTCCTCTGCTCTAGGATCGGTTACGGTATCACAACCGTCCCGGCGGTCCGGACCTCGGCACGGGGAGCGGTCACAGGGAAAATATCTCCTTTGGATGAGACTGAATAGTGCGCCTGGTCTTGCAGAGAGTCCGTTCGGCATCGGTGACCGTGTCCGGCGAGGTTGTCGGGGAGATCGGCCCAGGCCTCCTCGTCTTCGTGGGCATCGAGAGGGGAGACGGCCATGAGAAGGTGCGCGCCGCGGCGGAGAAACTGGCCGGCCTGCGCGTCTTCGAGGACGAAGCCGGCAAGATGAACCTCGACCTCGCCGCCGTGGGCGGCGCCTTCCTGATCGTCTCGCAGTTCACCCTCGCCGGCTCGATCGCCAAAGGCCGCCGCCCCTCCTTCGACCGCGCCGCCCCGCCCGAGGAGGCGCGCCCCTTGGTTGAAGCCTTGGTGGAGGATCTACGGGGGCGGGGGTTCCGGGTGGAGACCGGGCGCTTCAGGGCTCAGATGGAGGTGGCGCTGGTGAACGACGGGCCGGTGACGCTGGTGGCGGAGTTCTGAGGAGTGGGGGATCTCTGTTGGCTTGGCTTCCGACGGTCATTCGATAGATCGTGTCGTGCGAGTTCTACGCCAGAAGGTGTTTCCCCAAGCTCGTTCCGGGTTTTCCGCAGGCGGCGGGCGGCGGCGTCATATGGTTCGGCCGGTCGGCGTAGACGGCTGGCCCCGTGGGGCGGACGGTTGGCCCTGCTGCGTAGGACGCAACCAGCGCCAAGCGGACGGTTGACAGCTCCCCCTGGGACCCCCACGAGGGGTATTGGACGGTTCGACCTCCCTCGTCAACAGTCCGCCCTGAGGCGTGGGCGGTTGGCCCTGCGGGGCGAACCCTCCGCCCTGCCCAGCGGACGGTTGGCCCTGCGGGGCAAGGGCTTGGCCCTGAGGGGCGGCCCGCCCGCTCCGCAGGGCCACGAGTCGCCAGGCCAAGTCGAACCGTCCGCCCTGGCCCGTTGCAGGGGCACGGACCGGGGCCAGTCATTCGCTCCGGCTCGGGGGACGGAGGCAGAGGAGGTCAAGCAGGCCAACTTCCCAGGGCGGAAGGGCACGGGCTAGGCCGAACCGTATCAACCTTGAAAATTGGGAGACCTACTCCCAGATTTCAAGGTAGACTAGCGCCGTGATTGAGCGTCCTGGGCATATCGCGTGCCTCCGCGGTCTTCTTGGCCAGTTCCCTGTCGTGGGGCTGATCGGCTCTCGGCAAGTTGGCAAGACCACCCTGGCCATGGCTCTTGCCGCCGGCTTCACGGGTGAGGTGACCCGCTTCGACTTGGAGAACCCTCGCCATCTGTATCGGCTCGAGGATCCCATGTTCGCCCTGGAAAGCCTGGAGGGGCTGGTGATCCTGGACGAGATCCAGCTTCGGCCGGAGCTCTTTCCGGTGCTGCGAGTGCTGGCGGATCGAGAAGGAGCCCCGGCGCGCTTCCTGGTGCTGGGGAGCGCCTCGCCGCTTCTGCTGCGCCAGAGCTCGGAGTCTCTCGCCGGCCGCATCGCCTACCACGAGCTTGACGGACTGAGCTTGGACGAAGTGGGAATGGAGCAGGGCGACGCGCTCTGGCTCCGCGGCGGCTTCCCTCGCTCCTACCTGGCCGAGTCGGATCCTGCGAGCAGCCTCTGGCGCCAACAGTTCATCCGCACCTATCTCGAACGAGATCTCTCCGAGCTGGGGATTCAGCTTCCATCGACGACGATGCGGAGATTCTGGGCCATGCTCGCCCACTACCATGGGGAGATCTGGAACGGCTCCGAGCTGGCGCGCGCCTTCGGCGTCTCTCAAAAGACTGTTCGCGGCTACCTCGACACCCTCTGCTCGACCTTCATGGCGAAGCGGCTGGAACCTTGGCACGAGAATTTGGCCAAGCGCCAGGTGAAGGCCCCGAAGATCTACCTGTCTGACAGCGGCATCCTCCATGCGTTGCTGGGGTTGGAGTCAAGGGACGATCTGCTTAGCCATCCCAAAGTGGGAGCCTCCTGGGAGGGCTTCGCGATCGGCGAGGTGGTGGCTCATCTCGGGGCCCGCCCTGAAGAATGCTTCTTCTGGAAGCTGCACAGCGGCGCCGAGTTGGATCTGCTTATCCGCAACGGGAGCACCCGCCGCGGCTTCGAGATCAAGCTCACCACCAGCCCACGAGTCACTCCGTCCATGAGCTCGGCCTTGGAGAACCTGGATCTCGAAGACCTGGTGGTGATCCACGCCGGCGCCGAGTCCTACCGGCTGACCTCTCGAATCCGCGCCGTGGCGTTGTCCAGATTGAAGGAGGATGTCGCGCCTCTGAGGTGACACGACCATGGGCGACCTCAGAAACGCTGGTTATCACCGTACCTCTACAAAGGGGGGGCATGATGAAGTGGATGCGGGGACTGCTCGGTCTTTGTTGGCTCGTGCTGCTCTCCGGTTCGGCTTTGGCCGCGGAACCGGGGAAGGTCGAAGGAAAGCTGATCGTCGACGGAAAAGAGCTCAAGCTCAATTCCGTCGTGTCTTTTCTAAAGGAGGACTTCGGCAAGAAATACACGACCGTGGTTCTCACCGAGAAGCCGGTCCCGGCAAAGGCCGTGCAGGAGGACAAGCTGTATCAACTGGCGTACAGCAAGGAAATCCAGGGGATCCGACTGCGCTTCGACGACCAAGGCAAGTTTATCGGAGTGATCGTCTACCATCCGGCTTTCGACGGCCCCAGCACCGAGTACCAAGGTTTCGCCGACTTCACAAAAACGCGATTTGATGCCTCGGTCATCCAGGGGAAAGTCAGCATGGATCACCAGGACTTCGGCGAGCACTCGATTCATCTCGAGGCGACGTTCTCGGCTCCGGTTCCAAAGCCATAGCTTTGGGGCTTCCGGCGCAGGATCGCGGCGGAGATCAGGGTCATGATGAGCCCGACCGGGAACACCTCCAGGAAGGTGATGGCGATGTTGAAGAGAGGATTGGCGTAGAGCTTCGCGAGGTCGGCCATCTTCGCGGTCGCCTCCCGGATGGCGGCCTCGCTTTCGCCGGCCGCGCGCATCTTCGCGAGGCTGTGCGCGCTGTACTGGTCGAGGAAATCGGGGAAGAAGTTGTAGTAGGTGATCTCCCAGGCGATGACGTACATCGCGCACACGATCAGAGTCATGAGCAGGCCCACCTGGAAGGCCTTGCCGAAGCTGATCGTACCGGCGCCGACGTTGTCACGGTACGATCGGACGCCGAAGAAGACCAGCAGGAACGAAAGGACCATGGAGCTGTAGCCGATGGTCTGACCGTGGTCGAAGTCGATGGTGCCCGTCATGTACAGTGGCACCGTCACGGTCATCAGGGTCACCAGGATGGCACCCGCGGCGAGTCCGAAGCGAAGCACGATTTTCTGCATTGCCGTTCCTCCCATGTTTGCCCGCACTCTAGCGCCGCGATGCGCGCCGGCCGTCCTCCGTTCGGGTGATTTTCAGGGGGTGAGCTCGAAATCACCCTTTCGTTGACCCTCCTGATGGACCGGCGATCAGGGGATCAAGCCGAGCTCGCGCCCCTTCGAGACGGCCTGGACCCGGCGGTTGACCCCCAGCTTGGCGAACAGGCGCGAGGAGTGGGTCTTCACCGTGTTCTCGGAGACGAAGAGCCGCTCGCCGATCTCGCGGTTGCTCAGCCCCGCCGCGATGAGCCCGAGGATCTCGTGCTCGCGCGGTGTGATGCCAAGCTCCTTGGGCTTCCCGGCGTCGAGCACGACGGGTTCGTCCTGGGGGACGCGAACCTCCTTGACCACCACCACCTCTCTGGCTCGGGCCCACCGCAGCCCAAGGTAGACGCCCACGGCGGAGAAGATCAACGCCACCAGGCCGCCATAGATCTCGGAGGGGTAGGCGTGGACGAAGTGCTTGTACTCGATGAGCTTCAGCAGCGCGAGGAGCAAGCCGCCCGCCAGCCCGTAAAAGACGACGCGTTTCATCGGCGGGGAGCATAGCGCGACCGGCGAGAGCGGCGCCTGGCCATCTTCCGGTCGCGGAGCGCGATGCTAGACTCCTCGGGCGATGGACGAAGCGACCCGGCAGTCGACGTTGATGTCGGCGCTGACCACCGAGCATTTCGTGCTCCAGACGGCGGCGAGCTCCACGATCTCCGAGTCTTCGGCTCGGAGCTCTCTGTACATGCTCTCGCTGTCGAGCTCCCTGGTCGCCATGGGGTTCATGGTGCAGTCGCGGGAAGTGTTCATTCCTTTCGTGGCGGCGGTGCTCCCCGCCGTTTTTCTCCTCGGTGTCTTCACCACTATACGGCTGGTGGACACCTCGCTGGAATACATGCAGTACCTTGCGGGCATCGCTCGCATTCGAAGCTACTACCGCTCATTGGGTCCGGAGGCAGCGGCGTACTTCGCAGCCGACCACGGAAGATGGCCGGAGGCCAAGTCGGTCCCTGCGCTCCAACTCGGTCCGTTGCTCGCTTTCTTTGGCACCACCGCCAGCATGATTGCGGTCATCAACAACGTTCTCGCCGGCGCCGGCGCCGCCTTGTTGGCCCATGTGCTTCTTGGCGAAGATCACAGATGGGTTGCCCTCCTGACAGGCATTGCCGCCGCGGGGCTTCTCACGTTGGTTTTCCTTGCCTATCAACGTTGGCGATTCAGCACTCTCGAGGGCGCGAACGCCCAACTTGACGAACCACAGCACGGCGCTTGAGCCTGAACGGTCTCACCGCGGCGGCAGGGGGGCTCATGCATCAATCACGGTGAGGTGGCGGGAACCGTCGAGCACGGCCTCGGCGGGGATGCGGCGGTCGAAGGTGGCAAGGCTGGCGCCATGGTAGCGGGCCAGGGCGAGGAGGTAGAGGTCGGTCACACGCGATGGTGTAAGGAGCGCGGGCCGGGACAGATGGGCGGGATCAAGCAGGGAGATGTCGTCGGGGCAAAACTCGTGGCGCGAGTCGGTGCAAAACGCCGTCACTACGGCACAGACCTCGGCGGAAGTGCCGAGCGCATTGGGGTAGGCGCTCTGGCTGGCGATGCGGATGACCCCGTTTTGCACCAACGGGCAGGTGAGAAAGCGCAGGCTCGGCGTATTCTCGACCCAGCGGTGCGCCGCCTCATGAAACACGTGCATCGGATCGAGCAAAGCGAGCAGCGTGTTGAGGTCGAGGAGATGGCGGCTCAATCCACGTCCTCAGCCAGGGTTTTGACCAACTCGGGAGTAACGGGACCGGCGTCGGGACGCACGGGGAAAAGGCGGATGCCGTTGCGGGTGGCGGCAGGTTGGGTGGGGGCGAGGCCGCGACGGGCGAGGTCGGAAATTACGGCACCGATAGGCACGCCTCTCTGGGCGGCCAAAGCTCGAGCTGAGGCCAGCACGTCGTCGTCAAGGGTGAGCGTGGTTCTCATGGCATCAAGCATCGTGCATCAGTCTTGTGGTGTCAACGGAGGTGTTAAGCGCTGTGCGATGGCCTCTCACTTCAGCCACTCGAACGTGTCGTAGTGCTCGCGGGTCATGCCGAGCCGCTCGTAGACCCTTTGCGCGCCGGCGTTGCGCTTGTCCACGTAGAGGCGGATGCCCTTGAGGGCGGGATCGGCCTCCACCTTGGCCCTCAGGTGCTCGTAGAGGGCGCGGTAGACGCCCCGCCCGCGCTCTTCCGGGACGACGTAGACGGACTGGATCCAGAGGATGGTGCCGTTGCGCCAGTCGCTCCATTCGAAGGTTGTGAGCAGGCCGCCGACGAGCTGGCCTTGGCGCTCGGCCACCCAGTAGGCCCCTTTTCGGGGATCGGCGAAGACGGCTTCGACGCCGCCGGTCAGGGTGTCGCGGTCGAGCTCCAGATCCTCCGTCTCGCGGGCCATGCGGAGCTGGAAGTCGACGATCGCCGGGGCGTCCTCGGGACGGCCCGCGCGGACTTTCAACTCGTCCTTCACCGGGGCGCTGCCTCGCCGGGGGAGAGCAGTTGGCTGAGCCGGGCTTCGATCTCGGGGGCGAGGGGCTCGTCCGGGATCTGGCGCAGGGCGCGCACGACGGCCGCGATCTCGTCGCCCAGACGCCGGCACGCCTCGCACTCGCCGAGGTGCTCCTCGATCCGCAGGGCACGCTCGCGGCTCAGCCGGCCGTCGAGGTTCTCCGTCAGGTCCGCCTGCACCTCGCCGCAGTGAAGGCCGGCGACGATCCGTTCATCCTTCAAGGCCGTCCTCCTTGAGGCGGGCGAGCAGCCGCAGGCGCGCCCGGTGGAGGCGCGTCCGCACGGCGGTCTCGGTGAGGCCGGTGACCCGCGCCGCCTCGTCCACGGTGAAGTATTCGCGGTCGCAGAGGGTGAGGATCTCCCGGTCCTCCGGCGGCAGGGCCTCGAAGGCCGCGGCGACCGTGGACACGTCCTCGGCCAGGAAGCCCCGGCCCGCCGTGCGGGCCAGCTCGCGCAGGGGGACGGCGTCGGCTTCGGGACCTTTCTGCGGATAGCGCCGGTCGAGGACCCGCCGGGTCAGGGCCAGCAGCCAGGTGCGGGCCGAGGGCTCGTCGCGGTAGCGCCCGGCGCTCCGCCGGGCCGCCAGGAAGGTGTCGCGGAGGATCTCCTCCATCTCTCCTGCGGCCTCTCCGAGGTCGGGAGCGGCGGCCCGCGCGAAGCGGTACACGGCCGCCTGATGCCGTCGGATCAGGCGGTCGAACGCGGAGGCGTCCCCGGCCGCGGTCCGGCCGATCAACGTCTCGTCGCTGATCCTGGCGTCGTCTGCGTCAGCCATGTCTCTCCTGGGTGCGGAGAGATCTTACAACGCCGCGGGGCCGAAGGGTCAGAACACGATGCGGCGGTAACGGGCGAGCAGGAGCGAGTACGCGCCGAAGGCGATCAGGCCGAGGGCGACGAAGGCCAGCAGCCAGGGGCCGGAGGGCTGGCGGGCCAGGGTGTCGAGCGCGCCGGCCAGACCGCGGGCCTCGCTCGGATTGAAGCGCAGGGTGGCCTGGACCACGAACCAGCCCGAGAGCAGAAAGACGATGCCGCGGGCGATCAGCCCCAGCTTGCCGGTGTGGAGCGCGAGCTTCTGCTCGTTCGCGTCCATCTCCTGCATTTTCAGATGTTTGCGGAATTTTTCGGTCCAGCCCTGCCAGATCTGGCTGAAGCCTCCGATGATGATGCCGATCCCGATCAGCGCCACCAGCCAGCGGCCGAAGGGCTTGGTCATCAGCTCCGCCGTCCAGCCCTGGGAGCCGCCGCCACCCCCCGAGCCGCTGCCGGCACCGTTGGCCATCCGCACGGCCGCCAGGGCGAGGCCGCCGTAGATCAGGCCGGACATCACCATGCCCGCCCGTTTCGCCAGCCCCTTGGGATCGCTGCCCTTGTTCTCGGGGTCCATGACGCCCTGGATGACTCGCCAGAGAGCGTAGCCGAAGAGGCCGAGGGCCAGCAGCCAGAGCAGCGCCCGGCTCTGCTCGGCGACCATCTCGAGGGCGCTCCGCGTGTCCGTCTCCTGGTTGCCGCGGTGCCCGAAGGCGGTCTGCATCGCCAGGATGCCGACCAGGGCGTAGACCACCCCGCGGGCCGCGTAGCCCAACCGGGCCAAGCGCTCCACCCAAGGGTTGTTGAGCGCCGCGCGTGCCGTCCGCTCCGCCTGACGTCCGGCCTGGGAAATGTTCGTGCTCGCCATGGGCTGCACCTCCTTGAGAGAAGGAACAGCAAGGGGCGTGCCGCCGGGTCGGGCCGCCCCTACTTCAGATGCGTCTCGAACAGCTTGAATACCCGGCGGTACTCGTCGAGCCAGCTCGTGGGCTGGATGAAGGCATGATCTTCGACGGGGTAGACGGCCAGCTCGAAGTTCTCCTTCTTGAGCTCGATCAGCCGCTGGACTAGGCGGACGTTGTCCTGGAAGAAGACGTTCGAGTCCAGCATGCCGTCGCAGATCAGCAGCGGCTTCTGCAGCCCCGCCGCGTACTCGATGGGCGAGCTCTTCTCGTAGGCTTCCGGGTCGTCCTCCGGCCGGTTGAGGATGTTCGAGGTGTACTCCTCGTTGTAGTGCGCCCAATCGGTGACGGGCCGCAGCGCCGCGCCGGCCGCGAAGAGGTCCGGCGCCCGGAAGAGGGCCATGTAGGTCATGAACCCGCCGTAGGAGCCGCCATAGACGCCCACCCGCTTGGGATCGACGCCCTTGTTGGCCACCACCCAGGCGACGCCGTCCTGCAGGTCCTCGAGCTCCGGGTACCCCATCTGGCGATAGATCGCCGTGCGCCAGTCGCGGCCGTAGCCGGCCGAGGCGCGGTAGTCCATGTCGAGCACCACGTAGCCCTTGCGGGTCAGGAGGGTGTGGAACATGAACTCGCGGAAGTAGTTCGACCAGCCGTAGTGGACGTTCTGCAGGTAGCCCGCGCCATGGACGAAGACCACCGCCGGGTACTTCCGGGCGGGGTCGAAGTCCTTGGGAGTGTAGACCCGCGAGTAGACCGGGCCCGTGGCCCCGTGGGTGGATGGGATGGGGACGATCTCCGGCATCGCCCAGTCCTGGGCCAGGAAGAGCTCCGTCCGCGTGTTCGTGACCTGCCGCGCCTCGCCTCCCGGCCGGTTGGGCTGCACGTAGAGCTCGTCCGGCCGTTTGACGGAGCTGTGGGAGAGCAGGAGCTGCTTCTGGTCCGGCGACAGGACCGCGTCGGTGAGGCCTCCCAATCTGGTGAGCTGCTCGGCCTTGCCGGAAGCGACATCGACGCGCCAGATGTCGTAGTTGCCGGGATGCTCCTGGTTGGCGAGGTAGTAGATGGACTTGCCGTCCCAGCTCAGCGTGGGCGAGCCCACCTCGTAGCGGCCCGGCGGCGTCAGCAGGCGCTTCTCGCCCGTGCGGGTCGAGAGCAGGTAGAGCCCGGACCAGCCCGTCTCCTCGGAGAGCAGCCAGAGGGTCTCGCCGTCCTCGAGCCACCCGACCTCGTTGAAGCTCCAGTTGATCCAGGCCGCGTCGGTCAGCCGGTCGCGGTGCGTGAGCGCGCGGCTCGCGGTGTCGTAGGTGGCGATCCAGCGGTCCTTGTTGTCCCGGGCCCGGAGCACCAGGGCGAGCTGCCGGCCGTCGTCCGACCAGACGGCCGAGGCGACCTCGACGGGCCGGGGTTTGTCTTCCTGCTTCTCCTTCCCTGCGTCGGGCTCCGCGGCTGCGTCCTTCTCGTCTTTGCCGGCCTGCTCTGACTTTTCCCCGTCCTTGTCTTTCTTCTCGGCGGCCTTCTTCTTCGCCTGGGCCGCCTCGCGCAGCGCCTTCAGGGGATCCTCCTTGATGCCCGGCAGCGCCGACAGGTCGAGGTCGTGCCGCTCGTGCTTCACGAGGTCGAGGAGGATCACCGAGTGGGGCACCCAGGCTTCGGCGCCGACCTTGGCGCGGACGTCCCGGACCTCCACGTTGCCGCTCTCGGTGACGTAGTTGGGCATCTTGGCAGGCTTGAGGGCGCCCTCCTGCTCGGGCGCGGTGACCAGGGCCAGCCATTCGCCGGAGGGGGAGAGCATGGAGCTCTCGATGGTGATCCCCTTGCCGAGGAACCAAGGGAGGGGCGCCCGGGTGGGATCGGCCTTCTGGATGGCCCGGTTCTCCTCGCGGTCCCGGCGCTTCTTCTCCTGCTGCTGGCGGATGACGTCGAACAGACGGGTCTGCTGGGCCGCCAGGTACGATGGCTCGTCCTCCTCGGCGGGGTCCTTGGACAGCTTCACGTCGGCGGCCTGGGAGAGGAGGCCCGTGGCAAGGTCGTAGATGAAGGCGGCCTGTTCCCGGTAGAACGCGATGCGCTTGCCGTCCCTGAGGAAGAACGGGCGGGCCTCCGCTTCCGAGGTGCGGGTGATCTGCCGCGCGGCGCCCGTCGTCAGGTCCTTGACGAAGATGTCGCCCTCGCGGGCGTAGACCTTCCGCTTGCGGTCGGCCGTCCAGTCGCCGCCGGGCGCATCGGCCTTGCCGCGGTCCGCGGGCTCGATGCGGACGGTCTTGCCGGTCGCGAGGTCGAGCCGGAAGAGGTCCCGGGGGTTCACGCCCACGCCGTCCCGCTCCCGCTCGTAGTAGACGGAGCGCCCGTCGTCCGCCCAGTAGGGATTCACGGGCGGATTCCCGATCCAGTCGGTGTCGGCCATGACCTGTTCGAGGGTGAGCGGCTCGGGGGTGACCGGAGAAGCCTCGGCGGCCAGCGCGGGGACGGCGGGAAGCAGGAGCAGCAGGCAGAGGGCTCCGGCGGCGAAGCGTCGCAGGTTCAGGGTCATTCGTCGTTCCTCAAGGAATTGGAGCTATCCGGGCAAGCTTATGCCATCGCGCGTCTTGGGCACCCGGAGATTTACGGGCGGCAGGGCCGCGAGTTTCAAAACGGGAGGATGGGGGAGGGGGATTCCCGGCGGGATATATGTGTGTGGGGCGGCCACATCGGGCCGCCCCCTACAGATAAGACCTGGCCTACTTCGAAGCCTGCTGGTCGGCCGTCTGGGTGCCGCTGACCTGGAGGCTGCTCAGCACCGACTGGAAGACCTGCTCGTTGGCCGCGAACTTCTCGTCGGGGGTGGTCATCAGGAAGATGATCACGTCCTTCTCGCGGGGAATGGCCACCCAGTGCTGGGTGGTCTGCACGGTCCCCTTGCCGTCGATGGCAGCGCCGTTGCCGGGGGCCGTCACCACCAGAGAGAAAGCGCGCTTGCCGCCGACGTCGAGGACCTCCTTGGTCTTCACCTGGGCGCCGACGCCCGTCTGCAGCGCCTGCGCGCTCTGGTCCAGGAGGACCTTGGGATTGAGGGGCTTGCCGGTCTGCTGCACGAAGGCCACGATCGAGGCGACGTTGTCAGGCGACCAGGCGCAGCAGATGTCGCCCGGCAGCGTGAACTTCGTGGGATCGCCCTGCTGCCAGCCCTGAGGCGCCGCGAACGAGATGCCGATCTGCTCCGGGCTCACGACCTTGGGGCCGGCGGGAGCGGTGCCCTGGCCCGGCGCCGCGGCCGGATCCTGGGGCGCCGTGCCCTGCTGCGGAGCCGTGCCCTGCTGCGGGGCCATGGCCGGGTCCTGGGGCGTCGTGCCCTGCTGGGGGGCCATCGCCGGATCCTGGGCCTGCGGAGCGGTGCCCTCCTGAGGGGCCATCGCGGGGTCCTGGGTGCCCTGAGTCTGGGGAGCCCCCTCTTCGATCGGGGTCTCCTTGATCGTCACCTGCGGCTCCTTGGGCGCGGGCTTCGGCTGCTCCTGCGGGCGGGGATGCTGAGGAGCCTGCGCCCACACCGGCAGGAGCGGGACGGTCAGCAGCGCGGTTGCGAAAACGAGGACGCGTGTGTTTCGCGGATTCATGATATTACCTCGGCTCTCCTAGTGGCACAGATCCATGCCGGGTTGATAGTTCAAAGGGATCGCTGCGCCTGCCGGCCGCTACCAACCCCAACGCCTTCAGACTGCCAAAACTATGCACCTCTCATGCCTGGACTTCGGCCCCGAGGAGGGCGAGCGCCTCCGGCGCCTTCGCCGTCGAATCCAGTCCCGACCACAAAAGAGAGGACGTACCGTCCTCGAAAACGGCCGATACGCGGGTCACCGCGCCTTGTCCCCTTCACGGCGGCGGTGGAAACTTTAGAAGAAAGGCCGTCTAATACCCCGGGAGGATCGAGCCATGCCCGCCGCCAAGCTACTGAAGTCCACGTCCTGGCTGGGAATCGCCTTTCTGCTGATCGGAATCTCGCTGGCGTATCTCCTGGTTGCCCTCTGGCCCCGCACGCAGGTCGTCGTCGAGACGACGTCCATCCAGTCGGCGGCGGGCGGAGCCGCTACCGCCTCTCCTGGCGCTGGAGGGGGCACGGCAACCAAGGAGAAGAAGGCCGCCTGGGCCGCGGAGGCCACGGTGATGGGGTACCGGTTCCGCCTCGATCCGGACGTCCGCCTGCTCATTCTCGTCCTGCTCGCCGGCGCGTTGGGCAGCTACATTCACGCCGTCCAGTCGTTCGCCAGCTACGTCGGCAACTCCAGTTTCAAGTCGAGTTGGACCTGGTGGTACATCCTCCGCATGCCCATGGGGGCGGCCCTCGCCCTGTTCATCTATTTCGTGGTCCGCGGCGGCCTGCTGGCCGCGGGGACAGCCGGGCCTACCGGCGCCGCCAACGACCTCAACATCTACGGCATCATGTCGTTCGCGGGGCTCGCGGGCCTCTTCTCGAAACAGGCGGCCGACAAGCTCTCCGAGGTGTTCGACACGCTGTTCGCCACCAAGGAGGACCACAAGCGGGAGGACAAGCTTGGCGAGAACCCGAAGCCCCAGGTGGCCTCGATTGACCCGGACACGCTTCCGACCGGCGCCGCGGCCGCGGAGATCACCGTCAAGGGCCAGGGTTTCGTCAAGGATTCCGTGGTGAAGGCTGCCGGCAAGAAGCTCAAGACCACCTTCAAGAGCGCCCAGATCCTCACCGCTCAACTGGCCACCAGCGACTTCAGCGGCCGCGCGGAGGTCGGCGTCTCGGTGGTGAACCCGGCGCCGGGAGGCGGGGAGTCCGACCCATTCCCCCTTGCGCTCACGGGAGCGGGCGGGGGAATGGCTACCGTGACGCCGATCTCGGGTGGATCGTCCCCGAGTTGATCAGCTCTTGAGGAACAGGGCCAATTTCGAGCCGCGACCCGGGAGGGCCGCGGCTTCAAAAAGATTTCAATCGGCCGGAGATCAGCAGCCCTAGGTGCGGCGGCGCTTCGACTTCGCGTCGCGCCTCACCTGCCACGGGTCCTTGTGCGTCACGGCCATGACTTCGCCGGTGGCCGCGGCGACCGTCACCACCTCGACCCCCTTCTTTTCCGGGACCTCGAACTCGAAGGAATAGATCAACTGGTCCTTGACCCGCTTGGCCTCCTCCGAGCTCAACTTGCCGCCCGGCACCTTCTCCAAGGCAATGGCGCGGGCCTGCTCCTGGTTGACGGCGGTCCCCTTGGCGGGCGCGGCGGCTTCCGGCTTGTCCTTCTCCTGCTCTTGCGGCTGGGCCGCGAAAGCGCTGCCCGCGATGAGTGAGCCGGCAAGGCCAGCGAGGATCAAGGTGCGTTTCAATTTCATGGGTGTTCCTTTCGGTTCCGGAAGCCCGCAAACCCCAGCATGAGGTTATCGACTGCCGGCAAGATATCAGATGCGGCGCGGGGGAGAGAGCGGGCATGAAAAAAGGCCACCCGCTCGGGTGGCCAATTTCGCGTTTGTGGCGAAGCGCCTTGTCGGCGCACGGGAGATTCGCTTCAGGAGATCTTGGTAACGTTCTCGGCCGCGGGGCCCTTGTTGCCCTGTACGACGTCGAACTCGACCCGGTCGCCTTCGGCGAGGCTCTTGAAGCCGGAGCCCTGGATGGCCGAATGGTGCACGAAGCAATCCTTGCTTCCGTCCTCCGGCGTGATGAACCCAAAGCCCTTGGCATCATTGAACCACTTCACTTTTCCCGTGTTGCGCATTCTTTTCTCTCTTTCTTTCGCCACAAAACAGACGAAACCCACACTACCCGGGTTTCTTTCGTGCTTTTCTGGCTTTTTTTGATGGGCAGGGAGCCACTCATTGACTCCGCAGCTAATAAAACTTATACCACCCCTCCAGGCGCGAGTCAAGCGTCGGCGTGCAACCGGTGTTCAGGAGTGCGCCGCCAGCTCCGCCCGGCGCTCCTCCGGCGCCGGCTCGCCCAGGAGCTGGCGGGCGACGATGTCGCCGGAGCCGCCGTTGACGCCGTGGCACGGCCGTGCGGGCTCGGCTGGCTCGGCAGCGGCCGGAAGCCGAGGCGAACGGCGAGGGGCGCCTGAAAAGTCAGCCGTGCCTTGACGAGAGCTCTGAAACGCCCTAGACTTTGATCAATTCGCAAATACTTGGAGGTTCCTGATGAGGATCGGCGACCGATTCCGTTCATCGATGCTGCTGCTGGCTGGCTGCTTCCTGGTTCTGGCCGTTCATCCTCTCCAAGCCCAGTCGGATGCCCGGCCAGGTCCGGAGGTGAATCCCCTGCCCCGGCGAATCGTTCTCTGTCTCGACGGCACCTGGAACAGCACTTATGCCGAGAAGCATCGCGACGACGGGAGCAAGGTGGTCAAGCCCACGAACGTGCTCAAGCTCTGCCGGTCCGCCCTGCAGCAGGACCCCGTCGACAAGCGGGCTCAACTCGTCTACTACCACACCGGCGTCGGATCGCTGGCCAAATACCCGGGGACGTCGAACTGGCTGCTCCACAGGGCCGACAAGCTGCTCGGAGGCGCCTTTGGAGCCGGCTTCGAGGCCAATATCGAGGATGCGCTCAACTTCCTGGTCCTCAATTACCAGGAGGGCGACCAGGTCTTCATCTTCGGATTCAGCCGCGGGGCTGCCACGGCCCGTGGGTTGACCAACTTTCTCGAATGGTCTCAAGGTCTTCCCATCAAAGAGGATGCGTTCTATCTGCCTCAGTTCTTTCGGACGTTCGTCACCTCGAAGGGCGGCCGGTCCAGCGCCGACGTCCTGAAAGAGATCAACGCCAAGCGGAACGGGGAGGGTAAGCCGTCGTTGGGCTCCTTCCAAAGCATCGACGTCGAATACCTCGGAGTCTGGGACACGGTGATGGCGCTGGGCGCTCGCTTCCAGGCCAAGGGAGCGAGCACGTCGGCGGTCAGCAAGAGTTTCTACATCGACCGCCAGCCGGCCCGCTGCGTCAGGCACGCGCGCCAGGCTCTCGCGCTCGACGAGGCGCGCTACGATTTCCGGCCCGAAATCTGGATGGATCACGCGGAGGGCCAGACGCTCGAGCAGCGATGGTTCGCGGGCGTGCACTCCAACGTCGGCGGCGGTTACGTCAACGATGGCCTCGCCAACCTGGCTTTCCACTGGATCCTCGAGGGGGCGACGGCCCAGGGATTGGCGGTGGATAAAGACTTCGTCAAATTCTATCGGTCCTTCCCTCAGGACCGTCTCTACCGGTCGGAGTCGACTCTCTACCGGGTCCTCGACGGGCTCCGCTGGCGTTTCGGGCGCGGCAAACGGCCCCTGGCCGGCCAGCCCGCGGCGGCCAACCTGTCCCTGGACCGCTCGGTGATCCACAGGATCGTGGCGGACGGCAACAATCCCCGCTTCGAGCTCAAGGGGCGCGACTACCGCCCGGAGAACGTGCTCCTCTTCCTCGCCTGCCAGCCGGACCTCGACGGTTATCTGCAGGGGCTCGATCTGACGGAGAAGCAGCGGCAACTCCCCCCGGATGTGATGAAACGAATCGGCGAGCTGCGGCACCAATGTGTGCGGCAGGCCGAAGCGGCACGTTAGGGGCGCTTCCTCTTTCTTAAGCCCTGTAACGATTCCCGCGTCTCCCGCGCCTGAGAGGTTAGAGCTCTTCTCCAAGAGGGAACGAAGGAGTTGTTCATGGCTACAATCAGATCCAAACATTCCAGGACGTGGCTCCTGGCTGCCGTGGCCGCCGCTTCCTTGCCGGTCACCGCCGGAGTGGTCCCTCTGTTCGCGACCGACGTGCCTCCCACGTACTCCGTCCCGGGAGGCTTCTTCGATCATCCCGTCACCTATCAAGGCGAAGACGATCACTTCAAATACGGCTCGCTCGGCGGCGAGCGGGGCTACAAGGGACAGGTGGGCTTCGGACTGCCGTACTGGCTGTGGGTGGCGCTGCCGGAGCTCTTCCCCGAGCATCTGCCGGACAAGACCCCCGGCCGGGGCTTCGCCTCGTTCGGCTACACCTACGAGCCGGGCCGCGATCCCCGTTTCCATCTGCCGATCGGCACCTCCCAGCGGCGCAACCTGGGCATCGACCGGGTATGGATCAACTGCGGCTCCTGCCATACCGGCACCCTCCGCGAGACGCCGGAGAGCCCGCGGCAGATCGTCCTCGGCATGCCCGCCAACCGCTACAACCAGGGAGCTTGGGCGCAGTTCCTGTTCGACGCCGCCGTCGACCAGCGGTTCACCGCCGACCGCCTGATCCTCAAGATCCGCCAGCTCAAGAAGGAGCGCCGGCGGCTGATCGCGGCGGGGAAGCTCGCCGGCGCCGCCGGCCTTCCCCCCGAGCTGAGCTTCGCCGACGAGGAGATCTACAAGCTGCTCGTCATCCCCGTCATGAAGGATCGCCTGCTGATGCTGCGCGACCGGCTGGGGTACATCGACTTCGCGAGCTGGGGGCCGGGACGGGTGGACACCTTCAACGCGCCCAAGGGACTGCTCAACTTCCCCATGCACCTCGCTCCCGAAAAGGAGAAGAAGGGCAACGCGGACCTGCCCTCGGTCTGGAATCAGAAGGGCCGCGAGGGGATGCAGCTCCACTGGGACGGCAACAACACCTCGGTCCACGAGCGCAACCTCTCCGCGAGCTTCGCCGGCAGCATCCCGGCCACTCTCGACAAGTGCAGCCTGCGGCGGATCGCCCGTTACCTGGAGACTCTCGAGCCGCCCGCGTTCCCCGCGGCGAAGATCGACCGCGCCCTCGCGGACCGCGGAAAACCCATCTATAAAGCCAACTGCGCCGGTTGCCACGGCGCCGCCAGGCCCCCCTTCAAGGGCGACGGTTTCGGGGAGCTCGTGGGCACGGTCGTCCCGCTGGCCAGGATCGGCACCGACCCCCGGCGCCTCGACTCCTACACTCCCGAGCTCGCCAGGGCTCAGAACAGCCTCTACGCCGGGTACCCCCTGAGAAGCTCGAGGGCCTGCCCCGGCGATCCCGAGACCAGGGACTACCCCAAGCGCTTCAGCCACTTCCGGAAGACCAACGGCTACGCCAACAGCCCCCTGGACGGCCTGTGGCTGCGCGCGCCCTATCTCCACAACGGCTCGGTGCCCAACCTCAGGGCGCTGCTCGAGCCGAGCGGCAAGCGGCCGAAGGAGTTCTGGATCGGCTACGACGTCTACGACTACGAGAACGTCGGGTTCGTCACCCAGGGCCCCGAGGCCAAGGCCGAGGGCTGGTACTACGACACGAGGGAAGCCGCCAACGGCAACCAGGGCCACGAGGGACCCGGCTACGGGACCGACCTGACTCCGGACGAGAAGGACGCGTTGATCGAATATCTCAAGACTTTCTGACCGGAGAACCGTCATGAACGCACGGCGTAAGAGTTTGCTTTTCCTGATCGGTTTGTCGGTGGCTCTGGCCGGCCCGGTGCAGGCCACGACCGGCCGCTTCGCCGATGGCACTCCCCAGCCCGAGGAGATCACGAAGGATCCCCGGACGAATTTCCTCTACGGCTCGATCGGCGGCGAGAACGAGGCCGGGCTGCCGTACTGGATCGCCGTCGTCCTGCCGCGGATCTTTCCCGAGTACCTCCCCGGCCCCGGCGGCTACGCGTCGCTGGGCCTCCCCTGGGAGGAGGGGCAGGAGTTCCCTTCGGGGTTCTCGAAGAAGAAGGTGTTGATTCAGCGGGTCGGCTTCAACTGCGCCCTCTGCCACTCCACCCAGTACCGCACCGCGGCGGACGAGACGCCGGTGGTGGTGGCCGCCGGCGGCAGCAACACCGCCGACATCCAGGGGCTCCTGGAGTTCTTCTCCAAGTCGGCCAACGACCCCCGCTTCAACGCCAACACCATCCTCGCCGAGATCGACGGCGCCTATCCCCTGCGCTGGTACAACCGCCTGCTCTACCGCTTCGTGCTGATCCCCATCACCCGCAAGCGCCTCCGCGAGCAGGGCGAGGACTTCGCCTGGACGGCCAGCCGGCCGCGCTGGGGCCCGGGCCGCGACGCGCCGATGAACCTGACGAAGTTCAGCCTCCTGGAGATGCCCGAGGACGGCTCCGTCGACCACACCGACTTCCCCGCGATCTGGCACCTGGCCGCCCGGGAGCAGGCGGGGCGCACCTGGTCGGACGGCACCCCCAGGCCCATCCCGGCCCATACGATGCTGATGAACCTGGACGGCGCCACGACCTCGTTCCGCTCGGTGGTCATCGACTCGGCTCTCGGGCTCGGGGCGAGGAACACGCCGTTCTTCCGCGCCCGCATCCCGAATCTCCTGGAATGGCTGCGGGAATTCAGGCCGCCCGCCTATCCGCTGCCGGTCGACGCGGGGAAGGCGGCCCGCGGCCAGACCGTGTACGAGGCCGAATGCGCGGCCTGCCACACCTCCGGCCGCGACAACCGCATGGGCACCGTGATCCCCATCGAGGAGGTCGGCACCGACCGCGAGCGCCTCGACACCTGGACCCTGGCGGCGGCGAACGGCGCGAACAAGAGGGTGGCGTCGCTGGGGATCCAGCGGACCCCCATGGTCAAGACCCAGGGCTACATCGGCGTGCAGCTCGACGGCATCTGGCTGCGCGGGCCCTACCTGCACAACGGCTCGGTGCCGACGCTGCGGGCCCTGCTCACGCCGGTCGCCGAGCGTCCGCGGGCCTTCTGCCGGGGCTGGGACGTCCTCGACCAGGAGAACGTCGGCTTCATCTCCGACGGCCGCATCGATCCCCGCTGCGACGAGCCGGGCCCGCCCGCGAAACCCTCCCCCTGGGACAAGCCCGGGGGACCCGGCTGGTCGAACGAATGGCCTCAGCCCAGGGTCTGGAAGTACTACGTCGCCGAGCGGGGCAACGGCAACTCCGGCCACGAGTACGGCGTCCGTCTTTCCGCCGAAGACAAGGATGCCCTGCTCGAGTACCTGAAAACTTTGTGAGCAACGAACCTTTGAACGGATAGAAAGGAAACCTTTATGAAACGAGCCTCGATGTTGTTGGGCCTGTTTCTGCTGCTCGTCCTGACGGGCACCGTCTCCTCGGCGCCCGCGGTGTACGGCAATGCCGACGACGGCTTCGCCATCGCCGAGGCCGGGCTCTCGCCGGCGGAAATGGCCGGCGCGGAGATCTGGTACAAGGCGACCGCCGGCACGGCGCGCTTCACCACCTACGTCTTCCAGCAGCGGCTGGGCGTGCTGATCGACTGGTACCGCGTGCTGCGCGCCGACCAGCAGCCCGACCGGTTCAAGGCCTGGGGGCTGATCCACGACCCCGGCTGCTGCGTCCCCGGCTCCGCCGGCTGTCCGGCCGCGAGCCCCGAGGAGACCTTCGGCTTCGAGTGGTGCCCGGGCGACGACCAACTCCTGAAGCACGTCGGCAAGGCCGGCTACCGCGACCCGGCCTGCGACTTCAAGGACCCGGCGGCCGCGGGCGACGCCCAGAGCTCCTGCGACCTCGCGTTCGGCACCTCGACCGGCGCCCTCGGCTTCCGCAAGTTCCCCAATCCGCGCTTCGACGCGGCGAAGTGGCAGAAGGTCAACGGCGGCCGTCTGGGCACCTGGGAAGGGCTCACGAAGCGGCTCTCCGACGATCCCAAGAGCCCGGACATGAAGGTCAGCCACCTGGCCGACGCGTCGATCGAGCCGCCGTTCCTCATCGGCATGGCCTGCGGCGCCTGCCACATCGCGTTCGATCCGCTCAATCCGCCCAAGGACCCGTCCAACCCGCGCTGGGAGAACCTGAAGGGGGCGGTGGGCAACCAGTACGTCCGCTCCTCCGAGATCATGGCCTCGGGGACGCCCAGGGACAGCTTCGAGTGGCAGCTCTTCTCGCACGAGCGGCCGGGCACGGTCGACACCTCGGCCATCCCCAACGACCTGGTGCACAACCCCGGCACCATGAACGCCCTCATCAACTTCGCCCAGCGGCCGACCTTCGAGGGCGAGAAGGTCGTCAAGTGGCGGCCGGTGGCGAGCTGCGCGCCGGGCTCCGACCCCGACACCTGCTGGTGCGAGCCGGGCAAAGCGGGGAAGTGCAAGGAGCGCAAGCTCGCCGTCGAGGCCGTCCACCACATCTTGAAAGGCGGCGAGGACTCGATCGGCGCCCTCGAAGCCATCCAGCGGGTCTACTTCAACATCGGCTCGTGCTCCGAGGAGTGCTGGGTCAACCACCTGACCGACCTGCGCCAGATCGACCCGCAGCAGCGGAACTTCGGCCAGACCGAGTTCGAGATCGGCCAGTGCCGGCGCGACTGCCCGGGCTTCCGCGCCGTCGAGGACCGGCTGCCGTACCTCAGGGACTTCTTCTACTCCAGGAAGCCCACCGATCTCTGGCAGGCGCGCGGCCTCGAGGATTCTCGGGACCTGGCCGAGCAGCTCGACAAGGAGTTCGGCCAGGGCGCGGTGGACCGCGGCAAGGCCGTCTTCGCCCAGAGCTGCGCCCGCTGCCACTCCAGCCAGCCCGAGCCGTTCGACAACCGCGACTTCCTGGCACAGGACGAGCGGGGCCACCGCATCGACTGGCTGGGCAACGAGAAGGCGACGCCGGTCTCCGAGGTCGGCACCTATCGCTGCCGCGCCCTGCACTCCAACCACCTGAAGGGGCACGTCTGGGGGCAGTACGCCTCGGCGAGCTACCACGAGCGGGCCGGCGACCCCAACGTCGCCGAGCCGGGGGACGGCGGCCGCGGCTCCTACCGCAACATCTCGCTGGTCAACGCCTGGGCCTATGCGCCGTTCATGCACAACAACGCCGTCGGCCCCGAGGTCTGCGGCGCGCCGTCCGACCAGGCCCTGGAGCTCTACCGCTCGCCGTACATCGAGAAGACGGCCGAAGGCTACCGCCGCCTGCCCGCGGACCAGGCTCCCAGGTGCTGGCCGTTCGATCCCAGCGTCGAGGGGCGCTACGCGCTCTACAAGGCGTCGATGGAAGAGCTCCTGAACCCGGACAAGCGGAGCCCCAAGGTGACGCTCCTCGACGACGACATCCAGGTCGACTTCGGGCTGCGCTCGTTCGGCGACCGCAAGGTCAAGGCCCTGAAGATCTTCATCCCGAAGGACGAGCCGGCGGGGCTCCTGGTGAGCTTCGACCACAAGCGGTTCATCGACGACCTGATCCTGGCCAAGGCCCACCCGGACCGCCTGAAAGCCAAGCTGGTGGCGCGCGACAAGGAGCGCGGGGCGGCCGACGCGGCCCTCCTGTCGCGTTTGGGCAGCGAAATGATCCACCGCCTGGACGGGTCGGCCTATCGGGTCGTCCGGAAGGACGCCAGGAGGCTCCTCGACCTTTACAGCTACTGCACCGCCGACGCCGAGAACGGCGGCCACCCCTTCGGCGGCAACCTGCCGCCGGCGGACAAGAAGGCGCTGACCGCCTACCTGGCCACCTTCTAGAGACCGAGGAGACGAACCATGAGAAACCATCTCTCGACGCTCTTTTCCATCGCCGTCCTGCTCCTGGTGGTGGGATGCAAGACCACGCCCCCGCCGCCGCCGGTCGCCTTCGCCCAGTACGGCGCGGCCTACGCGGCCAAGCCCGACTTCGCCCGCGTGGAGCTCGACCATCCCTTGAGCTCGCAGGACCGGGCCGCCATCACGCCCGAGAACCTGCGCGCCCTGACGCAGGAGCAGGTCGACCAGATCTACGCCCGCCTGACCGCCGGGCCGATCCCCGACGGACCGTACAAAGGGGACCTCTTCTTCGCCGAAGGAGGCGGCCTGAAGCGGGTCTCCGAGGTGCTGGGCGGGGTCCGCGGCTTCGCCAACGATCTCGGCCTCAAGAAGCTCGAGCTCATCGGCTCGGCGCTGTGGAAGGGGAAGGTCTTCTACCGCGACCAGCGCGAGCTGCGCAACATCATCGAGAAGCGGTCGATCGTGGCCCGGGCCTTCGACGTCGACACCAAGGACATGCGCACCGGCCAGTACGACGGCAAGACCGTCGGGCTCCTCTTCCCGGCCAAGCTCTACTGCGGCCAGAGCCTGCTCGACAGCCGGCGCGAGTCGGTCATCATCGACTACGCCTTCGGCGACGACCTCGACGGCTACCTGCCCAAGGTCGATTCGGTCGCCGGGCGCAACGGCCTCCAGGTGCGCGACGAGATTCGCCGGGTCCGTCCCGGCTTCTATCTTGGGCGGGCCTACATGGGCAGGGCCTTCGTCCTCAACTTCACCCTCTACAACGAGGCCGAGGCCAAGACCGGGAAGGATTCGGAGGACTGCTGGAACGGCACGCCGGAGCGCCCCCGGCAGGTTGCCGACTCGCACTGAGATGTCCAGCCGTACCCGTCAGGTCTCGGCCGCGCTCCTGCTGATCCTGGCGGCGACCGCCGCCGCCGTGACGGTGGCGGCGTCACCTCAGCCCGGGGGACCGGCCGGCCGGCTGATCCCCTGGGCCGTCGATCCCGAGGATCCGGGGGAGGACCTGCCGCCGGCCGGGCGGTCGCTGTTCGACTTCCTGGTCGCTTCCAAGGGGGGCTACGACGTCCCCTTCCCGTTCTCCGCGCTCGTCCAGGCTATCGGGGAGCGGCTGGGCGGCACGCCCTTCGAGCGCGTCCTCATCCCCCTCGGCCGGTCGCTCCAGCGCAACGCCGCCGCCCCCCGCTTCTTCCACGCGCCGCGCGCCATCCTGGCGGTGGTGGAGGACCCCGGCCGGCCAGGCGCGCCCCTGCTCAAGGACCGCCTCTACCTCGGCTATCAGGAGACGGCGGCGATCCTCGAAGTGATCAGCTACAACGAGGCGGCCGGACGCTTCGAGTTCCAGGTGGTGCACGACTACCGGCCGGGCGGCCGGCCGCGCGTGCTCTACGCCTCGCGCGCCCTGTGCACCGCCTGCCATCAGAACGCCGCGCCCATCTTCGCCCGCCAGCTCTGGGACGAGACCAACGCCAACCCGCGCATCGCCCGCCTGCTGCGCGACGAGGGGCGCGGCTTCTACGGCTTCCCCGTGGACCTGGGGCCCGACTCGCCGTACGCCATCCAGGCGGCGGCCGAGCGGGCGAACCGCTTCGCCCTCGACCTCCGGCTCTGGCGCGAAGGCTGCGACATCGGGGAGCGGGCGCCCTGGTGCCGGGCGGCGCTGTTCAAGGCGGCTCTCCAGTACCGCCTGACCGGCGGCCGGTTCGCGCCCTTCGCCGAGCCGGTGGGGGAGCGCTTCCCGCAGGGCCTCGCCGTCTCCGATCCCCTGCTTCCCAACCGCGACCCGTTCGCCGGCAGCGCAGCCGGCCCCCGCCAGGTGAGCGTGCCGGGCAGCCTCACCCCGGAAGCTTCGGCGCTGCTGGGAGGTCTGGTGATGCACTCTGTCATCCCCGCGCCCTTCGAGCCCCTCAACCCGCGTCCGCCGCTGCAGACCTGGAAGCCCGGCGGCGGTCTCGAGAGGCTGGTCGCGGGCTTGGCCGCCTTCCTCGCCGAACGCGACGTCCGGGATCTGGATGCGCGCCTCTTCAACTCCGGCAGCGCTCTCGAAGCCCCCCGCCGCACCCTGGCCGCCGATTGCCGTCTGGCGGCGAGACGGAGCGCCTCTGGGAAAGTAGATCGCCTGAAGCTGGATTGCCGAGGCGGCTTCGGGCTCCAAGGACGGATCTATCTCGCGGCCGGACGGGTGACAGGGGGAGAGATCGAGCGGGTGATGATCGACGGCGCCGTCGAGCTCTCCGACCTCGCGGTTCAGGGGGAGGCGGCGACCGGGCTGACGCTCGTCCGGAAGGGCTCCGGATTCCGAGCCCGGCGGCCCGGTGGCGATGCCGTCGAACGGCTCGACCTCTCCTGGAGCGATACCGGAGCGGACACCCTCGAAGGCCATGCCGAGCTCACCTTCCTCTCCGATTTCGCCGCTGTAAACGAGGCGGTCGAGGCCCTGGCGCGGAGCACGGCGGCGGGGGAGAGCGATGCCCTGGCGGACCGGCCCTTCCGCCGGGCGGTCCTCGTACCGGCCCTCCTCGCGAAGCTCGGCGGCCCGGCCAGCGTGCACTGCTGCACCGACACCGCGGGCATGCCGCCGGTGGCGCTCGACACCCTGGGAGGGGCCGCCCCCTTTCCCGAGCCTGCCCTGCGAGCCTTCTTCCGCTACTGCTCGACCTGCCACGCCACCGACCAGCCGTCGCCGCCCAACTTCCTCTACGGCGAGCCGGCGCAGGTGCGGGCGCAACTGGCCCAGTGCGCGGAGCGGATCTACTTCCGCCTCGGCATGTGGCAGCTCCCCATGGACGACCGGGCCAAGACCGCCATGCCCCCGGTCCACGCCCTCCGCCGTCTCCACCTGGAGCCCGGGGACTGGCCGGACCATCCCGACCTCCACCTCCTGCGCAGGCACGCCGCCGACCGCCTGCGCGCCGAGACCGGTGCGCCGCCGCGAATAGAGGAGCTGACGGCGCGAGGCTACGAGAACCTGCGGGAGTGCATGGGGGACTCGGTCACTGCCAATCAGGCTCCGTAGAGCTCCTTCCGGCTCCGGCGGGCGACTCGTTCCGGCCGGCGAGCCAGCTTTCGACTCCGGCGAGCCGTCCGCTCCGCCCGGCGAGCGACTCGTTCCGGCCGGCGAGCCAACTTTTGACTCCGGCGAGCCGTCCGTTCCGACCGGCGAGCGACTCGTTCCGGCCGGCGAGCCGACTTTTGACTCCGGCGAGCCATCCGTTCCGACCGGCGAGCGACCCGTTCCGGCCGGCGGGCGACCCGTTCCGGTCGGCGAGACAACTTTAGGCTCCGGCGGACCATCCGTTCCGGTCGGCGAACGAACTTTAAGGTCCGGCAGACGAACTTTAAGGTCCGGCGAGCCAACTTTTGGCTCCGGCGAGCCGCTCGTTCCGCTCAGCTTCGGACGTGGGGCCGACATAGCTCGTCGGCTCGGGTAACTTCTCGGGGAGGCCCTCACCGCGAGCCCGGAGGGCGCCAGACTTTTAGCCCAGGGCGTGAGCCCTGGGACGAGCGCCCCAACTTACCACAGAGCCCCGCAGGGGCGGCAGACTCTTCGCCTCAGCCGAACGGATTCGTCGGACGGATAAACGGGTTGCCATCGCTCAACTTTATGCTTCCGTAAAAAAGGCTCACATCCCCGGGAAGAGAGTCTGCCGCCCCTGCGGGGCTCCTGAGAGGTGGTGGTGCTTGTCCCCAGGGCTCACGCCCTGGGCTAAAAGTCTGGCGCCCTCCGGGCTCGCGGCGGAGAGCTCCTTTCGGCTCCGGCGAGCGGCCCGTTCCGGCCGGCAGGCCGGCCAGCGAGGTCAATGGCCGCATAATTGGAGATGGAATTCGGCCGTAGCTTTGGCGAAAAGAACTTGCCGCATGGTCCAGTTCGCCGAGGTTTTCTAGTATCGGGAGATTGTCGCTACACTGTCGCGACAATTGGGCTGGAGCCACTTCATTGCTTTGATTCCTCTCAAAGACCATCGCTGCCCACTCGGCGAAGCCTTCGGCACCTCGACGGTCACGGCCGAGATCCAACAGTGATACGGCGAGAGGTTGCGCCGTCCCCGTCAAGCCGAAGCTGTCTCCATAGCCCTACGCCGAATGGCCGCCACCGGCCGTCTCCGAGTTCTCCGGGAGGCCAGCCCCACCACGAGCCGCTGTAAGCGAGGGAGTGAGGGCGGCGAGAAAGGGTGCCAGGGTGCTACGGGCATGCTAAAGTTCGGACCGGTAACTCTACCTCTACGATTCCATGCTCTCCAACCTAAGCTGCCCAGGACTGCTTGACGACATCCTCGGGGGAGACGCTGAGCCATGACCCAACGTTATTCCGTTACCCCGCACCCGATCGAGACGCTCCTCACCTGGATCAAGTCCGGTGAAATTGCGATTCCCGAGATTCAGCGGCCCTTCGTCTGGGATGCCACCAAGGTTCGCAACCTGCTCGACTCTCTCTACCAGGGATATCCGGTTGGCTACCTGATTTCCTGGCGCAATCCCACGGTGAGGCTTAAGGACGGCACACATCGGCGGGCAAACGCATTCTGATCGATGGTCAGCAGCGGCTCACAGCACTCATGGCCGCCTTGATGGGACGAGAGGTGATGACGAAAGACTACGATACAGTCCGCATCAGAATCGCCTTCCATCCTCAAAAGGAAGCCGAGGCATGACGGACGTGCCGGATCGCCCCTCCCTTTACCACATCACCCATGTGGACAACCTATCGTCGATCCTGACCGACGGCGGCTTGTGGTCAGACGCGGCGATGATTGCCAGAGGCGGGCCCACGGCTTCGATCGGAATGAGCAATATCAAGCAGCGTCGGCTTCGATTGTCCGTGAAATGCCATCCGGGTGATTATGTCGGCGACTATGTTCCCTTTTACTTGTGCCCGCGCTCAATCATGCTGTATCTGATTTATCGCGATAACCATCAGGAATTGGCCTACCATGGCGGGCAGGAGCCAATCGTGACTCTGGAAGCGGATTTGCAGGAAACCGTCACCTGGGCCGAAGGAGAAGGCCGCCGCTGGGCCTTCAGCCTATCGAATGCCGGGGCGTATTACACCGAGTTCCGCAACCGGCTCGACCAACTTTCCGAGGTGAATTGGGCAGCGGTGGCGAAGACGGATTTCCGGGACGAGCAGGTCAAGGAAGGCAAGCAGGCTGAGTTTCTGGTTCGCGAGTTCTTTCCATGGCATCTCGTGGGACGCATCGGGGTACAGTCCCCATCGATCCAGAACCTTGTGGTCCGTACGCTGTCCGGATCGGCGCACAGGCCAGTGGTCGAGGTTCGCCGGGACTGGTACTATTGAAGTTGGAGAGCGCGATGATCCGTTTCCTTCAAGGTGACATCCTGAAAGCCGAGGCCGAGGCCTTAGTCAATACCGTCAACTGTGTGGGGGTGATGGGGCGAGGCATCGCTTTGCAGTTCAAGAACGTCTTCCCGGCCAACTTCAGGGCCTATGAGGCGGCGTGCAAGAGGAGAGAGGTGCAGCCTGGACGCATGTTCGTGTTCGATACCGGCGAGCTCACCTGGCCGCGCTACATCATCAACTTCCCAACGAAGCGCCACTGGCGGGGCAAGAGCCGTATCGAGGATATCCAGGTAGGGCTGGCGGCCCTAGTAACCGAAATTCGGGCGCGCAACATCCGTTCCATCGCCATTCCCCCCTTGGGTAGCGGATTGGGCGGGCTCGACTGGGCCGAGGTTCGGCCGCTCATCGAGCTTGCTTTAACGGCACTCCCAGAGGTGGAGGCTGTGGTGTTCGAGCCCGGGGGGGCTCCAGCGGAAACGCGCACCAACCGATCGAGCGACGTGCCGAAAATGACGGCTGGCCGAGCCGCCCTGCTAGGCCTGATGGACCGCTACCTCGCCGCGCTGATGGACCCCTCCATTTCGCTGCTGGAGGTGCACAAGTTGATGTACTTTCTCCAGGCCGCCGGTGAGCCCCTACGCCTGCGATACGTGAAGGCGCTCTTCGGCCCCTATGCGGAGAACTTGCGCCACGTTTTGCGAGACATCGAGGGGCATTTGATCTCAGGCTATGCGGATGGCGGCGACGCACCGAGCAAGCAACTGGCGTTGGTGCCAGGAGCAGTTCGAGATGCAGAGTCTTTCCTGGAAGCTCACCCGGCCACTCGTGAGCGCTTCGACCGGGTAGTCCGGCTGGTCGAGGGCTTCGAGACGCCTTTCGGGCTGGAGTTGCTCGCGACCGTCCATTGGGTTGCCACTCAGGAACATGCTCAGGATCCCGAAGGCATCAAGCGGGCAACCTACGCCTGGGGACCCAGAAAACGCCAGTTCACGCCCGCACAGATCGACCTTGCAGCAGAGCGGCTGCGATCGGAAGGCTGGCTGGCTGCTGATACCAGGCCCTGACCGCCTCTCACTCCCTCACGCCCCCTCCACCTCGATCCTCCACTTCCGGAGCGTGCCCACGTCGGCCCCCTCGCGGTCCGACAGGCGCAGGACCCAGTTGCCCTGCATGGGCTGGCCGACCATGTTGCTCAGCTCCCCGGGCCGGTTCGAGTCGTAGGAGACGATGAGGTCGTCCGCCGAGCCGCCCTGGCGCGTGTGGAGGGCGGCCCGCCGGCCCGCGGGTGAGACCAGCTCGACGACGAGGTCGGCGATGAAGGTGTGCGCGACGTCGACGTCGACCTTGATCCGGCGGACGATTCCCGAGGCCGCCAGGCTGATCGTGCTCGCGACTCCGCCCGTGTTGTTGTCGGGGATGGCCAGGTTCGGCGTCTGCTCCCCCGAGGCCGTCTGCGCCGGGCTCGCCTGCCCGGCGCGGAAGGTGATCCGCTCGCCCGGGGCTGAGATGTCCGACAGGACCAGCCCCGACTCGCGGCCGTCCCACTCCCGGGAGTGCGGATTGGACGTGCTGGAGACGGCCGTCCCCGCGACCGGGCCGAACAGGTCGCTGCCGTCCCCCTGGTTGCCCTGGACCTCGGGGTTGCCTTCCAGGTCGCGCCGGCCGTCGGCCTGGAGCAGGGCGCACTGGTAGTGCTTGGTCGCCGTCCCCTCCTGGAGCTCGTTGGAGCCGAAGATGTCGCAGTGGTAGACGGCGAGGCCGTTGGCCGAACCGGAGCGGTCCAGCCCCATCCGCGACCGGTTTTCGACGATGAAGTACTCGTTGGG
This sequence comes from Thermoanaerobaculia bacterium, assembly GCA_035266085.1. GTDB lineage: Bacteria > Acidobacteriota > Thermoanaerobaculia > Multivoradales > UBA5704 > DATARR01. The sequence continues at coordinate 102,118 of DATFNZ010000094.1, forward strand.
CTTGCTCGTGCCGAACTTCATGACCTCGCCGTAGCGCCCATGGACGGCCTCGTGGTCGCCGGGCGCGTTCAGATCGATCACCGTGTCGCACCATCCCGCCAAGTCGCGCAGATAGGCGCAGACGGGCGCCGGGCTGCGGCCGAAGTCCAGGTGGTTGCCGGCCCCCATCAGGCAGTAATGGCCGATGCCCGAGCTGGACAGGCCGTCGCCGTCGCGCTGCCCGTAGTCGTACATGTCCGGGAACCGGCACAGCAGGTGCCCGTTCTCATGGCAGAACGTGCCGATCGAGAGCTCCGAGGGCTGGCGTCCCAAACCCGTCAACAGGTAAAGATTGGTGCGCATCGGGCCGAACCGCAGATCGGCGACAGAATTGTGCGGCCAGAGGTTCTTCGTATAGACGCTCTGCCCGGCGTAGAGGATGTTCAGGGCATCGACGATCCCCTCGTTCTGGGAATCGAACTGGGTCAGGTCCAGGCCGGACGCCACGGCGAGCTGAAGGGCTTCCTTGACCAGCAGATTTTCGATGTAGTGCTGACGGTTGTGGCTCAGCGTGAAGGGTCCGACCACCGTGTTCGTATAGTCCAGCTTGTTGCTGGAGACCCGCAGGAAGTACTCGCGCACCGAGCAGATGTTGCCGTTTCTCGTGTAGTTGGCGCCGTTGAGCATCTCCGCCACGTCCGTCGCCGTCGTCGTGCTGGTGACGTCCTGGAAATTGACCAGGATGGTGAGCCCCCGGACCTGGCCGATCGAGAGCTTCCGGCCGCTGAGCAACCCCTGGTTGGGGCCGAACGTGCGGACGACCTCCTCGAAGGCGGCGACGCCGGGCATGCGGTGCCGGAGCTCGCGTTCCTCGATTTTCGCCTTCTTGACGGCCAGCGACTCCTGCAGGTGGCGCACGAGCCCCGGCGGTGGCGGCTGATCGACCGGCACGCCGGTGGAGACGAGGCGGTTGCCCGCCAGATCGGCGTAGCAGAACAGCCCCCTGGCTTCGTCGTAGATCACCGTGAAGCCGTCGACGTCCTCGTACCGGGCATAGTGCTCGTCGCCGAAGACCCGGAGGGTCACCTCGGGCCCGTTCTCCTGGGGAAAGCTCAACAGCTCACCGAAAATTGCGCTCACGGTTGGATCCTCCTGCTTGACTACATTATCTACAGGCGCGGTGGACGCTGGGGCGTTACAGGGCGTTGATAGACTGGGCCCATGATCGGAACGGACCGCCTGCCAACCCTGCTCGCCTCGCGGGTGGCCTTGCGGTGGCTGGACGAGGGAGACGTGGACGCGCTGTTCGACGTCTTTTCGAATGCCGAGGTGATGCGCTACTGGAGCTCACCGCCACTGGAGGACCGCGAGGCCGCGCAAAGTCTTTTGACGGACATTCACGACAAGTTCCGCCGGCGGACGTACTTCCAATGGGGCGTCGCGCGGCGGGAGGACGACCTCGTGATGGGGACCTGCACCCTGTTCCATCTCGATACGGACAACCGCCGGGCCGAGATCGGCTACGCGCTCGGCCGTGAGCACTGGGGGAAGGGATACATAGGCGAGGCCCTCGGCGCGCTCCTCGGCTTCGCGTTCGGCGACCTCGACCTGCACCGTCTGGAGGCGGACGTCGACCCGCGCAACGCCGCCTCGATACGGTCCCTGGAACGTCTCGGCTTCCGGCAGGAGGGCTACCTGCGGGAGCGCTGGATCGTCAACGGCGAGATCCAGGACGCCCTGCTCTTCGGCCTGCTGCGCAGGGAATGGCCGGGCCTTACTTCTGCTCCTGCAGGGTGATGATCGCCTGCGTCTGTCCCTCCCCGGAGGAGACGAGCACGCTCACTTCCCGCTTCGGGCTCTCGCTGCTGCCGGTCAGCGTGCCGCCGAGCTGCTGCTTGTTGACGGAAGCGCTGTACGTGTTCACCTCGAGGCCGGCTGCCTCGAGCTTCGACTGGTAGAAGGAGAGCACCTTGTCGGCCGGGTCCGTGGTGGTGACGGTGAAGGCCACCGCCGAGCCGCCGCCGCCGCTCGTGTCGAGGCTCCCCTGGACGGTGCCGCCGGGGTAGACCGGCACCCAGGAGGGAAGGTTCTGCGGCGCTCCCGCGCCGGCCTGGAGGGTGGCGACCTCGCCCTTCTCATTCGTCACCTTGAGCGTGCCGCCGTCCTTGCCCGAGGAAGCGTCGAACACCGTCTTGCCCTCGCCGGTCTCGACCTCGAACCGGCCCTCCTGGATGTCCTTGGCGTTCAAGGTCACCACGTCGCCGGTCTTGTTGTTCTTGACGGTGATCGTGCCTGCCGTTTCGTCGGTGCTGACGACGTCGAGGTCCGGGTTGGCCCGCACGAACGCCTCGGCCACTGCGAGCGCCGGGTTCTTTTCGAGCTTGTCGATCCCCTTCTTGGCGAAATAGCCGCCCACGGCGACGACGCCGCCGAGCACGAGCATGCCCAGCACGGCGAGGATGGCGCAGCCGATACCGACCCAGGCGAGGGCGCTCAGGCCCTGCTTGGGCGGCGGGCCGGGCTGCTGCGGCGGCGGCATGCCCGGCGGTGGAGGAGGTGCTACGGTTGGATCCGGACCGTTCATGGCGTTCCCTTTCGTGGAGGTTCCAGAAAGGGAACGATACCAAAGAAGCTACGCCGCCTCTTCCTCCAGCTTCTCCCGCTTCGGCTTCGGCCGCCAGCGGCGGACCAGCGCTCCCACCTTCTCCGTGCCCCGGAGGTCGTCGAAGAGCGAGTAGAAGACCGGCGTCGCGAGGAGCGTCAGCAGGAGGGAGAGGGTCTGGCCGCCGATCACCACCACGGCGATGGCCCGCCGCTCCTCGGCGCCCGGGCCGGTGCCCAGGGCGAGGGGGAGCATGCCGGCCACCAGGGCCAGGGTGGTCATGAGGATGGGGCGGAGACGGTCGCGGTTGCCCTGGATGATGGCGGCCGCCCGGTCCATGCCGGCCCGCCGCAGGCCGTTCATGTGGTCGATCTGGAGAATGGCGTTCTTCTTGACCACGCCGAAGAGCACCAGGATGCCCAGGGCCGAGTAGAGGTTGAGCGTGTTGCCGGTGGCCCACAGCGAGAACATGGCGAAGGGCACGGCGAGGGGCAGCGAGAGCAGGATGGTCAGCGGGTGGACCACGCTCTCGAACTGCGACGCCAGGATCATGTACATGAAGATGATGGAGAGCAGCAGGGCGAAGATGAACTCGTTGTAGGTGCGGGCAAGCTCCCGGCCACGGCCGCCGACGGCGGTCGAGTAGGTGGGGGGCAGGTTCATCTCGTCGACGGCCCCCTGCAGGGCTTCCAGGCGGTCCGCCAGGGCATAGCCGGGGGCGACGCCGGCCCGCAGGCTCACCTGGCGCTGGCGGTCGAGACGGTCGACGCGGGAGGCGGTCGTCTCCTCCTTCAGGGTCACGAAGTTGCCGAGCTGGTAGAGCTTGCCGCCCTCGCCGGGGACGTAGAGGTTGAGGATCGCCTTGGGGTCGTTGCGCGCCCCCTCGGCCAGCCGGAGCTGGACGTCGTAGTCGTCGTTGGCCTGCGGGTCGCGGAAGCGGGAGACCTCCGCGTCGCCGCCCACCATCAGGCCCAGGGCGCTGCCGACGTCGGACATGTCGACGCCGAGCGCGGCGGCGCGCTCGCGGTCCACCACCACGCGCAGCTCGGGCTTGTCGAGCTTGAGGGTGGTGTCGGCGTCCTCGATGCCGCCGAGCTCCTTGGACTTCTCACGCAGTTGCTCGGCGTATCTGGAGAGGGCCAGGAGATCGGGGCCGCGCAGCGAGAAGTCGATGTCGGCGTTGCCGCCGCCGATGTTGAAGGAGGTGACGTTGCGGACGGCGATGCGCATGTCCGAGAACTTGGAGAGGCGCCGGCGGACTTCGTTCATCACGTCCCGCTGGGAGTAGTTGCCGCGGAAGGCGGCGGCGGGATCGAGCCGGACCAGGCTGTTGAAGAACCGGGAGATGGAGAGCTTCCGCTCCTCGTGCGGCGCGATGCGCACGAAGACCCGTCCCTGGTTGACGCCGCCCAGGAAGCCGCCGCCCGCCGTGGCGAGGGCCATGCGGACGCCCCGGACCTGCCGCAGCTCGGCCTCGATGGCGCGCATGGCCTCGTCGATGCCGGCGACGCTCGTCCCCTCGGGGGCGTTGACGTTGATCTCGAACTCGGACTCGTCGACGTCGCTCGGGATGTACTCGACCTTGACCAGCTTGAACATGGGGATCGAGGCGAGCATGACGCCGAGGCAGACCAGGGCCGCCAGCCGCCGCCGCTTCATGGTGGCCCGGAGCAGCCGCTCGTAGGCGCTGTCGATGCGGCCGTAGAAGCCCCGGCGCGACGCGGGCTCATGTCCTCCTCCATGACTGCCCGCCGCGTCCGCGGCCCGCAGCATGCGGGCGCTCATCATGGGGGTCAGGGTGAAGGAGACGAGCAGCGACACCAGCACCGCCACCGCCGCCGTCAGGCCGAACTGATAGAGGAAGCGGCCCGAGATGCTGGACATGAAGGAGACCGGCACGAAGATGACCACCAGCGAGAGCGTGGTGGCGAGCACGGGCAGGGCGATCTCCCGGGTCGCCGCCGCCGCCGCCTCGAAGGGCTTCATCTTCTTCTCTTCAATGAACCGGAAGATGTTCTCGAGGACGACGATGGCGTCGTCGATCACCACTCCCACCATCAGCACCAGGGCCAGCATGGTGACGCTGTTGAGGGTGAAGTCCAGGGCCTTCATCATGCCGAAGGTGGCGATCACGGAGCAGGGGATGGCGACGGCGGCGATCACCGTCGAGCGCCAGCTCCGCATGAAGGCGAACACCACCAGGGAGGCCAGGATGCTGCCCAGGATGAGGTGGAGGTTGATCTCGTGGAGGGCGGCGTAGATGTAGCGCGACTGGTCGCGGATGGTTTCGATCTTGAGGTCCGGCGGGAGCTGGCTCTCGACTCTCGCCAGCGCCTCCTTGACCCCCTCGATGACCTCGATGGTGTTGGCGCCCGACTGCCGCCGGACCTCGAGGCTCACCGTCGGCACGCCGTTCAGCCGCGAGACCGAGCGCTGCTCCTTGGTGCCGTCCTCGGCGCTGCCGAGGTCGCGGATGCGGACCGGCTGGCCGTTGATGGTGGACACCACGAGGCCGTTGAAGTCGCCGGCGTCGTCGAAGCGTCCCATGGTGCGCAGGATCTGCTCGCGGCCGCCGGCCGTGACGTTGCCGCCCGGCGCCTCCGTGTTCTGGCGGACCAGGGCCTCGCGCACGGCGGTGATGGGGATGCCATAGGCCGCCAGCCGGTCGGGATCGATCCAGATGTTGATGGCCCGCTCGAGGCCGCCTTCGATCGTCACCTCGCCGACGCCGGCCGAGCGCTCGAGCTGGACCTTCACGACCTTGTCGGCGTACTCGGTCAGCTCGCGCAGCGAGCGGTTGCCCGAGAGGGTGACCGACATCACGGGCGCGCTGTCGTTGTTGAACTTGGCGATCACCGGCGGCAGCGTGTCGTCGGGCAGCCGGCGGATCACCGTCGAGACGCGGTCGCGGATGTCCTGGGCCGCCGTGTCGATGTCGCGGCTCAAGGCGAACGTCGCGATGACGAACGAGCTGCTGCCCGAGGAGACGGAGCGCAGCTCCTCGATGCCCTCGACGGTGTTGACGACCTCCTCGATGGGTTGGGAGATCTCCGCCTCGGTCTCCTCCGTGGAGGCGCCCGGCAGGAGGGTGCGGATCGAGACGGTCGGCAGGTCGACCGAGGGGAAGCGGTCGACGCCCAGACGGCCATAGCTGGCGGCGCCCACGACCACCAGGGCCAGGATGATCATGGCCGCGAAGACGGGCCGGCGGATACAGATCTCGGCAAGTTTCTGCATTACATCCTTCTCCTCACACAGGGCGGCGACATGGGGCCGCCCCTACAGCACCACTCTGACGGCTTCGCCGGTGACGATGTTTCCGGGCTGGAGCACGACCGGCTCTCCGGCCTTGACTCCCTCGACGATCTCGATCTGGTCGCCGGACCGGCGGCCGGTCGTGACCCGTTTCTCGACCGCCTTACCCGCCTCGACGCCGACCACCTTCTCGATGCCGGCGAAGGCCACGATGGAGGAGGTGGGGACGAGCACGGCGGTGTCGGAGGCCTGGATGACGATCTGGGCCTTGGCGAAGGAGCCCGGCCGCAGGCTGCCGTCGGTATTGGGCACCTCGGCCTCGACCATCAGCGTACGGTTGTCCTCGCTGATCGCCGGGCTGATGCGGGCGACGCGGCCGGTGTGCTGGCCGGCGTCCCCCTCGACGGTGAGCTGGACGGCCTGGCCGGTCTGGATGCCGGCCGCCTCGCGCTCGGGGATGGCGAGGCGCAGCCGCAGGGGATGCACCCGCACCAGGACGGCGACGGGAGCGCCAGGCGCCACGTAGTCTCCGGCGCTGGCCTGCCGCTCGCGGATGGCGCCATCGAACGGCGCCTTCAGGATGGAGTCGGCGAGCTGCTGGCGGGCGATGGCGAGCTCGGATTTGCGCTGCAGGAGCAGGCCCTGGCGGGTGCGGGCCGTCTCGATGGCTTCCTGATGGCGCCCGTCGGCCACGCCGAGGGCCGCCTCGGCGGCGTCGAGGTCCTGCTGGGGGATGAGCTGCTCGCTGAAGAGCCGGGCCATGCGGTCGCGGGTGAGCTGCGCCTGCTTGAGCGTCGCGGCGGCCTGGCGCACGCCGGCGGTCTGGTCGGGGACGACCGTCTCGTCCGACCCTTGAGGGGGCAGCCCGAGCTGGGTGCGCGCCTGCTGGAGAGAGGTCTCCGCCTGCCGGACCCGCAGCTCATAGTCGGTCGGCGTCAGCCGGGCGATCACCTGGCCGCGCCGCACGGTCGAGCCGATGTCCACCAGCATCTGCTGCAGGCGGCCGGCGACCTTGAAGCCGAGCTCCGCCTGCTCGTCGGCGGCCAGAGTCCCGGAAACGTCCACGGTGCGCGCGAGCCGGCCCTCCTCGGCCTTCACCACGCGGACCTCGCGGACCTCGCCAACGGGCTCGCCGCCCTTCCCCTGTCCCTTCGCCTGGTCCCTGCCCTTGGCGCTGGCGGGCGTGTCGCCGCCGCACCCGGCCAGCAGGACGGGCAAAGCCGTCACGATCCCTATTGCGAGTTTCCTCAACATCATGTCTCCCCGGGATTCCTCCGCTGAAGGCGGAGATCAAAGAGGTACGTCCCGCTACCTCCATGGTTTCAAACCCCGCGACTGTAACGGAGATTCCCGGCAAGAGAGACGACGGCGGTGTGACAGAGAGGAAAGCCCCGGCGGAAGGATGTAAAAAGAACGTAAAAGAGAGGTCCTGGGCGTCCGGGCGGACGCCCAGGGACCCACCGTTCAGCAATCGTGGCCGGTCAGAAGAACCCTGAGGTCCGCGGTCCCGCCGCTGGCGAAAACCCCCGCGTTGGCGGTGAGATAGGACCCCTTCGGACACAAGACGCCGCTGTTCAGGCTCACCCGCTGGCCGTGCTTGTCGATGAAGAGATTGAACAGGATCTCGCTCGAGCCCGTGGTGACCAGCCAGATGCCGCAGCCGGCCTTCGAATCGAGCCCGTCGGGGAAGCTCCAGAGGTCGAGCACCAGGTCCGTCAGGCAGAAGTCCGCGTCGAACGGAGCGAACTTCTCCACCGCGCCCGGAGGCACCAGGGCATTGAACCTCTTCAGTTTGTCGCAGGTAGGCATTTCCAGTCTCCTTTCGTCCTGATTGTTTTGTTGCTTGGACGGGCTCTTGAGAGAGCAGGAGCGATGCCAGTCCAGGCGGAGCGCTGGCCGAGCGACATAAACGCATGGAGAGAATGGATTTACAGCTTTCCGGGCCGCCGCCGCCCAGCCTTCCGGGACGAAAAGCGTAGCGTTTCAGATGGAATTGCCTATCTATTCAGATAGGGTGCTGCCTGGGCAGGGGAAGGGCGTGTCCGCATGCCCTGCCCCTGCCGGGCCTGACTGATGACGCGGTCAGGTGTCAGATTCTCGGCCGGTGAATGATGCCGATCTTATCGAGATACTTACTGGACCGGCCGAAGAAGCCGCACACCTCACTGCCACTACTTGCGAACAGGTTGAACGTGTCGGCGGTGCTGTTTTTATTGCCGAAATCCACCCTTCTTGTGTTGGTATGAAAGGTCAGGAGGTCCACGAATTCGCCGGCTCGGCCACTGATCCCGGTGATGTACTCCCCGGTCTGCAAATTGAGGTCCAGAGTGGCGCCGTTGGTACCGCCATGACGGACACCGAAGCCGGTGAGGTCGTTGTTCATCGTGATGGAATCGATGAATTCGCCAGAGGCGACATGCATGCCGATTATCTTGGCATTATCTTGGACCTGTTCACTGAACGGGTCGCCACTGTTACCACCTACTGGACCTGTCGGTGTAGTCGGTCTAGCCATACAATCCCCTTCCGCTTTCAAGAGCGTTGTTGAGCTACGCGTTCATTCGCGAGCTTACGCCGGAGGTAGAGAGCAGGAGCCGTGCCAAGCGAAAAGTGGAAGTTTCAATAGGAGAGATCGTAGAGCCAGCAAGATATTCGATCTGATTGGAGAGTCTCCCTTTATCCGATCGGATAGGGAGGACCGTCAGGCCCGGTCTTTGAGATCGAAGTTCCGGATCAACCGGTGGAGATAGGTGGGATTGAGATCGAGCAGCTCCGCCGCCTTGGAGATGTTGCCCCTGGCCTGATCGATCGCTTCGAGGATCAACCGCTTTTTGAAAGCGTTCACCGTGTCGTGGTATTTGCCGAGCGGCTCGGTTCGATCGATTGCGGGAGCGGCTTCGAGCACGGTCTCCGGCAGGTCCTCGGGATGAATCAGCTCGCCTTCTCCCAGGACCACGGCCCGCTCGATGGCGTTGGCGAGCTCGCGCACATTGCCGGGCCATCTGTAGCGGAGCAGGCAGGCCCGGGCCTCGGGGGTGAAACCCGCCACGCGCCGTCCGAGCTTCCTGCCGAACAGCGTAGCGAAGTGGCTGGCGAGGAGAGGGATGTCCTCCCTGCGCTCGCGCAAGGACGGCAGAGCCACGGCGATGACGTTCAGGCGGTAGTAGAGGTCTTCCCGGAAGGTCCCCTCGCGGATCGCTTTCTCGAGGTCGCGGTTGGTGGCTGCGATCAGGCGGACGTCCGCCTTGATCGGCCGGGCGCTTCCCACTCTCTCGAACTCCCTCTCCTGGAGGACTCGCAGCAGCCGGGCCTGGAGCGCCGGCGGGATCTCGCCGACTTCGTCCAGGAACAGGGTGCCGCCCTGGGCGGCCTCGATCTTGCCGGTCCGGCGCTCCACGGCTCCGGTGAAAGCGCCCCTCTCATGGCCGAAGAGCTCGCTTTCGAGCAGCGTCTCGGAGAGCGAGGCGCAGTTGATCGCCACGAACGGCTTGCCGGCCCGGGGGCTGCCGCGGTGGAGGGCGCGGGCCGCCACCTCCTTGCCTGTGCCGCTCTCGCCGCGCAAGAGGACGGTCGAGTCCGTCTTCGCGATTCGGGCGATCAGGCGCTGGACCTCCAGCATGCGTGCGCTCTCTCCTACTATGCCGGCGTCCAGGGCCGCCTCGATCCGCCTGTTTTCCTCTTCCAGGAATTCCATGTGACGGACGTTGGCGAGCGCCGCCGCGGCGATGCCGGCCGCGGCGGTCACGAGCTCCAGGTGCCGTTCGTCGAACCGGACGCCCGGTTCACGGGTGTCCAGGTAGAGGACCCCCTGCGTGCCCTCGGAGCCGGTCAGGGGGGCGGCGAGGAGCGACTGGAGGCGGGCCGATTAGATGCTTTCGGCGCCGTCCCAGCCTCCGGTCTGAAGCACGTCGTTCGAGAGCAGGGCGGAGCGCTCCGCCACCACACGCTCGACCAGGGTGCGGGACACGGCGAAGGGCTCTACGGGGCCCCGGCGGTCGAGGGCGAAGGACGCCGGCAGCGCGCCGGTCGGGTCCAGCAGAAGGAGAGCGGCCCGCTCGGCGGGCACGGTCTCCAGCGCCAGCTCGAGGAGCCGGCGGGCGAGGGGAGCCGTGGCGCGGATTTCGTGGAGGGCGTTGCCGATCCTCAGCAAGGCCTGGAGGTCGCGGGCTGCCCGGGCGTCCGGAGGCCGGGCCGTGAGGGAGGCCTCGGGCCGGAGGAGGAACGCGGTATCAGGAGCCAGGTGCACCGTGCTCTCCGCCACCCAGGGCCGGTCGTCCAGGACGACGGATGGGCTCTCCTCTCCCTGTTCCTCCTCCCGCGTCTGAACGAGGAACAGAGAGCCGCCGACAGTGACGAGGTCACCGTGCTCCAGGAGCCGCTCGGCGATGGGTATACCGTTGACGAAAGTGCCCAGCCGGCTGCCCAGGTCTCGCAGCAGGAGCCGGCCCTTGCCCTCGATCACGCAGTGGTGGCGGGAGACGGCCAGGTCGCGCAGGTGGAGTGCGTTGGCCCGGTCGCGGCCGACGGTCAACGCCTCTGCATCCAGGGCAAAGCTCCGGCCGGCCAGCTCACCCGAAACGGCATTCAGTCGTGGGGTCACATGTGTCTCTCTCTGTCGGGATACAAGTGTATCCGATCGGACAGGCGAGGAGGACGTGTCGAGTGGACCATCTTTGACGGTAAACTCTTGGCCAACAAGGATTTCGCCACAAGCGCGCCGTCCCATGGGAGGCTGGCATCGGACGTGATATCTCCTCAAGCTGAACGGAACGCCACTCAAAAGGAGAAGGCGATGAGCAAGCAAAGTGCAGCGGCTGTTGTAAACGAAGCTGAGTTTTCAGAAATCGGGCCGCATTGGCCGGGGTCTCGGCGCATACTCAAAGTTACGATCAATGAGAATGAGCATGAGATGACGATAGATAATCTTCTTGCAGAGGGTGATCCTCCTCCTCTTGTGGAGGGTTATCCCTATATGGGGAATGGCAATCTGATCGTCTGGCAGGTGGAAGGCATCACCGAGCATACTGTAGAGATCGATTTCGGAACATATGTTACTCCCACCACACTTTTGCAGATACCCGGGAGCGCCACGATACAAGGCAACATCGAGATCTCCAGCACGGCGGGCCCTGACCTTGACCAGATTAAGGTGTTCTACTCTGTCAGCCTCAGCGAGATCATCAATGGCACTAGGGTTCGCACCAAGCTCAAGCGCGTCAAATCGCCTATGAATCCAGGCCGCACCTCCTCAGGGGAAGGGGATCCCGCCCTCGTGATCGAACGCAACGTAAACCCTCCCGGAGGTGACCGTGAACCGCACCCGCACCCACACCCGCGCCGGCGGCCCAGGGTCAACGGCTCTTGTCCAGGAGCCGCCGAAACTCCGTATCTTTCTGGAGAGGCGCGAACGCAGGGAGAGTAAGCCAGCGGCGCTGGACGCCCTTTTCGAGAGCGTTCTCGGCGCTGACCAGAGCGGAGGCGCGGTCTCCGACCAGGACGTACACCAGCGCCGCGGATTGAAGGAGATAGGGATCGTCCGGGCTTTCCTGGAGGACCCCCTGGGTGATCGCGACCGCTTCCCGGGTGCGTCCGAGGCGAGCCAGGCACTGAGCCTGGGCCATGCGGTCGTCCAGGCTCAGCCCACCCGGGGGGCGGTCCCTCTCCAGCCCTTGAAGAGCCAGACGGTAGTGGGCCTCGGCGGCACCCGTACGGCCGAGGCCGCTCTCCGCGTCGGCTAGGTTGAGGGTGGTGTAGGCGTTGCCCGGATCCAGCGCTAGAGCCTGGCGGAAGGCCACGATGGCATCCTCGAATCGGCCCAGGAAGATCCGGACCACGCCGACGCTGTTCCAGTAGCGGCTCTGCGGTGCGCGTGCCGTGAGATCCAGGTAGATCCGTTCGGCCTGCCCCAGGTCCCCGAAGACGAGCTCGATCCCCGCCAGCTTCTCCAGGGCCCAAAGATTGCCGGAGGAAGTCGAGAAGATCTTCCCGAGGTGCTTCCGGGCGTCGTCGATCCGGCCGCTCCGGGCTTCGAGGTCGGCGAGCTGGTGCAGGTTCCGCCAGGAGGGGACCCGATCGGCCGCGGTCCGCAGGTCGGCGAGCGCCTGTTCCGTTCGGCCCTCGCGCTCCGCAAGGTTGGCCCGCAGGACGAGAATCTGCGCGTCGCCGGGCAGCAGGTTCTCCAACTGCTTCAAGGTGAGGGTCGCCAACCGCGGCTGGTTTTCAGCCAGCTCGATCCGGAACCGGGTGCGGAAAGGGCGGGGATCTCCGGGAGCAAGCTCCTGGGCTTGATCGATCAGGGCCAAGGCACGGTCCCGGTAGGCACCGTCCTTCGTGGACTGGAAGAGGCTCAACGACACCTCGGCGGCCAGGATCCGGGCCTCCAGAAACCGGGGGGAGGTTTCAATCACTCGCTCGAGGCGCGCCAGTTCGGGCAGAGGAGAGGTCGTTCCCGCATCAAGGCGCTGCTTGACCTCGAGGAAGGCGGCGTAGTCCTCGTCACGGACGTTCATGGCGATCATGCCCGGCCTCTGGCGCTTGCCTGGATAGCCCCGGCGGAGGTGGATGCCTACCACGTCAGCCAGCAGACGGAGGTCCTGCATCTCCATGGAGGCGTCGAAGGTGTCCGTCCAGAGGACCCGGCCATCGGTGCCCTGGATGCGCCGAAGGGTGATCCGCCCCATTGCGTCCGCCTTTTCGAGGCTGGCGGCGAGAACTTCGTCCGCCGCCGCCACCCGCGCCATGTCGACCGCGGACTTGGGGGATCCCACGAGTTGGAGGGGGTCGACGGCAGCCACGCCTTCGAGCGAGCCGAGAGCGTTCAGGCTCGCGGTCAGGACCCCTGAAGCCGCGAGGGCCAGCCGCTCGTCGTCGCCGTCGTCGATCTGCGGTCTCGGCACCACGACCAGGAGCGGCTTGGGGGGAGCCGCCTGCGCGGCCTTTGCCGGCTCTTCGGACCGGCGGTGAAGCAGGAGGTAACCCCCTCCCGCGAGCACGGCCAGAACCGCGATCATGGCGATCTGCCAGGCAAACCGACGGCCCCGGAGGACCGACAGTCCCGCGGTCGAGGCCGGAGCCGTGGGGGAACGGCGGAGGGGACGGCTGGTCGTGTCCAGAGGGATGGCGACGATCGTGGGGAGGTCGCTGACGCTCTCCTGGGAAGCCGAGCTCGACGAGGATGAGAGCGCTCCGAGCTCCCGCTCCACGGTGGCCGCGTCAGAGGGCCGGTCGCCGGGTTCCTTGGCGAGGAGGCGCTCGATCAGCGCCGCCAGCCGCGGTGGGACGCCCGGCCGCAGGGAGTCGACGCGCGGCGGGTGCTCGGAGATCACCCGCCTCAAGACCTCGAGAGGATTGGCGCCGCGGAACGGCGAGCGGCCGGTCAACATCTCGTAGAGCACGACGCCGAGGGAGAAGAGGTCCGAGCGCTCGTCGGCCTCGCCGCCGCCCGCCTGCTCCGGGGACATGGTGTGGTAGGTGCCGAGGATGGTGCCCTGCTGCGTGAGGAGGATCTCGTCCGCGGCCTGCCGCATGCGGGCCAGACCGAAGTCCAGGACCTTGGCGTGGCCCGCGGGGGTGACGATCACGTTCTCCGGCTTGAGGTCGCGGTGGACGATGCCCGCCGCGTGGGCGGCGGCGAGGCCGCTGGCGATCTCCGCGGCCAGGCGGAGCGCCTGCGCGATCTCCAGAGGCCCGCCGGCCAGCCTGGCGGCCAGCGTCTGCCCCTCGACGTATTCCAGTACGAGGCAGTCGCCCGAGGCGTCTTCGATCAGGTCGTGGACCTGCACGATGGCCGGGTGATTGAGGCCGGCCACCGCCTGGGCCTCCCGCAGGAGCCTCTGGCGCAAGGCGGGCTGGAGATCGCGGTCGCGACGGATGCGCTTAACCGCCACCCGCCGCTTCAGGCGATCGTCCCAGGCGAGGAAGACCTCGCCCATGCCCCCCCGCCCGAGGAGCTCCAAGACCTGATAAGCGCCGATACGCTCTCCACTCCCCGGGGAAGACCTGGATTCCGCCATGGAAGTCTCTCCTCAGCCTTGAATGGAGAGAAGCTTTTCACATTTTGCGTGAGTTGGTTGAAAAGAAGGGAAAACGGCGGGAAAGAAAAAACCCCCGGCCGGATGGCCGGGGGCTCGGAACCTGAACGTCTGGAACCTGAACGTCAGGCGATACGGCGGCGGCGCATCAGGAAGAGAGCGGCGCCGGCGAGGGTGAGGATGAGGGCGGCGAGGCCGACCTCGGAGAGCGTCGGGACGTCCACGATGCCCGCGCCGCCGATGACGATGGTGGTCGGGTCGCCGGGAGCCTGCGTGCCGGGGTTGTCGGTCACGCCCGCGGCATCGTTGGTGCCGTCACCGTTGCTGTCGTAGGAGATCGATCCCTGGTTGGAGACCGTCTGGCCGGCGGTGCCGGCGTTGACGGTGGCGGTGATGGTGATGGTCACCGAACCGCCAGCCGCGATGGAGCCGTTCCAGTTCACCGTGTTGCCGGCCGTCGTGGCGGCACCGGAGGTGGCGTTGGCGCTCACCAGCGTTACCGAGGCGGGGAGGACGTCGGTGAACTCGTTGCCCGGGTTGTCCGCCTGGGCGCCGGTGCCGCTGTTGGAGAGCACCACCGTGTAGGTCAGCGTTCCACCCTCCGTGGGCGTGCCGCTGACGGTCTTGGTGCCCGTGACCACGGCCGCGCCCGCGACCCCGAACGACGTGGGATCGTTGGCCGCCGCGGTGCCCGGATCGTCGGTCACGCCGCTCGCCTCGTTGCTGCCGTTGGCGTCGGCGTCGTAGGAGATAGTGCCCTGGTTGGAGACCGTCTGGCCGGCGGCGCTGGGGTTGACGGTGGCGGTGATGGTGATGGTCACCGAGCCGCCGAGGGCGGCCAGGGAGCCGTTCCAGCTCACCGTGTTGCCGGCCGTCGAGGCGGTACCGGAGGTGGCGTTGGCGCTCACCAGGGTGAGGGTGGCCGGGAGGACGTCGGTGAGCTCGTTACCGGCGTTGTCCGGCTGGGCGCCGGCGCCGTTGTTGGTGAGGGTCACGGTGTAGGTGACCGTGCCGCCCACCTGGAAGGTGCCGGCGACGGTCTTGGTGCCCGTGACCACCGGCGCCGGCGTGAAGCCCTCGCAGGTGAAGGCCCGGGGGGTCACGATCAGCGACCAGGCGTTGAGCTGGCCGCCGTCGAGGTTGAACTGGTCGGCCACGAAGAACGTCCAGTTGCCCTCGGTGCTCGTGCCGTCGAGGCGCGAGAGCTGGCCGACGGGATCCTCGGGGATGCCGATGAAGTCCGGCCAGAAGGGCGAGTTGAAGGCCGGCAGCCAGTCGCCGGTGAAGGGCGCGTCCGCGGCGAACGACTGGTTGAGGTCGTTCACCGACTCGTCGTCGATCACCGTGTTGATGAAGTTGTCGCCGTCGCCGCCGCCGAGAACCGCCTCGCGCAGCCAGATCAGGTCGGTGCCGTAGCCGTTGGGGGCCCGGAGCATGATGGTCAGGTCGCCGGTGAAGGTGTGCGCGAGGCTGTCGACCCGGAAGTCGAGGTCGGCGATCTCGAGGTCGTTGGTGACGTTGAAGGTGTCGAAGACGCCCTGGGAATCGCCATCCGGGATGACCAGAGCGGGGGCGACGGTCTTGGTCAGCGTGACCGGCGCGCCGAGGCCGGTGGCTTCGCCCACGCGGAGCGTGAAGTCGACCGCGTGGGTGCCGAGGCTGCTCACCGTGGTGATGGTGAACTTGAGCGACTGGCCGCAGAGGGCGCTGGGGGCGACGGTGAACAGGAACGTGTCGCCGTTGGCCGTGCCCTGGGCGGCGATCGCGGGGTAGACGGACGTGCCGTCGACGATCGTCACGCCAGCCGTCGACGAGGTCAGGGTGGCGGCGGCGCTGGGGACGTTCTTCCCCGCGTTGCGCCAGGGGTTGAGCAGGGAGACGGTGAGCTGGATCGGCTCGCCGGGATCGACGAAGCCGTTGCCGTTGCCCAGCGAGTCGTTGACGGCGGTGCCGGCGACGTCGAGGAAGGGCAGCGAGAACGACTCGCCGACGCCGATGTTGCCGAAGTTGAAGTTGCCGGCGAAGCCGAGCGGGGAGACGGCGTCATAACCCAGGCCGCGGTCGGCGAAGCCGTCCCAGATCGAGCGCTCGTTGGCGCAGGCGTTGGCGGCGCAGTCAGCCAGGATCAGGGCGTCGCGGGCGTCCGTGAAGCTGGGCTCCATGGGCGTCAGCTTCATGCCGTCGGTGACGATCTGCAGCATGGTGGCGTTGCCGGTGGGCACGTCGCCATTGGCGCCGGCCGGGTCGGCGATGATGCGGCTCCGGACCTCCCACAGCGTCAGCGCCCAGACCTCGCCGACGTTGTGGACCTCCAGGGCGCCGTTGAACTCGAAGCCCAGCGGGCTGGGGGGGATGCCCCCGGCCATGTTGTCCGTGACGTCGTCGACATCCGCCCAGGTGAGCGGGTTGACGGTGTTGTCCGTCGAGTAGGGGAAGCGGCGGATGCCGTAGACGTAGTTGTCGGTCAGGCCGCCGAGCTGGTACGTGGCGTAGGCGCCGGTGGCGTACTTGCCGTTGGGGTCGTCGGCGTTGGTGCCGTTGAGCAGGGAGAGGGCGTAGAAGTCGCTCCAGCCCTCGCCCATGCCGCCGCCGGGGCTCCAGTTGAGGCCGGCGCCGTTGCCGATCAAGCGGTTGGAGGTGCCGTGGGTCAGCTCGTGGACGACGATCTCGGCGTCGAGGTCGCCGTCGCGGTCCGGATTGGGGCCGGTGAAGCGGAACATCTGCATGCGGCCCGACATCCCGTCCGGGGGAGTGGCGAAGTTGGCGTTGTTGGTGCCCGAGCTGTCCTGCACGTCGGCCGCCACGCGGTCGCCGCCCACGCCCATGCCGCTGAAGTTGACGTTCTGGAAGTTGCCGGCGGCCTCGTCGAAGCCGAGCTGGAAGAGCTGGTCGTGATACCAGTTGGTGATGTAGAAGAGCTGGGTGGTGGCGCCGCGCCGGAAGTTGACCTGCACGGCTCCGGTGCCGGTCGGGGTGTCGCCGGCGTCCGGATTGGCTACCAGGGGCGCGGGCGTGTAGGTGAAGTCGCGCGGGCTATTGCCGACGAAGTCGCGGCTGAGCGCGCCGTTGCCGATCGGCCGGCCGTTGTTGTCGAGGGTGCCGATGTCGCAGACGTTGACCTCACCGGCGCCGCCGACCCGGTCGACGCAGGCGTCGACGTTGTTGCCGGTCGTGGTGGTGCCGCCGTCCGGGATCCAGCCGTCCGGGCTGGCGACGATGTCCTGCACCGCCAGCATGTTGACCGTGGTGCGCGAGATCGCGGGGAACTGCGTGCCGGCGCCCGGCGCCGCGGCGTTGGGGGACGCCGGAGCCGGGCTGTCCGCCGGGGTCTCGCCGTCGGCCTGCACGTAGACGCTGAAGCTCGCCGGCTGGGTCGAGACGCTCTGGCGGATGTTCTTGCGCCAGATCACCGTGCCGGTGCCGGCGTCGACCAGCGAGTAGTAGTCCTTGTCCGTGGCGGTGAAGACGATCTGCCGCCAGGCCGGGACGAGGCGGCCGGGGGCCGCCGGGAAGTAGACGAGGTCGCTCTGCACGTCGCCGGCGATCCGCTCGTCGGTGGTCACGACGCGGGTCACGGTGCCCTCGGAGTTGGTGCCTGCGGTCTGCATCCGCGACGGGTCGAGGGTGATGCCCACGGCCTTCATGGCCTGGGCCAGGGCCTGCGGGGCGGAGAAGGCGGTCGCCGGGGGAAGGGCCGCGGCGCCGGTGGGCACCAGGAGGCCCAGGGAGCGCCAGATCCGGCCCTGGCGGTCGAGGACGAACCGGGTCTCGCTCTGGAACACCAGGAGGCCGCCGATCCGCTGCTCGACCCGCACCATGCGCAGGCCGCTCTTCGGGCTGACGCTCTCGCCGATGAACCGGAGGGCGTCGATCTCGGCGCCGGTCAGGCCGTAGAGGGCGCGGTTGGTGTGCAGGAAGTCGCGCACGATGTCGATGCCGGCCCGGCCGGGGGCCGCGGCGGACAGCGGCCCCTTGTCGCCCGAGACGATCTCAGGGGCGCCGGTGAAGGTCGAGAAGCGCGCGGAGGCGCCGGGAGCCGTCCGCCGCAGCTCGTCGAGCCCCCGCCGCATCACCTGGACCCGCGCGGTGAGCTCCGCCGGCGTGGGCGGCCTGAGGGGAACCGCCGCGGTCTGCGCCAGCACGGCGTTCAGGTTGCGCTTGCCATTGACCCGGGCGTCGAAGTTGCCGGCGGTGGCCGCATCCTTGCCCGCCGCCGCCGCCCCTTGGGGAACGGCGAGCAGCGCCAGCAGGGCGGCTCCAATAAGAGAAAATGATAAAGTTCTAGCTGAGGCCGTACTACTACTACTCATGCGGGACCCTCCAAGGGGAAAGGGGGACAATGGCGTCCTAAAGCAAGGCTGAGACGAAAGATTACCAGACCTTCGAGGGAGTGCCAAGAGAGATCGGGCGTGCCGGACGTTGCAATCACCCAAAAAATTCCCGCAGGAGATTTACCGCCGCCATGGCGCGGAAGAGGATCTCTAGGCGTCAGCTCCGCCGATCTCAAGAATCTCAAGAAAAAGGTCAAGACGACCACGATCCCGCCTCGCCTTCGACGAAGCCCTGACCCCAACGCTCGCCGATTGTGAGCCGCCCGTCCGGGGGGACGAGCGGCCCGGTTTCGTGGATTAGGGGCCGTCGTGTCTAAACTCCAGGACAAGAGGAGGACACGACAATGCCGCGATTGACCTTTTTCCTGGGTCTGACGATCGTCAGCGCCCTGGTGGCCGGAGCGCAGGAAGTGAAGCTGCCGCTCGCCGAGTACGAGGGCCTGCGGGCCCGCGCCAACCCGTCGCCGGACCCGGAGGCGGCGCCGCCGGCGCCGTTCGCCCTGGAGCTCGCCGACTTCGACGTCCAGGCGGGACCGGAGAGCGCCCGGGTGGTGCAGGCCCTCCGCTTCACCCTCTACGACGACCAGTGGCAGACGGTGCCGCTGGGCGAGGTCGGCTCGTTCATCCGCGCCGACTTCGGGGGCGGCGAGGGGCGGGTGCAGATGGTGGAGAAGGGCTGGGCCCTCCAGGTGCGCGGCCGCGGCCGGCACGAGGTGAAGCTGGAGTCCGTGGTGGCCGTGACGCGCGACGAGACGGCGACCCGGCCGACCTGGCGCTTCGGCCTGCGGACGCCCCTGGCGGCCGTGGTGCGGGGACGCCTGGAGGCGCCGGCGGGCGTCGAGGACGTCGATCCCCAGGGCCCGGTCCTGGTCGACCGGGTGGCGGGCGGCGGCTGGCGCTTCGTCGCGCCGGCGGGCCAGGAGGTCGGCTGGACGCTCTCCGGCAAGGCGGTCGTGCCCCGGCGGGCCCAGCTCCCGCTGCGCTTCGAGGCCACCTCGGCCACGGCCTCGACGCTGCTGCACACCCGCTTCAAGGTGCTCGGCTGGGTGGAGGTCCGGGTGGCCCAGGGGCGGCTCGAGACCCTGCGGCTGCCGATCCCCGCCGGCCTCAAGGTGGTCAGCGTCCGCGGCCCGGTGGCGGACTGGAAGATCGACGGCGAGACGCTGGCCGTCACGCCCCTGGCGCCCGTCGAGGGCTCGCTGGCGATCGAGCTCGACCTCGCCGGCGACCCGCGGGACCGGTTCACGACGCCCCTGCTGATCCCCGCGGGGAGCTCGCGCACCGTCCTGCTCGCCAAGGCCTTCCTGCAGGGGGACGGCATCCTCAGCCTGACCGATCCCGGAGCCGCCCGCGCGCCGGACGAGCGGGAGGCGGCGCGGCTCCCCGCGGCCCTCACCTCCGCCAGCGGCCGCCTGTTCGCCGTCGCCGACGCGGCCCGGCCGCCCGCCTGGGAGGCGGCCTGGGCCGAGCGGACGGAGATGCTGGCCGCCCAGATCGACCGTCTGCTCGTGGACGTGGCCGTGGGGGAGGCCGGCCGGGCCTCGTACCAGCTCTGGGCCGAGGTCCGGAACCGCGGCGCGCAGCAGCTCTCGTTCAGCCTCCCCGCCGGCTTCGAGCTGGTGGAGGCCCGCCGCGACGGCGTGCCCGTGGCTCCCGGCGTGGCTGGAGCCGGCGCGTTCGCCGTGCCCCTGCTGACCCAGGAGGCGACGCAGGTCGTCCATCTCCTGGGGGTCGTCCCCTTCCCTCTGCCCGGGGAAGGGGGCGCCTTCGAGGTGCCGCTGCCGGCGCTCTCCGCCCCCGCGGCCAAGGTCGAGGTGAGAGTGGTGCTGCCGGGAGGGCGGGCCTACGAGCTCGCCGACGCCGCCCGGGCCGGGATGGTGGCGCCGCCGCCCCAGGCCGCCCAGCGCCAGACGGCGAACTTCATGGCCCAGCAGGTCGCCTGGGCTCCCCGCGCCGCCGCTGCCACCGCCAGCCCATCCCTCTTCCCCTGCCCGCCCGGGTTCGTCCAGGTGGGCGCCGCCTGGAGCGCCCTGTCGGCCAATCCCTCGGCCCTGGCGCTGCGCGCGAAGGACGGAAAGGAGAAGGTCCAATGGTTCTGAGACCCCGTTGCCTCGCAGTCCTGCTGTCCCTGGTCCTGATGGCTTCCCGGGGCGGCGCCGAGCCGGCTCCCCGTCCCGGGGAGGTGAGCCTCCCCCTCAAGGACTACCTCGCGCTGGTCGAGACCGTGGAGCGGGTCGAGCGGGAGAAGGTCCAGAAGGCCGCCCTGCGCGAGGCGCCCGTGGCCGAGGTCGTGGCGCAGCGCGTGGCGGTCGTCATTCAGAGCGAGGAGGCCGCCGCCGTGACCTCCGAGCTCGAGGTCCTGGTCCAGGGGGAGTGCAAGAGCCCGGTGGTGCTGCCCGTGGCCGGCGTGCCCCAGGAGGCGGAGGTCAGGGCAACGGGGCCGTCCGGCTCGGCGGCATCGGGGGTCACCGCCTCGGTAACGGCGTCGGTCACCGCCGGTCAGGTGCTCCTCGTGGCTCCCGTTCCCGGACGGTACGCCGTCAGGATCACGGGGCCCGCGCCCCTGGTGGGCGCCGGTATCCGATACCTGCAGCTCGCGGCGGTCGCGGCGCCCGTGGCTTCGACCGAGATCGATCTGCCCGCCGACCTCGCCTGGAGCCTCCCCGGCTCGATCGTGGTCGACGACCGGGTCGAAGGGGGGCGCCGCAAGGTGCGGCTGACCACCCGCCGGGGCGAAGGGCCGAAGCTGGAGGTGCGGCGGCGGGGCGACGGCGGCGAGGCCGACAAGCTGCTCGCCCAGAGCGTCGTCCTGACGCTGGTGCAACTCAGCCCCGAGGGGCCGCGGCGGCACGACGTGGTGCTCTACGAGGTGTCGCGCGGCGGCATCTCGAGCTTCACCGTCGACCTGCCGCCCGGCCTCGCCGTCGAGAAGGCCGGCACGGACGAAGGCGACGTCGTGCCGGTCGTCGAGTCCCGCCGGCTGACGGTCCACCGCCGGTCTCAGCTCCGGGGCACCGGCTACCTGGTGCTCACCTCGACGCCGGCGGCGGGCGCCAGCTTCCCCCTCGACCCCGTGGCGCCGGAGACGGCGGAGACGGCGGAGATGACGCAGACGCCCGTGCGAGCCCGCTACCTCGCCCTCTCCTCGTCGGTCGCCGCCGACGCCCGGCCGCTCCCCGAGACCGGCTGGCAAAGGGTGGACCTCGACGACCTGCCGCCGATGTTCCGCGACGCCCTGAGCGCCCTCGACCTGGCGGCGGCCTGGCGGCTGACCGGCGCGCCCACGGGGCTCGCCATGGCCGTCTCGCCCCTGCCGGCGGCACCCGTGCTGCCATCCGTGGTGCGCCTGCGGGAGACCACGACGCTGCTGACGGTGGACGGCACCCTGCTGCACCGCGACCGTCTGACCCTGCGGCCCACCGCCGGGCTGGGCACGGTGATCGACCTCGTCCTGCCGCCCTCCGCCATCCTCTGGTCGGCCAAGGTGGACGACCTGCCGGTGCGGCCCTTGAAGCGGGACAACGGCACGATCTCCCTCCCCCTGGGCTTCGAGACGGGCAAGGAGTCGGTCGTCGAGGTCATCGCCGTGCTGGAGAAAGCCATTCCCAAGGGGCGCTCCGAGCTCACCCTCGGCCTGCCCCGGATCGACTCGCCCGTGCAGGAGCACCGCTGGCGCCTGCTCCTGCCGGACGGCAACCGCTACCGCTTCCGCTCCGGGGACCTCCAGCCGGCCGTCCTCCAGGCCGTCCTCCAGGACACCCCCGGCGTGCTGACGGACCGGATCAACGTCGGCGGCAACGAGGGAGGGCAGCAGTCCCAGTACCTCGGGCCCGGCGGCAGCTCCGCCGTCGAGGACGTCATCACCGTCACCGCCGAGACTCCCATGCTCGACGAAGGCGGAGGCGGCGGGACGCGGATCGGCCGGCGGAAGAGGGCGGCCAAACCGGCGACGCCGGCGCCCGACTACGATGCTTTCCGGGAGGAGGCCAAGGGTCTCCAGCAGGGCCTGGTCGGCGGGGTCAAGCCGCTCAACATAGCCATCCCGGAGTCGGGCAAGGTGCTGCTGCTGACCGGTGTGCTGCCGCCGGCCCAGGTCGGGGCGGAGCTGGAAGTGAAGGCGCAGAAGCGGTAGGGGACGTGTCCGTAGGGGCGGCCCTGTGTGGCCGCCCTGCTGGTCTCTATTGTCACCAACCTGTAAAAGGCCTTTCGAGCGCCGAACCTTCTCGACCTTCCTGCGTAGAAGGCGAAAGCCACATCTATTTGGAGGAATCATGGCCCGCAGATCCGCTTTTCTTCTCACCGCCGCGCTGCTCGCCGGCACCGCCGCCGTGCCGGCCGGGGCGCAGCAGCCCGGCCTCACCCTGCCGCCCAGCGGCGACAACCAGTACGGCTCCGTGACCCAGGGCATCGGCCCCGTGCGACTGACCGTCGTTTACAACAGCCCCAACGTCCACGGCCCCTCGGGCGAGGACCGCCGGGGGAAGATCTGGGGCGCGCTGGTGCCCTATGGCATGGCCGACCTGGGCTTCGGCACCTGCGGCAAGGAGTGCCCGTGGCGCGGCGGCGCCAACGAGAACACCGTCTTCACCACCTCTCACGACGTCAGCGTCCAGGGCAAGCCCCTGCCGGCCGGCTCCTACGGCCTCCACTTCATCCCGGACGCGGAGGAGTGGACGATCATCTTCTCGAAGAACCACACCTCCTGGGGGAGCTACTTCTACGACGCCAAGGAGGACGCCCTGCGCGTCACGGCGAAGCCGGAGAAGAGCGGCTACAGCGAGTGGCTCGCCTACGAGTTCACCGACCGCCAGGCCGACAAGGCCACGGTGGCCCTGAAGTGGGAGGATCTCCAGGTGCCGTTCACCGTCAGCGTGAACGACATCGACGGCGTCTACATGGCCGCCATCCGCGACGAGCTGCGGTCGAGCCCCGGCTTCAACCCGCGGAACCGGGAAGCGGCGGCCCAGTTCGCCCTCCAGAGGAAGGCCAACTTGGCGGAGGCCCTGACCTGGGCCGAGCAGGCCGCTCAGCCCCCGACGGGTCAGGAGAGCTTCTCCTCCCTCGCGATCCTCGCCCAGCTCCAGGAGGCCAACGGCAAGGCGGACGATGCCAGGAAGACCATGGACCGCGCCATGAGCCACCCTTCCGCCGCTGCCATGGACCTGCACCAGTACGGCCGCCAGCTCCAGCAGCAGAAGAAGAACGAGGACGCCCTGAAGGTCTTCGAGCTGAACGCCAGGCGCTTCCCCGGCACCTGGCCGGTGCAGGTCGGCCTCGCCCGCGGCTACGCCGCCCTCGGCCGCACCAAGGAGGCCCTCGCCGCCGCCCGGGCCGGCCTCCCGAAGGCGCCGAACGACCAGAGCCGGACGAGCCTCGAGACGCTCATCAAGCAGATCGAGGAAGGGAAGTACGTGAACTGAGGCGGGTGTGGGGCGGCCCTGTGGGGCCGCCCCTTCTAACGCCCGATCCTGAAGCTCCGCGCCGCTGCCCCTTCGCCGCCGTCCAGCACCGTCCAGAAATACTCGACTCCCGGCCGCAGGCGCTGCCGCTCCGCCTCGGGGAAGGCGATCCTGCCGCCGGTGGTGGGCTCGCTCGTCCAGGTGTAGCCCTGCGAGGCGTCGAAGACGCGCACCCGCCGCGGCTCGCCCTGGGGGTTGGGGAAGGTGAGCTCGGCCGGCGGGGCGTTCAGGGCTCCGGTGGGGCTCCAGCCGGCGCCGGTCATCACGGCGCCGCGCTCGGTGTCCGCCGGTTCCGCCGGCTCGGGGATGCGCTGGGCGTTCCAGATCCCGAGCCCCAGGACGCAGGCGGTCAGCGCCGCGGCCAGGGCGAGCAGGGGTGCACGGCGGGAAGAAGAGCCGCGGCGGGGAGGAGAGCCGCGGCGCGCCTCGGGCTCCCGGCCGAACCGCTCCCAGGCGGCCTCCAGGGCGGCGGCGGGCAGCGCCTCGGGCTGGTCGAACGCCTCCTGGCGGGCCATCTCCTCCGAGCACAGGGCGCAGCCGGCGGCGTGGCGGAGGAGACGTTTCGATTCCTCATCCTGCCGCCCGCGGGCGTGGTAGAGCTGCTCGGCGGTGGGATGGGGGCCCAGGGGCCGCATCGGTATGGGGTCGGTCATGGCGCTCTCTCCTCCTCCAACAGGCTCCGCAGTCGCCGGCGGGCGTTCCAGATCTGGACCTTCACCGTCGGCACGGCCAGCGACAGGCGCTGGCCGATCTCCCGGTACGAGAGGCCCTTCTGCACGTGCAGGAGCAGGCAGGCCCGCATGCCCGCCGGCAGCTTCGCCATCGCGCCGAGGGTCCGCTCGAGGTCCTGCCGGCCGGTCGTCCGTGCCTCGGCCGAGGGGACGTCGTCCGGCATCGTCTCGTTCACCTGCTCTTCCTCGGTGATGCGCCCCCGGCGCCGCCACTCGTCCCGGGCCACGTTGCGGGCGATCGAGTAGACCCAGGCGTCGAAGCTGCCGTCGCCCCGGAACTGCCCCCTCGATCGATAGACGGTCCACAGCGCCGTTTGACTTAGATCCTCGGCATCGGCCTTCTGGAAGCCGGCGGCGAGGAAGAAGCTCCGCAGGCGCGGGAAGAACTCCACGAAGACGCCGCGGAACTCCTCGCGCGCTTCGCTGGACACCGGATCGATCGGTCGCAGCACGCTTACGATCTCAGCGCAACCGGGCCGGTCTGTCAACGATATCCGGCCTGGCCTTCGATCTAATACCAACGCCCGCCGCCGCCGTCTCCATGCTGACCGGGTACCGCGGAGACGCCACTCAAGGCGGGCTCCCGGCTGGCCGAGGACACCCAGATGAACGCACGAGCCGCACTCTGCTTTACCCTGCTGGCGCTGCCGTCCACCCTGTGGGCGGCGAATTCCTGGGTCCCCCTGGGGCCCGACCTGATCAACGAGGGCCAGGCCTGGCCCGGCCGGGTGCCGGTCACGGGCCGTATCAACGTCGTGGCGCCCAACCCCGAGAATCCCCTGGGGGACGTCTGGATCGGCTCCGCCACCGGCGGCGTCTGGCACGGCTCCGTCCACCCGAAGAACTTTTGGCATCCGATGACGGACGGCGCCGAGTCCCTCGCCGTCGGCTCGATCGCCCTCGACAATTGCTCGAAGGCCCGTTGCGCGACCGTGTGGGTGGGGACGGGGGAGAACAGCATCCGGCGCGACACCCAGTACGGCCGGGGGATCCTCAAGGGGCAATGGAACTCCGCCACCAACGTCTACGACTGGACGCACCTGGGCAAGGACAACTTCACCCGCGGCGCCGTCACCAAGATCGTGCTCGACCCCACGACGTCCGGCGCCGGCAAGGTGGTCTTCACCGCCCTCTCGACCGGCCAGACGTCGAACGGCTCGCATTCGACGGTGACCACCTTCCCGCCGGGCTTCAAGGACGGTCTGGGCATCTGGCGCTCCAAGAACGCCGGCCAGACGTGGCACTTCCTGTTCGGCAAGAAAACGCCGGTGACCGACCTGGAGATGGACCCGCAGGACCCGAGATCCTCTTCGCCGGGCTGCGGCACAAGGGCCTCTACCGCTCGCTCGACGGCGGCATGAACTGGGACGCGATAGGGAAGGGCATTCCGGCGGGCCTGCTCGCCGCCTCCGACTGGCCGGAGATCGCCGAGCTGCGCTTCGCCCTCGGCCAGCAGATCACGGTCACCAGCACGGATCCGGGGCTGAGCTTCACGATCGGCAGCGACCGGTAGGAGCAAACCAAGGACCGCAGGGGCTGCAAGGACAACAAGGACGAAGCAAGGTCCTTGGAGTCTTTGCAGTCCCTGCAGTCCTTGCAGTCTTTTTTGGCTTTCTTCCCCCTCACCGCCAGTCGCCGTTCAGCGAGAACCCCGCCCAGGAGTACGGGTGCCCAAGCCCGCCCGTCCGCAGGAGCTGGAGCTGCGCCTGCCGCAGGGCCTCATCCTTCGGCAAACCCGCCCGCAGACCGGTGTAGAAACGCGCCATCAGCACCGCCGTCGAGCGGTCCGGCACTCCCCAGAGGGAGGCGAGGATCGACCGCGCTCCGGCGTATTGGAAGGCGCGGGTGAGCCCGATCAGCCCCTCGCCGGCGGCGTCGCGGCCCAGGCCCGTGTCGCAGGCCGAGAGGGTGACCAGGTCGGCGTCGAGGCGCAGGCGCTCGAGGATCTCCCACGCCTGGAGGAGACCGTCGCCCCGGTCCTCCAGCCCGTTCGCGGGGACGGCCAGGGCGAGGGCCGAGTCGAGGGGCGAGCGGCGGTCGAGCAGGGCGTGGCTGGCGAAGTGGAGGATGCGGGGCCGCGCCCCCAACTTCCCGACCTGGGCTTCGGTGGCGGCGGCGCCGGTGTAGACCTGGGCGTCCCTGCCGTAGAGGGCGATCAAGGCCCGCGCCTCTTCACGGGCTCCCGGCAGGGGCGGCAGGCCGGCACGGTAGCGCCGCAGGGGCGGATCGTCCTCGTCCGCGGCGGCTCCGGAGGCGGCGGGAAGCCGCGGGTCGGCGAAGGCGGCCAGCGGCCCGCCGTCCGGCCGTCCGCCGCGGCGCCCCCGCTTCAGCTCGGCGTAGAGAGTCGCCGAGAGCACGGTGTGGACCGGCTTCCACTCCACCAGGAACCGGGCCGGCCCGCCGGGCCCGTCGGGGATCAACCCGCCGGGAACTATCAGGGCGGCGAAGGGCAGGGTGTGGAGCGGTCCGTCAGGAGAGATCAGAATGCGCCGGGCGCCGCCGATCCAGGGCGCGGCGGGCGCGATCAGGAGGCCGTAGAGCTTGCGTCCCTGGATGAGGAGGGACTTTTCCAGGGCCGGGCCGCCCTTGCCGCGCAGCATCAGGCCGCGGAAGACGGCGGTCTCCTCCTCGAGCTGCCGGCGGTTCGCGGACAGGGGGAGCACCTGGATCCCCGGTCCCTCGCCGCTCCCTTCGGGGACCACGACGAAGAGGTAGGAGGCGTCCTTGGTCACGAAGTAGGAGAGCCACACGGTGCCGGGGTCGAGGGTGCGGCGGGCCGCCGTCAGGTCGAGAGGCTGGGGGTACTGGAGCGAGGCGTAGTGGGGCGAGGCGCGGACGATGCGGTCCACCACCTCGGAGCGCTCGCTGCGCAGCCGCGACAGGCGGAGAAGGAGGGGTTGGACCTCCGCGGCGTTCTCGGGGTCGGTTCCGGCGAGGTCCGCCTGGGCCCGCTCGTACTGCCGGTCGATCTCGCGCTGCCGGCTGAGCAGCGGCGCCGGGATGTCGGCGCTGAAGGCGAGGCGGCGCTGGGTGATCTGGGTCAGCAGCATCCGCGCGCGCCAGCGCTCCAGGGTGCGCAGGGCGCCGGCCGCGTCGCCCTGCTCGATCTGGAAGGTGATCAGGTTCTCGTACAGACGGGAGAACCCCGCCTGGAAGCCCGAGCGGGCCTCTTCCGTGCCGCCGATCCGGCCGATCTGAGACTCCAGGGAGTCGAGGGACGCGGCGAGCACGGGCGCGGCCTCGGCCTTGCGTCCCGAGCGCCAGAGCACCCTCCCGAGGCAGTTGAGGGCCTCGGCTTCCGACTGGCTCTGCGGCGCCTGCCGTTGGAAGATCGCCAGGGCCTGCCGCGCCCGCTCCTCGGCCCTGCGCCATCGCTTCCGGCCGATGTCCAGGTTGCTCAGGAACTTGAGGAGCTTGCCCTCCTTGTTGGTGCCCGGCGCGAGCCGGTGCTGGAGGGCGAGGGCCTGCTCGCCGAGGCGGATCGCCGTCTCCGTGTCGTCCTGCCGGGCGGCGATGGAGGCGAGGATCGCCAGGCTGAGGGCCACCTCCGTGCTGCCCGGGTCGTGCTGGACCCGCAGGGCGAGGGCCTGCCGGGCGAAGCCGTTCGCCTCGTCGAACCGACCCCGGTCCTGCGCCACCGTGGCGAGGCTGCTCAGGCTCGCGGCCTCCTCGATGGAGCCTGGAGCCAGCCGCTGGCGGATGGCGAGGGCGCGCCGGAGCAGGAGGTCGGACTGGGTCAGATCGAAGCGGTCCATGGCATTGATGCCCAGGTTGTTCAGGATCTTGGACATCTCCATGCTCTCCGGCGCGAAGGCTTCGTACCAGCGCAGGGCTTGCCGGTAGTGCTCGTCGGAGAGGGCGAAGTCGCTGTGGTCGGCGGCGAGCATCCCCAGGTTGACGTAGTGGTTGGCCATCTCCTGGCTCTCGGGAACGAGCCGCCGCCAGATGCTGCCGGCCTGGCCGAGATAGGTGGCCGCGGCCTCGAGGTCGGCCATCTCGCGGGCGAGGAGGCCGAGGTTGTTGAGCACCCGCGCCTCGTCCAGGCCGCCGGGGGCGCGGGCGCGGATGAGGGCGAGCGCCGCGACGTACAGGGGCCGTGCCCGCTGCTGGTCGCCCTGGGACCAGGCGTCGATCCCGAGGTTGTTGAGGGTCGAAGCCCGTTCGAGGCTCTCCGGCGCCAGGCGGGTGCGGAGGGCCAGGGCGCGGCGCAGGTGCTTTTCCGAGCGGGCGAAGGCGCCGCGGCGCCGGTCCAGCCGGCCGAGCGCGTGCCAGGTCGCGGCCTCGTGCAGGCTGCCCGGCGCGGTCTGCCGCAGCCGCCGCAGCGACTCGTTCAACGCCTTCTCCGCCGCCGGGAAATCGTCGAGGGCCGTGGAGCAGGCGCCCTGCTCGCGGAGGATGCGGGCCGCGTGGACCCCGCCGCTCCCGGGCAGCGCTTCCGACCAGGCCGCGACCGCCTCGCGGCACCGCGTCTCCCGGGCGAAACGCCGCGCCCGCGCCTGGGCCCGGCAGCCGCCGTCAGGCCCGGCCCGCCGGGGCAGGACTTCGACCTCCCAGTCGCCGGCCGGCAGCTCCAGGGTGGACGCCTGGCCGGCGCGCCGCCGCCGCACCTCCACGGGGCCTCTCGGCGCCTGCTCGATCTCCACCGCGGCGAGGTCGTCGCACGTGCGCAGCGGACCCGCGGCCTGCCGCCGCCGCCAGGAGAGGAGGATGTCGCCCGGCCGCAGCCCTGCCCGCGCCGCCGCGCCCTGGGCGGACAGGGACTCCACCACCACGCCCGCGGGTTCCGAGGGCTCGGCGGGCGAGCAGGCGAGGGCGGCGAAGAGCGCGAGCGAGAGGAGCCAGGCCGCGGTCCGCGGGCTCAAGCCGTCTCGCGCCCCATCCGCCGCGCGATGCGCAGCGCCATCTCGAGGGCCTGCTCGTAGTTGAGGCGGGGGTCCACCTGCGAGCGGTAGGCGCGCTGCAGGTCCTCTTCCGTGAGGTTGCGGGCGCCGCCCACGCACTCGGTGACGTCGTCGCCGGTGAGCTCGAAGTGGACGCCGCCGAGGCGGGAGCCCATCTTCTCGTGGATGTCGAACGCAGCCTCGAGCTCCGAGAGGATGTGGTCGAACCGCCGCGTCTTGAGGCCGCTCGAAATGGCCTCGGTGTTGCCGTGCATGGGGTCGCAGACCCAGAGCACGGTCCGCCCCGCCCGGCGCACGGCCTCGATCAGCGGCGGCAGGCCCTCGGCGATCTTCTTGTGGCCGAAGCGGTGGATGAAGGTGAGGCGTCCGGGCTCCTGGTGCGGGTCGAGCACCTCGGCCAGCTCCACGACCGCCTCGGGCGCCATGGCCGACCCGACCTTGACGGCGATCGGGTTGGCGAGCCCGCGGAAGAACTCCACGTGGGCGCCGCCGGCCTGGGCCGTGCGCATGCCGATCCACGGGAAGTGGGTCGACAGGTTGTACCAGCCGGGCCGGCGCGGCACCCGGCGGGTCTGGGCCTGCTCGTAGAGCAGGTGGAGCCCTTCGTGGCTGGTGAAGTAGTCCACCCGCGTCACCTCGTCCGTCTGCCGGCCGGAGAGCGACTCGAGGAAGTGCAGCGAGTCGCGGATCGCCGCCACCCGCCGGTGATACTCCTCGGCGTGGGGGGAGTGCTTCACCCAGGCGAGGTCCCAGTACTCGGTGTGGTGCAGGTCGGCGAAGCCGCCCTCGATCAGGGCGCGGATGAAGTTGATCGTCAGCCCGGCCCGCTCGTAGCCGCGCAGCAGCAGCGCCGGGTCCGGGATCCGGTCGGCGGCCGACCACGGCGAGCGGTTGATGAGGTCGCCCCGGTAGGAGGGCAGGCTCACGCCCTCGCGGGTCTCCATGTCATCGCTGCGCGGCTTTGCGTACTGGCCCGCGAAGCGGCCGACGCGGATCACCCGCCGCCGGGCGCCGTGGACCAGCACCAGGCTCATCTGGAGGAGGATCTTGAGCTTGCTGGCGATCGACTCCGAGGTGCAGTCCTCGAAGCTCTCGGCGCAGTCGCCGCCCTGGAGGAGGAAGCGCTCGCCGCGGGCCGCCTCGGCGAGCTGCGACTTGAGCTTCTCGATCTCCCACGAGGTGACCAGGGGCGGCAGGCGCGCGAGATCGCGCAGCACCTCCTCGACCCGCACGGCATCCGGATACTTCGGCTGCTGGAGCGCGGGCTTCGTCTGCCACGAGGTGGGCGACCACTCGGGAGCGACGGGCGTCGGCGGTGAAAACCTGCTGGTGATCATGTGCGTATGAGGGAAGTGTATCAGGGTGGGGGATACGGGACAGGCAGCATAGAATAACTGAATGCAACTGGCGGCAAGGAGACAATCACATGATTGAAAGCTGGGTACTGATTCCCGTCGCCGCCATTCTCGCGGGAGTGGTCTCGGACTGGCTCAAGGTGCGGTCGAAGCAGAAATTGCTCGGCGTCTCCACCAGCGAGCTGGAGAGGGAGGTGGCCGCTCTCCAGAAGGAGCGCGAGGCCGTCCTCGACCGCCTGCAGAACCTCGAGGCCATCGTGGTCAGCCAGACCTGGGACGCCATCCACGACAAGGCCCTCCCGCCGCCGGCGAGGGAGCTGAGGGTCGCCTCGACCGTCCGGCGCGAGGTCGCGGCCACGGACGCCGAGGCCGCCAACCGCCAGCGGGCGGAGCAGCTCGCCCGCCGTCTTCAGGGATGATTTGAAATTTCCTGTTCCCACCGGGCCTCCTCGCCTGTCTATAGGACTGAACGCAAATCGGGCGGGCAAATCCTCACGGACCCCGCCCCGACACCAAGGAGGTCCTATGACTCGTTTCCGTTTCCCTTATATCCTGACCCTCTCCCTCTCGACCCTCGCCTTCGGAGCCGTGGGCTGCTCGAACGGCTCCAGCCCCACGGAGCCGGCTTTCGACGACCTGAGCGCCCCCGTCGCCGTCACCAGCAGCTCGTCCGTCGCCTCGACCGGCGAGAAGAGGCATGGCGCCGACGACCCGGCGGGCGATGACCGCGGCGGCCAGCGCGGCGGCGGTGGCGCGGACGATCCGGCGGGCGACGACCGGGGCGGCCGGCGGGGTGGACGCGGCGGGCGTGGCGGCAACGACGATCCGCGGCAGCCGCGGCAGCCGCGTCCCAACGCCGGCGCCGAGTTCGAGGGCACGGTCCTGTCGGTCAACGGCAACACCGTGATCCTGGCCGGCGGCACCCGCGTCATCGTCAACGGCCAGACGCAGTGGATCGCCCGGGGCGACCTCCGCAACCTGAACCAGGTGTCCTCCGCCGTCGCCGCCAACCGGCCCGTCCGCGCCGAAGGCCGCGGCATCCGGCAAGGCAACGGCAACTTCGTGGCGCAGACGATCAAGGTCGAAGTCGACGACTAGCCGGGATTCGCCCGCGACGCGGTAAACGCGGTAGAAAAGGCGCCGGTCCACCGGCGCCTTTTTCGTTGTGGAGTGAGGTCTCGGTTAAAGTGCCGTCGTGGCGATCCCCCCGACCTTGCCCCTGCCCGGCGGTGCTTCGCCGGCGCGGAGCCCGAAGTCCTGGTGGGCGATCGCGGCTTCCTGGCTCGTCCCGGTCCTTTTCCTGTTCCCCAACGTCGGCAGCTCGCTGGGCCGAGGCCTCGATCCTTCCTGGGCCTATGCGATCAATGCGCTGCCCTTCACCGGCCGCCTGCCGGGGCGCGACGTCGCCTTCACCTACGGTCCCCTGGGATGGCTGTTCACTCCGGCCGACCTGGGGCACCACGTCCTCCTCTCCCTCCTCTTCTGGCTCGGCGCGCACGCGCTCTTCGCCCTTGCTCTGGCCCGTGTCCTGCGGCGGGCAGACGGTCTCGAGGCTCTGCTTTTCGCCGGTTTCCTCCTGGCGAGCCACATGCTGGGCCTGGGAGCCGACTCCTGGCTGGTGCTCATCCTGGGCCTGCTGCTCGCGCCGGAGCTGGCCGGCATGCCTCATCCTTCCCCGGTGGCGTCCGGCCGCAGCTTCTGGGCCCCAGCCCTGGCCGCCGCCCTCACCGTCGTCTTCGGACTGATCACGATCTACCTGGGCCTTTCGGCCGCGGCCTTCCTCGGTTCCTTCGGCCTCCTCCTCTGCGTGCGCCGGCCGCCGGGATACGGCCGCCTGCTCCTCACGATGGCCGGCGCCATGGCGGCGGTCGTCGCCGTGATGGTCCCTCTCATCTTTGGAGGACCCGGGAACGCCTGGCGCTGGCTGATATTGCAAGGAGAGCTGGCCCAGGGTTACGCCGCCGGCATGGCACAGCCGGCGGCGCCCGTGGAGCTGGCGGCGGGCCTGGCCGCCGTGGCTCTGGTCGCCGGGCTCTTCCTTCACGCCCGCGCGAAAGGCACCGGCCTCGCCGGTCTCTGGGCGGTTTTCCTGCTTCCCGTCTGGCTGGCTTTCCAGCACGCCTTCATACGTGCGGACGCTACCCACACCCTGGGGCTCCTTCCGTTCGTGCTCGGCGTCGTCGCGCTCGGGCTCCTCTTGGCCCGCCGGCCGGCGGAGCGATGGGCGGCCCGCGGCGCCGCGTTCCTCCTGCTGCTCCTCGCCACCGCGAGCGCCCTGCGCTTCGGTGTTCCGGCGGTGATGAGCCGGCTCGACCTGATGCTCGGCCTCAAGGGCTGCCGGAACCTCGCCGCCGCCATGGACCCCGTGGCCTTGCGGCGCCGTGCCGCTCTCGACCAGGAGCGGGCGCTGGCGCCCTCGCGGCTGCCCGAAGGCTTCGCGGCGGCCGTGCGCGCCGCCGGGCTCGGCGTCGACGTGCTGCCCTGGGAGCTCTCCTATCTGCCGGCCAACCGTCTGCGCTGGGTGCCGAGCCCCACCCTCCAGCTCTATTCGACCTTGACCCGGCGGCTCGACGTCCTGGCCGCCCGCCACTTCGCGGGCACCGCGGGCGCCGCCTCCCCCGATCTGCTGCTCGTCGAGGGCGGCACCCTGGACGGCCGCGACATGCTCTGGGATACCCCCGAGACCTGGAGGGCCATCCTGGCCTCCTATGAGCTCGACGCCCGGCGGCCCGCGCCCGGCCTGCTGCTCCTGCGCCGCTCGCCGCATCCCCTCGCCTGGCATCTGGAGCCCCGGGGGGAGATCGTGGCGGCGGCCGGCCGCTGGGTCGAAGTCGACCGTGCTCCCGCGGCCAGCTGGACCTTCGCCGCCCTCGACGTTTCGCTGAGCTGGCGGGGCCAGTTGGACCGCTGGCTCCTCGGGCTGCCGCCGCTCCTGCTGGAGACCGTCGACGACCGCGGCTTCCACCGCACGGTCCGCATCCTCCCCGAGACCGCCCCCGGCGGCCTGCTGCTGGCTCCCGCCGCCTCGAACCTGAACGAGCTGGCCGCCCTGTGGAGATCTCCGGCCGATCTCCCGCGCATCGTCCGCTTCCGCCTCACCGGCCCCGGGCTGCGCGACGTCTCGGCCGTCAGGGTCCGCTGGCTTGCCGGCCGCCGCGGCTGATGCACGGCTCGGGAACTTTCTAAGCCTCGCTGTCAACGCAGGATTGCGTAGATCCGTAGGGTGCGCTGTGCGCACCAAAAGCGGTTGTGGTGCGCACAGCGCACCCTACGCAGAACATCATTTCTGCGTTGACAGGCCACTAGTCCGACGTGCCCGAAGTTCGTTCCGGGTATCCGGGACTTGTGACGTCGGGAGTTGTTGGTGGGATCCCACGTTTTTCCCGCCGCGGAGACGCCCCGACGTTGTCGATTCCGAAGCGGTATGGGTGACTCGTCTGGGACGTCTCTACGGGACGATCACGCGTTGGCGCAGGGTGGGGTCAAGGCGACACCG